>CAVXBR010000024.1:0-48438 GCA_963760035.1 uncultured Microcaldota archaeon | reverse complement strand
GTTATACATGTGATCCACCTCCTGGGATAGGCATCCGGGGGATCCTCCTCGGGTGCAAACCCAACCAGGAGGTGTGCGGTGAAGTGGAATCCGTCATTCGAGTGGGACGTCCGTCCCGACGGTGAACGCGGTCTATCGGATCGGCCATCAGCTGATCGACGAGTTCTTGGAGTTCGTGGTCGGTCGGGCCCGTCCGAACACGGTCCGGGCCTACGCCCACGACCTGAGTGTGTTCTTCAGCGTGGTGAAGAAGGACCCGCTCGAGGTGCGGCCCAAGGACGTGATGGCCTTCGTCACCGCGCAGCGCCGTCCCCAGCCCGGGTCCGAGAACGTGGTGCGCATCGCCGACGGATCAGCGGGTCTCTCGGCGGCGACGATCAAGCGCCGTCTGGCGGCGGTCTCGAGCTTCTACGGCTACCTGATCACCCGCGACGACGTAAGCGTGTCAGCCAACCCGGTGCCCCGTGGATCGCGGCCGCGTCAGAGCCGCTCTCGGGGCGGTCGTGGCCTCCCACTGGTGCGCGGCGTGCGCCGGCTGCCCCGGATTCTCGACCCTGATGAGGTCGACGCGCTCATGGGGGCGCTGCGCAGCGAACGCGGACAGGGCCATGACCCAGGCCATGGTGCTCGGCGGTCTGCGGCGCTGCGAGGTGCTCGGTCTTCGCCTGGGCGACCTGCGCCTCGGCGAGTGGCGGGTGCTCATCAGAGAGGGCAAGGGCGGCCACGAACGATTGGTGCCGCTGTCGGCGACCTTCTTCTCCACTGTGGCTCGCTACATGGACCACGAACGTCCCGAGACGACGAGCGATGCGCTCTTCGTCGCCCTCAAAGGCCGACGGCGTGGCCGGCCGTTCTCGATGCCGGGACTGCAGCAGATCATCCGAGACGCCCGGCTGCGCGCTGAACTGTCCCACGGCACCTGCCACGAGCTGCGCCACACCTGCTTCACCAGACTGCGCGAAGCCGGCATGGCCATCGAGGCCATCCAGGCCCAGGCCGGACACCGCTCCATCACCTCGACACGGATCTATCTGCACCTCGACGTGGAGTGGCTGGCCGAGGAGTACCGCCGGGCCTCAGAAGTGATCGAGGCTCAGGCTCTCGTGGGGGTGGCCCAATGAACGCACTGGCCCGAGAACTGCCCTTCGAGGTCCGTCGTCGGGGCGGCGGCACGCCCGAAGTGACCTGGGCCGAGATCGCGGCCCGGGCCCCGGTCATGGTGGCCACCATGGCCTCCTACCTGGACCAACTCGAGGTCTCGGCCCGACCGGGCACCGTGACGGCAGCCGAGCTGGCACTGCGGTTCTTCGCCCACCAGGTGACCGGGGCCGATCCGACCTGTGTCTCGGTGGCTGCCATCGGACGACCACACATCGAGGACTTCAAGCGTTGGCTGGTCGAGCGTCGAGGCAACACCGGCAAGCCGCTCGCCACCATGACCATCCGGCACCGGCTCAGCACGGTGCGCACCTTCTTCGAGCGCATCATGGAGTGGGACTACGACGACGCCCCGGCTCGCCTGTTCATCTACATGAGCGACTTCCCTGCCCTCGACGAGCCGCTGCCAAAGTTCTTGGACGATCCGACGGCCGCCAAGTTCATGGCCGCCCTGGCCGAGGACCCCAACCTGCGCCGTCGGCTCATGGTCGAATTGTTGGCCCGCACCGGCATGCGCGTCGGCGAGCTCGCCGGGCTCGAAGACGACGCCATGATCCACAAAGGAGACGGCCATCGTCTGCGCATCCCCATCGGCAAGCTGCACAACGACCGCCACGTGCCGCTGCACCCGATGCTGGTCGATCTGATCGGTGAGTACCGGGCCATGCGCGGACCCTCGCCTCGGGTCACCTCCTCGAGCGTGACGACGGTCGTCCCTTCGACCGGCGCACCATCCACCGCTACGTGGCCAGCGTGGCCAAGCGGGCCGGTGTGGGCCACGTCCATCCCCACCAGCTGCGCCACACGCTCGCCACCCAGTCGATCAACCGGGGCATGAGCCTCGAGGCCATCGCCGCCTTGCTCGGGCACCGCTCCATGGACATGACGCTGATCTATGCCCGCATCTCCGATGACACCGTCGCCGACGCCTACTTCAAGGTGACCGAGGCGGTCGAAGCCCAGTACTACGGACTCTCCGGCGCCGCCCCTCCTCTTTCGGGCTCCGAGCTCGAGCACGCCGTCGGTCAGCGATCACCGTCGGCTCCTTGCTAACGGTCACTGCACGAGACCGGCCCTTCTCGGCTGCTCCTTCGAGAGCGTCTGTGAGCGGTGTGGATTCTTCGACACCGGTCCGCAGTTCCTCACCATCTTGAAGCGCCAGCGAAAGCACGCCGGCGAGCGAGGTCAGAGCGACCGGAGCGACCTCTTCGAGGGCCTCATCGAAGGAGTCGCCGACGCCCAGTGAGTGTGCTTCCATAGGACACAGCCCAGGACCTGTGGATCACATATATAACGCCGGGACTGGGAGCGATTCCTCAGACCTAACTCGGAAAACTCTCGATAATCGAGACCACATCCTCTCGGCGCATTCCAAAGCGGCGCGCCTGCATAAGCAGCTCATGTGCTTGTGCCTGAATGAGTCCTCGCTCGGGCTCACCCGAAACCGTGACACCTCGACCGCGGCGGAACTCGAGCACCCCCTCGTCACGCAGCACGCGCAAGGCTCGGAACACCGTATTCGTGTGGACACCCAACACCGCAGCCATGTCACGAGCTGGCGGGAGCCGTTCGCCGGGACGGACATCGCCGTTGGCGATGTCTCGGCGGATCTCGGCAGCCACCTGCTCGTGCAGTTGGAGATCTCGCAGGTCCTCGCGCTTGACAGGTTGCATAGTGACAAGCATATTGTCACCATATGCCGGAGACACTCACACCGCCCCCGAGGTCGCCGGATCTCGCTGAACCGGAGCTGGTCATTCGGGAGGCTCAGCGGCGACAGCGGCGCCGGAGATTGGCCTGGCTCAGCGCTTTTTTCCTTTTCGGTCATCGCCGTGGCCGGGCTTGTGGTGGCGACATCGGGCTCGTTTCCCACGACTCACCCTACGCCCCCACCCTCGCGGATCGGTGCCCCTCGCCCCGCAACCATTCCCCTTGGCAGCTCGGTAGCTCTGCACTCTCCGGGGCCGCTGGCAGTGAGCCAGTCAAACCTGCTCTACGTGGTCGATGCGTCTCAGCATCGGGTCATCGCCAGGCTGGCCAGCGGACAGTTCTATGACGTGGCGGGCAATGGCAGCTCAGGATTCAGCGGGGACGGTGGTCCTGCTGTCAAAGCGCAACTCTCCAGTGTCTCGGACATTGCATTCGCTCCGGATGGAGATCTCTACATTGCCGACGGTGGGCGGGTTCGTGCGATCGACGGGAACGGGATCATCTATGCCGCGGTCGGGGACGGGCTCTCAAGCGGTCGCGTTTTGCCGGGCACGCCGGCGCAGTCGGCCCACCTCGGCACCGTGCAGGCGATTGCCTTCAGTCCGAGCGGGCAGCTCTATATCGCCACGTCACGCCAGATCCTGCGAATGTCCGCCGCGGGCTTGCTGGAGCCGATCAAGGCGCTGATCACAACAGGACCCGGAAGCTGGCGCGCACGCGGTAAGCGACCTCGCCCAGACGCAGGTCAATGCTGGCGGGCTGGATCTGTTCCTCCGTGACCTCGTTGCTCGCCACGACGCGCCCGCCGGCAATCAATTCCCGAATGGTCTGAGCGAGCAGTTCCGTCGTCCGCGCCGAACCTTGGCTCGGTGGTCAAGTTTGGAAAGAGGCTGTGGCCTGTTTGCCGCCCGTCTGACTCCTGCTACCTCCCCACGGTTTGATTCGACATCTGAATAAACGGGAAGCATTCCGGGATGTGGGTGTCGTAGACGGCGTGGCGGCTGGAATGTGGTGCCTTGCGACATAGTCGTGGCCGTGAAAACGTTCAAGGTCCGCCTGTGAAGGGTTTAGCTCTGCTCTGACAGACTCGAAGAGGAGCGTTTTGCTTATCCTCGGCAGTTGCGTCAAACCCCCTCCTACCTTTGTCCGCAAGGGAGGCGAGACTCTTTCGGCTGCCGGCTGGGCCAATGCCCTCTCCACTCTACTTCCCCCTCAATAACTTCAGCCACTCCTGCTTTTCCTCTGGCGAAAACCCTTCCTGATTGCCATTTTTGGCCTTCCTCTGCATCTCAAGATCGGCGACAGCCTCGACAAGCTCCTCTCTGGTCTTTGGGAGCCCCCTCTCATTTCTCGGCTTCCTCAGCTCCTCCCTGTAGCCGACCGCCATGTCGACTAGCGTATACATGTCATACCTTTTCAGGACGGCAACCACTGCCTCTCTCTTCGGCTCAACAACCGCTGCCTCCCTGTGTTTTGTCCCCATTTCCCCCAATCCAACTCGCCGCTCCAAATATTTATATCTTTTCAATCCGTTGAATATATGATTTTTTGAAGGTCTCTGAATACAAAGAAAGCATAAAACCTAACCTACGACAGGCAACTCTCTGCTTCCTAGTCAAAGGAGATATGATACTGCTTGCAATGAAGAAAAAGGGCTTCGGCGCAGGCAGGTGGAACGGCGTTGGCGGGAAGGTAGAACCCGGTGAGTCCATAGAGCAGGCGGCGGTTAGGGAGGCACAGGAGGAGATAGGTGTAACCCCCAAGGCGATCAAGAAAGCAGCAGAGCTGGAGTTTTACTTCTATAACGAGGATCACAAGCAGAGCGCGATAGACCAAAAGGTTACCGTGTTCATTTCAGATGATTGGGAGGGCGAACCGTCTGAATCCGAAGAGATGGCACCCAAGTGGCACAGGAAGGACTCCCTCCCCTTGAATTCAATGTGGTCTGACGATGGTTTCTGGCTACCCAGCGTAATCTCCGGAAACTTCGTCGAAGGGATGTTCCTCTTCGACAAAGGCGACAAGCTGCTGGACCATCTCGTGCTTGAGAAAGGGCTCTATATCTAGTCAGCACTCTCCAGGCGCCAGTCCGGCGCAGCTTCCTCCGATAGTAACCAGCCTGCCCGAAGGGCCTGTCATGTTGACGCTACTGTTTTCATTGCAGTTTACCTCGCCATGGCCATAACTACAGCGGGCATAGCCGCTCGCATTGCCCCCTATCAGCCCTGGTGGCAGCCTTACCCAGTCTGTCGAAACAACATTGCCTGTCCAGTTGCTGGCATTCCACTCGCTAGCTGGCCGGTGCCCCATCATGGGCAGATTGGCAGTGCCGCTGGCTCTTCCAAAAGGCCCTGGCATCGTCTCGTTTTCGCCGGTCCATGCACTTGCGTTGACAGTGTTGTTCATCAGGAAGCCCCTTGCGTCATCCCCCACTATTATTCCCCTGTGGGACCTCATGAAGAACATGGGCGACTCCTGTCCCATTCCCATCCCTACCGGCCTGCCGCCCTGAATCCCTATGCTCATGTTCTGCGGAGCGCTGAAGTTACCCCACATGCTGCCGTTCACATCCATACCGCAGTCGATGACCTCATGCTTCTGGGGCGTTCCCCTTGCGGTAATGATGCTGCTGGAGTTTAGCTCCACATCATTTGAAGTCTGGTGGCTAAGCACCAATACGGGCAACATCACCAGAGTGCCATTCCCTGTTAGGTGCAGAGATCTGCCAAGATTGAAGTCGATGTTGACCCAGTTGGTCGAGTTGGGCGATATGTTGAAGCCGCCCAGTATGGTAAGTTTGCCGCTGGGCAGGAAGATGGGCTTTGACGTTCCGTTGACTATGGCACTCACGTTGGAGGCCGACAGGACTATCTCGTCATAGCTTCCCACGGTTAGGTTGACGCCCGACAGTATCTCCGATATGTTGCGCAGCTGGACCAGGTTGAAGGTTCGCTCCTGAAGCGGTATCTTGTACCACTTTCCGGAACTGCTTCTCACGCTGGCGTTTGTTACGGTAATAAATATTGCGCTTAGGTTGTAGAACTGGGGCGAGTCCGAGACCGTAAAGACCGTACTGCCCTGGGGCACGGCGGAGCCGGGGGCGATGTAGACCTGCTGTGCTGCCACAACTCCGCCGCTTCCCGAACCGTAAAGGGCCAGGGCCAATACGGCGATCAGCACGATGCCTGCAATGGGCATCACAATGTTCCTGACCTGGAAGCGCGAATGGTACGGCGAATAAGGTTCACCCCTGTTGATCTCATAGTACTTCCACTTCCTGGGCTTGTCATCAACCTGCCTTATCTCGCCCGAATCGACCAGCTCCTTAAGATGCTGGCTTACCGTGGAAGGCGCCAGGTCGAGCTTGTTGCTAAGATCTGTAAGCGTTCCGTTCTTGACCGAGAGCATTTCTATTATCTGCTTCTTAGTGCCTCCCATTCTACCCAAACAATCACTGGTATAAATTAGACAAAAACCTATAAAAAGGGCAGCCTGATGTTTCGGTTTCGTTTCGGTTTCCCGACTGCAAATCAAAAGGGTCAGAGTGCAGTGGAACGGAAACAGAAATCCTAGCCGCTCCTGACCGAAACCGTGCGGATGCTGGTGGAGATCCCAAGGGGCCCTGGGCCATCCTGTGCCTGCCTTAGGCTAACGGGAGGTAGACGCCTTGTAAACCGCCTTTCTTCCCCTCTCTCCCTTCCAACTGCTGGTCCGCCAACCTTTGTTGCATGTTTCTGCATCAAATACACCAAAATAATCATTTCGCCGGTTTATATAAATCCTAGCGGCCATTCAGGTGAAGTTGCATACCATTTGTGCTATCCCCAGCCGCAAATTCCCAACTGCAAAGGTATTTAAGAAAAGCGTATAAAGAGTTACTGATGAAGGAAGTGGACGATGGAAGTGGAAATCAAGCGGTCGGAGCCCCTAGTGTGCCAGATCCTGACAACGGCAAGATCAACAAGGACATGAAGGGCCTGGTCTATCAGGGCGGTGCCCCTGTCGAAGAGGCGTCTTCACCGTCCGAGGACTCCTTTGGTGGCGATCAGCCGAAGAAAGAAAGGAAGAAGGGAGAAAAGGACCCGCTCATGTCCGCCGAGAGCGACACCATACTGAACTTCACCGAAAAGGACAGTCGGTTTAAGGCGGTGGCGCTCTTCATAATAGCTGTAGTGGTAATAGGCGTCGTAGCCTACTTTGTGCTGCACTCCAATGTGCTAAAATCATCGATAACGGTCAAGACCACGAGCACCATAGGCTCCAACTCCGCAACCACGACAGTGGGCCACAACTACAATAAGACGGTCATAGGGCAGCTGGACCTTTTATACAACTATACCGGACCCACAACCAAGAACGGGGTCAAGTGCAGCTATACTATGACAAGCACGGTCAGCAACTATAACGGCCACTTCAATGCGACCCAGAACTTCCCGATTACCTACTCGGTGAGCTCCAGCGCCTGCCCGCTCAACATAAACAAGATTGTGGCGATAACACCGGGGTTCAAGATAGTCTCAATAACCGGCGGAATCAGCAATCCGCCTCTGCCCAGCGCCCTTCCTGCCCAATCCAGCACCTACTTCGTAATAACCTTCCAAGCACCGCCCTTCAGCTACTCCGGCCCGCTCTCCATCAGCTTCTACGAAAGCTAGTGTTCTAATGGTTGCATCAAAACCCCTTGGAAAAACAGGCGAAAGCATACCAGAGATAGGCCTTGGAACCTGGAAGATGGGCGGATCACCTGAAAGCGAGAGGAAGGCGATCGGAAAGGCGATCGAGCTTGGAATGGGCTTCATCGACACCGCCGAGATGTACGGCAACGAGGCGATGGTGGGGTCTGCGCTGAAGTCGCAAAAGGACTTTTTCCTTGCGACCAAGGTCTCGCCGCACCATTTCAAGTACGATGACCTGATAAGGGCCTGCAAGCAAAGCCTGGCCAAGCTGGGCGTAAAGGCCATAGACCTATACCAACTCCACTGGCCGTCAGGAACAGTCCCCATGGCAGAGACCATGTCGGCGATGGAGCATCTTGTCGACCAGGGGCTGATAAGGCACATAGGCATCAGCAACTTCTCGGTCGAAGAGACGAAGGCGGCGCAGGAGGCGATGAAGAGATATGAAATAACATCAAATCAAGTTGAATACAGCCTGCTCGTCAGGGATATGGAGGAAGACGGAGTTGCGGAGTACTGTGCAGCAAACAAAATCACGATAATAGCCTACAGTCCGGTGGCGAGAGGTGCAATATTCGACAGGGGGCAGGCCGAGCTATCCGAAGCCTTCTCTGCGATTGGAAAGAGGCACAACAAGAACCCTGCCCAGATAGCGCTCAACTGGGTCATAACTCACGACAATGTTGTGGCGATACCAAAGTCATCCTCCCCAGAACATGTTGCCGAGAATGCAGGCGCATCGGGATGGAAGATGAGCAATGAGGAGATGAGAGTGCTGGAAGAGGCTGCGGTCGGAAAGAGATCGATGGCAAGCGGAATGAAGCCGTTTGCCGGAGTGGGCTTCCTATCCGGCGCCTATCAGGGGATATCAAGCTTCAGGAACAGGAACGCTCACCGCAGTTCCAAAACAACCAAGTCCTCGAAGAAGTAGTGGGCCTTTGCGATTACCTTTGCTCCGGATCCAACATCCTTTTGGTAACCGCTGAAACTGCTTTCCACAAGCAAGGCTATCCCGCCCGGCTTCAGGTGCTGTTTGTACTCCGACAAAAACCTCTCTATGAGCTCCCTCCCCCTCTTTCCGCCATCAAGTGCCTTCTCCTTTATCCTGTCTGAAGGAAGGTATGGGGGATTGAATATTATAGTGTCAAATCTGCCCTTAATGTTGGAAAAGAGGTCAGAAAAGACGAAGATTCCGTTTATTCCGTTAAGCTTTGCATTTTGCCTGGCTACAGAGACGGCATTTTCATCGATGTCAGAAAAGGTTACAGTGCAGCCATTCAGCGCCGCTGTTATCCCCTGTATGCCACTTCCAGTCCCCAGGTCAAGAACATCGCCGCTCGCGCGCTTCTCAACAATCCTTGCCAGCATGTTAGAGTCCTCTCTGGGATAATAAACGCCATCATGCGCCTTTATCAAGGGCTCCATCATCTGGCCATCACTTGTAGTCTCTTATATGTCTAACAAAATCCTGCTTTACCGCGTCAATTAGCGGCTGATCCGAAGTATACAATATAGCCTCGCTCATCATCGCCAAGGCTACATACGAGGCATCATATAATGTTATGCCCAACCTTATTGCAACGATAGCCGTTTGTCTAGAAAAATTACCGCTCAACTCAAAAGCTAAAAATTCATAATCGTCTATCATGCCCGCGAGCTCCTCCAACTCTTTTTGGTCATAACCTTTTGAGTATTTTGCCGCATTCAAGACCTCATAATTGAAAAGCGACGGCACCAATATCTCCACCTGCCCGGCGATAAATGCTGCCCTGAGCTCAAACGCTTTGGCCGAATCTGGCTCGTCCGAAATAAGCTTTACAAACACGCTACTATCTACTACTATCCGGTCCATATCTCGTATCACGCATTTTTCTTATAACCGCGGTGCTATCAAAACCCTCAACTTTCCTGAAGAGCCTATCCGTTCCGGCCACGGCCCTCATAAGATTCTTCTTCCGCCCGATTTTTATCCTCATCATGATAAACTCCCGTATCTCCTCTGACCAGTTCACCTTCAACTTCTTCATCTGCCTCTTGGTATCGCTATCGATCTTCACGAGTACTGCTTCGGTATACTGCATCAAATCACAGTATATCTCAGTATATACCAATATAAATACTTTATGCTAGCTCATTTGAATGGAAGGCCGCCTGGCCTTCATCGGAGCTTTGTGGAAAGCCCCTCAGGCGAGACTGTGACTTCGAGGACGTATGCCTTCTCCCTTCCCTGGTCCTCGAAAAGCTCGGACATCACCCGCAGCTTTATTAGCTGCCGGAGATGCTCGAGGATCGAGTCCCTCAGGGCCGCATCCCTCACCATCCTGTCTATCCTCTTGCTGTCCGTCACGGAGCCCCTGTACATGCTCCCTATCTCCTCCACCAGGCAGTCCATCCAGAAGCAGAGCTCTCGCTCCACCTTCTCGTTTGACCTCATTTCAGACACCTCAGGAACCGGCTTTGCGCTGGGCAAGACCTCAGAAGAAGCACCCACTCTCGCGGGTTTGCCACTTGTATAGCGCAGGCAGCGCAGTTTCCTTATCATATATTCTGCCGGCCAGGTTTATATACTTTACTACATGAACATGTAGTCAGATAAAGAGTTAAATACTTTAGGGGCAATATATTAGCGCCGGACACAAGACCGGCTTGACCTCGGAGAAGCGGCCTGCCTCCTAGGGGCAGGCCATTTATTCGTTCTTCAGCTTCGGCCTGGCGAAGACGTTCTTTATTATCTTATCAGCAATCTCCTTGCCCGCGGCGATTTCGGGAGTGACCATCGCGTCTACCTTCAGGCTCCTCATCTTGTCCTCGTTCTCCGGGTCGTTGACCACGGTGATGACCTTCACCCGGCCAAGCCTGGACTTCGCGGTTATGGCAACTATAGCATTCTTCATGTCGTCCCAGTCGCAGGCGACCACGTAGGCCGCCCTCCCTATCCCTGCCGCCTCAAAGCTGTCGGGCTCGTTTATGTCCCCTATCACTCCGAAGAGTCCAAGGTCGGCCGCCTCAGCCAATCCCTTCCTGCCCTTCGCAAGCACCACAGACTTTATCCCCTCTTCGGCGAGCCTTGCTGCGAGCTCCTTCGCATAGCCGTTGAAGGGCACTATTATGACATGTCCCTTCATCCCCCTGATGCGCGACCTGGCTATCCTCTCCCGGATATCGAAGCTGTCAAGCGCCTCCACAAAGACGGTGGCGATCAGAATCGCGAGCAGCGGCAGCACAGCGGCGTCCAGCACCTTCGCTACCAATACGGTACCCTGCGCGGCCAACGGAAGCGAGATCCCTATGTAGTCCATCTGCAGGCCGCTCATGAAGGTGTCAAGCACCGACTGGGGAATGTCGATCCCCGCAGTTACCTTTATCAGCATCGATGCCGCCAGCAGGGCCACTATTATGATGACGAGCAGCTGCTTTGTTTTCTTGACCGACACCATTAGATCCCCACCAGCTTCCTTCCGAGCTCCAGCCCAGCCACCAGCTCTGGCACCACGCAGAGGTCAGCCCCTGCCCGCTGCATCTTAACCACGCTGAGCTCATCCCTCGCCCTGCATATTATGACGAGCTCCTTGTTAAGTTTCCTCGCCGCAAGTATGCCCATGAGGTTCACGAAGTCGCTGTCGGCGCATAGGACTATGGCGCCAGCGCGCTCGACGCCCGCCTTCCTGAGTATGTTTATGTCTGTGAAGTCACCCTCAAGCGCGGTCTGGCCGCGCTCGCCGAGCTCCTCCAGCTTGGTCTGGCTCTTCTCTATGACTACAAATGGGCTCCCCTTCTCCTTGAGGCTGTCCACTATCCTCTCCCCGAGCCCCGAATAGCCGCAGAGCACTATGTGGCCCTTGAGGCGGCCGCTCTTCATGCTATTTATCTTGGAGCCGATATCCAGCCTGGTCAGCGCGTTTATTACGACCGCTACGACGAAGCCGATAACCACGACCTTCATCACTCCGTCCAGCAGTTCCACTGCCACAATCTCGTAGAAGGGCGCCCCATACTGCGCGAGTGAGGTTATTATCGCGAATGCATAACCCTCGTTGTTTACGTCGAGGAGAGAGGAAAGCGTATAATAGACAGAGCCGAAGGCATCGTGCGATACCGTGTAGGTAACCCAGACAGAGAAAGTAAGCGCAACGACTATGATCACAGAGAGAAGGATCAGCACCTCCTTGGCTATCTCCACCTCCGCGCTGTCTGGAGCCTCCGCCCTAGCTATCTTTGCCACCGGATCAAGACCTCATTTTCGCTATCTCCTTCAGGATCTCCTTGCTTGCGGTGACCTGGGGCATGACTATGTGGTTGGCACCGGCCTCTATGAGCTTCTCCTTGACGAACTCGTCGTTGGCCCTGGTCGCTATGAATATGTCCCTGCGCATGTCCCTGGCGGTTATCACGGCGAAGAGGTTCTTGGCATCATTGTCGAGAACGACGGCGATGGCCCGTGCACCCTCTATGCCGGCCTCCCTAAGGATCGATGCCTTGGTGGCGTCACCGACGACGACGTTGTAGCCCTGCAGGCCGAGCCGTTCGGCCTTCTGGGCGTCGGTATCGACTATAATGAAAGCGACAGAGCTCTCGACCAGCTG
Source organism: uncultured Microcaldota archaeon (assembly GCA_963760035.1). Lineage (GTDB taxonomy): Archaea > Micrarchaeota > Micrarchaeia > Micrarchaeales > Micrarchaeaceae > JAJYUY01. Next base: position 36,311 of record CAVXBR010000024.1, on the reverse strand, counting down.
CTCCACTATCTTGCTGCCCACTACACCGTAGCCGCAGACAATAACATGACCTTCGCTCTTCCTCGCCATCCAAGCACCACAGATAGAATGCACTCACAAGATATAAATATTTGGAAAAGGTGAGTAGGTCTGTGATAAGATGGCTCAGGTCACCAACTCCAGCTTAAAATATGGCCGAGTCACCGCAAGCGCAAAAGACAAGGCGGGCATCCACGACACAATTCACCATATCATACGAACGGCAGGATACAGCATTATCGAGACGTCAGGCAAGAGCAAAGACGGATACTACTTCCTAAGGGACGAGTTTTCCAATACCACTAACCCTGTTTCACTTCCAGATCTGCAGAGACGTCTCAAAGAGGCGTTGGCACCTCTCAACCTAGAGAATCTGCATCTGGGGGTAGAGGACGCCGAAAAGAAAAAGAAAGCAGCGATATTAGTCTCAGAACAGACCTACTGCCTCGACCAGCTTCTCTACCAATGGAGCCATGGAGCCCTAAACCTTGAGATAGCCTGCGTGATAAGCAACTCCAGGGAGGCAGAAAGGATAGTAAAGTTCCATGGGATAGACTTCCACTACGTCAACGCCGGCCAAAACCATAGGGACCGACCGACATTCGACATCGAAAAATTCATGGCCGAACAGGAGATCTGCAGGCTGACTGCCGACACGGTCGACCTATACATCCTAGCGAAATGGCACAGGCTTCTTTTCAGGAACGGCCCTGTACTCTCAAGCGGCAAGACCATAATGAGCGTGCATCCGAGCCTTCTCCCAGCATTCAAAGGCGCCAACGCAATCAGGCAGGCCTATGAAGCAGGAGTCAAGACGGCGGGTCCGACTGTGCATTTGGTCACCAACGAAGACGAAGGGGTGGACGAGGGCCCGAAGATCCTGCAGATGCCCAAAAACGTTGACAAATTGAGGTGGCCGGAGTTCGAGAAGGCAGTACAGTTCGCCGAAATGGAGGCGCTTTACGACGGGGCCAAGATCATCGCGGAGAGCCGATGGGAGGAGTACACCGACCCTGTATCAGGAAAGAAGAAGACCTACATATTCTGACATGGTAGCTCTGGCACCTACCAACATCTAGCTCCAGATCCGAACGGCCTTGCAGTAATGTCATATCCCTAATTATCAATAATATAAAGTAACGAGCAATCAACTAAATTTAAGAGTACTTAACTAAAGCATTAGACGCGGATTAGTGGAAGTATGCAGAAAGGTATAAATATATGAGCGGTAAAAAGGTCGGTAAAAAGGTAATAGTGTTAAAATGGGTAGTACCCAGAATGTAAGTCTAGCCAGGCAGAAGCCGGCGACAAAGACCAACCTGACAGCAATGAGGCGGTTTGCCGACCTTCAGGCTTCCGAGAAGCTGTCGAGAGTGACTAAACTGCTTCCAAGACTAACTGACCCTGCCGAAGGATTCTCCATGATAAAGTTAGTAATGACAGAGCTCAAGAGCGCGGTGGACGGTGTCGCTCCGGTAAACCTTGTGGTGCTCAATGAGATTGCCAAGGGGCTGAAATCGGACAGCGTAACTCACCGAAGGAATGCTTCTATAGCTTTCCTTGAAAGTCTCACAACTGGATTTGGGCAGAAAGCAGCGCCTCTATCGGTATCAACGTCCCAATACTTCTGACCGTCTCTGCCGTCATCCGTTTGACGAAACGGTCGATCACGAATCCTATCTGTTTGGTACTTTTGAAGTTGCGATTGTTGAGAAGTTTATCTCGTAAAGAGTTATGGATATACTCTTCTGGATTGAGGTCAGGAGAATATGGCGGCAGGAAAAGAGGTTTCATGTTGCCCCTTTCGTTGAAGAATTTACCGACTCTCCAACTATGATGGACTGCACCATTGTCCATCACTATCAGCATTTTGTCGTCAGGATAACGCTGTTCTATTTTGTGAAGAAGGTGCAAGAATGACGGTGCCTTTGCGGATTTTCTCACCGTTTCGATTATCGCCCCTTCTGTGACTTCTACTGCGCCGAAGTAGTTTGCCCTCTGAACATGGTTCTGCGGTGCATCGACAACGAGTCTCTGGTTGTACGTCCATCCGTATCCGTTTCGTGCAGATGTCGACACCGACATTTCGTCGACAAATAGTATCTTTGTGAAGAATCCGTTCTTCAAGAGGAAAACGAGGTTCTGGGCGAATTCAATCTGCTTTTTCAGGTCTCCCTCTTTGTATCGGAGTTGCGCCTTTACATAGTGCGCACCAGTCCCGATAAGATGAACCCTGAATGTCTCTTCGCCGATGAATTTGCCTCTGTACTCCGCAAAGTAGAGTTGCAACTCTTTTGTCGTGTATGAAGACGCATTTATGCCGTACTTCTTTGGGTCATTTTCGTCGATGAGGCGGCGTATTTCCTTGTCGTCATCCTTTGTAATCTTCGGCGGTCTACCGCTCCTTGGTTTGTCACGAATGTTCTTGTCGAAAATCCACTTGTTTATCCAATCGTAGACTGTGGATTCTTCCACATCCATTATGTCTGCAACAGTCCTGACGTCTCTTCCTCTACTTACCGCATACAACGCCGCATATCTTATCTTTTCTTTTGGATCCTTGCAGTTTTTGTACAGGTCGCCAAGAATGTTGGAGTCGTTTTCCAACATGGTCGTCTTTTGAAGAACGCTGAAAAGGAATAACAATTTTATGAAAAGTTAAGAGTAGTGGAAGTTGTAACACTTTTTGGGTTAGCTATAATCTGCTCACAGCAATAATTGCCGACCCAGAATCGAAGATGAGAGCGGACGACAGAAAAAGATTCCTTGATCTCGGATTGGATGCTAACGACATTCTCACTAATGACCTTCTTGAAGCCGGAACCCACAAAAAGAACCTAGAGGACGCATTAAGCCGCGCAAAACGAATGCAGCTTATCCTGCGAAGAAATCAAACCGCAAGCAGTCTAGAACAGGTCAGAGCATAAAAAGAAACTTGACAGTCCCAGTGTGGGATTAACCAAGATCATGCAATTTATTTATCGAACGGAAAATAAAGTGATCACTTCTTCTTGTAAACGTCAAAATAACGCTGCCCTCTAAGTATGAACTGCCTACCTATCATCTTGGGCTCAAAGTACCGCTTCGTGAACTCGATGACCTTTTCCGGGGCGAACTTCCTGCAGCTGTATACGTCAACGCTTATGAAGCTCTTTTTCGTCAGGGTATGTATTACTATTGAAGATTCGGCAAGCGGTACCCAACCGCTGAGGCCCGCCTTGTCTGGGAATGATTTGCGGTCGGTCCTGAAGATGGAAGGTGGCGCCTGCTTCTTCATTCCAATGAAGTCAACAAGTTTGTCGAGATAGCTGTAGCAGTGCTCGAGCTCCCCGCAGACCTCAGGTTTGCACTCATAGCAGTCGAGCAGTAGCTCGTACCCGAATACGCGTTCCTGCTTGGCTGTTTTTGCCATATAGACCAACATCCCATCACACGATAAAAATAAAAAGAAGACCTTCCAGGCCCTATCTACCAATTCCGAGCTCGAAATCGTCAGGACGAATCCCAAAGACAAATTTAATATATTTGAATAGCCGCTAGAATAATAGCGATAAAATGAGATATACTATGGGCTATTCACCCCAAGCGCCAAGACCTACAGGCATGCCCAAAGGCCCCTTCGTCCTATCGCTCCTGATAAGGGACAAAGAGAACCCCGAAATGGTACTTATAGGAGTAAGAGATCCAAAATCAAACCCTCACCATCCGAACGTAGCAAGCACAGTAACTGGTAGAATTCCGAGTTCTATGGCGCCTAATTTATTGCGCACTGCAACATTTGATAAGTTAGTAGGGAAGGAACAATTGTCCGCGCACGTAGAAAGGGTGTACGTTGCCAGATCTTCTATAACTGTTAGTTCAAAGTGCGAAACAGATGAGTTTTATCCATTGTTCTTCTATGTAAACAATCTACTGAGCAAAAAGGTTTTGGATTGGAAACCAAAATTCGAGGCACGCATTGTCTCAATGGTCAGGGGTAAAGCGATGTATGCACCATCTGAGATAGCCCCCGAAGATGTAAACCGCTTCAAACGTGTGAATCTGGGCGACACCGAGGCATATTATGAAACACTGAATATGATTGGTGTAGAGGTAATGACCGAAGGTGCGCATGCTTTCCCTGCTGTTAATACATCTTACTCCAAATTTGCCTGGGTGGCCCAAAGGCAGTTCATGGAGATGGTTCGGAATAGGAGTATCGAACCAGTAGCCGCAGCGTTGGGCACAGACTCGGTCATGTACTGCGTGAAGGGATTATGTCTCGCCTCTGCTTACGTGGCGATTAAAGAGAAGAGTTATAATTAGAACCTAACATCAGTAGCTCCAGCCTAGTCCTAGCGGAAGTTGGGTTATGAAAGTAAGTTAATCCAATTAGGGTTATCCGAACTCATTTAATTAACTCAACAATCTATTTATATTTGGATAAACTCACTGCTAATTGGTAGAATGCAACACACACTGCACAGTATATCTGGCAATAACGAAGTTCAAGGCATTGCGATTAGATGCAATGCTGGTCTAGCTAGGTACCTCAGATCCAAGGGCTTCGAAGGAAATCTAGACAGCATGATTTTTCCTGCAGACCGATCCCACGGATTAGCTGTACTATGCCGTGCCGCAACCGCGTTGAGCCCAGAATACGATGTTGGTATCGGACTCGCATGGGGAGGAGCACCAATCTCTTTCATCTTCGAAAAACACGGGCTTCCGATAAGATTAGTCGATATGAAAAGAAAGGGGTTCGGCGCCTCCTGGAGACCAATCGATAAGCTGAGCGGGCATTTGCTAAAAGGTCGCCGGGTTCTGGTACTGGAAGGCGATGTCTTTGCCGGCAGAACGCTAAAAAGGGCGCTAAGAGAATTAGAGGAATACAGACCTGATAAAATAGATTTGTTACTTCACGTAGGGCACACGAGCATGCCAATAAAAGACTACATTAAATCCCTGAAAAGGGGATCCATGCCCATTCTGCCTAAGGAAGCGATCGAAGAGACGCTTAAGGTCCTCAGGTATAGCCGCAAGAAAATAAAACAGCAAAAACTGGAAGGCAATAAAATCACATTCCAGTTCAATGACGGTACTACAAAAACCATAGGAGAATTACTCCTCGATCTTAAACGAAATATCCCATCTGGTTTTCACAAGATAATGAGCGTAAGTGGAGACTTCAGCTTCTACACGGACGATTATAAAGTAAGACTGCCTCTTACAGACTCGGAGAAAAAAACGTTAGTACAGGTGAATCGAAATGCGCCAAATTGGGACATGTGGGTTACCGGTTTGAAAACGCATTACCTAACATCCTTAGATGGCCTTTTAAAGGGATAATCAAATCCAAGCGAAATAGCTCCAGCCAGATTCGAACTGGCGTTTACGGCTCCAGAGGCCGCCGTCCTTGACCACTAGACGATGGAGCTAGTGCGGTATTTATTATAGGCTTCGTGTTTATATACTCTGTTCATATGCCGACTTCCCAGCACGTATACATATCACACAAGGCCACCAGTCCACGTGAGATACGGGACATAATCATAGCCTATGTAGTGCTGACCTTGGCGTTCGCCTCCATATTCAGCGGGGGAGTCTGGAACAAGCAGTTCCACGCCGCCTTCCTAACCCTTCTTCCGATTGCCGCCCTCGCGGTGGCTCTCAGCTTCATTCTCCACGAACTGATGCACAAGTTCGTAGCCCAGCACTACGGAGCCTGGGCCGAGTTCCGCACCTGGCCCGCCGGCCTCATGATAACGATAATATCAAGCTTCCTCGGCTTCCTCATCGGCCTTCCCGGAGCGACCTACATCTTCTCCAACAGCTTCACCCGCCGCCAGAACGGCATCGTCTCCCTTGCCGGGCCGGCCACCAACCTCGCTGTCTTCTTCGTCTTCGCCGCGATCGGACTGTTCGTCAGCCATGCCTCTACCTACCTGGTGACCGCCATAGGAGTAGTGACCTTCATCAGCCTCTGGCTCGGCTTCTTCAACATGCTTCCAATCCCCCCGCTTGACGGTTCCAAGGTGCTCGCCTGGGACTGGAGGATCTACGTGCCTGTCATGGCCCTAATTGCGGTGCTTCTGGGGGGCCTTTTCATGGGCTATGCACTCTGATTTTCTGCTATCGGCGCCTCTCTAAGCATATATAAAGTTTTCCTGAGCATAGGGGATGTGTTAGGATGACCCAGCCTTCCCAGACTCCCTCCACCGAAGCGAAGACGAGCATCGACGCGCTCATCGAGCTTCTCATAGAGAAGGGAAAGACGGACCTTAACACGATCTCCATAACCCTGGGAGTAAGCCCAACCATAATCGAGGAGTGGGCCAAGGTGCTGGAGAGCGGGAAGCTCATAAAGGTAAACTACGAGGTAGGAAAGATGTTCCTCGAGCCTCTGGCCCCTGGCACAGGGAGCGACGCGGCGAGAAGCGCATCAATAAAGACGGACGCCCAGAGGTCCGCGCTCCAGAACGAGATGGAGGTCGAGAAGATAACGCTCGACAAGTTCTCGAAGAACCTGGACGACCTCTCTGTCACTGTCGCTGGCATGGAAACGCTCTACAAGCAGAAGCTGCCCAACATACAGAAGCTCTTCTCCGAGCTCGACAACATGGCGGCTCCGATAGCAAGGAAGACAAAGGAGCTTGATGAGGTGCAGAAGTCGGCCGAGTCCTACTTCAGCCAGCTGGACAAGAAGGTAGACACCCTCTACGTGAAGGTCGAAGGGCTTCAGAACTCTGACGTGGCCCGGGCGCTGAAGCAGAAGGAGGAGCTGCTCAAGAACTCCCTCGGCAGGGCGGACATGGCCAAGGGCCAGCTGCTGGACCTTGAAGACACGCGCCAGGCGCTCTACAGCAAGATTGCAACAGATGTGGACCACCAGGTCAAGGAGTTCAAGGGCGCGCTGAAGGCATCGCTGAACCAGATCTACGGGGATCTCAGGGCAGATGCCACAGAGGCCGTCAACATCGACAAGGAAATTAGGACAGAGTTGGCGGAGACCTCCAAGATCGCGCTCGAGGCTGAACGGCTCAGGAAAGAGGCCGAGCAGTCGAGGACCGTGCTGCTCTCAACCCGCGACGTCTTTAAGGATAAGTACGCAAAGATAGTCCAGGAGATCATGCAGGCATCAAGGGGCATCGAGCAAAGGTACCAGGCCGCCCAGATGGAGCTCGAAGCACTGAAGCTCTCGATGGGCGAAGTTTCACGCACCCACGATGCGATAATGGCGTCGAGAGGAGAGCTGGACACGATACAGAAAACGATAGAGACTTCAAAGACGAACGTCAACGCGATAATAGAGGCGCTCAAGACCTTGGAAATGATGAAGAACAAGATGGGCGAGCAGGAGAAGGCGAAGGCGGTAGCAGAGCTGAGCAAGAAGTCGCTCACCGCCAGAGTCAAGGGCGAGCGCATAAAGAGGTCGCTTAAGGATGCAACCGACTTCCTCAAGGGCCAGTCGATACATCCGGCCCAGCCGGCACCTTCAGACCAGCAGTCCAACCCGCAACCACCGCCGCAGTCGCCGCCCCAGCCGGCTCCGCAGGTGCCACCGCCGACCCCTCCTCCACAACCGAGCGGGCAGGCAGGAGGAACAGGATGATGTAAATGGCAAAAGGAGAAACGAAAATGTTGGCCGGCTACGGTCTTGACGTGCACGGCATGCGCGTCGAAATCAGGATAGAACAGTCATCGTCCGACTTCACCCCGCAGTACGTGGTCAGCTTCCCCGGCATAGGAAACGCGACCAAGCTCCTCCTGCTCTCGCTGAGAGGAGAGCTGACGTCGATGGTGTCCATAGATCCATCAAGGGTGCAGGACGAGCACTACATGAAGTCGCTCGACAACAGGTACAAGGAGGTGTCGAACATACTTATCGACAAGTACATCCCCGGCCTCGAGCCGCAGGTCAAGACCCTTCTCATATCCTACATAGTCAACATGATGCTCGGGCTCGGCGACCTTGAAGTTCTTATCGCCGACGACGGACTAGAAGAAATTGCGGTCAACGGATCCCAGGACTGCCTCTGGGTATTCCACAAGGAGCTCGGCTGGTGCAAGACCAACATAAAGCCCGCAAGCGAAGACTCCATATACGAGCAGTCCTCCCAGATAGGCAGGAGGATAGGCAGGGAGATCAACAACCTCGCTCCGCTCATGGACGCAGAGCTGTCGGACGGATCGAGAGTAAACGCGACGCTCTTCCCCATATCGCAGTGCGGCAACACCCTGACCATCAGAAAGTTCGCCAAGAACCCATGGACCATGACGGCCATGATAAAGAACGGCACCATCTCGAGCGCGATCGCCTCGCTCGTTTGGCTTTGCATCCAGAACGAGATAAGCCTGCTATTCTCCGGAGGAACCGCATCGGGAAAGACCTCCTTCCTCAACGCCTGCTCCATGTTCTTTCCGCCCATGAGAAGAATAATATCTATCGAAGAGACGAGGGAGCTGCAGCTGCCCAACTTCCTCCAGTGGCTGCCCATGGTAACGAGAGAGCCCAACCCGGAAGGAAAGGGAGAGATAACGCTCTACGAGCTCATGATAAACGCCCTCAGGCAGAGGCCGGACATAATGCTTGTCGGAGAGGTGCGAACGAAGAAGGACGCCGAGACGCTCTTCGAGGCCATACACACCGGACACTCTGTCTACGGAACTGTGCACGCCGACAACGCCCAGGACACGGTAATACGTATGACCAACCCTCCCATCGACGTACCGAAGATAACGATGAACGCCATAGGAGCCGTAGTCGTGCTCTTCAGGCACAGGTCAAAGGGTATTAGAAGGGTGCTCGAGTTCGGAGAGATATTGGAAACGGGGGACATCAACGTCCTGCACCGATGGAACATAATCACCGACACCTTCATGCAGATAAGCGAGCTCACCCGTTTGCTGGAGACTCTCCAGCTCTACGGCGGCTACACCAAGAAGGATATGATAACAGAGCTGGAGGACAAGAAAATAGTACTAGAGTGGATGGTAAAGAACAAGATTACGGAGATAGACGACGCCGGATACGTCATAGCAAGCTACTACAAGGACAAGACTAAGGTCACGACCCTCGCCAAGGAAGGAACTCCGTTCTCGAGGGAAGTGCTCTAGGTGAAATGATGAGGGAATACAAGGAGTTGCTCGCCACCGTCTCCGAGATGGAGAGCGCAGCCCCAAAGCCCATGGTCAACTACGTGCAGATGGAGCTTGAGTCAGCAGAGCCGGTCTCTGTCGGGGCACCGAGGAGCTACTCGCAGCTGCTCGGCGAGGTAGCCCGGGCAGACGGAGGGCTCATGTCGTCGAAGCAGAAGAAGCCGCAGCCTATCCTGATGGTGCCAAAGCTGACTCCCACACCGACCGAGCGAGTAACCAAGAAGATCAAAGAGCCTTCTGCCGCCGCGGCGCCAAAAAAGGGCTGGTCGATGCCGAGCCGGCACAAGCTAGACCTTCAGGTCGAAGCTGCAGCGTCACCCACCCTGCAACCGCCCCAGATAATGAGACCTCAAAAGGTCCAGCCAAAACCGCTGGAGAGGTCAGCGGAAGAGGAACTAGCAAAGACGATAAAGGCATCGGCAATAGAGACCCCACGCCCGGTCCAGCAGGTCTACCAACCTCCGAAGGATTTGGTGCTGCCGACGCTCTCGCTCACCGATCAGGTCGCAGAGCTCGACAAGATACTCGAGAATGTGCAGCAGCGGCGCTTCAACAGCGCGCAGATGGCCATAGTGAAGATGGAAGTGAAGGGTCTGTCTGAGATGATATCATCGCAGCCTGAGTCCCTATCTTCACCGACGCCGTTCGACCAGGACCTAAGGGACCTCCGGCGAGCACGCCTTGCAGAGATACTGGCACTTATAAGAGGGTCGTAGGATGTTCGGGAAACCAGACAAGAAAAAGACAGTAGAAGTGAACGGGCAGACCATCGAGCTGCAGCCCAAGCCCGGTGCGATGTCGAAACTGTTCGGTGGCGGAAAGAAATCAACTTCTCCGGTTCCGCCCAAGCCAACTCCCCCGTCGCAACCCCAAAAGCCTGTCTTTGACCCGAAGCCCTTCCCACAGCCTCTGACCAACCCTCCACCGTCCAACCCACAACCGCATGTACTTATACCGGTTTCCCCGCCGAAACCCCAGCCAAGCCCAACGCCGATGCCTACTCCAACAATGGCAAAGCCAGCACCGCAACCAACTCTGCAACCCAAGCCCTCTGTATTCTCCAACCTATTCAATGCTAGCAAGAAGCCCGCGCCAACCGCCCCGGCGGCTGTCAAGCCCAAAGCGCCTGTCTTCGAACCGAAGCCTTTCTCCATGCCTGAGTCAAAGCCAACGTTGTTCAATCAACCGACGCAGACACCAACATACGTCTCAGCAACGCCGGCCAAGCCAGCACCGCCTCCGATAATGTCAAAGCCCGCTCCGACTCCAACATTGCAACCTAAGCCTTCTGCATTCTCCAACCTGTTCAGGGGCGGCAAGAAGCCGGCAACGCCACTCCAGCCTGTCAAGCCAAAGGCACCAGTCTTCAATCCACAGCCGTTCACGCCGCAGCCGCTCAAGCCCGCCACATTTACGCCAACTCCGTCAAGCCGGCCTTCACCACCGACTACGTTTAATCAGTTTAAGCCTGCGACTCCGGCGCCTCTACCTGCCCAGACCTCCAAGCCGCTGGAGCCAAACAAGCCCTACGCCTTCCAGTTCCCTAACCGGCCGGGCTCCAGGTTAAGCCCCCAGCCGTCGCCATATGCGCCAAGCACAATGACCCCGTCGGCCTCTTCCACACCTTCCCCCAAGGCCCCCCTGTTCACGCCTTCATCGCGCCCTACGATGACCTCTGCAAGGCCAAGATATACAGGCCAGGCGGGGAAGCAGGGTCAGGGTCCATCCGGCCCTCCCAACAAGATTAGGCTGTACATACAGGGAGTGGGGGCAAAGCACCCTGAGATAGAGAACGCCATGAGGAAGGAGGGGCTGAAGGAGCCGCTCTACGACTTCATAAAGCGCATGCTGATGTTCTCGCTCATATTCACAGTGGCCATAGGCGCGGTCTCCATGCTGGTCTTCTACAGGCTTCTCCACAACCCCATAACCGCGATAGTACTGGGTGCCGTCATAGCAGGCGGGGTCTTCACAACAACCTTCAGGACCTTCCTAAACTTCCCCACCGCCAAGGGGCGCTCGTCGTCGAAGAAGGTCGAGCGTGACATCCTCTTCGCAGCGAGGGACCTGATAATAGCGCTGAGGTCCGGCATGCCGCTCTTCAACGCCATAACCTCGGTGTCGAGCGGCTACGGTGAGGCGAGCAAGGAGTTCCTCAAGATAGTCGAGAGGGTGCAGCTGGGTACTCCGCTAGAGGATGCGATAGACCAGGTGGTCTCGAGCTCGAAGTCCAACTCATTCAGGAAGATAATGCTTCAGGCATCGGTCAGCATAAAGGTAGGGGCCGACGTCACGGCAGCGCTGCAGAGCGTAATAGACCAGCTGGCGATGGAGAGGGTGATAGAGCTGAGAAGATACGGGCAAAGGCTGAACGCCATAGCCATGTTCTACATGCTTTTCGGAATCATACTGCCGAGCATGGGCATAGCTGTATTAACCATACTTACCACATTCATACCGATATTTGCGGTGAACATCAGCCTCCTGGAGGCGGTGGTCGTAGGCATAATATTCCTGCAGGTCGTCTTCCTGCAGATGATAAGGAGCTCGAGGCCGATATTCTCGATGTGATGGCATGGCAATAAGATTCGAAAGGCTGATATCACGAAGCATCGCAGTAGCCCTGTCAAAGGAGCTCGACATGGCGGGTATGAAGGCCAGCGTCGAGGGGGTTGCCAGGACGATCGTGGTGGGCAGCATAGCCATGATCATCATAATACCGTTCATCGTCTACTTCCTGACCAAGTTCAACCCTCTCCTCTGCTTCGTGGCAGGCATCGCGTCGGCCGGAATCTATGTGGCCCTAATCTATTCGTACTTCGAGTACCAGGTCGACAAGAGAAAGTCAAAGATGGAGACCCTCTTCCCTGACTATCTCCAGATCGCATCGGCTAACCTGAGAAGCGGAATATCGCTTGACAGGGCGATGCTGCTGGCGGCAAGGCCAGAGTTCGGCTTCTTCAGCGAAGACGTGAAGGAGATGAACAGGCGCGTCTTCGGGGGAGAAAACCTGTCGGACGCGCTGAGAGGATTAGCAGGAAAGTACAGGTCCTACCAACTGACCCACGCGATTCGTATGATTCTGGAGTCGCTCACCTTCGGAGGCGCCATGGCAGACCTGCTGGAACAGCTTTCGAAGGACATGAGGAACCAGCAGCTCACCCAGAAGGAGATAGCCGGGCAGCTCTTCCTCTACAGCATATTCATAGCCTTCGCCGCCCTGATAGCCTCGCCGGTGCTCTACGGACTAACAAGCCAGATGATTGTCGTGACGGACAACGTCTGGAAGGGAATACTGGCGGCGAACCCTGGCGGACTGCCTTCGACAGGATTCTCATTCCTCAAGCCGACCCCACCGAAGATAACGCCCGACGAGTACAGGTACTTCGCGCTCGCGGCCATACTTGTCATAACGGGATTCGCGGCGCTGATTATGTCGGCCATATCATCCGGTTCGGCGATAAAGGGCCTCAGATACTTACCCATATTCATTCTCATAGGCATGGGTCTCTTCCTGGTTATGCAGTCCGTGATCGGAGGTATATTTGCCGGGATAGCCGGAGGCATATAGGCCACAAAAGAGAGGCAGAGGTCTAGCACTGCGAAGAAAGATTACCGTACTTAAGTCGGTAGGTATGTCATGCTGACAGCCACTCCGTTGTTGCTGTTGCCGCTCTGGTCATTAACGTTGCCGTTAAGCGACAACCAGCTGACAGGGCTGATCCCTGGAACGGTGTTGTTCAGGTAAAGCTGGCCGACCTGGGTCGCGCTAAGGGCCGAGCCATAGACCTGGACGTCTGCGATTTGGCCTGGGAAGTAATACCATCCGCCGTTCCCGCTGGGCCAACTGTTTGTGGAACCAGTCCCAATGAAATAGTCATAGGCGGTGCCGACATACCCAACTTCGCTAACGCTCTGCGAGCCTATCGACACGCCATCAACATAAAGCGTTTCCACTCCGTTGTTATAGGTGTCCACAACGTTGTGCCATACTCCATTGTTATAGGTGCCCGCGGAAACTATTTGAGAAGACACCGAGCCATGCCAGAACAACGACGCCCTCAGCAAGCCGCCACTATCAACGTACAGCGAGGGCACATAAGACACGCACGTTGTTGGAGGAGTGCAGTCCGATGTTTGCCCAAGAATCACACCACCTGAGGTTGCCCTAAACCATGCGGAAAACGTTAGGGTATAGCTGGTTGTTGTTCCGCTCGCCGGATAACTAAATGAAGAACTCGGGATACCTACGTAGCTGCTCGCCCCGTTGAAGTACCCTGAAGAAGGTATGGTGCTGTTGATAAATCCTAGCCCGCTGGTCGCCGGCTGAGCAAGGTTAGTTGCGTAGTTCGGCGGGATAACGGGCACATAGATTGCGCCGGGCCCGCTCGAACAGGCGTTCCTGCTGTAGCACTGCGATATCCCCTCCACTCCCGACACCGTGGGCCAGTAGAAGGATCCTCCGTCAAGCGAGTCGCCAAAGTAGCCCGACAATCTGCTGTAGGTCAGGCTTCCTCCCGGCGCCCCGTTGTTGTGATAGGGGCTGTAGTCATTGAGGTTGCCGTTAAGGGGCCACCACCCGACGAGGCTGCTGTAGTTCACCGGCGCCCCGTTTATGCCTCCCAGATAAAGGCTCTCTGCCTGATACGAACTTAGAACTGAGTTGTAGATTTGGACATCTGCGATTGCTCCGTTAAAATAGTTACTAAGTCCAGAACCACCGCTTGAGTCTGCAAAAACGCCAACGTAGAAAGGATAATTTGTTGGCGTTGTTCTTGCGGCAAAGCTTGATGCCGATTCTAATACCCCATTCAAGTAAATATTAACGGTTCCACCTGTTTGTGTTAGAACGATATGTTGCCATTTATTCGTTTGCAATCCAATATTTTTATAACCAAAGTCGGAATAACTCCAGTCACCATTATTAGCATAAGAGACATAACCCGTACTTGGTTGGATATACAGGGTATAATCTTTGTCGTGGTGCAGAATGACCTCCCCGCTGGAAAATGATGCAGGGTATATCCATGCAGATATGGTTATTGGCTGGGCGCCTATCAGCAATGAAGAAGATGCTGGACTAGTTATGTAGCTGGTCGACCCATCCAAGCTGGCTACATATCTTGAAGCCACTCCGAGAGGGGCGTCGCCGTAGGGCGAGATCGGCAGCTGGTCTCCTCCAATGAGGTTCAGGTAGGTCGGCGAAAAGCTTGATCCGACGTAGGATCCGCTGTTGACGGCTGCCTGAAGGCTGCTCGGATCATACAGGGTAAGCGTATTCCCGTCAAGTATGTACATGCCCCCTGTCCTGAAGTCGTTGATGACGCTGTTCCCCGCCGCCGGGACGTTGTACACCATGAAGGGCCCATTCGGCTGTGCAGTCGGAGCATTGGCAGTTACCAGGCCCGCGAAGCCGCAGAGCTGGCTGTTGATGTTAACCGCGTTGGCGGTAACCAGTATGTAGTTCGCCGGACTGGCCAACTTGCTTATCGGGCCATCGTTGCAGGCCGCTGTCACCGTGTTGTCTACGAAGAGCGGTCCGACCGCAAAGAGGTAGACCGAGCGGCTTCCGCCTTTTGTAGTCAACGCATTGGCTATTATGTTGCCTCCCACGAACATGCCGCTGCCTAGCAGCGAGGCGTAGCTGTTGCTCACCGCTACTGTCTTGTTAGATGAGTAGGTTAGCGAACCAGTTCCCAACGATCCGCCGAAGAGGTCTGGGAGTCCTGAGATGGGCACGCTGGCGTTGGCCGTTATGGGATAGGAAACATAACCGTATTGGGAACTCACGTTCAGCAGAGTCGAGAAGGTAACGCTTATTTGGCTTGGAGAGTTCTGGAAGACTATGGCGTTGTAGTTGCTCATCGTCACCTTGAGCCCCCTAAGCTGAGCCGCCGTGTTCAGCGTGTTGGAGTAGGCGAGGAGCGTATAACCCCCCATGTAGCTGACCATGTTGGCGCCGTAGATTGTCCCGTTGTCAATCAAGGATTGGAGTGCGTAGGAGCCGCTGTTGACGCCATGGTTGATCAGGTTTGATCTCTCATAGGCGCTCAGCGCATAGGTAGCCTTTATCAGGCTAGTCTGGAGGAATGACGGAGCGGATGCGCTTATTTGGCTGTAGAGCGTGCTGGCCGCCAGTGATGGTGTGGCCTGTACCCCAAGGTTGCTGTACTGCGTGTTGGTGTACAGGTAGGTCAGGACCTCTCCTAGCAGAAGCACAACTATTACCACTGTGACGAGCGTGAACATCACTCCCTTCCTGTTTCCTCTTAGCTGGTCCATACGACAACACTCACATTGTATATTTTTGAAATGCCATTATTGGTAAGCTGCAGCGGTATCGATGAGCTTCCGATCTGCACTGACTTGGAGAAGCTCGCCGGTATGTAGTTGGATGTGGTATAAAGCATATTGGTGGGGAAAGCTACGAGGTCGCTGCCCGAGTAATCATTGCCGTCTCCGAGCAGCGGCCACCAGCCCACCAGGCCCAGCGTGTTGACGGGAGCCCCATAGGCGCCCCTCTGGTATATAGAGCTGATGTTCTGCTGGTTGAGCGCGGTGTTGTAGATCTGTATGTCCGCCGCCTGGCCGTTCAGGTACTGGCTGTCCCAGTTCCCATAACCGATATCAACCCCAGAGGTCGCCTGCGAGCTTACGGTCATAGGACCATTGAGCTCCTGGGTCCCATTGACGTAGACAATCTCGGTCCCTCCCGAAATGACAGCGGCCACAAAGTACCAGGTGTTGGTGTTCATCGTGAAGGCCGAGTCATGCTCCACGGAGCTTCCCCAATCATAATAGCACAGTACCACGGTGGCTGATCCGCAACCCCCGACCCCCCAGGCGCCCTGCTTGGCCACCAGCCAGTTCCAATAACCGGGGCTAGGCCCCGCGAAGTTGACCCATCCTGTTATGGTCAGTGTGGAGAGCTGGAGCAGAGCGACATTCGGGATTTGTAGGGAGCTGCTAAGACCGTTGAACTTGGCCACGTGCAGTGACGGGCCGTAGCTCTTGTTGATAAAGATGCCTATGTTGCCAGCTCCTCCGTAGGTGTTGTAGAGGACATAGTCGGCAAGCCCGCCCCTCCCGGTCAGGTAGAGGTCGCCGAGCGCGGTCAGCAGTGAGGAGTTCTGTTGAAGATATCCTCCTGTGCCGAAGGCATAGAGCGTGCTGCCCTCCTCCAGGTAAGCGTTGCCGTAGGCGAGGGCGATGTCGGAATAGTTGTAGAAGTAAACAGGATTGTATGGGAGGGTAACGTTGAAGAGCTGGCCGCCCTGGTTGAAGGCCAGGAAGTAGATTCCGTTGTCCAGCAGGTAGGTGGTGTTGCCTCCTATAGACGGAGTTGTGTTGACCTTGCTGCTGGGCACAGTGAACTGGAACTGATGGGCATAGTTGTAGTAGGGAACGCCGGTCAGGTTAAGCGTGTTGGAGGCCTTGCTGTAGTAGGCGGTGAGGTTGCCGTACATCGCTGCCGTTCCAAGGTTGTCCACAACCGAGAAGTTCCCGTAGGAGGCGAAGCTGTTCGAGGGATAGAAAGAGGAGTTGACATACTCGTTCCTGACGATGCTGTTGAAGCTCTTGGAGGGCCATATCCCCGCATAGTATTCGCCCTTATGGTGCGCTATCCAGGCGATATCGTTCGCCGTTCCGCCAACAGACGTGGGATCATGTTCCACGACTGTTCCATTGGCCGGGTCGATAAAGTAAACCTGCTCCGAACCGCCGTTCTTGACCCCGAACACCAGGTAACCGTCTTCGATGTCAAGCGGAGTCGTGAACCTGCCGAACGCCGCGATGTTGGTCTGCCACAGCTGCGAAAGCCCATTGGAAGTGCTGACTGCATAGAGATTCCCTGCTATGTTGGCGTATATGAGCGTGTTCCTATAATAAACTGGAGGCGCAGCCAGGTTACTGCCTGAGGTCACCGGGTAGTTATAGGCAGGGGCGCCTGTGGTAGCGTTGAGCTCATAGAGCTGGGTGCCTGCTGCGAAGGCCACGTATCCTCCATTCGCTACTGCCGCCGGGATTATATTTGACGCTGCAGTGTAAGAGTAAAGAAGATAGGGACCTGTCGGTCCATGAGCGCTTCCGAAGCTGAATCCCTCATCGGCTCCGTACTGCGGCCAACTCCCCTGGCTCCCTGCTCCATAGAGCGGACTCGTTTGGCCCAATGCCTGGAGGCCAGTCGAGGTAAGGGTTGAAGCTATGGAGCTCAGCTCGGAAGACTGCACCGTGACCGGCATGTAACCGCTGTAGCTCACGTAGACCAGCGCCGATATGGCTACCGCTGCAAAGACGAGAGAGAAGACGGCATCCAGAGTGAAAACGAAGCCCTTCATATGATCATCCTGCACCCGAGGTGCTGTTGCTCCATATCATCACGTCCACCCATACTGGGTTGCCGCTGAGGGTTGCACTTCTTCTGTCAACAAAGATGGTGCTCGCATTTGATGCGAGCGGGTTCCGGCCTATTGTTATATTTCCGATGCCCGAACCCGGGCTTGTTATTATTATGTAGTAGTCGTTGCCGATCCCGAAGAGCGGTTTGGTAGCTGTATAGTTAGAGTTCGCCATGGCTATCAGCGCATAGAGCTTCGGCTGGGATATCTGCACCTGGCCTGAAGTTGTCTCTATGCCAGGCGCGATGCCCTTCCAGGTGGCGAGGCTGTTGGCGTTTACGACGCTCTGCCAGTCGGCAGGCGCACCGGTGGAAAGAAGAATGTCGGACATGGCACCCGCCTGCATGAACATGACACCCGGGGTGTTTCCGTAGGATGTGGAAAGACCGTTGCTTATGTGCAGCCAGACAACGCCGACGATCGTGATGGTGAAGCTGAATATGACCACTGCGAAGATCAGGTCCATGCTCCATATTTGCCCTCTCATCATATCATCCCATCGACAGGGTAACGCTGCTTTGCGGCGAGATCCCCTGCTGGTATATCTGCCGTCGCCTGTGCCGGTGTCAACACCGCGTTGTAGACCTGCACGTCAGCTATCTGGCCATAGAAGTAGCTGCCAGCTGTGTCACCGCCTCCTATCTCGATGTAATCTGAACTACCAGCAATTGCCGGAATACCGCTGTATGTGCCCCAAGAGACGTTGGCTCCGTTGAGGTAGATCGTCCAGCCTGTGGTTGAGAACGTTTCGACAAGGTTGTAGGGCCTCCTCGGCACGAAGGTGAAAGGGAATTGGACTATGTTGCTGAGCATACCGAATCCTGTCCCGACGCTTCCATACAGTCCTGTTATGCCTCCAGGGCATGCTCCTCCTCCACAAAGCTGGACATCATAGGCATTGCTGCCCGGAAACTGCGCGTCGAACAACTCATAGTCAAAAGCCGTGGAGGGGCTGTTGTAGCTAGAAAACCAGAGGCTCACGCTAAATGATCCCGCGAACGGTATTCCAGCACCTCCCTGAATCTTTATACCTGCCATTCCATTGAAGGTGGCCATCCTTGAGCTGTTGTAGCTAAAGGTGTAGTTGGCTGGCGCAAAGACCGCATTATACCCGATGACCCCGCCGTTCCCTCCGCTGTAATCCGTGGCGTTGCCTGCGAGCGGCCACCACCCCACCAGTCCGGCTCCGGGAATCGGTATGCCGGTGGGGCCCTCCGAGTAGAGCTGCGACAGTTGGGCGTAGCTCAATGCTTGGGAATACAGCTGCGCGTCTCCTATCAGGCCGTTGAAGGTGTTGCCGCCTATGCTGTTCTCCGCCCCGAGGTAATAGACCCCAGCAGAAGGGGCTATCGAGTTAGTTATCCCGTTCCAGGTATTGACCAGTGCGGTGTTCTCGAAGACAGAGGCTGTCTTCGCCGTCCCGCTCCAGGAAACAGACACCATAGTCCAGTTGAGCTTGTAGAGCGGCGTCGGGTAGTTACCCGTCAGGTTGGTGCCGCCGATGTAGAGTATGCCGCAGTGGCTGTTAGTATTTTTTTCCTGCAGTTGGAAGCCGCCCAGATTGGATATGCCGTTGCTGCCGAAGATGCCACCGCACCGGGTCTGCACGGATCCGCCGTTGTACTTGACCCAGGCGACAGCGGTGAAGTTGTTGCGCGTTGTTATGTTTGTCAGGGAGCCCACTGCATTGACTGTTATAACTCCCCAGTTGGCAAGGTTTGAGGTCTGGATTGTGTTACCGGGGAAGGAGGTGGCGGCGAATTGCCTGCTGAGCGTCAACGGATTCCAGTTAACCACACTGTTGGATGTGGTGAGTGTTCCACTCCCACCCGCCGGTGAGAAGACTAATGAAGTGGCGTATGGCATCACGCCACTTGGGGGGTAGGTACGGGTGCGGATCCACTGATAGGTTATCGAGCTGCCTGTGCTGTAATCGTACATTCCTATGCTCACATACTGCGTAGAAGGCCAAGTCAAAGAGCTGTCCGACGAGGTCCAGACAGCATAATTTTTATAATATGCCTCTGAACCAGTGGCAATCCATGCCTGGCTCATTATTCCTGTGGTAATCTGAAGGTTCGGGATGTCATATGGCCCTCCGAATCCACCATCCATGGAACCGATCGCGGCACTGCCGCCCCAATAGTTGAACCCGTACCCGCTGCTCGACCCCAAATTACCATTTTGTATCATGGAACCCGCCGCCACTCCTGAGACGGCAGTAACATAGCTGTCAAATATCATGGGAGCGCTAAAGCCTGTCGACCAAATAAGGCCTCCGCACCCGCAAGTGGGGGAGGCTGTAGTTAGTGTTAGGCCATCCGTCTGGGATATCGTCATCCCGGAAGATTGGTCTTTGGTATAGCCGGGATTCACCGTGCCTCCTGCAAAGTTGTCGTAGAAGCTGAATATGCTGTTGCCGTTGTCGTATTGGGCGTAGGTTCCGCCGTTGGCAACAGACTGCTGCGGTGCCTCCCCTGCATAAATACCGTCATACCCAGCACCGAGAGGCCCAAAGAGCATGTCCACCACATTGCTCGCTCCTGCCCCTATGGTATTCGTCAGCTTGAGCCAGAAGACCGCATTCGTTGATGTTGCGGAGTTGCATCCACTTTCGCACCAGGAGTCCAGTAATACCCCACCCTGGTAGAACCTTAGGTTGCCGAGGTCTGCCCTCTCAAGGGAGTTATATGTTGTGGATGACGGGTTGAAGTATACCATCTGCTGAAAGCCCACCGGCGTCGCGCTCCCCCCGCTGTTCTGAATGGTCATGACAAGCTGCGGTCCGCCGCATGTTCCAGAGCAGCTTACCGTCGCACCTATTCCGTTGTCGTTGCCGGGCGAGATGTCGTAGATGGTGTTGCCACCCAGGTCACCGCGGCTGAGCGGCCACCACCCTATCAGGTTCCCCGCGATGGAAAGGTTGCCGTTGAACGCGTATATGGTCGCGTTGGGGTTTATGGAGTTGTAGAGAATTACGGGTCTGAAGATGCCATTGTAGGAGAGGCCCTGGGCAGCCCCGAAGTTTCCATTGGGCGTCCTGTTGCTGATGACAATGCCAACAGGCACATTGGAGAGCCCGGTTCCGTTCCTAGCTAGAGTATCAAGGAAGAGCTGCGCCCCTGACTCAAATACGATGTTGTTGAGCTGACCGTTGTTGCCGTTGCCGCTGTAGTCGTTGGCGTTGCCATCAAGCGGCCACCACCCCACCACGTTGGCCGCATGGACTGGGAGGCCGTATATCCCCTCAGAATAGAGCGCAGATATGTCATTTTGGGAAAGCGCGATGTTGTAGACCTGGACGTTGGTTATTATGCCGTTGAAGTAGCCTATGTCGTCTTTACCTATAATAAATGACTGGATAAATGCGTCATTGGTCATGCTTCCGCTGGTGACTTGGACACCATTACGGTATATGGTTCCAATAGCGCCGTTCCAGCTTACGGTTAGGTATACCCAGGTATTCGGAGCAAAATAGTTGTGTGCTGAAATATCCCCAAAGCTATGAACGCCAACATCAAGATTTACCCCACCCGAGTTCTCTCTTATGAATAGTCCGGGTTCGTCATCAAAAATCCCATAAGTACCTCCCTTGGTATAAACCCATGCGGAAATAGTCCCCTGGGTGGCGGTTGAAGACGAACCGTAGCTAAAAGGGGTTTGGATATAGGAGTTCGCCCCGTTGAACTGGGCCGCATAGCCCTCCTGAACATCAGAGAGCAGGCTTGTCCCGAGGAGGTTCGCGTTGCTTACCGGGCCCCTGTCTATGTAGACAGTGCCGCCCACGTTGGATATGGTGATGAGTCCAGTGTATGCGGGAATCAGATAAAGACCTATGCCTCCGCTGCCGACGAACTGCTGGCTTCCGTTGATCGACATGTTGCGCCCGTCGCTGAAGGCGTAGGCGCTGACCGGCTGGCTTCCCCCGGTCGAGTTGATTATGACGGCCCCGCTTGTGGAGATGTAGATGTTGTAGGGTGAGGCTCCCGGACCCTGGGCGAGCGAGAGCGTCGTAGTATAGCCGCTGCCCGCGCTTATGGCATGGTCTATGTAGCTGGCTATCTCCTGCGCCTCTATCCTGGCGATTGATGCCTGCTGGGCATTGAGGATCGCGGCGCGCTGCCCTGAAATTACTGCAAAGACGAGCACGAAGATGATCAAGATCACTGAGTAGACTATTATGAACTCTAGCGCTATCTGGCTCTTCCTGTTCCCCCGCATCTCAAGCACCATCATAATCCTCTCCAAAACCATAAATACGTTTAACCAAACGGCAGGTAATCCACCTTATACTCTGTCACATATCTGATAATCTCATAGTCCCTTATTAGCTCTGGAAACTCGGTCCGGACCGCATCTATTATGCTTACAACCTCGTCGTCGCTCGGGGCCTCGATCTCGACCTCAAAGTCGTAACCCCCAATCGCCTCGTCGAATATGAATACATGAGGGCTTTGGGCGAGGAGCGAGCTAAAGTCAGAGATCTTTTTCTTATCAATCCTCTGTAGCCAGAAATGCACTTTGTAATATTTGCAGCCCATCTTGTCCAAATCGAGTGTGGCACGGTACCCCAATATTATCTTTCTTTTTTCCAGGTTTGCAATCCTAACACCGACTGTCTTATACGTAAGGCCCACCCTGCGCCCGATGTCACTTAAAGTAGCTCTTCCATCCCGTGATATTATGGAAAGAATCTTCAGGTCCTTCTCGTCTATTTTCTCGTCCCCATGCCCTCCCCAAATAAAGGGATTTGGCCTCTCCTTGGGCGGAAGGATATAATCCCTCCTAAAGTGCCACATCCTGGTAACCTGTGAGATGTGCCTATCCCCAAAGAATATGCCAAAACTTTCATAGAACTCGTGCCAGAAATGCATGAACTCCTCGGGGCTCTTTACTGCAATTAACATGGCACATTGCCAATTCCCATAGCACGTCGCGAACCAAGCGACATTATTATTTTTAATCATGTATCTAATCATCTCCCTCTCTTGAGCTTTCGAGATGCCCTGCAGCTTCAAGAATACTCTAAAAGCGAAGAAGCCGAGTTTAGTGATATCAATTATGGTATGAAAATACTTGATCGTCCCACTTGAAAGTAGCCGGTCTATCCTATACTTTGTCGTTTCTTTGGATAGGCCGACACGCCTAGCTATCTGCGCATCGCTCTTCCTTGCTGATAAGTCAAGCTCCAAAAGTATTTTCCTATCTTTCACATCAAGAGTTACCATAATTTTCACATTTAGGTAATATTAGATATTAAAACATCTATATATTAAAATCTATACCCGGAAGTTTTAACAGGCCAAAATCCCATAATCAATAAATATGGAGACGGACAGGGGGCTCTACGAGGCCAAGAAGCTAAAAATAACCTCAAGAGTCTCACAGGTGATGGACACTGCTGTATCATCCACCTTCACCGAATTTGGAGCCAGCTCTGTAGCATTTATGCGGAAGCTCTACGATGGCCGAAGGGGCAGGGCCATTAAAGGGGGCCGCCTGCGTGATGCGATAATGAAGTTAATCTTGGAACTCTACGGCATAACAGAGCCCAGCGAGAATCATCTTAAGGTGATTGCTGCAGGCGAGTTTTACAATATCGCTTCATACTATGAGAATTGGCACCTCGACGGTAAAAAGGAGGTTAAAAATGAAGAGGAGCAAAAATTATGCCATATATCAAGCCATCTTTTCAGGGAACTGGCTGCGGCGTTGATTACAAACACGACGTTCGATCCTAAGATAAAAGTAGAACTACTGAATGAAATAAGCGAATCAAACAAATCCATCCAAATGGGCGGCGCTTTAGAGATGGACGGTCTCAGCTATAAAGAATTGAGTACTTTGGACGCTCTAGAGCACTACCAAAAATATCTCAGGAGGTGCGCTCTAATAACGGGACGGTTCTATGCTTGTAGTTTTGCTCTCCCACCAATAATGGCTGAAAAAGGAATACAAGAGACCGAATTCTTCAGGAAGATGGGCCAAAAATTTGGTATTATGCTCCAAATTATAAATGACGTCGGTGACTTCTGTTTGGACCGTGATGTTGCAAGTACTCCGGATAAGGACTACCAGGACCAATTTAATGATCTTGAAAAGGGAACGCTCACACTTCCAGTATATGAGCTTCTCAAATACACAAACCCAACAGAATTCGTAGGGCGCAAGCTAACAATCATCGAAAAGAAAAAGATATTACGCATAATGATAAAAAATAGGTATTTTGACAGCTCTAGAACCACGACCAATTACCTTAAAAGTTCTATCATAAGCGATCTCTCTGCATTACAACTTGGAGCCACAGCCGACGCACTTAAATTTGTAGTAAGAATACTTTCCCAATCCAACAAGTTCTATGTAAACCTAAGAAAGGAAAACGGCTACATATGGGGAAGCCAGAAGCCATTACCGACAACCCAGCGTGAAATATTAAGCAAACTAATTTAGCCCTCAAATCCAGAATATTATCATGGAACTCGACTCCTTGAAGGCGGAGCTCCCCAAGGCGATAATTGAATCGCTGCAGGCTAGAGGTATCACGAAGCTGACTCCGCCGCAGGCGTCAGCAATAGGGAAGGGACTCCTTAAGGGCACCAACATAGTGGTATCAAGCCCCACTGCGAGCGGGAAGACGATAGTCGCCGAGATCGCCTGCGCCATGGCGATACTCTCGAAAGGAAAGAAGGCAGTCTACATCGCCCCAATGAGAGCGCTCGCATCTGAGAAGTTCACGGACTTCAAGAATGACTATCCCTACATCAAGACGGTCCTTTCCATCGGTGACCTTGACGCAGAGGACAAGTGGCTGAGTGGTTTCCAGATGATGTTCTTCTCGACCGAGAAGTTCGACAGCCTGATAAGGCACGGTGTCGACTGGCTCCGCGACGTCGGGTGCTTCGTCTTTGACGAGGTGCACATGATAGGCGACGTCTCCAGAGGCCCAACTATGGAGCTCCTAATAACGAAGCTCAAGCATGCGACAGACGCTCAGACCATAGCACTAAGCGCCACGATAGGCAATGCCAAGGAGTTAGCTGAATGGATGGAAGCCGAGCTGGTGGAGAGCGACTACCGTCCAGTGAAGCTCGACAAGGGAATAATCCACGAAGGAACCTTCCACTACTACGACGGCAAAAAGGAGATGAAGCAGGAGCTCATGGGAACGAGCGACATTCCTGAGATAAGGGTCGTTGAAGATACGCTTGCAAGGGGCAAACAGGTGCTGATATTCTATTCTACCCGTAGGAGCGCTGAACTCGGCGCCGCCAGGATAGCCAAATATGTTTACAAGGGACTCTCTGAAGTAGAGAAGACCGACCTGCTGGAACTTGGAAAGAAGGTCTCATCTGTCCTAGACAAGCCTACAGAGCAGTGCGTCAAGCTCGGTTCCCTGATAGAGAAGGGCATCGCCTTCCACCACGCCGGCCTGCTTAACCAGCAGCGTACTGCTGTTGAGTCTGCCTTCAAGCAGAATCGGATAAAGGTGATCTGTTCGACGACAACTTTGGGGTATGGCATAAATATGCCCGCCCATACCGTCCTGGTAAGAGACATAACCCGGTTTGATGGCAACTACAGCGAACAGATAGGAATCAATGAGGTCCTGCAGCTCTTCGGAAGGGCCGGCCGCCCCAAATACGACACAGAGGGAAGGGCGATGCTTCCCACCACGACCAGGTACAGAGTCCCTGAACTAAAAAAGAAGTACATACTTGCCGACCCAGAGTCGATAAACTCCTCCCTGGGAATCGCGCCTGTGCTGAGGTCTCACATACTTGCCTTCGTCGCCGAGCGCTTCCTCAACACCACCGAGTCGATAGGCAAATTCATGGAGGGCAGCCTCTACGGAAAGCAGTTTGGCAACAGGGAGTACATGAAGATGGTCATCGGGAAGATACTCACTGACCTGGAACGCTGGGAGTTCGTCGAATCGATGGGTGATATATACAAAGCTACGCGTCTGGGCGAGCGCATCAGCGAGCTATACGTAGACCCGCTTTCCGCGCGCATGATGCTCGACGCGATGAGGAAGGTAGAGACCCAGTTCGACATACTGCTCATGCTCTGCAACACTCTCGAGATGAGGCCTCACGTCCGCGCCGTCCAGGAGGC
Source organism: uncultured Microcaldota archaeon (assembly GCA_963760035.1). GTDB lineage: Archaea > Micrarchaeota > Micrarchaeia > Micrarchaeales > Micrarchaeaceae > JAJYUY01. The sequence continues at coordinate 10,641 of CAVXBR010000024.1, read as the reverse complement.
AGAGGAGAGGTACAGTGCCTACATAGCGGGCGGCAGCGAGGTGCCCTTCTATTCCTACAACGACATGAACTATGCCGACTACGACCCTGTGAAGGTATTCAGCACGGCCATGATGCTTGAGGACTGGACATCCGAGATCAAGGAAGCTGACATAGTGAAGAAGTACGGTTCTACCCCGGGAGCGCTCTACACCAAGCTCACCAACGCCGACTGGATAATATATGCAGCCTCTGAGCTTGCGGGGATAATCAGGCTTCCAAAGGCCAACATCGTGAAGGCGCGTGTCAGATTGAGATACGGAATAAAGGAGGAGCTGCTTGACCTTGTCAGGCTAGAGCAGATCGGACGCGCAAGGGCACGCTTGCTGTTCAACAATGGCATCAAGAAGGCCCAGGAGATACCGAAGAACAAGGAGAAGGTCATCTCCCTCCTCGGCGCAGAGGTCGCGAAGAAGGTCTTCGACCAGCTCGAATGACCTGACGGCAACTCCGACGAAACCTTTTTTAATTGCGGGCCGCGGCTCCCAGCTTTGCACCTTTAATACCTAAATAGCTCGATTAAGAGTGCAGAGAGAAAAATAAAGGTGCAAAAGTTCGGCAAAGATAGCCTTTATGGCGTTTATCAATATGGCATCCTAAGAACAAAAGGTGCAAGTATCCCTATGATGAAAAAGAGAATAATGCCTATTATTACAACGTAAATTACCTTTTTGTATAGTTTTGCTTTTAGATATTTTAAAATGAAAAATATAAGACAAGACCAAAATATTAAGTCTATAACTGCTGCAACGTAATTATAATATATTTTACCGATAGAACAGGGGTCAGGAGCAACATAACCAATCCAAGATAACGGAAGCCCCCAATGTGTGCCGACAATTATTTGCACACAATTACCGCCAGAATTGGGATTAACATTTTTAGTTTGATTATTTGCAAAGGAAAAAACAGTTAGTGATGGAACTATGGTTATTACAAGTGCTATGATAACAGACAGAACAAGCAACTTGTTATTAGCCGATTGCATAGCATATGATACAAAGCAAGGTTTAAAACACTTATCGCAGTGTAAATTTTGGCTCTATCCCAAGTTCGTGCATCTCCTGTATTAGCACAGTTATATTGTAAGCTATCAGCTTGCATAGTAGCTCATTAACCTGAGAAGTGTGGTTCTTTGATTTTAGCGTTTCGCCAAGCTTCTTCTTTATAGCTGCAAATACGCTTTCTACGTTAGACCTCTTGTGGTAGTGCTGCATAAACTCTTCGTTGTTTAGCTCAAAGTAGAGCAGCATCTTTTTCCACAGGTAAGAACCGCCAGCCCTGTTTAATGTGCTGTTGCGCTTGAACGGGATAAACGCTGTGCCTCCAAGCTGGTTAATGTAGTCAAGGTTATAACGACTGCTGTATGCCTTGTCTGCGCTCATTTCTTTTATTGAAAATCCGTTCTCGGCAGTCTCTTTCGCAAGCGGTATAAACTGAGGAGAATCTGCTCCATATTCCTCAGTAATCTTTACAGCCGTTATTATGTTGGTCTTAGTGCCTACGCAGATATGCGCCTTTAGCCACTTATGTTCTCTATTCAATCCATACTTTTCCTCTGCATAAGCCCCGAAGCTATGTGTTCGGAATCCAGAGGAATCTATCGCAAAGTTCTCTTCTACTGCCCTTAGCGGTGCTGCCGTTATCGCTATGAGCTTATGCAGTATCGGGGTTATGTCCTCTCTGTTGAGAAACTTTGTTACTGTATTGAAGTGAGGGTTCAGACCAATATGCCCTTTTCCTTGTGCTATCCCGAAAAGAGACTTTGCTCTTCGGCTTGACATCTGCGAATAGACCTTCTTTATTGTGATATACGTTTCCTCACTTAAAGGCAGTCTTGGATGACCCCTAAGCTGTGGTGGTCTTGGGTCTTGGACTTCCTTTACCAAATCGTGCAGTAGCTCGTCGAATAGAACGCCCTCTGAACTTTGAGCGGCGTTATAGACGCTCCATGCCTGTTTATAGGTAAGTTTGACACGTTCGGTTTCCACCCCTGTTGGCTTTTGCTTCTCTATATCCAGATAGTAGCGAACGGCGTAGGCGTGTTTGCACGTTTCATTATGAATTTCGCTATCTGGGCAGTCGCAGATAAACATGTCTGAAACTCTATAAAAAGCATTCGTCGTCTGCGACTTTACGAGCCAGCCATCTTTTGTCTCCTTTACACCTTTCTGCTGTGCTATCTGATACCCTTTTTGTTGTCTCTTGTCCATATATCTCATCTTGTTAATACTTATTAATAACTATTAGTAGGATAAGATATATATACCTTTCTATTAATAACTATTAACAGAAGTTAAGGTGTTTTAATGCCAAAGAAACTGATATTGGATATTGAAGAAGAGCTTTGGAAGGAAGTGCAAAAGTTCAAGATAGACAATGACCTTGACAACAACAACGAGGCTGTAGTTAAGCTTATAAAGAAAGGTTTACACAACCGTAATTCTTCTAAATAACTTTTAGAATCGGGACATAAAATCGGGACATATCGGGACATTAACGGGGCATTATAAGGAAGTATCTTGTTCCACGTGTTTCTCCTATCCGCTGGGCGACCCGTCTTTGGGTTAAATCCTCTAAATCTCTTGATGCCGTCTTCTCCGTGTCCGTTTCTGTTATCTCCATATATTCCTTACGGCTTGTTGGGCGGTTTCCATGGGTTTTCAAATATTCGATAAACTTTAATTGTCTTGGATTCAAATCTGTGAAATCTGCGATTCTAGCATAAGGCGAATGTTTGATGGTATCTGGGTTAGGCGAAGTCCTGAGTATAAGTTTAAAGGTATTGCTACCAACTTCAAATTCTGGATTTGGGAGACCATGTTTTTTCATAAGGTCTTGGATTGTTGTTAAACCCCTTCCTTCTTGTTCCATAAAATGCATTTCCTCAAAAAATTGTGCTAACAGTGGGTTTCTCCTTTTTGAGAGTCCGCTTTGTTTTATCTCATCGAAACTATAATTCTCAAATGGAAAGCTCGCAGGGTTCAGAAATTCGATTCTGTCAGTAAAAATTTTAACGAATACTTCTGTAGACCTATCGAAATAATCCCTGTGAACCACAGCGTTTGTAATTGCTTCTCTTAAGGCTTCTAAAGGATATTCAGGCACATCTAACCTTTTCAGACCCTCTGTAAACGAATAAACTTTCACGTTGCGTCTAATACCGATAAAAGCATCATTCAAAATCTTAAATAGGTCTCCTTTGTATTCTGCTTTGGAGAACTCACTTGTTATGGTGGTAGATGGGAATACGCATAAGCTTACCTTCATCTGAGGCACAAATTTCTGAGGGTCTTTGCCAAATAGCATTATCGCTGCATTTTTAACTTCAAATCCACCGTTCACCAGAAGAGCATTGTTCGATAGAAATCTCTTCACATCAAGATTTGAGATTAGTGTTGGCTTTGTATTCGCCAAGAAATTATACACTTTGCCTTCATCAATATCAGACATCAAGGCTGGACGTTCTTCGCAATAAGATTGTTCTTCATCAAAATATAATCTCTTAATATTTCTTTGGATTTGGAAAATTTCTTCTGAGGTCAATTTATGGTTATTATCATCTATCCTCTGATAATGAACCCCCTTATAGGAATAGACCCCGTTCCCTTTCTTGACATCAATAACTACAATTACAGTGCCCTTTTGTAAGTCGTGATTTACCATATCTATTGAAATATTTGCAGGTGGTTTTATTTCGTTATGAGCCAAATTGCTTAATCTCCCTTTTATTTCGTTGTCGCACAATGTGCCGACAGGTAGGCCACTACGGTCTATACCCACATAAATCCTTCCTCCTTTCTGCGTAGAAAAAGCAGCCATAGTCTCCGCTATTTCTGCCCATTGTGTAAAATTGAGCTTAAGCTCTACTGTCCCTTTTTCTGGATTTTTTACCCCCTTTAGAACTTCTTGATAGTCCATTATTACTATTTTCACTTTAACCTATTTAAACCTATTTTAGGTGCAGCTTTCTAATTAAAGGTGCAAAGCCGCGGCTCCCGATGCGTATTTATATTACCTAATCCAAAATTTGTATTATGAAACAAGCACAGGTGCGTCTGGGGGAGAAACCGCCCTCAATGTTGCGGGGCGACGGGAAAGCCGTTCCTCCCAAAATGCTGAGGGTTGACCCGCCCGAGTCGACGCTCCCCAACAGGACCAATACCCGTTTGGCCACAAGGGCCACTGGGCTGCTTGCCGCAATGCTCATGACCTTCTCACCATTGCATGTCAACGCATCATTCCCCCAGCCTGCGGCCATTTTCTTCGACGGCGCAGCAAATGAGGCTGGGTCGTCCTGCGCCACAGACATAAGCGTCCACTGGTCGGCCGTGGACGGCGCGGGCGCTTACAGGGTTCTGATATACCCTGTCGGCCCATACAACGGGACCAACTGCCTAAACGGACCCAATACACTGATCGACCCGCCGGAGGCGGGCCCGATACTGAGCGGATCCCAGACCAGTGCCACGCTGACAGGCCTGAACCGCACCGCAAGCGGCTTCCTACCTGGAATCTATGCCATCAAGGTAATTGCCGGAGCCACCACCGGTGACGTTTGGAACGGTACAAGCTTCACAGAAGCTGTCGCTGCCGCTCCAGTGCTTCTATACACCAATTCAAGCAGCATCCTGCTTCCGTCCCAAATGAAAATAGCCGCGACGCCGGACGACGGAAGCGGAGTGGGGTCGCTAAAGATATCGTGGGGCGCCCAAAGCGCCGGTGAAACGTACCTGGTGTGGGTGTCAAAAGCGGTCTGCGGGTTGCACGCCTGGACCTATGCCTATGGCCTGAACACAGGCACAAATGAAACGGTTAACGGCCTCCCGGCGGGAGAGTACAGCGTAATAGTCTTTAAAGGAAACGGTTTGGAGTCCGAGTATGCCGCCCTATATCCGGTTCCTCTCCAGCTGCTAGTACCCCCTACCTTCCTGCAGGCCATACAGCATTAAAATGCAACTAATCCTCCTCCGTTCAGACATATATTGGTTTGCGGAGCCACTTTCCCTCCGAGCAGGAGAAACACGGTCTCTTGGAAGGTCTTCGACCCGCTGGAATGACAGAAAAGGGTTTGTCCAACAAATAAGTCAAAATAGGTCCTGTTGGTCGCAGAGTTGTTCGAGGCTAATTTATTGTGGCAAAACGATTCAGTAAGTTGATTTTTGCAACGATTTCTTTTTCTCGATTTTTCCATTTTCGTGAAAATAAGGTTTCCCCTAAGGTTCTTTTGTACTTGGAAAACACGGATTCTACTGTTGAACGCCGACCATATTTTACATTCTTTTTCCATTCCTCTTGGTTAATTGATTTGATTTCGGTGGTCAAATGTCTATTGAGACGACAAGAACCCCTCTGCAATCGCATTTTTAATTGGGCTTCTATCGCCTCTTTACGCGCAACCGAATTTGAATTCGAATTATTTGCATTCAAACGGACTGGTATCCCTGCAAATATGCCTCTCTTCTTACAGAATTCGAATATCTCTGATGAATCGTATCCTTTATCTGCGAATATTTCGCAAATGTTCTTCGAAAAGGGTTGCGCTAATCGTTTAAATTTGAGGCTATCATGCACATTTCCTTTCGATATTTTGAAGTTAAGGATACAGTTTGTTTCTACATCAACTGCGATATGCAATTTGACCCATTCCCTTCTCTTGTCATATTTCATTGCACGGTACTCTCCGTCATTAACTGGACGCAATCCAGTTGAATCAATCGCAATTACTGTATGCCTTCCTGAAGGAACATTCATTATTATACCTTCATTCCTCATTTGGTCTATTCGCCACCAAATAGTTCTGAAATTTGGCATCTGTTTCTTAATCTGCGAACAGACATCTTCCATGAACCCCTGAAGTTGACGGTATCCCAATCTCAAGGCACATTTGACTGCAAATGCAGCAGATATTAGTCCCTGACTGAACTTGAACCGTCTTCCGATCTTATTTCGGTTCATTTTCTGTACAGATTCCGAGTTCATGAGAGAAGGCTCTATCAGTACTGTAATTACCTTGCCGCGGTTTACCAACTGCGGATTATATATCTTCCAAATTCTCTTATGGTCGTGCATTGTATCGTCAAAATCCAATGCAACGTCGGGGTTTAAACGCCCTGACGTTTATTTACGATTAGCGGAATTGTTGGACAAACCCACAGAAAAGCTAGCTATATATATTTGAAAAATCAAAATTATCATAGTGGGGGGAATGGTTGGAATAGAGAAGAAACGGGAGACCCACAGCAGGGACGAACACGAGATGCGCGCCCTGCTGCGGGTGACTTCGGACATGGCCTACGCAATAAGCTCCGGAGTGCATAGCGCACCGGAGGGCGGGGCGGTCAACCTGGAGAGGGTAGTCCTGAGCTCTGACTACAGATACTCTGCCACCTTGGCGCACAACCCGAACCTGACGAAGAGCAGCAGCGGAGTCGGGATGGTATGGATGTCAATACCTAAGGCCGACGAGTCAAAGGACCATCAGGAGGAGGCCCTGGCCAGCCTGAAGAAGTTAAGGAGAAAGCTCGACAACGAGACCGAGGACTTCTCCAAGAACTGATCTATCTTCTGATACGCAGGGCTGGCGCCCGAATAAGCCTGACGAGCCACACCACACCATCCAAATAAAGGCGCCCATGGAACTCGCCCTCAAAATATCCAGACTCAAATATCCTCACATTCCTGTGCCTATCCAGCGCCTTCTGGGCTTTCTGAGAGGCCGCAACAAACCCCAGGCAGTCTCTCTCTCCTGCAAGGCTCTCAATGGATCCATCGATGCCTCCCACATGACCCTCTCCACCTCCTCCATGGTAACTGCCGCCCCTGCCATCCTTGAATTCAACTCTAGAGACAAAGTTATCAGACAAGATATAGATCCTTCCTGTATGGCCGACCATAAGCTTGGAGAGAGAAACAGCAGTAAGGCTGGAAACGTAAGCTAAGGAAACCCGTTCCTCCACCTGACCTGTCGGTACCTTCAAATTCGTTGCCTGGGGAAGCAGTGCAGTTGTTGTCTGGAATTTATTCATAAAATCAACTCGTTTTGAACCACAATGCCGGTCTAAACCCTCCCCCGACCTCCCTCCCCACATTTACCTCTCCTGTATCAACAACGGTCAATCCCGCATCGACCAATGCACTGCAGGCATCCAGATTCACCGGAGTGAAACCCAGAAGCCCCGGCTCATTCAGAACGTCGCGAATGAACCCCCTAGCTCCCGATATAAAGATCTTACCCTTGGCATCAGTTTGGGCCTCAAGAGCAGCGCCAAAGGTTATCTTTGAGAATCCCTTGCCTGACAGGACATAGATATGTCCTGCCCTTCCGGCAAAGGAAGAGCTAAACGAGGCGGCAACATCAGCTGAAATATAGCCCAGTGCCCACCTCTCCTTACTCACTTCGCCCCTGAGCATATCCATCAGAGTAAAGGAAGCAGAATGGTTCTCCCTACTCTTTCCGAATCTGAGCACAAAACCACAGGACTGAGTCGCCTCTTCAAATATATATTGGTTTCTTCCGCTAATCCCCCCACAGCCAAGAAACCGGAATGGATTTAAAAATCAAGCCCTACATAGTATTCTGATCAAATGTACATCTCAGCAGGAACAATCAAGAAGATACTCAAGGAGGCCGGGGCCCAGCGCGTCAGCGCCGAGGCCGCAGAGAACATGCGCAAGTACATGAACCGGATTGCCTTCACCACAGCCCAGAAGGCGGTCAAGCTTTCGAAGCACGCCAAGAGGAAGACGGTTGAGCTGTCGGACATAAGGCTTGCCTGCGACTGATCAGAAGGGAACGAACAATCTAAGTATAATCAACGTCCCTGCCGCAGGCAGCCCAAAGATCGCCAATGGAATCAGGGTATAGACCTTCAGGGGTACCCCGACCGCTAAGAAGGCGTCTACAAAGTAAATGACCCCTATCCCGAGTAGGCTGTTTATTACTATGCCGACTATTATCTTGAGCAGGCTCTTCCCTATCTTGTAGACTATGTAGAGGAGTATGGCTATCGCCACTATGACTATTATCTCCCCTCCCAAGGTTCCCAGGAAGCCGACTACTGCCATGCCCTAGATTCCGATTGAAAGAATAAAGCTGTATCTGTTCTCCGCGGTCAGGCTTCGAACCGCAGGCAGAGAGCTACAATCTTCCTAATCTTCTCCTCGTCGCGTTTGTACTCGACTCCGTGGCTTTTCAATATCTCCAGGAGTTCAGGACTATACTGCCTGTACTCTATCTGTATCCCAGTCTGCAATGCGAATCCATGCTCGTCCTTTGCGCCATAGGAGTCCTCCCACCGCGGCGTCATTATAAGTGTGCTGATCCCGCTCCTCAGTACCTTCCTCCAAAATACCGCCCACCCATCCCTGCTCTCGGTCCTGTACAGGTCAAGAAGGGACCTGTGAAAGACGTCGGTAGCTGACATTACCGGTGCCGTCGAATCTTTCCTAATATGATCGGTAAAGTCCGTTAGCACCGCCATGTTCCTGTCAATGAATTGTGGTCCATCGGCGCTTATCAGGCCTGATACAAACGTAAACTTTCCCTCCCTGCTTACCACAAAGCGGACGACCTCACAAACGGCACTGCACACACCTGTAAGACCCCTAGCTCTGTCGGTTCCACTCCTGAACATAGCCTTCAGAGCCTCCCCTCCGTGCGCATTGAAGTGGTGTGCCCTAATGCCGCTGACAGATCCCATAAAATATCACTGCATACCATTTCCTGCCAGCCTAATATATAAAGTTACCTGCCGATCACCTGCAAATACTCTAATTATCGACATTCAGGTCTACGTCTCTTCTTGCGATTTTGCGGACCGTCAATGAAGGCACATCCCTACCCGTTCTAGATCCCGCCCCATCTGCCGCCCTCCCGTTCCTCAGGTTACTGTTTATGACCCTTGCCTCCAACCAGCCTGGCAGACCTACTGACCCTACTATGGCGGTCTCAATCTTGAGCCTGGTTTCCTGCGGAACCCGGAACCGGGCATAGAGCATGCTTCTGGCCAATCCCCACTTGAAGTGTTCCCTCTCAGCTCGTTCGGCCAGAGCCCTCAGCTCCGGTGATATACTGAGGACCTCCCTGACTATCTTCTCCTCCACACGCCGATCATGTTCCCTCTGCCTCTCCCTGGACAGGACTCCAACCTCGTCGTTGCGCAGCGATCTTACCTTGGCTCCCAATCCATCACTCACTGCAAGGATAAGCTCCCGAAATAATATATAAGAGTTGTGCCTGCTCTGCTGTGTCCAACAATTCCGCTAATCCGTCAGGGATTTTAACCCCTGACGTACATGTGGTTTTGACGATCACATGTACGTAGATAACCGCGACTGGAAAACTTATAACCAACGGTTGGTCAACCGTGGTGGTAGTTGAATATCTGACTTCCTAACGTCGAATACCAAAAATCTGGCAGTTTTGAGGTATCCTGCTGTTCTGGATCTGCGTTTCGAACCTAAAATTTGGACGTTTTTCTGTCAAAAATGGGGTTCTGCGGAAGCCTTCAGCTAACTAAACTTCACCCTCTAGTCGTCGTAAATCAGAGGTTTAGAGTATGTACTTCATAAGGTAACCGAATATGCAACTATTCACATGTGCCGTAACCTTCTGCAATCCCTTCACTCTGACATTCAGAAGGTTGAGTTTCATCTTCAAAATGGAGAAGAACCTCTCTATTGCGCCCCTTTTTCTGTAATCAAGATCTTTCGGTGTTTCTGAAGGATAGTGACCTCTTCCGTTGACTGCAATTACGGGTACTATGTTGTTTTCCCTCAATACGAAACGGACATCTGAGGAGTCATATGCAGAATCCGCAAGAAACTTCGCGTCATGTGCAAACTTGAAGTGGATTTTGACATAATCGAACAAGGTCTTGAAGGCGTCTTTGTCGTGCACGTTTGCAGGAAGAACTATCCAATAGAGGGGAATTCTAGTATCTACGTCGTATATCACGTGGACTTTGTAACCCTTTTTGAGGCCTTTCTTGTTCCTCTCTCCCAATAATTCCAGTTCTTTCTTCTTCAAAGTCGCATAACCCCACGCGGCGTCTGTATCTTTCTCGAAATAATAGGGAAGGAAACTACTGTCTATTGCGACTCTCGACACAAATCTGTCTCTGTACAGTTCATGTATGATCAACTCTGCGACTTTTCCGATCTTTTCCTCTCCGATTTCTTTTCGTACTTTGGAGTATATCGAACTGTTCGGAATGTTTTTGTACCTCAGTGCCTTCAACAGTTTCCTGCCGTCCAATTCTTCAGGTATTTCTGCGTCGGTATACCTGAATATCGAACCTATGCCCAACGCAACGATGTGTTTGGCATACATTTTCCCTTCATCGTACCAGTGTCCGAATGTTTTGGATATCAAACTCGCGTAACCGACGACCGTCGGTATTATATTCCTGATTTTCGAAATTGTTTTCACTTAATCAATTCGGTGGAGACTGCCGATTCGAAACGGCAGCTCCGCTAATGTTTTCGGATATCCAAGTCCTCTGAACAGTCGTAAACGGTGGTCTGCCGCCGATCGTTATCTCACAGGAAAGAAAGTAGAATTTTTCGGATTACCGGAAGTGAGAAGGTTTATAGATTTTCA
>CAVXBR010000023.1:0-9113 GCA_963760035.1 uncultured Microcaldota archaeon | reverse complement strand
GTTGAATATCTGACTTCCTAACGTCGAATACCAAAAATCTGGCAGTTTTGAGGTATCCTGCTGTTCTGGATCTGCGTTTCGAACCTAAAATTTGGACGTTTTTCTGTCAAAAATGGGGTTCTGCGGAAGCCTTCAGCTAACTAAACTTCACCCTCTAGTCGTCGTAAATCAGAGGTTTAGAGTATGTACTTCATAAGGTAACCGAATATGCAACTATTCACATGTGCCGTAACCTTCTGCAATCCCTTCACTCTGACATTCAGAAGGTTGAGTTTCATCTTCAAAATGGAGAAGAACCTCTCTATTGCGCCCCTTTTTCTGTAATCAAGATCTTTCGGTGTTTCTGAAGGATAGTGACCTCTTCCGTTGACTGCAATTACGGGTACTATGTTGTTTTCCCTCAATACGAAACGGACATCTGAGGAGTCATATGCAGAATCCGCAAGAAACTTCGCGTCATGTGCAAACTTGAAGTGGATTTTGACATAATCGAACAAGGTCTTGAAGGCGTCTTTGTCGTGCACGTTTGCAGGAAGAACTATCCAATAGAGGGGAATTCTAGTATCTACGTCGTATATCACGTGGACTTTGTAACCCTTTTTGAGGCCTTTCTTGTTCCTCTCTCCCAATAATTCCAGTTCTTTCTTCTTCAAAGTCGCATAACCCCACGCGGCGTCTGTATCTTTCTCGAAATAATAGGGAAGGAAACTACTGTCTATTGCGACTCTCGACACAAATCTGTCTCTGTACAGTTCATGTATGATCAACTCTGCGACTTTTCCGATCTTTTCCTCTCCGATTTCTTTTCGTACTTTGGAGTATATCGAACTGTTCGGAATGTTTTTGTACCTCAGTGCCTTCAACAGTTTCCTGCCGTCCAATTCTTCAGGTATTTCTGCGTCGGTATACCTGAATATCGAACCTATGCCCAACGCAACGATGTGTTTGGCATACATTTTCCCTTCATCGTACCAGTGTCCGAATGTTTTGGATATCAAACTCGCGTAACCGACGACCGTCGGTATTATATTCCTGATTTTCGAAATTGTTTTCACTTAATCAATTCGGTGGAGACTGCCGATTCGAAACGGCAGCTCCGCTAATGTTTTCGGATATCCAAGTCCTCTGAACAGTCGTAAACGGTGGTCTGCCGCCGATCGTTATCTCACAGGAAAGAAAGTAGAATTTTTCGGATTACCGGAAGTGAGAAGGTTTATAGATTTTCAAGTGCCTCTTTGAGGGGGGTTAAGGCATAAGATTATAAACCCTCCCACTAAAATAACTAAAACAAAGATGATCCAATGAAGGGAAAAGTAAAGATGTTCAATGCTGCACGTGGTTTCGGATTTATCACGGGAGAGGATGGAAAGGATGTGTATGTGCACACCACTTCAATTGAAGGCGGAGCTGCCCTAGCGGTCGGCGACGCTGTAGAATACGAAGTCGTAGCAGGCGAACGTGGTCCGGCTGCAAAGAACGTAAAGAAGATATAAGTCCTTTTTAACGGCATCTCGGTGCCGTTTTAATATTTTTCTTGCCTAGCTTCGGCTTTTCTCAGCTAAAGCAACTCGTTTAGGAGATGATGAGGTTCTGCGCAGTACTAGTAAAAATAGCTACTTCAGGCCGAAGAACTTCCTGATTCCGCCTCCTCCTCCCTTTCCTTCCCCCGAGTCCTCGTCAGGTTCGCCGCCCCTCAGTCGGTAGGCCCTGCAGAGCCCGTCTATGGCCAACGAGAATAACGATGTCCTGTTCATCAGGTAGGCAGGAGTGTGCTTCGCCTCGCTCTCGTCTATTGTTCCCTCCTCAGGGACCATGGCGTAGGCAACGTCGCCGTAGAGCTTCTCTATCGCGTCTTCGCCCAGCTGGTACTTGCCTCCCTTAACTCGGTTTATCACAAGCTTGTGCAGCAGGTGGTACTTCGTGTAGGCCTCCGAGAGCCTCTGGGCTCCCCTCACTGCGGTCTCCTCCGGAGTCGTCACAATGAGCGCCTCGTCGAATGTCTTCATGGCCGCCCCCAGCTCGAAGCCAGGTGGCGTGTCGATTATTATGAAGTCGAAGTCCGTCTTCTGCAGTTCGGTGTAGAAGCGGTTCACCTGCTCAGCCTCGACCTTCGGCTTTTGCCCGTCGCTGCCGGCGGTGAGGTAGTAGAATCCGCTGGATGGATATAGTATAAGGATGTCCTTCAGATTTGCCTCCTTCTTCAGCACATCGGCGTAGCCCTGGCCCGTCAGTCCGGAACCGAGCAACAGGCCGACGCTGGGATTCTCAACATCGGTGTCTACCAAGAGGACGTCATAGCCCGATGATCTTAGCGCCGCTGCCACGTTTATCGAGACGATAGTCTTACCGACTCCGCCCTTGGGCGATACGGTGATTATGATGTAAGGCTTCTTGGCCATCTAATACCCAACTAAGTAAAAGGATAAAAGGTTTAATAACGTTGCGGAGCGACGCAGGCCGCCGCGCTGCGCGTAGCAAAAGAGATAAAAGCGTTGGTTGCTCTAACTTACTGGTTTCGATGGCCGGAGAACTGCTTGAAGCGTATAGGCGACTCGAGCACAGGCAGTACCTTATGATGGTATGCATGACCATCTCAACCATAGTCACGCTTATCGTCCTCATACTCTATGCCGGGCTTTCCATATCAAGCACCCAGTCGATCTACCACTACATAGGCCTGGAGTCGAATTATTCATCATTGACGGTCACCTCCTCAAGGGAGCTTGCGTCACTCGAGACCGCCTTCTCGTCGCTTTCCGTAAGGTACAACACCACTGAGCATAACCTTACGACTCGCTACACCAAACTGCTCTACTCAAACTACGGGGTCAACATACCCGCCAGGTCGGCCACCATCCCTGTCACGACGGCCAACTACACAGGACCAGTGGGAACATTCAATACCACCTACCTGGTGAAGTACTACACCTACAACTTCTCCTTCAATGCACCCTATCCGGGTTACATACTGCTCAACGCCACCAGCACTGGTGCGAACACAGAGTCGAACACCACCTGGGAGATCATTGTGTCAAACGGCAGGCCTCTGGAGAACGGGACCCTGAACTACCATGACTACCAGAGCGGGACCTACTACCAAGGATCCTACTCCCCTATGGTCACGAAGAGGGGCACCTACAAGATAGACATGAACATGAGCCAGCCCTATTCCATATATGCGCCACTACCTTCGCAGTCGAGTGGCAGCGTGATGGTCCCTGTAACCAACGGCACCGTGCGGGTCTGGATAATAAACTTTGCCAACAGGAGCATAACATCGTCATTCTCCGCCGAATATGTTGGCTTCCATACCGGCTGACCGGAACGAGAGCGCTATTCGGTTATCAGAACAAGCTTATTCCTGCCTTTTGATCCTCTGATTATCCTTACGTGCGACTTCGGGACGTCGAAGTGGTCCGCCAAAATTTCCATCAGACGCAGGTTCGCCCTCCCTTCATTGGCAGGCGCGTCGACCCTTACTTTATAGGTTAGGTCGTCTATCTTTACTACATTGGCCGATTTGGCGTTCGGCGTCACTATTACATTTATCTCCATGATGCATCACAAATCCATGCAGTTGCAGTGCTGTCCAAACCGCGTATGCTTCGTTTCGTCGACCCCTAGGCGTTTGCCTTGGCCACCATTTCCCGGATCGGTGGCGTGTGCGCCGTCTGTATGTGATATATCAGGTCGTAGTCCGTGTCGAAACTAGCGCCGCATCTATCGCACGCGCATTCTCCCATCCCATAACCCGTATTAGAGGGCAACCCGAGAAGTTAAATAGTTTTAGAAAAAGTTTGGCTACGCCGCTCCAGACGTGGATCAGGCTTTACTATCCACCGCGCCGGCATTCCAGACCAGTGGGTCGACGTTCTTTGTTATCTTGTAGCACTTGAATCCCCGCCCGTGGGTTATCTGCTCGGTCGCCACGTCGACAAAACCGACGTCTCCGCTCCTGAAGTCGCCTTCATGGACGCGGATCATCCAGGCGAACATCCTTTTTACCTTAGCCGTCCTGCTTTCCAATGTGTGCACCTTCATGGTTTTGGCTTCTGTATGGCCCAAAACCTCTACCTCGCAACCCTCAAATGAACGGATCCTAAGATCCCCCTTTACAAGGATGTCGCCTGCGGAAAGCGAATACTTAGAACCCAGAACGCTGCCCTGAACCAGCAGCTTTATCCCAGCCGGATATATAGTGTTCTCCCTCAGGGCTAGGTCGCCAGCTATGACCCTTACGTTACTGTCCTGCTTCCCATTGCGTAACGCGTTTGAATCCTGCCCCGAGCTTTTTGTTGTAGCCATCTTATCGTCCTTTAACCGTTGTATTACCTTCAGACCTTTTTCAAATATATAATCCTTGCTGTCCCCCGTCATGCGTAATGGTCCTGCCGGTGTGCCCCCAGCGTCTTACGAAGCAGCGACCGGGCGAGTAGAGGGGGCCATCTCCCCAAATTGAACTCGCAGTCCTGCCTCTTTGATATGGAGATCAGGCGCTCCCTCCTCCTTGGATCGGTACACTGCCGTGTCACGTAGTCCACCAGGTCCTTGTTTTCTAGCATCATTCCCATGAGGACGCCGTTCTCGTAATCTGGTTTCTTACTCTCCACGAGCTGCGGCATGAGCTCTGCGCCGAGTCTATTCGCACACTTGTGATCCTGCCCGATAACCGCGACTGCAACGGCGCTACAGGGCTTCCATATATCCGACCTTAGGTAGTAAACAATTCCCGATCTCATAATGAAGGTCGTGAGAGGTCTGTCACCGTCAAGGGCCGCTATTCCAGTAGGTTCGCAATACTCATCAAGTCCTGTGTAGAAGGGAACAGCGACCTCCTTTATCGCTCTCACCAGGCCATTTATATGCATGATTTTCATGTAGACTGCCGCATCGAAATACCTCAGCTTTAGTAGGTATCCCTTGTAAACCGCCGCCACCTTCGGATTCTTTGGCATCATCGCGGAACTGATAAGGTGCAGGTGGGTCAGTGTCTTCGCTTCCAGCTCCACTACGCTCCTCCGGATCGGTACGGCTGCGTACCGAACGGGCGGTTTTGCTTTAAAGCTGGTGCTATACACTTTTATCACGATACTCTGCTGGCTTTCAAATATAAATCGGTTCCGACGGATGCAGGTTGAGGACCATCTGGTCTGTGATATCCCAGGCACCGGCCCTATACATGCGCTCGGATTGTCCAGTATATTCGAAGCCAAACCGGGGGTAGAGTCGTCTGGCACCAGCATTGCATCTGTAGACGAATAGGGTTATGGAGTTCAACCCGCTGCTTCTTGAGATGTTTATAACGTCATCCAATAGGGTTGTCCCGATGCCGCGGTTCCAGTAGGTGTCCCTAACCGCCATCTCGAGCTCTCCGCTGCCCTTCTGGTCTTTCGTCACCTTGGCCATCCCGATTACCGTATCGGAGATAACGGCCAACGAGACAGGATCCCTCATTTCAGGAGACTTTTGGAACTGCTCGTCTACCCAATGAGAGGTGGTTTTTAAGTTTGGTAGGGGGAATCCATCCTTGTAATTGGGATTAGTGCGTGCTGCAAGGATTGACTGGACCTGGAAGTCGAATATTGCTGTTGCGTCGCCCCGAATTAGCCCCCTGATCCCGGCCTCTAGAATGGCCCTAATCCTTGGCGCGGGAGACTTATATTGAGGCAAACCTCTAGGGGTAGGCAAGCCTGCCGATGCGGTGGAGCGGTAGGTGGTGACGGCAAGCCCCATTATATCGGTAACTTCCTGTGTCCGTTCTTATATATAAAAGTTTCTGGAAAGCCCAGGTAGGGGTTTAATCCTTTGCGGACAATAATCATTGGGGTTGCATGGCGCTTGAACAGGTTAAAAAGGGTGATCCGGAACTCTTCGGCTACATAAAGTCGGAGCTGGAGCGCCAGAGAAACGGGTTGGAGATGATACCGTCAGAAAACTTCCCCAGCCTGGCGGTTCTCGAAGCCTGCGGATCCGTGCTGAACAATAAGTACTCGGAGGGCTATCCCGCGAAGAGGTACTACGGAGGCAACCAGTTCATCGACAAGGTGGAGTCGCTGGCCATAGCCAGGGCCAAGTCGCTCTTCGGGGTTCCGCACGCCAACGTACAGCCCTATTCGGGATCGCCGGCGAACCTTGCGGTCTACCTGGCGCTCTGCAAGCCAGGCGACACGATAATGGGGCTCAGCCTGACTGACGGGGGGCACCTGACGCACGGATGGAACACAAGCGCAACGGGCATGCTCTTCAACAGCGTACAGTACCACCTGAAACCTGATGGCACCACCGACATAGAGGGGGCGCGGAAGCTTGCGGTTGAGAATAAGCCGAAGCTCATATGGGTCGGGGCGACAGCCTACCCGAGAGCGTTACCATTCAAGGAGTTTGCTGGGATAGCTGACGAAGTTGGCGCATACCTTGCGGCCGACATATCCCATGTGGCAGGTCTTGTCGCAGGTGGTGCGCACGAAAGCCCTGTCGATTATGTTCACATAGTAACAACAACTACCCATAAGACCCTCAGGGGGCCGAGGGGTGGTATGATAATGGTCACGGAGAAGGGGCTGAAGAAGGACCCCGACTTGGCCACAAAGATAGACAAGATGATATTCCCCGGACTTCAGGGAGGTCCACACCAGCACCAGACAGCGGCCATAGCAGTGGCGCTCCTGGAAGCGTCGAAGCCAGAGTTCAAGGAGTATGTGGCTCAGATAGTCAAAAACTCAAGGGCGATGGCCGAGCGCTTCAGGCAGAACGGAATAAAGCTCATCTCAGACGGGAGCGACAATCACCTGCTGTTAGTTGATCTGACGCCATTCGGGAAGGGTAAGGGTGTATTCGTCCAGGACGCCCTTGACGAGGCCAACATAACGGTAAACAAGAACACCATACCGAACGAGCCGTCGACTGCCTATTATCCCAGTGGAATAAGGCTGGGGCCACCCGCGATAACCACGAGGGGCATGAAGGAAGTCGAGATGGTGAGGATAGCAGACTTGATAACTGCGATAATAAGGAAGGTCGGCTCCATGGAGCTACCGGAAAGCAAGGAGGAACGCATTGCCTACCTCAAAAAGTTTAGGGTGGATCTGAAAACAAACAAGGCAGTTGAAGATGTGAGAAAGCAGGTTCTTGAGATATGCGGCAGATTCCCACTATATCCTGAACTCGACCTTTAGGTTAATATATTTGAAAATCCCGAAGCCTATTATGGGGGAATTGGCCAGTAAACCTTCTGCGAAACCTAATCCCAAAGAGAGGGTATTCGCAGGAAGGGCTGGATATGGGATCTACCTAAGGACTTTGTTTACCTCGACAGCCATGGGCGTTTCTGTGATGGCATCCTTAACTTCCAACGCTGCCCCTGCCCCAGAAGCAACATTCAAGGTTATGAGCGGGATGGACTACAGTCCGTTCATGAACGGCCAGCAGCCGGGAGGGGTTTACCCCACAGATGCGGCAATATTGCAGGACCTCTCGAGGATGACCAACATAACAGGGGAGGTAAGGATCTATGGGATAGACCATGCAAGCGGACAGACGCTCTGGAACATACCTGCCCTTTGCACCAATGTCGGCCTCTACTGCTGGGTCGGCGAATGGCTTTCTGGAACTCCAAGCGTCGACGGAGTTACAGTGACAAACATGATGGCCCTAGCCAGGTCCAACTACTACACTACCAAGGGCTTCGTAATAGAGAACGAGGATTTGCTTACGGGCGCTGTTCCCCAGTCACAGATTGTTGCTTATATGAATCAGCTCAAGGCAGTGACGTCGCTTCCGGTTACAGTATCGGAGCCCTGGGCCATATGGACAAACCATGCCGCCTACTCGCAGGTAATTGACAACGTGAGAGGGCCCTATGTCATACACATACATCCCTACTGGGAGGACCAGCAGGCATCCAATGCAGCCGCCTACGTGAAGCAGAGATTCGATCAGGTGCACGCAATGTACCCTACAAACATAATCATAATAGGGGAGACAGGATGGCCAACAGGGGGCTTCGGCTACGACTCCGGCGGCAATGTCGAGCCGGGCGTGCCCAGTGAGGCCAACCAGACCCTTTTCCTCAACCAGCTGATCGGCTGGGCCAGTACCAACCTCTATGCGACAGACGGAAAGAACTTCACGAACAGGACGGTGGGCTGGTTCTTTGACTACCGTGACGAGAACTGGAAGACAAATCTCTATCTTGACGGTGAGGGATTTGTGGGAGGCCACTGGGGGCTCACCTACGCTTCGGACAGCGAGTCGCTTACGACCAACAAGCCCGCCCTGAGCAGCGCGCTGTCGAGGGCGCTTACGCTGAACGGCATGGTGGTGTCCAATAAAAACCACACTGCGGCAATCTTGTTGGAGACGTCGGAAGGCGACTCCTATAACCTCCAGGGGGCGACGAACCTGCTGAAACCGAACTGGGTATCAATAACAAACTTCAACGGAGCGGCCGGCACAAACGTGACTTGGCTGCAGCTGCCCACCACAAACAACATATTCACCAACAAAAGTGTTTTCCTAAGGGCAGAGTATAACTTCAAGTAATTGGACCGCGGCACAAAAAAACGCTTGGGTGGAGGTTTGTCGTCAAACGGGGTTGGCGAAGACATATATATTTCCTAGAGCGTAATTATAGCGTGAGAAAATGGGATTCGGAGGAAGATTCAAAGATGACAAACCAGGCGGGGACAAACCAAAATCCGATCAAGTTCTCAAGTTCCTTAGGGAACAGCAGGCGGTTAAGGGCAACATTGAAGTGTACCCCTTAGCTACCAAAGGCGGAAAACTGAAGGCAGTACCAGGCCTGGAGGAGTTCAGGAACTTCAAAGCCGGGGAGGTGGCCTACTACCATGAGGAGGGCGGCATACTTAGGGTAAGGGTGCTGGAGAATTTTTCTGATACAGAGTCTGTTGGCTACGAATTAGCGGTTTTAGAGGAGATCAGGCCAGGACCCGGTCCTATGCCAGTAGGCCATGTATTCTCGTGCGACAAACGCAAGAAGTTCGCCGGGTTATCCTGCCTATGGGAATTAACAGATACCCATGACTTTAGTAGCTCTTAAAGATAATAGATGCTAGCCCAAATAAACATCGTCGAGAATGCCAGGAAGCTCGGGT
>CAVXBR010000022.1:0-7362 GCA_963760035.1 uncultured Microcaldota archaeon | reverse complement strand
GATATCGTCGACAAGGTATTTAAGCCTATAGTATAATACTACTATGTTAATTCCTCCGACTAAGTGGCAAAGGCCACAAAGTCAGAATAATGCTCTCGGTTAATCATATATCACCATGCATTTATTTAAACGTTCTTTTCCATTTATTTTCAAACTACTATACA
This sequence comes from uncultured Microcaldota archaeon, assembly GCA_963760035.1. GTDB lineage: Archaea > Micrarchaeota > Micrarchaeia > Micrarchaeales > Micrarchaeaceae > JAJYUY01. Next base: position 7,198 of record CAVXBR010000022.1, on the reverse strand, counting down.
CCATCAATTGTGGTACTCTGACTTTCAGGGTGTGGGGGAGTGCGTTAGACTATTAAACGTTCTCGATGGAACAGTATTATAAAAACGTCACTCCTCCCACCTCGTTCATAGGTAATGATATTCTTCATCCCTCTTGAGCATCCAGTAAATAACCCTCAGTAATCGTTTTGTTGCTGCAATTCTTGCCTTTTTGTTTCCCGTGCGTATACGCATTCGGTTGTAAGAAGCCGTTATTGGAGATTCAGGGCAATACCTTAGATGGATTATAACGCACTCTATCAGGAGTGTTTTGAGAAAGGTATTACCTTTCATTATGCGCCCTTTCCATTCTTTGTCCCCTGATTGGTATATCCTCGGAACCAGACCCGTGTAAGAGAATAGATTAAATTCCGTATGGAATCTGTTCACGTCGCCTATTTCTGATGCAATCACAAGTGACCCGTATTTACCTATTCCTGGAATTGTTTGCAATAATTTCGCATAATGGTTTGAATCCGATACTTTAGATATTTTTTCGTCGTATTCCCTTATTGTAAGTGTTGTCCGTTCAAATTGGTTTACTAACAAAGTTAGTTGTGGATGGGATTTGAGTAGTTTGAGATTCCTTTGTGTAAAACTTTTGAATTCGATACCTAGACAGTATGCATGGTAACGTATCTTGTTTTTTATCCCAACCCTTTGTATAACCAGAAGAGATCTATCTCTACAGAGGTCTCTTGCATCTCTCACGTCTCGATTTGGAATATACGACCTTGGAAGATAATCCTTTTTGTAGAGGTCCATCAATATATGTGCGTCAATCTTGTCGGTTTTCTTTACCGATTGCGCAATCAGTTTGACCTTTGCAGGGTGCGCTACGGCAAGTTCGTATCCCTCAAAGATGTTTGCGATTCTGTTTACAGTACTACTTGCCTCAACTATGATCTTCGGATTATCCACATGTCCGAAGAACGTAGAGAACCCGTCTTTTGTTGTCTCTACGTACCCCTCTTTTACGGCCCTGCCGTTGTCTTCCATGACAACGTAACTCTTCTTTTTTCCCAGGTCTATGGCAATGTCCATATATACACCAGATTATCTTATCGCCGCAACATTAACCGACTTGTTGCGGCGCTCTGGTGCACTTAGAAGGAGGAATTAATCATGTCAGACTATTATAGTATAGGGCGAGCGTATGTCGTTTAAAAATGAAAATTGGGTAGAACACGGCGACAAGTACTATGCCATAGCGGCGAACCACATCGGCATCCACTTGGTCGGGGTGTTCCTGCCCGCCGTGATGGGCAAGGGCACTAGGTTCTACGTCGTGGGCGGAGTCAAGAAGTCGCAGGCCCCCGGACCAATAAGGAACAAGCTGAAGGATTACAAACCCAAAGGAACAAGATAAAATTCTCGGCTCATAAAGTCAGAAAAAGTCATTTGTTCCATATCAGCAAGTCGTTAAGCCCTTTGACAAATCTATTCGTATTCTCCTGGGCTTTCAGTACTCTTATTGAAAGCCTTCGCTTCTCCCACTCAATCTGGGTTATTATCTCTTGTTTTTCTGCTGCCTTTTCCGCTTGAATGAGCTCGATGTGCTTGTTCCTGTATATCGTATATGCCCTTTTTGCTTGGCTAACCCTTTTGCCAATCTCCCGGTCTATTATTGGGGTCTCCATCTCCAACACCGAGACATATTTCTAAGAAAAGTCTAAAGTCATTTAAAATAAAAGAAGAGTAGTGGAATATCTTGGTAGGGCTTTCAAGTAGATCAGGCCAAGTAGCACGCCGAACGAGGGAATATAGGCCAGAACTTCCCGCGCTTTATCCTTCTTTCGAACAACATCCATTCAGCCACCTTCATGCCGAACGGGTTGATGCCCCTTCGCAGCTTCCTCGCCTCCTTGATGACCAATGGATCCACCCCGCTGGCCTTCAGCGCATTGGCCGTCTCCTCAGTGTCCACTGCGGCCACGAACCTGATGTCCGACATGCCGACTATCTTGGGGTTGAGGGAGTTAGGGTACTGGGTGATGCAGAACAGAGAGATCCCGCTCTTCCTGTCCTTCGTTCCGAGAGTCTCGGCGTACTTGGATATGTAGCTCGCCGTGTCAGCAGGGAATATCGCCTCCGCCTCGTCCACCTTGAGGACCAGGCCTGCCGGATACTCGTCCTTGCTGAGCGAGCTTCTGGCCCTGACTTCGGGCTTCAGGCTGAAGCCTAGGACCATCTGGTGCCTTATCTTCTCTATGAAGACCATGTTTGAGATGAGCCGAACGTTCTGGTAGCTGTTCGACGTGGCGGTCTGCACCACCGCCTTCTCCTTCCTTGACTCTTCAGAGGTACCGACAACGAACGGCTTGTCCTTCAGCTCCGGATGCCTGTGCTGCTCGCAGGAGGCGAAGAACGAGTCCATGTCTATTAGCAGAATAAGCCCCACGGTACCACGATTAGGATATCTGAATGCAGATTAATTATTCTTGTGAATCGGGTTTGGTAGCCTATTCCACCATCTTTTCTGCCCAGATGTAGGTCTTGGTTTCCCTATAGCCCTGCTTCTTCCAGAACTTCCGCGTCTTCCTGCTCCGCTCGTCTTCAAGGATCTGGACATAGTGGACCTTCCGCTTCCTAATATTAGCATATAGCGCCCTGAGCAGCCCACGCGCAATCCCCTGATTCCTATGCTTTCTCTCTACCGCCAGGTTGTCCAGCATGCACCATCCGCCGGCATGGTGGGACAATATCTTTGCATAAACGAATCCAACAGTCTGGCCGTCCTTCTTGGCAACCAGAAGAACGTTCTCGCTGGGCTTTCTGATGAACTCCCTTATCTCGCTGAGCCCATGGAATGGATATTTGGATGAAAAGTCAAGCTCATGCACCCGCTTTCCCAGAAGGTAGATGGGTCGTGAGTCCCGATCTGCAGCCCTAATTATCTTGAATTCCGTCAATGCATCGCCATTATGCTAGGACTTGCCAGGATAGGCTTATTTAGTTGCCGCTCCCACGCAACGCTTTCCATCCTGATACCGGCAGGCTTTTAATACTAATTATACATAATTACTGTAATTATACATAATTAGTTATGGTGTGAACATGGAAATTGGAAAGATCGAGATCATATGCGGAAAGGGAAGGGATGGGAAGCCGGAGGCCGTCGAACGGATCGAAATGAAGATGGGAGACGTCATCAGCATAGTCGGCCCAACGGGCTCCGGGAAGACAGAGTTTATAAACGACATCGAGCGCTTCGCCAACGCCAACACCCCTTCCATGAGGAGGATTCTGATCGACGGACACGCAGTGTCTGACGAGTACGCAGGCGACCCCTCAAAGAACCCCGTGGCACTCATAACGCAGCACACCAACTTCCTGTCAGACCTGCCGGTGAAGAAGTTCCTTGAGATACACGCAAGGATAAGACAGGGAGGCAACACCGAGAAGCTGGTCTCCGACACGCTTAGCTTCGCGAACCAGTTGACAGGTGAGTCGATAATACTTGACAGTGCCATGACCGAGCTTTCGGGCGGGCAAACCCGCTCGCTACTCATAGCGGACGCTGTTGTGATCGGTAACTCGCCAATCATACTCCTTGACGAAATCGAGAACGCGGGGATACACCGCAGCAGGGTGCTCGAGCTGCTGAAGAACTACAGGAAGATATTCATCTTTGTCACCCACGACCCGAGGATAGCCCTGCTTTCTGACTTCAGGATCGCAATGAAGGGCGGTGCGGTGAGGAAGGTAATAGCAAGAGACGAACGCGAGAAGAGGATCTCAGAAGGGATTAAGAACATGGATGACATCCTCTCGGACTTCCGGGCCAAGATACGCGACGGCGAGTACTTGGACGAGGCGGAGTTCAGCGAGCGCATGAAACGGGTGGGGATGAGTTCCTAATTGGTGAGTTTATGAAAGTCGTAATATGCGCCGGGCCTCCGAGCTCGGGTAAGACAACGGTGCTGAAGCAGGTGGTAAAAAGGCTCAAGGAGCGTGGCTCAAAGATGGCCTACCTGAAAATTGACGTCCAGTTCACAGAGGAGGACGAGATATTCAAGGCCCAGTTCGGGATACCGACCAAGAAGGTCTACTCCGGCGAGCTTTGCCCTGACCATTGCAACGTGATGGTCCTAGGAGATGCGGTCAACTGGGCGGTGGATGAGAAATCTGACATACTCTTCGTGGAAACAGCTGGGCTCTGCCTGAGGTGCTCTCCCTATATGGAGAGCTCCTTGGGTATAGCCGTCCTGGAGGCGACAAGCGGCATGAACCTGCCCAGGAAGATAGGACCGCTGCTCTCGCTCGCTGACATAGCGCTGGTGACCAAGATAGATTTGGTTTCGCAGGCGGAGCGTGAAGTTTTCAGGGCCAACATAATCGACTCGGCGAAGGCTGAGATAATAGAGACCGACGCCCTGCACGGAATAAACATCGACAGGATAATCAGGAGGATAGATAGCGCACCTGACGTGGTAGACCCGCTCATGCTGAGGGGCAACCCACCGGTGGGCGTATGCACCATCTGCGTTGGCAAGAAGGAGATAGGCTGGAAACAGCACTTCGGCGTGGTCAGGCAGCTGGAAGGCGAAACATTCTACAGGGGCGAGTAGGCATGGACGGACGGATCTACCTTGATAACGGCGCCAGCACAAGGGTAGACCCCGTCGTCGTCAATGAGATGCTTCCCTACTTCACAGAGCAGTTCGGCAACCCCTCGAGCCTGCATGCGGACGGCGTCGCCGCCAGGGATGCGGTCGACAGGGCGAGGGCCAGAATCGCATCCTCAATCGGTGCCAGGCCTGACGAGCTCATTTTTACTTCTGGAGGCACGGAGTCGAACAACCTTGCGATCAAGGGGGTAGCCTACGCCAACCTTGACAAAGGGAAACACATCATCGTATCCGCAATCGAGCACGACTGCGTAATCAATTCCTGCAGATGGCTCGAGACGCAGGGCTTTGAGATCACATACCTTCCGGTAGACCGCTCGGGTTTGATCAGGCTTCCCGAGCTAGAGGCAGCCATGAGGAAGGATACAGTGCTGGTCTCCATAATGCACGGCAACAACGAGATCGGAACGGTGCAGCCGATAGGGGAGATTGGAAGGCTCTGTAGGGAGCGTGGAATCTATTTCCATACGGACGCCTGCCAGTCGTTCGGCAAGCTGGAGATAAATGCAGACCGGCAAAAGCTGGATCTGGTTACAATCAACGCCCATAAGATTCATGGCCCAAAGGGGGTCGGGGCACTTTTCATACGCTGTGGTACGAAGATCCTGCCATGGCAGCATGGCGGAGGGCATGAATTCGGGATCAGATCATCGACAGAAAATGTGCCGGGCATAGTCGGGTTCGGGAAAGCCGTTGAGTTATGCAGCAATGATCAGGAAAAGGAAAGCGCAAGGCAGAGCAAGCTGAGGGACAGGATCATAGGCGAGATCTCAGAAAAGATCGCATTTGCCTACTTGAACGGCCATAGGACCAAGAGACTGCCGAACAACGTGAACTTTGGATTCAGCGGCTATGAGGGCGAGGCCATAAAGCTCATGTTACAGTTGGACGAGGAGGGAATATCGGTTTCCACCGGTTCCGCCTGCTCCTCGAATCAGGGGGAGAGCAGACCGTCCCACGTGCTTACAGCAATAGGCCTGAACCCTGTGGAAGCCAGGGGCGCGCTCAGGGTAACATTGGGGAGATACAACACGGAGGAGGACGTCGACAGATTCCTGCAGGCTCTTCCCAGGGCCCTGGGATCTTTGAGGTCGATTTCGTCCATGCATTGATGATTATAGAGGAGATAACGATGGCTGAACAAAAACATGGAAAAACGATTCGCGAGCAGCTTCCGGGATTGAACTGCGGGCTTTGCGGCTTCAGGAGCTGTGACGACCTTGCGGCTGTGGCTGAAAAGTCGCCAGACGAGCTGAAGAGGTGCGTCAACCTGCAGAGCGGGCTGAAGGCGACGCAGACCCAGATCCAAGTTCAGAAGGTGCCGGCGGCAGCGCCGGATAGCAAGTGCGGAGGCTGCGCGCTGGCAGCTGATGCAGAGGTGAAGGCCAGGGACTGGAAGGACTTTTTGGGGAGGGAGTATGACTTCGTACTTCAGACCTTCCCGGACGAGCCAGGCCCAAGGGAGACGATGCTCCCCCACAACCCGATGCTGACCAGGGAGATGGAGATAAAGAAGGGTGACATACTGATAGGCAGGCCGTTGGGCATGTCCTGTGGATGCCCTATAACACACAGTGGAGTCGTAATGGAGGTGGATCAAAAGACAGGCGTCATAGTCTGGTGCGTTACAGGCCCGCTTCAGCCCAGAACAAAGGGCTACAAGGACATCGGCTACTACTCCGCCGAGGCCTACGAGGGAATCGTCATGGAGTCAAAGAAGGATATCCGAGTTGGAATGCGCTACTGGTTCTTGCCGAGGAGATGCATGCTTCAGTGGAGGCACAGCGGATTGGTGAACTTCGTCTCCAAGATCAAGGGTGGATACCAGGTAAGGATAGAGGGACTGATGATAGGGTAATCATGGTGATAAAATGGCAAGAAAAACAACAGTAAAAGATAAAGATGCAGGTTTTACGGGTCTTGGGGTTGCCCCAGTGGTTAGCGATCTTCGCAGCGCTGCAAACAACATCATGGGCTGTAATGAAGAGGTTCCCAAAAGCAGGAGGAAGGACGTGCTGAGGGCTGAAACTTTGATAAACGAGGCTCTAGCTTGCCTCCTAAGGGCCGACCCTAGAGCCATGCAAGGAGCTTAGGTAACTATTCCGATGCCGCAGAACTTGCCCTTCGAGTAGAGGGCAAACCTGCCCAGTTCGTTGTAGTCAGCGAACCTTTCGATAGGGTACTTATTCTTCAGCTCGAGCTGTATCCTTGCGGCGCTCTCCGAAGGTATCTTTGATGACCCCTTCCTGGCTGCGCCGGTCTCTGGTGATATCAGCTCCTTCACCTCGGTCATCTTCGCAGGAACAGAGTTGTTGTTTATCTTTACCTCGAACTCCGAGCCCGCCGAAACGCCCTTTATGAAAAAGGTGACGGATTCGAACGACTTTGTTGTGTGGGGCTTGTCATCAGTGTCCATCACTACGAATCCTCTTCCAACCTTCGCCTTTCCGTCTACTAGTATCGCGATGTTTGACCCTGATTCGGCCGATTGGGTCTTCTCGCCCTTCAGGTAGATCTCAAGCACCTTCGCCTTCGATCCAGATGGTTCG
>CAVXBR010000021.1:0-115946 GCA_963760035.1 uncultured Microcaldota archaeon | reverse complement strand
CCTTTCGTAATGTCTCGATTTCCTTCCGCAGTTGTCTAACCTCTTCTTATGATATTTCTTCATCTCCTCGATTATGGTCAACAATTCTTCGCATGTTGGTTGCATTCTGGTCGGTCTCCTAACTGCGTCACTCCCAAACTATCATTCCTGAAAAGAACTGAATACCTTTCGGAAAATCTAGGATTAGCGGAAAACCTGCGATTTTGGCAGGTAGCGTAAGTTTATTAAACTCTTACTGCTTATCCTCTCTGATAGGATGGCTGGACATGGGCTCGGTGATGAAAATCCAGAGAGAGAGAGAGAGAGAGCACTAATCCCCGAAGGTCGGCAGGCCTGAAGTCCCAATCAGCGATGGAGTACCTGATGACCTATGGATGGTCCATTCTCATACTTGCAGTCGTTTTGGCGGTTCTGTTCTCCCTTGGCGTGTTCAACGGGGGTACAGGCGGAGGGGGGGTCAAATAGAGCATGCGCGTCGTGGTATCCGGGTACCAATGCACCAGCACGACTCTCACGGCGGCGGGAACTCGAGCGCGACCATAGGGCAGATAGGGCTGGGGCAGATAACCATCACACAATCGGGATGCAGCTTGAATTCGACACAAACCGACAATGGTTGCGTTGCCTTCGTCAATTCCACTCTCTCCAGGGCAGACCGGGGCGGTGACTGCCTCATGCTTCACAGGAACGCAGTCCCTTGGAACAAAGTTCACAGGTTACCTGTGGGATGGGATTACCACTACCTCTGGGCCTGCCACTACGCAAGTAGTGCAGATAGCGAAGGTGAAGACGATAATCACCAATCCTTCGACACAGGCGGCGCCTGTAAGTAATTATTATGTTCCAATAACCATAACCAACTCCCAAGGTTCTGCCACAGGGTCAAGTTTCCAACAGATACCATAACCTTTAACCCGACCCAATCATCCGCCTACACCACGAACGAGGCGGCTGATCTGGGCAACATAAGGTTCTATCAGGGAACATCGGAACTCTACAGTTGGTGCGAGAGTGGATGCACGAGTTCGTCATCTAATGCGGTCTTCTGGATTAATATCCCATCTGGGATAGGTGCGAGCGGAGGAATCGCAACAGTAAATATGTATTTCCTTGCCAATACGGTGGAATACGATGGTGCGTATGCGGGAGAAGCACCGCAGCTTACAACCCCATACGCCCAATACGACAACGGGAATACAGTGTTCAACTTCTATGACAACTTTTTGGGAACAACTATATCACCAATCTGGACTCCTTATGGCGGCGGTGTAAGCGTCAATAATGGAGTTACGATTACTGGGACAGGTGGTGCAAAGAGCACGTATAGTCCTGCACTTCCGACAGTAATAGATACCTTATCTCGTGTATATTATTATTATACAGGTTTCGGTATTGGTAATTTCCCAACAAGTGGAGTAACTGCTTATACTTACGACGATTGGGGTATACTTCGACAACCTTACCAAGGAGAAGGAGGTGGTCCTTATTCAGGCGGAGCTACTTACCTGCTATCCTTATTTATTGGAAGTTCTGCTGAATCAATATCTACAAGCTATGTGGTTCAGTTTAGTTTGCCATATGGCGGTGTAACAACTTCTCCAATAGAAATAATATCAGGTAACGGACAATCCCCTTTCTACCAATGGATTAGGGATAGGACAGCTCCGCCAGATGGGGTTATGCCGACCACGAGCTTTGGAAGCATCAGCCACTAATCCCGCATTATCTGCACCCTGCGCTGGTTTTAAAGGTTTTAGCTCAGCAATAGAGCTGATGGCATGGATGTGGAATCAAAGCTTGCGCTCATGAAAAGCTTCGCAGAGGAGATAGTTACCGAGGACGACCTGCGGAAGCTCTTCGAGTCGAATGAACATCCTATCGCCTATGACGGCTTCGAGCCATCGGGGGTCGCGCCGATACACTTCGGCCTCCAGAGGGCCAGGAACGTCAAGAAGATGCTGGAATCCGGGATAAAGATGAAGTTGTACCTAGCGGACTACTTCGCCTTCATAAACAACAAGCTCGAAGGGGACATGGAAAAGATAAAGACGGCAGGCAGGTACTTCGTGGAGGTCTGGAAGAGCTCTGGGATAGAGATGGAGAAGGTGGAGATAATATGGGCCAGCGACCTCATAGACAGCATCGACTACTGGGACCGTATGCTAAGGGTCGGGAAGGCAGCGACGCTCGAGAGGATAAAGAGGGCGGTTACGATAATGGGGAGGAAGGAGGGTGATAGCCTGTCTACAGCGCAGCTCTTCTATCCGACGATGCAGGTTACTGATGTCTTCCAGATGGACATAGACATATGTCAGATGGGGATGGAGCAGAGGAGGGCCAACATACTGGCGAGGGAGATCGCTGACAAATACGGCTGGAAGAAGCCGGTCGCGATACACCACCCGCTTGTGCTGGGCCTCCAGGGAATGCCGCCGGGAGCGAAGGACGACAAGGATAAGGCGATGGACTATAAAATGTCAAAGTCGAACCCGAAGAGCGCGATCTACATGCACGACTCCTACGAGGAGATCAAGGCCAAGGTCGCATCGGCCTACTGCCCCGAGAAGGTGATAGAGGGCAATCCTATGTTCAACTTCCTCAAGCTGGTGCTTCTTGACGATCTTGAAGCGCCAATCACGATCCAGAGGCCTAAGAAGTTCGGCGGTGACATTTCAGTGGAGGGCTACAGGGGCCTTGTAACGCACTACGAGGCAGGAAAGGTCCACCCGATGGACCTCAAGGCCTATGTCACAGAGTTGCTGGAGCAGAAGATAAAACCCGTCAGGGAGCACTTCGAGAAGAACAAGAAGGCGGCGGAGCTCTACGAGGCGGTGAAGAGCTACAAGATAACAAGGTAGTAGTTTGCCAAAGCAAAAGCTCAATGTGTCGATAATAGTACTGGATACCCTAAAGCTTGACACCTTCGACATGCTTGTCAAGAGGAATCCGGAGCTGGTGCGGAAGTTCAATTCGGTGCGCTTCGACCACTGTATAGCCCCTGGAAGCTGGACTTTGCCGTCACACGCCTCTCTCTTTACGGGTCTTTACGCATCGGCGCACGGGTCCCACGAAACAAAGGAGATAAAGTCGCTTGACATAGAGAGAATAAAACTAACCAGGCCGACTGTGATAGGCGAACTCAGGGATATGGGCTACAGGACCTACTGCGTTTCAGCGAATCCCTACATCCACCCTGTTTACGGCTTCAACGACTTCGACGTTTTTGTACACGAGTCCTACTTCACAGACATATTCGGCAGCGTAGTGGAGGTGTCGGACCACCTGAAGAAGGATCTCCTCAAGTACAGGAACCAGTACGGCAACGACGTTCTCAAGCTTTCCAGGGTCATAATAAGGGACAGGCCGAGCCTCTTCGTCGACCTGGCGCTCAGCGCCTTGGTGCTCAGCCCGAAGGCAGCGCTGAAGAAGGCGAAGGCCAAGCTCATAGACGGATGGCCGGTCGAAAAGGGGGGCAAGAATATAGTTAGGATGGTCAGGAACACGAAGTACAAGGCTCCATTCTTCCTCTTCCTGAACTTCATGGAGGCCCACGACCCCTATGTCGGAGGGAAAGGAAATGACTTCAACTGGGCCACCCCATTCCTCAAGAAACCCATAAGCGCGGCACTGCTTGAGAAGTGGAAGAGACTATACCTCACCGCGTCACGGAAGGCGATGAGATACGGATATGAAGCGATCAGCAGCCTTGTCGAGAGGTACGGCGATAGCCAGATAATAATACTCACGTCCGACCACGGACAGGCTTTCAACGAGCACGGCTTCGTGGGCCACGGAACAGTGGTATTCGACGAGGTGGTGAAGGTTCCCCTGCTGGTGATCATGCCCAAGTGGCTTAACAGGGAGAAGAAGAAGGGTTATCAGTCGCTGGTCAACATACCTGATTTCATACTTTCTGCACTCGCGGGAAACAAGGACGCGCTAAAGCTGCTCTCCAGCGACCGTGTCTATGCTGAGACCTTCAGCATACCTGCCAACATCTCCAACGTAAAGGGAATAGATAGGAAGAAGATGGCGAAGTTCGACAAATACCAGAAAAGGGAATTCAACTCCAACTCTTAAACTTATCAGCGCCAGAGCCAAAAACTCCTTATTTGCTATAATGTCCGGATCCCTTTTTGGGGCCGGTTGCAAGCTCTATCAGGAGGTCTCGATTGTCATCAGGTGCTGCCTTCACCCGCTTTTCTTCATGGCAGCTTTCGCACCTATAGTTTATCGTAAATTCGCCGCCCTTGTACTCTGCAAATATCGGCCTCAATACGCCTCCGCAGGTTGAGGCCCGGTCGCCCGGATGTATGTCCACATGCTTTCCGATCAGGCAGGACGGGCAATGGTCCGTATAGCCGTTTCCCGTGACCTTCTTATCGCAAGCGTTGCATACGAAGTTCTCTGTTCTCCTCTGGAAAAGCCGGGTAGTCATAATATACCATCATTCGTACCTATATTTAGACCTTTTGAAAACGCAACCTAACTATCAGTCAAATTTTTATCTCGGAACCAGGACAGCGAGCTCTGCTAGCAGATTGCGGTGTGAAGCGCTAATGGAACCCCCCCGCTTGGGGTTGCATTGCGTATCGGCTATGAGGTCCCGAACCCCCTTTGATACCTTCACAACCCCGACGTCCAAATTGACAAGATAATATTCGTCTGGGCCTCTTTCCACCAGCCTAATGCGATCATTCGGTACAAGATCCTTCGTGGTGCCAGGGATTTGGCTGGGCGAGGATATCCTTCCCCGGCCAAGCTGTCGTTTTACCTTTTCCATCTGCCTGTAATCGGGTTTTAAACCCATATAACCGAGATAATAGTCGATATGCGCGACCCGTTCGCTGTTGCAGCTATTATCAATTCTGCAACCTCCTGCGCATTCTTCGAGCACAGGGCAGCTTCTGCAGGGCTCCTCGACCCACTCCAGGTTTCTATAGGAATTTAGGTACCTGTCGCTTCTGCTGTTCCACATCTCCTCAATCGATGAAGACAAGACGCTGCCAAGGGGGTAAGAAGCCTGGTTGCAGATCCTGAGCTCGCCTTCTGGATTTATCGCCCCGAACCAGGTTCCGGCTCCGCAGTCGGGCGTTGTTAAACCTCCATCCACAAGCCTGGGGTCCACGCAGAACGGCACTGCGGTACCGAATAGGACATCAATCCCAAACTCTTTCTTTGCACTTATTATCTGGGTTACGGCATTCCTGAACTCATCAAGTTTTGGCATTAAATGCTCGCAGCTTTTGGCCCCCATCCCGCCAGGCTCGAACCTGTTGATGTAGACTCTCTTCATGCCAAGGTCCTGTGCCTTCCCTACGATGTTATAGATGTCTTTGTAGTTCTGGCCGGTCAGAAGCACGTCCGCACTGACGTCCAACCCCTCGTCGACATAGGCAGCTATATTCTTGCATATCCTGTCATAGGTGCCTGGCGTATTGGTCAGTTTTTCATGAATCTCCCTGGTGCTGCCGTGCAGCGATATGAACATGCCCAGAACGCCGTCTGGCGCAGCTATCTTTTTTATCGCATTGGTCACAAAGGTAACTGCAGATCTATCGCTCAGGGTTTTTACTATCTCGTTAAGCCCAGGAATAAGGCTTACCTCCCCGCCTATGAGCTGAACATGCGGTATCCTGGCCTCATTAATCCTCTCCACGACCCTCCTGACCTTGTCCATGTCGGGCATTGCCTGGACTCTGGATGGATTGTAGCAAAATGTGCATCTTGCCTGGCAGATATAACTGAGTTCATACTGTAAGAAATAGGGTATGCGAGTATGTTTCAGCCCCAAAAGCCCACCGATCCTTATTCGTTGGCTCTTTTTGGGGATTTCTTTGCCGCCACAGCTATTGTTTCGGCAGACTCTGTTTCTTCGACAAGCTTCACTTCGTCAAGAAGCATCTTGCCCGGTCTACATTTGGACATATTACAACTTTAATTAATATATTATAAATACCTATCTAATCTAATGAGGGGCGAGGCCAGGCAGGAATTCAGACAAGAAACTCTCATTCAACTCTTTATTTTTCTTGTATCCGGGACCCAGCAGATTCAGGGCAAGGACGTCCTCGAACGGAACCCAATCCCTATCCCATTTATCCAGGGCCCTGCCCTCGCATTGGTCGTAGGTCCTGGCCAGTATGTCCCTGAATCTTGAAAGGCCAGGATTTGCGGGAGCCAGCATCGAAGTTAATGGGTCCTTTCGTACACTTCCCGCCTTCCAGGACCTACCGGCACCCAGCATTGGCACCACATCCCCGTCAGACAACAGGTGCAGAATCAGGGCATTATACATCGTCCGATTTTTTAGAAAATACCCCTTTTCAACGAGGTTGGTAAAGATCTTCGGGGCGCCCTTGCCAAAGTCCTGCCGAGACTTCGACCAAAGGCATTCGATCTGCTTTGTCGAGAGATATAATCCCTGGCTATAAAGATTTCTCCCCAATGGCGAGGCATGTGAAAGCCTCAGACCCTTTACCTTATATTCACGGCATATCTCCACAAGCCAATCCATATAAATAATGCTTGCAGGGGTTACCATGGACTGAACGAAGTAGTTAAGCTTTCGCTCCTTCAACAGCCCAAGCAACCTTATGGAGTCCTTGTACGCCCCCACATGCCTCCGTATCTCGTCGTGGACATCCTCCGGACCATCAAGGCTAAGCGCGAATACGCCAACATATTTTTTAAGCTCGTCGAGTTGATCCTCGCTCAACAGGGTCGAAAATATGTGGGGGGTAATGCCCAGACGTTTGGTCCCCTTTACAATCTCTGCCAGATCCGGCCTTGTCGCTGGGTCACCCCCCGAGAAAGTGATGTCTTTTATCCCCAGCTTCTGGAACTGCCGGGCAGCAGAAATCACCTCCTGGGTAGAGAGCTCATTGGGCAGCCTATAACTTCCGCCGAATGTAAAGCAGTGTTTGCAGGAATAGTTGCACTTTTTCGTTATCTCAAAAAGCGCGTGGTCCTCTATCACGATCCCATTATAGGTAAGGTAATTGTTATCTGTTAAGTGATCCCCATCGGTCATTTTAACTCTCTTTTCGTGTGCCCTGCGCTTGACGATTATAATATCATTTAAAGTTAGAAATATAAAAGACCTCTTAATGGGTTTAGTGTGTAAGGCCTTCAATGATTGCTCTAGAAATAGCCCAGTAGGGCATTTAACCGACCTCTCCTAACACAGGCTGTTTATATGCCTCAACGCCTGCTCTACTGTGTCGAAACGCGGCACCTCGCCGCCCCATTTTACTGCTTTTCCCACCCCAACGAACAGTCCCACCCTGTCGATCAGCGGAGTGTCGTTGGCGTCGTTCCCTATGGCGACTATCTTATCGGTACTCACATGGTAGATCCTCTTTATCTCGTCTATCGCCTTTCCTTTGTCTACTTCCATGGGAGCTATGTAGACCGCTCCATTGCCTGAGAGCCCAACGCGTACATCAAGGCCCAGCGATCTGGTCATCTCCCTCACCTCATCTACCATCATCGCTGCAACTTCCGGTGAGAACCTGTGCTCTATAAGATGCGAGCTCTCCTGCATGACAAATGAGACGTTGTGCTTGTACCTTGCCTTTATCGCCTTCCTGATGGGATTGATACCCTTCAGTCTTTTTGCCATCCTCTTGTAGCCGTATTGCTCGAAGTCGTGGATCATACTGCCGTTGTCGCCTATGAAGACCGGGTGCAGTCCCAGCGCCCTGGAGAAGCCCTTCAGGTATTCTACTGCCCTGCCTGACGCAAAGACCAGTGTGACTCCCTTCGCCTCGAGCTTCCTTAGCTCCCTGACCGTGCTTGGAAGCGGCGGCTTCCCCACCTCCGCCAGGGTATTGTTGACGTCGCAGACTACCATCCTTATCTTTCCCTTGCTTAACCTCTGGGGCTCCTGTTTTGTGGGCTTCATGGTAAATCATCTAATTATACATAATTACTCATTATGTATAATTATATAAGCCTTTCGCTTGATGTACGTGGCATGCAAAAGGTTGTTAAATCCCACAAGAGACAAATATAAGATTGAATGAAAGTCCTCTTCATATGCAATGGCAATGTGGGGCGAAGCCCGATGGCCGCTGCGCTGTTCAACAAGCTCTCCAAACATGGGAAGGCAGCATCCGCAGGTGTAGAAGTCGCGATCAAGGGAAACGTGGGGAAGCCGACTAACATAATGAACATAAAAGTAATGAAGGAGATTGGCTGCGACCTCTCCGGGCATAAGAGAAGGCAGTTAAACGAGACAATGGCTAGGAAGGCGGACGTTATCGTATTCATGGGAAGCAAAAGAAAAGTCCCGACATACCTCAAGCGTATAAAGAGGGTGAAGTACTGGAAGATCCGCGACCCCAAGCAGCAAACGATGGATACCCGCAGGCGAATCAGAAATAAGATAAAGACTAAGGTTGAAGGTCTAACAGGGGAAATAGGATGAAAATACTGGTAGTTGATACCGGTTCCAAGTTCAATAGGTTTGGGGGCCAGCAGCGAATAGCGTCACTGCTCTACAGGGGGTTGGCAAAGAGCCACGAAGTATACTATCTAGGATACCCTACCGACTACATAAAGGAAACAGACGGCGGCAACGCACTCTTCCTCACCGGCGCATCGGAATCGGTGCGTGCCCTCAGAAAAAGCAGGCTGTCTGAGAGCGCTGGCGTCAGGATGGTATACAACCTGGTATTTAACCGCATGCTCGTCGGCATAGACAGGTCGCAGATCGCCATCTCGGTCTCGGCGATAATGCCCGACCTTATAATATCAAACTCCATATCCGACTTCCCGCTCCTCGCCTACCTGAGAAGAAGAGGAATAAAGTTCAAGTCCGTCTACATAGACCACGGCAGCCTCTCCACTACAACCAGCTCCTACCTCAGCAAGGAGAGCATACCGCTTACATTCGGATCGGGTATAAACTCGATAACCCTGGACGGTGCCAAGAACAAGTTCTTCAACTTCTTCGACATGAACGTCGCGCTGAACTCGCAGCAGGAGAAGGAGATACTGAATTTCACTGATAAGGTGACAAGGATAGCGAACGGCATCAAGATAAACACAAAGGTGAGCCCGGCGGACCTCTCGGCCGCGAGGAGGAGATACTCATTGAAGAACAAGGAGTTCGTCGTGCTCTACCTGGGGCGGCTTTTCGAGAGGCAGAAGCGGGTCAGCACCCTGATAGGCGCTTTCAAGTCCATCAAGTCGGCCAACGCCAGGCTCCTGCTCGTCGGGTCCGGTCCTTCTCTGCCTGAATACAAAGAGTTGGCTGGTAAAGATAAGAGGATACAGTTCTGCGGGCCTCTATCAGGAAAGGATGTGGCGGTCGCCTACTCGATATCCAACCTCTTCGTCCTGGCATCGGCATGGGAGGGGCTTACGCTAACAACCTTGGAAGCCTTCCAGTTCGGCCTTCCGGTGATAATGTCAGACGACGCATACTCCGCGGACTTCAAGCTGAGGGGCGCAACCCTCCTCCACTTCCCCACCGGCGACGCAGAACAGCTCTCCGACCTGATCGAAAAGGTAATGAAGGACGCGAATGCCAGGAAGAGCGCCATAAACGCCTCAAAGAGACTCTCAAAGCAGTTCAGCGAGGAAAAGATGTTAAAGAGCTATGGGGAGCTCATAAAGCAAATCTGAATAATTACTTCTCAGACCTCCTTAACTTATTCAGATGGCTCTGTTCCTTTCGCATAATTGACCTTATTGCACCCGTAATCTTCTTGCGCTCAGGTCATCTCCTAGGCAACCGATTGCGCGCGTCACGTAGGTCCCCTATTGCGCTATGAACCGATATAAAATCGACTTTTGTCGGCATTAAGGTCAACCGACTACTTCCTAGAGCTGATGCTTATCGTGTGGTACTCGTTCTCGAAGCCGAGGGCTCCCTTGAACATGTTGGGCTCCATCGTTATCGTGCTGTCTGAATAGGGGTCATTGACATAGAAGGTGTCCTTGTCGTAGCCCTTTACCAGCACCCAGTGCGGGCCTGCCTCCAGGTAGGGATTTATCATGCTGCCATTTACAAGTACTATCGGTATCCTCCCGGCGTTGAGCAGCTTCTTTATCCCGTTCAGCGTGGTGATCCCGAACTCCTCCTTGACCTTTAGGGCCTTGGCCTTGTCCCTTATCTCATTGAACGATGCCGTAAGCGTGTCGAGGTTGATGCCCTCATAGACGGCAAGCCTCTTCTCGTAGCCCTCGTCCTTGACATTGCTGAGTATCTGGGCACGTGCGCCCCTCTTGGCCAGCGCATAGGCTATCCCGTAGCGGCTTCCTTGCCATACGCTTCCGTGCACAGCCTCCTGCCATATCTCGAACTCGAGCTCCTTCCTCATCTTGAGACTCTTGTTGAGGTACTTGAGCGCCATCATGGCGCATGCGGCCGAGCTTGTAAACTCCTCGGTCTGAGCGTAAGTAGGAATTTCAAATATCTTGGAGTCCCTAACCTTGGGCTTCGTGCCGCGCCCCTTTGCCTTCTTGGTTATCTTCTTATCATTCTTCATGTTAATGCACCTGCCAGACAGAAAGATGCAGGGAGGAGGATTTGAACCCCCGTAGACCTAAGTCAACGGATCTTGAGTCCGCCGCGTTTGACCGAGCTCCGCCATCCCTGCATACTGCTATTTCTGGCTTCATACAATAAATATCTATGGATAATTTCATCATCAAACTAACCTTGTGCTATTCACATATATATACCTTGCCCCCTTCCGGGCTTTAAATACCCCCTAGTCGGCATTTTCCTGCTTTTACGTCGAGAATTCCGAAAGCAGTAGGCGCACATGAGGTTCAATCTGGGCAGCGCCTTGCGGCCCAGACGAAGCCTCGCCTCCCTGCTCGAAATGACCACCTTCAGGTCGCCACTTCCAAGCGGCTTCGAACAGCCGCCGCACCGCATCACCGAGTACGTTCTCGGCAGTCCATAGCCGCCAGCAGAGGCATGGCTAGTCGCTACTATCTGATTTTGGATTTGCACCCAAACACACCCAATAAACCCAATTAGCATTCTGTTTGAGGTTATATATAATTCTTTCCTCGACCCATTTTGCCACTATTCTGTCGAGAGATAAAGCACATGAGTATTTAAATGAAACTGACCTAAAAGTCAACTACCTCCTTTTAATCATTTTATGCGGGATACGACATTCCACGAACCCAATCACTCCTTTGTAGCTGTTTTACGCTAACTATATATATTCCCCAAAACAGACCACTAGCTGTGGGGGAATATAATGGCAACTACATCTAAATTGGCAACCTATAAGTCAGAGACTATCGGATACGTATTTAAGAAAGGTTCATTGACGGTGACTCCAGGCGAGCTGAGGACGCTGAAGAGCAAGAGGCTCTCCTCCCATTTCCTCAATAGCGGACTTCTTGACGACGGGGAAAGCGTACTGCAACTAGGAAAAGCATATGGAGAGGCGGCCCTCGAGCACATAGGAGCTGATAATTTCGACGTCGTTTTTGGCCCCCCTTACAAGGGAATACCTCTTGCCGCGATGACGGCAGGGGGCCTCATGACTCTAGGTGTAAACAAGAAGTTCGCATTCTATAGAAAAGAGGAAAAAGACCATGGCGAAGGTTCTGGAATGGGGGAGACAAAGGAGCAGAAACAGAAGCGAATGATTGTTGGGCAG
The DNA here is from genome assembly GCA_963760035.1 of uncultured Microcaldota archaeon. Classification (GTDB taxonomy): domain Archaea; phylum Micrarchaeota; class Micrarchaeia; order Micrarchaeales; family Micrarchaeaceae; genus JAJYUY01. The sequence goes on along the minus strand of CAVXBR010000021.1, from coordinate 104,310 downwards.
ATCAAGAATGGGTCAAAGATCCTTTTGGTAGACGATGTAATAACTACCGGAGGCGCGAAAATCGAAGCCATGGAAGTACTTGACGCAGTTGCCGATGGAGTCGAGGTGACAGGAGGAATAATCCTTCTCGACAGGCAGGAGCTCAACGAACAGGGCATATCCGCAATCGAAAGGATGGCAAGAGACAACAAACTGCGTTTCCATTCTGTGATAACGATCAGCGATGTGATTGATTGGCTGGAAGAGCACCCGTCTCTTGAGACAAGCTCCCAAAGGAAGGCAATACTGGACTATCTGGCGGCTTGGGGGACTCCGGAGGTAAGAAAGAAATATGGCCTATACCAGAAGGCTCTGATAGAAGGAAAAACGCTAATTCCAGCATTAGATGTAAGCTTGGATAAGGCACTGGAAGTGGTAAAACAGACAAAGGACAATCCAAAGGTCGGCGGCTACAAAATCCCAGCGGTGTCTGGTTATGAAGGTTGGGCAACCTGGGTCCAGAACTTGAGAAAGGAGATTGGGGGCCTCGATAAGAAGCTCATAATGGACGGGCAGAAGTTCGGCAACGACATACCAGATACGGGAAGGGAGATAGTCCAGAAACTGAAAAAGGCAGGTTTTGACGCGGTAATACTGTTTCCATTTACAGGGCCCAATACCCAGGTCGCATGGACAGGAGAGGCGATACAGGCCGGTCTTACAGTTATCGTAGGATCAGAGATGACGCATCCTGGTTTCCTAAAGTCCGAAGGAGGAACTCTTGACGACGAAGCGCTTCTCGATATCTACAGAAGGGCGGCAAGACAGGGTGTAACCCACTACGTATTCCCTGGAAACAAGCCCAAGAGCATAACAGCTTGCATCAAGCTGCTAAGGGAAGAGGGTGTAGAGCCCATCGGTTTCTCTCCTGGATTCGTGGCGCAGGGCGGCAACATTTCCGATGCAGCCAAGGCTGCAGAAGGAATAAGCTACCATCCTATAGTTGGGCGTGGAATCTACGCGCAGAAGGATATGGCAGCGGCAGCCACGGAACTTGCAAAAAGCCTATAAACAGTTAATCGTTCTTGGCGTACGGGTCGCTGGGCAAGCCCTCTATGGAGTTGAACCGCGCCTTAACAGTCACGAAGTTCAGCCAGTCTTCATCCGGGTATTGGGTTACCTGGAAGTGGAGGTGAGGCACCTCGCTGAATCCGGTGTTACCGCTTAAAGCGATCACTTGGCCTGCTTTAACACTCTCGCCCATTTTAACGAACACCTGATTGAACTGTAGGTGCTCATACCAGGTATATTCATCCAGCTTATGCTGTAGCTCGATGTGGTTGCCTCTGTCCCAGTCCACGAGCTCCATGCCCGTGGTGTCAGACGACTGCTTCAACTCGACCACAACACCATCAGCGGCCGCCATAACCGGCGTACCTTCAGGAACAAAGAAGTCTATACAATTTGACATCTGACCCTGATGGGTTGGTGAGATGCCCTTTGAACCCACCTCTGTAACCGAGGCTGCCCTAAGCGGAAGAACATAGACGCCCCTTGAATATGCTGTAGATGAGTGTTTCCGGATTAGCCCAGAAGCGGCCAGCATTGGGGCAGTGTCCATGAACTTCTTCGAAAATGGCATCCTATCACCAATCAATCCATTCTCAGATATTTAGGCATTCTGTCTAGCTCTTCAATTTTCTAATGACCGCAACGACATCATCTAACACCGCATCACTTTTTATCGCCGATCCCTCCATGTGCGTTTGTGATACCTTGAAGCCCTTCTTCTCCAGCCAGTCCGCAACGTCATAGGGGCTCACGGAGCTGGTACCGATCTTCTTGGTCAGGGTCGGTATGTGATAATAGAACGGCACATCAAGTTCATCTTTTATCACCGAAATAAGTTTAGCGGCCTCCTTCTTGTCTTTATCTTTTTTGAGCCTTGCGTCCAATTTATCAACCACCTTCTGGTCCTTGAGCTCCCCCATCCACATCCTTCCATAGGATGCCATCCTTGTCTTGCAGCTCTTGCATTCAATCACCTTTGGCAGGAAGCCGATATCGATAGCCCTGTTGCAACACCTGTCGCAGTATTTGAGATAACCCATCTTCTCCAGAGAGCTGTAGGCAGCCGCAGCTCCGTGGGTAAGCCTTACAAAGGCTCTCATGTAGTGCATATAGGAGATGGAGAGCTCGACATCTATGCCGAAGCCGAATTGGCCCGCCACCCTTGCGACGTAACCTATCATAACCCGCATCCCCGACTCGTGGCAGAGCTCGTTATGTATGGGCTTGGAGTCATAGAGCCGCATGCAGGCCTTCGAGTCGGCGCCGCAAAGGACGGCTACGTCTGTCGCTGTAACCATCAGGCGGGCACCATCATTTGTTATCTTCATCAGGTCGAAGATGTAGGGGGTTATGCCGCCGAACGGATCCAGGTCGATAAAATCAAACCGTTGGTCTGTCGTGCTCGCAAACTCCTGCACGCTCATGTTCTTTGCATCCGCCTTTACCTTGTTGAGCGCGAGATTCGGTTTCATTGCCTTGTAAGCGATATCGTTTATCTCCAAAATTGTAGGCTTCTTTATACCTGATTCCTTTGCATAGCGTATGGCCCTTATCCCTGTGGCTGCTGTTGCGTCCAAAACCGTACTCCTTTTTGTTCCAAGGAGCTTGACATAGGCGACGCTCAGGTCCCTCGATGCCTTGCCGACAGGATTGAGGAAGGCCTTGTCAGACTCGCGTATCCTTGCCTTTCCCTCAGTGTACATTCGCATCCCTAATTGCTATGACTGCGTCCAGCAGCCCATGGGCGTAGCTTATGCAGGAGAAGGAGCTGTAATAGTCTTGCTTGTCGAGGTAGCTCTTCGAGTCCTTCGCGTACATCTCCGAGAGCTCGACCTCCTTCTTGCCTACTTCCCCCTGCCTGAGCTTCTGCATGTTCGAATAAAACTCGACTATGTCCTTCTCTATTCTCGTCTTGATTTGATTGACGTCGTCCATTCGACCATCTCCTAGTAATTTATACCTAAGCATAGAAGTATATTTCGGGTGTAATCAGATGGACAAGTTCACTGAACAGATGCTGCGCAGGCTAGACAACGAGGTCAGGAAGAAGTTCGGGATCTCCCTATCGGCCATTATGGAGGAGCCTTCGACCTACATGAACCAGAAGGGGTTCGCCGTCAAGCTCTCAAGGATAACGGACTATGTTGACAAGGAAACAGAGCGCATGCTCAAGCAAGCGAAGGGAAGCTCGAGGGCGTTCCACGAGAGCGCCGCCAAGGCGGACGAGCTCACGCGGAAGATAGGAAGCTACATCTCCTCCCATGCCAGACAGAACAACGTCCCTGTATTGAAGCCGGCAAGCGTTGAGCTCCCAATGCTGGACAAGAACAGGTTCTACATAAGCGAGCTTGATGATTCTACAACGCAGTTCATCGAGAAGCTGGTAGACTCCTCAACCTTCGTGGTCGACATGACGAAAAGCTATGACAACCTGAAGCTGGGCCGCTGGCTGTTCGGCGGGGAAAGGGAGTGCATAGTCGGCGTACATTCGCCTAAGAACAGCATGCTCCTCATGAGGGCAGGTCGGGCTGAGATACTGGACAGGCTCAAAGAGGCGGCCGACTCGGTAAAGGGGCTGTAACCAAATGCCCAAGAAGAGCGGTCTTCTCGTAATAGCGGTTACGGGGACACCCGGCACCGGAAAGACGACCTTTGCCCAATCACTCTCCAAGGAAACTGGAATCAAACCGGTGGAGGTCAACGACATCGTTGAAGAGAAAAAACTTTTCACCGGAGTCGACGAGAACGGAAGTAAAATTGTCAAGATGCAGGAGTTGAAGAAAGAGATCAAGGCACTAATCAAAAAAGTGCAACCAGAAATGAAAGGAGTTATCCTGGTGGGCCACCTGCTCGCCGATCTACAGCTCGATTACGACATCGCCATAGTGACCCGGTCGAACCTGAAGGGGCTCGTGGAAAGGCTGGAGAAGCGCGCTTACCCGAAGGACAAGCTGAGGGAAAACCTGGTGTCCGAATCAATAGACTACTGCGGCGTACAGGTGGCCGAGAGGTCGAAGGAGACCTATGAGGTCGAGAGCGAATCCGACAAGGCAACGCTTTCATCCTATATTAAGGATATGCTTTCAGGCCAAATTACGGAAAAACCCAAGCTCCCTGCGATAAACAAACTGGAAGAGATGCTGGAACTGGTCTACGAAGGAAATACCTACGGCCTATAGAGTAGTCTTGCGCACGTAGGCCCTGTAGAGAAGCTTGGCTTGGCTTTCCGGAATCTTGTTCTCGTAAATCTTCATGCGCTTGCTGAGGTGTGATGGTATCTTCACCTTCTTCTTCAAAATCCATCTTATCGCCTCCGAGGGAGTGCTGCAGTCGGCTTTCTCTACCGCATAGAGCCTGTCACTCTCCAGCGATCTGAATATAACAGATTTGTGGGCCATGGCAAAAGCCGTCGCCGCTTCGTGCATGAGAGCGCTTGGTCCCACAAGGACCTTGTAGAACTTCCTGCTGTCGTTTATCATGAAGCCCAGCACTGCATTTGTCCCTTCCACCTCCTGCAGCGAAAGAAGAGGTGCAAATCCGAGCTTTGCAAGCTCTGAATTTATCCCGAGCATGAGCCTCCTGAGCTGCTGCCATATTATCTCATCCGATATGTCGTCGCTTTCGAAACTGATGGCATAAAGCCCAACCCCAAGGATTTTTGCGACTGCGTTGAGCTTCGCGGCAGAGTCGACTTCCGAGTGCTTCGGCCCGTTGAACCACTTTGCAGATGGGTCCATTATTAGTATCCTGCAGATGAGGGCTAGTCTCGCGAACGATTCGTCAGAAACGTTGGCGGCCACATTCCTATCCTGGTCAGTCGGATCTACGACAACGAGCTTCTTCCCAAACGCCTTCGCCAGCTTCGAAAGGTCATGCGGCCCTTCGGATAGGTCTATTACCAATGGCGGTTTCATATTTGCAACTCCCGCCACCAGTTTGGCGAAGGAGCCGTAGGAGTATATCAACAGTTCACAGAGATAGCCGGAGAACCCCTCTGTTTTTGCCTCTGCTCCATATATTCCGTGGAACTTCAGGAGCGCCTTTAGCACCCTCACGTCGTCCTGCTGCCTCTGGCTGAATGCATTCTTTACGAACTGGTTATGTAGTTGAGTACGATCAACCGAAGTTATCCTTTCGCTGGATTTTGTTATCTTGTAGGCCGGGACGAGGTCGACCCTCAGCCCGAGCCCCTCAAGGAAGAGCCTCGCGTAAGGATGCTCGGCGTACCTGACTATGTAGGACTCATTTTTGTTGCCCTTTATCAGCTTCTTTGCCACCTCTATCGAGGTCTTCTCCATCCTCTCCTTCGGCACCGGATTCTTGAAAAGCAGGAATATGTCTATGTCGGAGTTTCCCTTCAGGTTCGTGCCCCTCGCAGCAGACCCGGCAACCAGTATCTCGATGCCCTTGGGAACCACCTTCTTCAGCCTTCTCATTACCAAGTTTATCTTTGCCGTGAGCTCCCTACTCTCCGAAGGGGTTGGCTTGACCTCATTCAGGATCGAGTTACAAATAACTTTAAGCGCGGCCTCCTTCTTCGCGGTAAGCTTGTACTCCATCAACACACAAACTAGATGCTCTGATTGGCTTTTAATAGCTTTACTACGGATGGCAGATTTGGGTCTGCTGGGCTCAGGAGGAGCGAAGAAAAGACCGCTTGACGTCGAGGGGGGCCGCAGAAGGCTTATATATTTCCTAAGTCATAGTTACAAGGTGGAGATCGGAATAATTGGAACAGGAGACGTAGGCAAGCTTGTCGCCAGGGAGTTCGCCAATGCGGGTTTCAAGGTGAACTGCTGCGATCTTCCCGCCAAGACGGAGCAACTGCAGAAGGAGCTGGCTGATCCAAACATCTCTGTTTTAGAGGACGGCATCGCCGTTTCCAGGAACAGCGACATAACCTTCTACCTTGTAGAGACCGAGAATATAGAGAAAGTGGTGGCGCAGTGCGGCCCGCACACCAAGCGGGGCGCCACGGTATCTGCAGGCACTTCCGTCATGACTCCTGCCGTAAAGGCATTCGACAAGTACCTGCCTGGTGACGTTAGCATAATCAATTGGCACTGGCTTTTCGGCCCTTCGATAAGGCCGCAAGGGCAGAACACGGTTCTGGTGAACTACAAAAGTACTCCTGAATCTTACAGGACAACACTGCAAACCTTCGAGGCAATAGGAGCCCGGATCATAGAGCTGCCGACGTTCAAGGAACATGACAAGATTACCGCCGACACGCAGGTCATGACCCATCTCGGATCCCTGGCCACCGGAACGGGATTTAGGAACATGGGTGGTTTCCCCTGGGAGAACCCGAAGTACGTCAGCGGCATAGACAACGTGAAGATACTGCTGTGCCTGAGGATATACGCCGGGAAGGCCCACGTCTATTCCGGGCTTGCCACGATGAACCCATTTGCCGCGGAGCAGGCAGGCCAGTACGCCAAATCGGTGACAGAGCTATTCGGCATGATGATACAGGATGACGAAAACGCATTCAGGGAGAGGATAGGGGCTGCGGCAAAGTTCGTTTTCGGAAACGGTGAATCGCCAATCCTCCTGAGCAACTGGACCATGGCCGAGTTCGGCTTCGGCCTGCCATCGGATAAGCGGAAGCCTAATTCGCACCTGAGCCTATTGGGCATGCTCGATGCCTGGCATCAGCTGGGAATTAATCCATACAACAACATGATATGCCAGACGCCGCTCTACAGGTTGAGGCTTGGAATCGTGGAGTACCTCTGCAAGAACCAGGAGCTGCTTGAGGAGAGCGTGAATGCCGCTCTTACCGACAAGAGCATAAGGAGGGACGATCTTGAGTTCCACGCCGCAGTGAGGGAGTGGAGCGCCATCATCAGGAATGGTGACACGCACGCCTACCAGGCCAAGTTCGAGGAGACGCGCCAGTTCTTCAAGGATAGGCTGCCAGAGGGAATGTCGAAAAGCAACGAACTCATAAGGAAACTCGCCAGGACAGAAGGCAAGGAAAGGAGCAAGCAACGTTAGTAGCGCCGTTTTTTTGACCTGACTACCTAATAAAAACTGCAGGATATTTAGCAATTGGCTGAGTGTTAAAACCGTGATACTATGGAGCTTGGAAAAGAGCTTGTTATGCTGGGACACGCGAGCTTTTTATTGAAGCACGACGGCAGTAACATCTACATAGACCCGTTCATGCTTCCTGCGACCGACACGAAGGCAGACCTCATACTGATAACACACGCCCACCAGGACCATTACAGCCCTGACTCTATCGATAAGATAATCAAGAGCGGCACCAAGATAGTCGCCTCGAGGCTATGTGAAGGAATAGAAAGATATTCGAATGTTAAGATACTCGAGCCCGGCCAATCCACCAGCGCATTCGGGATAAAGATAGACGCCGTGCCCGCCTACAATACGAACCCGGCGAAGCTCAAGTGGCACCCAAAGGATAACAAGTGGATGGGCTACATAATCGAGGTGGACGGACGCAGGATCTACCACGCGGGGGACACGGACTTTGTGCCAGAGATGAAGAAGATAGACAACATTTATGCCGCCCTCCTCCCGATGGGCGACACCTACACGATGGGCGTAGACGAGATGATCGAGGCCGCGAGGGCAATAGGAGCAGACATCACGGTACCGATACACTACAAGAGGCTGCTCGGAGACAAGGCGAAGGATGCCGAGCAGAAGCTCAAGGACTCGATAAGCAGCGCTAGGATAATGGACGATGTCAAACCTTGATCTTTGCGGCGATTAGCTCTGCAACTTCAAGAAGCGCCTGCGGCTCCATGTGGAACGGTCTTATCTTTGAATCTTTGAGCCCGCTTGCTACGTCAGACAGCACCGACTTTTCCATCCCGAGTGTCCTTGAGGAGTCTATCAATGCCTTCCTAAGAGTCTTCTTCTTGTGAGTCATCAGCATCGTCAGGATCCTGTCGGCGTCCTTATTAATCTCCACGTTCTTGGGCACCAGGTAAACTATCTCCGAATCTACGTGAGGCCTTGGGTGGAAGCATGTTGGAGGAACCTCCCTCACCCTGTAGACCTTGAAGCGCAATCCTGACTCCACGCTCAACCTGGAGTAGCTCTTTGTCCCAGGCGCCGCTGTCATGTGCTCAGCGAACTCCTTCTGGATGCAAAGAACCGCTGACATCTTTTTGTCGCCAAGCCAGAATATGACCCTGCTTGAGAGCTTGTAGGGAATGTTTGAAATCATGATCTGCGCCTTTCCGAACTCCTTCTCCTCAAGGTCGAAGAAGTCCTTGTTCAGGAGCGTGAGGTTCTTCGCCATCAGCGTGTATTCGAGCCTTTCGCAAAGCTCCTTGTCCTTCTCCACCGCAATGACGCGCTTGGCGGTCTTGCAGAGCGCTTCAGTCAGTATGCCCATACCCGCACCCATCTCCAGGACCACCATGCCCTCGGCGTATTTGGCCTCTATCTCCGCTATTGATTTGTCGATAAGGAAGTGCTGCCCCTCTCTCTTCTTCGCCCGCCTGTCCTTTACAGAGATCGTATAACCTTTCAAAATATCACTTAGCTATAATGCCTTCCAACTTCTTTAAGCTCATCGTGTTTAGAACCTTCTCCGGGCCAAGCCAGCCTCTTCTTGCCGTCCCTATTCCGTACCTCATAAACCTCATTTGGAAGGTCCTATGCGCATCGGTTCCTACGGAAAACATGACCTTGTACTTCGATGCTGTCATTATGTTGGTGTCGTTGAGGTCGAGCCTCTGCGGGTTCGCGTTTATCTCCAGTGCAACCTTGTTCCTCTCTGCGGACTCGAAGACCTTTTCTATGTCGACAGCGTAGGGCTCCCTGACCAGCAGCTCCCTCCCTGTCGGATGGGCAAATACATCCACAAGTCCTGTGTCTAGTGCCTTCACTATCCTCTTTGTCATCGCTTCCTTCTCCATGTTGTAGTTCATGTGTATTGAGGCCGTAACCCAGTCCATTGATTGCAGGCACTTCTTGTCAAGGTCAAGGCTTCCGTCCTTCAGTATGTCGACCTCCGCCCCTTTCAGTATCCTAAGCTTGCCATCCAACTTCTCGTTTAATGCGTCTACCCTCTTGAAATATCTCTCAAATCCCTTTTCATCCATTCCCTTAGCTATAATCAGGCTTTTGGTATGATTTGTAGTTGCAATGTATTCCAGTCCCAGCTTCATGGCCTCCTCAGCCATCTCCTCAATGGTGTTCGCTCCGTCAGTCTCAACAGTATGGGTGTGCATGTCACCCTTTATGTCCTTCAGCTCCACCAGTCTTGGTATCTTATTGGCCTGAGCAAGCTTTACTTCGCCCCTCGCCTCCCTCATCTCAGGCGGCATCCATTGCATCCCGAGCTTTTTGTAGATGTCCTCCTCGCTCCTCGCCGCTATTATCTTCCCTTTCTTGTCGAAGAGCCCATACTCGTTGAGTTTGTATCCCATCCCTACGGATATGGTCCTTACCTGGACGTTGTGGTCCTTGCTTCCCGTGAAATATTGTACAGCTGCTCCGAAGCTGTCAGGCTCTATCACCCGAAGATCACAGGTGACCCCTATCCTTAACATTACTGTCATCTTCGTTGGTCCTCTGCCTATCAGATCAGAGACTTCGGGAAGCTTTGCAAAGAAGTTCATCACCTTTTCCTCTTTTGAGGATAGCACAAGTATGTCGAGATCTCCAACCGTCTCTCTCATGCGCCTTGCAGATCCCGCCACCATTGCCTCGTCAATGAGCCCACTCTTTTTTAGCTTCTCTACTATTGACTCTGCAGCAGGGAGCCCCTCGCCCAGAAGTATCCTGCCCTTGCTTCTCTCTAGCATCTCGAGCCCCTTCTTGTATTGTTCTTCGCTTCTTTCACCGAATCCCGCAAGCCCGGCTATTTTGTGATGGTCTATGGCCTTCTTGAGGTCATCAAGGTTCTTCACCTTGAGATCCTGGTATAACCTGAACGCCTTCTTCGGCCCCAGGCCAGCTACTCTTGTCAGGTTCCTGAAATCTATCGGGTACTTGGCCTTCATCCGTTCGTAGGCCCCGATCTTGCCGGTCTTTAGGTACTCCACAATCTTGTCCGCCATCGCGTTTCCTATCCCAGGTAGCTCCTTCAAGCCCTCAAGGCCCTTTTTCTCATAGATGTCGCTGACGTCTTCCTGCAATGTCGATATGGTCAGGGCACCCTTTTGGTAGGCCCTGATTTTGAACCTGCCGGTGGGATCAGTATCGTCGAACTCCAATATCTGCGCCATCTCTGCAAAGATGTCAGCGATCTCCTTGTTTCTCAACTACTCCCCCAAAAGACTTGCCAGATTAGTTATAAAAATCAGATGAATTTAGAGAGGTTTACCTGCTTGGACTCTGGCCCGCCCGCGTAGCCGAAGACGTCCTTGATCTCCTCCCTTATGAGCGCTATCCTCTGCCTTATGTAGGGTTCCAACTTGTATCTGTCGGCGAGCTCGGTCGCGACCTCCAGGTACTTCTCTATGCTGCTCTTGCTTATGGTCAATACAATCTTCCCGCCGCACCTGGTGCACTTCCCTACGAGTGGAACCCTCCTGAACTTCGCGTTGCAGGCTATGCACCTGAATCCCTGCTTGGAGAAGGAGTGCATGTTGCCTATCAGGTCCGGTATGAAGTGGCTGAGTATGAGGTTCTTCGCCGCGTTTGGCCTGTCGACGCACTCCAGCATGTCCGTGAGCCTGAACTGCGCAGCTATCTTCTCGCTCATGGTGTTGAGCTTCGTGTAGGTGCAGTTCTTCGGCGAATACCTTACTGCCTCTGGTCCGCTCAGGTGCGTGAACCTTATGTTGGCGAACTCCCTTCCTGTCCCGAGCCTGTCCTTGACCAGCTCTACCTTCATCTCCGTTGGTGGCACCCTCTTTTCGGCCGTATTGTAGAAGTCAAGGCCATACCCTTCAACAACCTCCATGTCGTGCACCTCGTCGTCCACCTCGCTAGGGTCTATATTAAGCGTGAGCGTTAGCGGCGCGTCCATGGTGCCACCGACGCTCGATGGCAGGTAGCTCCTCGAGAAGTTGACCAGCGCGTCAAGCATGAGCATCATCGTGTCCTCGTCCCCGTCGCAGTTCCTCCTCCTCGCCGATATGACATAGGGATGGGATAGCCCTATCCTCGCGTCCGTGAATCCTATTATCCTGCAGAGCACGCCTGCCGAGGTATGGGGCGCGAGCGTTATAGCCAGATGCCCGACCAGGTCTTCCATGGTGGAAGCCCTGTAGTAGGGCTCCATCTTGTAGTACTTTACGAGCAGCTCGTCGACAAACTTCGAGACCTTGAGCATATGCGTCCCTCCGTCCCTGTTTATCACTATGTCCTGGTGCATCAGCTCGACCAGCTGGTCGTCCGATACTAGCTCGTTGCCCTTGTAGTCCTTGGAGTAGCCCAGCTGCTTGGCCTTCTCCACGCTGATGCCAGCCTCCCTGGGATAGAAGTGGGTTATGGGCATGTTCATGGCGTCGAACCTTGAGGTGCCGTCCTTGAATATGTGGATCCCTGCAGTGGCCCGGAGTATCCCCTTCTCGATCGCCTCGGCGCTCTTCCTGCTGCTACTCAACCCCTTTACTCCTTTCATCAGCTTCGGCATCGGCAGCCCGAGCCTCTCCAGCGCACCGTTAACCTCACTAATTATATCTATGTTACGTATGTCGCTTGGTGAGGTCTTCGAGCCGCAGTTCTGGCAAATTCCGCTCTGCGACTTTGACCCGCAGCTCTTGCAGACGTACTCGATCCTGGCGTCGCAGTTGTGCTTCATGCAGTGAGCTATGTATACTATCTCTCCTCCCTTGGCGCACCTGAACCGTCCGACCTCTATCTCGATGCCGCCGTTCTTGAACTTCTTCTTTGCGATCTCATAGGCCTTCGATATGTTCCTCTCCTTCCCGCCGTTCTCCCCTATGGGGAAGAGCACGTTCGGCGCAGGTTTCATCAGCCTCTCCTTCGCCTTCTCTGGCCTCCCTATCCTCGCCCCTATCCTCGTCGACCGCCGCATTACCTTGAAGGGCGCGTTGGCGTTTACGAAGTCCAATCCCGACACTCCGCCCGCGACGGTGGCCTCCTTGTCCAGGACCAGCAACTCACTTTCGGTAAGGCCCAGAGTCGCGAGCATGCTCTGCGCATCGTCACCCTCTATGATTATGCTCTCCGCCGTCTCCCTGTGCGGCAGGCAGAGCCTCTCCACCACGCGAGTTATGTCCCTGTCTCCGGCGATCTTTTCGAGCTGTATGCTCCTGACGCCAAAAAGCTGCGAGTTGGCCGGCTCGATCTTTCCGCTCCCCAGCCTGCTTCTCAAATCAACCAGCTCGTCGCCAGTTACGTCTGCATAGTCGTAGGTGTAGCGCGGGTGGATCGGCACCTTGTATTTATCTGAGAGCGCGTGTGCCTCCCTGAATGAACCAATATCCTTAACATCTGCGCATCCTGCCTCGCCGAGCTGGGCCTCCCAGTATTCCTCGACGTAGCTCGAGGGCAGCATCGGGTTGTTGCTCTTCTTGAAGTCCCCATAGGTAACCAGTATGTCGCCCACCGCAATTATCTTGGCGACGTCGTCCTTGATCCCCCAAGCCGCCTTTGGATCGTTCACCCTGAACGCCCTTCCGTCCTTTAGCTTGACGAACGGACCCTCTATGCTGTCGACAGGCGCCGCGACGCATCCCTTCCCCGGCTTTTCTATCCTCAGCTGGGTTCCTACTGCGATGAACTCACCGAGTATTACCATTGTCGCCGGATTGAATCCCTTCGCGGCGATTCCTGTGTATCTCGAGCGGCCGTACCTGAGCCTGAAGCTTCCGCTCATCTCTGGATAAGCCAATATGGGTCTTCCGGCGACAAGATCCTGGAGGAAGGCCGTACTTCCTTTGTCCTGTCCACCTCCCGTCGAAGGCTTGTCAGCCTTTATGACGTTGTTGAGCCAGCTCCAATCAAGGCCTGCGTTCTTCGTGTGTTTCAGAACGCTCTTGGCCTTCTGGGCGATACCCTCGCATACCACAAGGCCGATGCCTCCCCTGACCTTGTTCGTTATGACCTCCTCCTTCCCGTCACGGTCGAGCCTCCTGAGGTTCCGGTTCGCAGCGACCTCTATCTGTTCCGTCGGCACACCGTCGACGCAGACCGGGCAGTTCTGGAGTATGAGGCGTATGTCGTCCTCGCTGGGCATGTACTGAAGGCGGGCCACCCTGTAGTCGTAAATTAGAATCTCTTCAAGGCACCTCTCCACCTCTGTCTGGGTCGCCTTGTAGGCCCCTATCCCTAATATTCTTCTTCCGTAGTCCGCCATGGCCACGGTGAGCGCGGCGCTTGTCCCCCCTGCTCCCCTAATGGGTCCGGCGAAGAGAACGGCTGCGTAATCAGAGCCGTCGCCTCCCTTGTGAATCTCGACTCTCTGTATCCCTTCTGTCGGGGCGACAACTACCCCCTCTGTCACGACCGACAGTCCGACGCGTATCGCCAGCGTCAGTATCTCCTCCCTGCTTCTTCCCTTCATCTGCTCCCAGTCGCATATCTCCTTCACCATTTCGAAGGCCAGCGCCTGTTTTGAGCGGCCTTCGATCTTGGATCTTATCATATCCGCCAATCCGGGGACGTTTAGTATGCCCTCGACTCTCGATGCGACGTCGGGCGCCGCCTTTATCTCCACGAACTTCTCCGGATCGAAGCCCAGCGACCTTGCGGTAGAAGCTACGCTGTTGGCCGACTCGTAGAGGCTGCTGAGCAGGCCAAAATAGTTTTCAACGTCCATGAATTCACCTGTCGAAGCTCACCGTAGAGAACCTCCTGTACTTCGCCTCGTATACTGGAAGCTGGCAGGGCGTCGGTATTATCGACCTCGCTATCTGCCTCTCGGTCCTGGCCTGCCAGGTGCCGCTGTTGACTATGTCAACCCCATGGTAGTTGCCTATACAGTTCTTGTGCAGGTGGCCCATGTTGATTATGTCTGGTATCTTGTCAATGACCATGTTGTCCCTCCTGCTCGGGACTATGGCGTTGCCCCCGTATATGGGTGACAGATGCCTTCTCTTTAGCAGCTCCACCATCGCCGTCTCAGGATCGCCGTAGCTTAGCCCTGGTATCGCCCTTATGATCGAGTCGAGCGAGGCGCCGTGGTAGGCGAGCACGTCGACGCCATGCAGAGTCAGGAAGCTAGGATTGGGGAGCAGGTGTATGTTATCGGCCTTTAGGTCGCCCAACAGCTCCTTCGGCAGCCGCGGCTGCGGCTCTGCCAGCTGAATCGCGTCATGGTTTCCTGGTATTATGAACATGTGTATGTATTCCGGGATCCCTGCTATCATATCCCTGAAGAGCCTGTACTGGGCGTAGATGTCCGGAATCGCCAGATCCCTGTCCTGGCCTGGATATACTCCGATGCCGTCCACCATGTCGCCGCAAAAGACTATGTACTTGATCTTGCCGGCGAGGTCGTGGCGCTCACCATACTCTCCGTTCAGCCACTTTATGAAGTTGACGAAGTTCTTCTCCATGAACTTCTTGCTCCCTATCTGTATGTCCGAGACGAAGGCTATGGCGATGTCCTCTTCCACCTTTTTCCTCTCCTTTATCGGGACGTCCGGCCAAACCAGCTCGTTGGCGATGATGAAGGGGCTGGACATCTTCCCGTTAACTGCGATGACCTCGTCCTCTATGATTCTCCTAGCTTTCTCGAAAAGAACCTTGGCCTTCTGGGAGCTCCCGTTCATGAATATGATCTTGTACTCTCCCGTCTCGTCGTCCAATACGATCATTATGTTGCCGTTCTTGGTCACGATCTTGTTCGATACCATGCCGACTATGGTGACTTCCCTGCCGTTGGCGCAGCTCTTGAGCGCCTCCATGTTTGGGACCATGCCATTTATCCCGATCCTTTGGCTGCCTATAATGCTACGCAGCTTCTCCATCCGGTCCCTGAAGTAGGAGACAAAGCCGTCGACGTTGACTCCCGAACGGTCGTTCTCCGTAACTCTTATGCTGTAGTTGGCGTCTATCTCGGCCGCGTAGGCGGAAAAACCTGTTTTCTGAGCGCGCTCGATGGGAATGGGCGCCTTCTCAGAAGTAAGAGAGTTAAGAATCCTTTCCAGTTCGACCCTCGTGACGATCTTGACCCCTGTCCTGTCGGAATAGTCCTCCAGGATCCGATTCGCCAGGGTCTCGGTGTCGACTCCTGCTATGTCGTCCTTCTTCACGTCAGAGGAAACAAGTATTGATGCGACCGATAATCTATCAACCAGCTCCCTGACCGGGTCACCGGGCATATCAGCTGTTTGTCTTTATGGACTCCAGCATGCTGAGGATACCCCAGACCCCTGTTCTTGCCTGCGGAGGAAGGTTTATGTCGTTGCTTATCGCGTCAATGCTGTATATCGCGGAGGAGATCCTTACAGTGTAGTTCTCCTTCGTTTCCAGATGACCCTTCGCCTCGCTTATCGCCGTCCTCACGTTCTTTGGCACGCTGGTGTCGCTCATCAGCATCTCCATGCGCTTTATTATCTCAGCCACTGCCTTGCCTATCTCTTCGTCATCCATTTGTAACACCCCTATACAGGATATAGATGAGAGGACTTGGCAAACAACATATTTATGCCTATCGCAGAAAAAAGCGAGCCGAACCTGCTGCAGGTAGGAATTTGTTCCTCCGCATGATATTTTATAAAGTGAGATGGAGGTAGTGCCTGGCGTAGAATCCAAGCGCTATGGTTATCGCGGTTATACCGAGCGTTATTATCATGGTCTTGGACACCCTTTTCAGTATCGGGGTGTCGCTGACTATTGATAGAAGGGTGGCCGTCACTGTAAGAACTACTATGGTGAGCACTATCGCGCTCCCTATCGCCCATATGCCGTTCATGCCCAGCGCAAAGGGCAGCAGTGGGAAGAGCGAGCCGAATATGTAGGCCACTCCCACGTAAGCCGCAGATTTTGAAGGGGATTTTATCGTGTATCCCTTATCCCCCGACTGTGCCACAATGTTCTCGTAGTCCGTTGAAAGGTAGGCGCCTCCCGCCATGGACAGGGTTCCTGAGACCGCGACTATGGAACCAGCCACTATCACAAGAAGCGGAGACTGCAGGGCGGCTCCTATCCCGGACACGGCAGCCAGTATCTCGACGAGCCCGTCGCTCATGCCGAAGAATATGTCCCTTATGTTGCCCAATACCGTGTTCTGGCCGATTATCTCCGATTTGAGACTGTTCTCCCTTGTCTCGTCTATCTTTGGCAGCGAGATCCCCCTCCCGCGCCTCGCTATCTTATCCTCAAGCTGGTGCTCCTCCCTCTCCATGATCTTCATGGTGAGGCCGAGGCCCAGAACCCTTCTTGAAAAGAGAAGTGCGTAGAGGTCCGCCTCTGAGTATCCCCTCGCCTTTTGGCCCTTTATGGCCACCAAATACCTATTCGAATGGACCACCTCCTCCTTCGCAAGCTGTGAGAGGAGAGCCTTAATCCTGGAACGCTTTTCCATCTTCGCAAAGGCGGCGAAGGCGTCCCTATGCAGCAGCTCCTTCCTGTACATCATGCTGAGGGCGCTCTGCTGGTCCATCCTATCCATAGACCTGTACAGCACAGCTATTTTAATCCTTTAGTCCAAGTCCTATTATATGGAAAGCAGGGCCCTTGACAAAGAGACAAGGCTCAGCCAGCTATACCTCTCCATAATATCGAGATACAAGGGCTACATAGAGGAGAAAGAGGAGCTGGCGGTCGCAGAGCTTCCCACCCTTGTTTTGCCGAAGGGCGAGCTCGTAACGAGGAAGGCCAACGAGATAAGGAACGCCTTTGTAAACTACTCCTACGACACCGACTTCCCCAAGGCGGCGATGAAGGCCTTCGAATTCGTGAGGGCTGAGATAGAGGAGGTGATACTGCCCCTCCAGTTCTGGCTTACGCCAGACGAGACGGCCGAGTTCAGGCTGGGCGACAGGATAGACCGGAACATACTGCTCTGTAGCGTGCTGATCGCGCTGGGAAACCCCAGCTCAAGAGTATTCGTGATAAAGAGGGAGAGCGGCGTTAGCACCTACACCTACTTCGAGTTCGATGGCAAGACCGTGCTCATGAACGTTGAAAGCGGAACGAGCGTATTCCAAAGCAGGGATGAGATGATAAAGCAGTTCAGGATAGGAGAAGACGACACGGCCTACGAGTTCAACCACCAGAACTACGTTGACGTGTCCTAGGATTCAACTAAAAAATCCACCAGCGCCCAGAAGAAGAGCGGATATTACCTCCGCCTTGTCTTTTTGAGAAGTTTCCTGTGTTCTCTCTTGAGCCTTTTCATCTTCGTTACCTTCCTACTCTTTTTTCCTATCTTTCTGTGGGATCTCTTAACGCTTATTTGCATATTAATCACTTCACATCAATCTTGACAACGCTCCTATAAGTATTTGACCTTTTGAACGAAATTTCGAGCACGCCATTGTTGTAGATTGCCGTAGCGGTGGTCGAATCGACCTTGAAAGGAAGCTCTATGAGCTTGCTGTAAACGCTTTTTCCGGAATCGGCACGTATGGAGAGGCGTTCATGGTCCGCATGCAAATCTATCTGCTTCTTCTCGACTCCGGGTATCTCTGCGATGACCGTTATGCCGTCCTTCCTCTCTATTATGTCGACGAGCGGCTCCCTCTCCTCGACCTTCATGCTCTGAACCTGGCCGCTGACGTTGGGAGTTATCGTTATGCCGTCCTGGTTGACGCTGATGTCAAACTTGTAGACCGTGCCTGGCGTGACCGGGAGGTTCTGCTCCGCTATCATCTCGTTGAACAGCTTGTTGATGAAGGTGTTGATGTCCTCAACGCCGTTCGGGTTCCCCATCTTCTTGGCCATCTCTACACCGGATAAACTTTCCTAGTTAGGTATTTAAAATGTCTGTGCAGTTTCGGTATCCTAAGGTAGCTCAAAAGCTTGATATATTTGATAAGGCCCTAGTTTTGGTGATAAAATGGGCATCAATGCGCGACATGACAAAACAGACGAGCGCAAGGAGCACCTAATCTCCCTAAGGGATATCTTTGTAAAAATATCCCCAAGCTTAAGCCAACTTCTTAACGTGGCTGCACACAATACGATAAACAAAGACCTGCCACGTCCAGAAAGAGCGGAATTTTTGCTTGGACGTTGGATGGCGATAGAGGAGGATAACAGCGGATTCTACAATAAGATAATCGCCGAAGTAAAGGTTCGCAAATTCCCTGAATATCCCAACATTTCAAGCGGCAATATTAAAGCGCAGCTGAGGGACGAAGAGCCAGAAACAAAGAACTTCTATGTTTTAGTTACCGAAGCCATGATCGATTTGATAAACGATAACTCCAGGATTTTTGGCTTCAAATCCGATGGATTCGATTTCGTGCATCTCGAAACCGAGGTGGAGATACGCATCGTATCTACCGGAACATTCGATTGGATGGCAGAACATACCACATTACCACGTGTGTTATTCACTGTTAAACACGAGATAGACAACACAGGTATATACCCGGCCTCCACAAAACAGAGCTAATCCAATCCCTCATCAGAGCGCTAGAGCCAGCTGTCTATCCCGCTCTGCTTGGTATTTATCGCAGCCGCGCCTACCCGCTCAAGCGCCTTTGCTATCCTTTCCTGGGAGAAGCCGTGCTCGCCGCACATGAACTTGACAGTGCCTTCAACGTCGCACCTCAGCTTCAGGAGTTTTGAGACGTCGGATGTCTCCATCTCCTTCACCTCCGGCTTCTCGAAGAGCGCCTCAACCTCGCGTATGTCGAGCTCGAAGCTCTTCTTCAGCTTCCCTGTTACATAATCTTCAACCTCCTCTATGCTGTTCGACGCCTTCGCGATCTTCAGTGCGGTCTTTGGCCCAACCCCGTCGACTCCCTCATTAAAGTCAGTCCCAACGAGTATCCCGAGCCATATCAGCTGCTTCCTGTTGATCCCGAGCCCCTCCAACGTCTTGTCGAGCTCCATTATTTCAGGTTCAACGTTGACGTATACATTCTTCATCGGCAGCTTCCGCCTACCGCTGAACGTTAAATTTCTGACAACTCTCGGAGATCCAAAGAGCATGGTGTCATAATCTTGACTCCCCGCCGCGTATACGAGACCCTTCGATGCCATCCAGCTTGCTTGAGCTTCACCCTCGCTGGGAGCCTTCATGCATCCTACCCCCATCAGCTCGAGCAGCCTTCTGCCGCTCTCAACGATATCCTTCGTTATCCTCGTCGTGGCCATTGCCTTGGAGCGCATCATCTCCAGGTCGCCCGCCTCCTTCGCCTTCTCGAACTCGGCCATCGCCTCCCTCTTCCTGTTCATCCTCGCCTCTATGGTCCTCTGCTTCAGCGAAGACGGGACTCCGTCGAAGACGTAGATCGGTTTTATCCCCTTTTCCAGCAGGTCTATGGATCTGTAGAACAGGCCCGACAGGTGGCTTGTAACCTCGCCCGATGGGCCACTCAGCGGCGTGCCGTCTGGTCCCCTGATTATCGAAAGGAACTGGTAGAGGACGTTGTAGGCGTCTATGGCAACGGTCTTGCCCCTTAGCTCGTCGAGGTCTATCTTCCTCTTGTAGACAAGCTTGCCTAGATCGACTGCGATTATACCACCGCTATCCTACGAACTCGCCGAGCGTTGCCTCGTCGGCATGGCCAGAACCGTGGTAGGGAGATGACTCCTGTGGCGCCGCCTCCGTAAGTTTAATCTTAAGTGCGTGCTCCAGCTTCTTCCTGAGCGGATCCGGCGGAACCATCTTCTGCTGCTCCACCCTGGTTATGACGCCCTCCTTCTCGCTGAGCATCTCGGCGAGCACCTTTACCGGTATCTTCATCTGTTCCCTTGCAATCCTGACACGGTTGCCGTAGTCCTCGACTATCTCTTCGGACGTCTCAGCCCTCGCCTTCCCTGTAGAGAAGCTCCTGCTTGCCGGAACCACCTCTGGTGAGACGTGCCTGCCCTTGGCGCACCTGGTGCAGACCCTGAGCTCCACGTTCTCTATGGTTGCTATGTATCTCTCTTCCGTCTGGCGACCGCATAATTCGCACTCCTTCACCATACCACCGGTAATATTCTGGGCTCAAGGTTTTATAGCGCTTTTCTTTTGGTTTGGTTACCTACCTTTCTTTTATGCATCCGCTCTCCGGGCGAACCTTTTGGTAGCCGTTAAAAATCCTTGCCTCCAAAACGATATCGCGTGTGGGATGGCCAGGTCAAGGAATGATGAATACAAGGCGCTAGGAATACTAGCCGCCGGCATAATCGCGATCTATCTGGTCTATCTGGCACTGGGGGCACTGCTTCCCCTGGTTGGCACCACCGCTGCCTACGGCGTCGTCGTAATAGCGATTCTTGCCATACTCTTCATTTCTGGCGTCGGGATAAAAAGGGTATTATCGTTGAAGATGGGCTACGGCTTCTACATGCTGGGCGGCACCTATGGAATCAAGACGGTGGACAAGCTGTCCAAGATGAAGGGCGGTTTCTGGGAAGAGTTCGCGATGTGGGGTTTGACACTGGGCGTCGGAGTTGCGACCTACGCGCTTGTGCGCGGCCGAATAAAGAAGTCCACCTATCTGGTCGGGCTGGTCTCGCTGGTGCTGATGCAGATGTTCGTCATACCCTATGTCGGTTACGGGCTCCAGTTCGTGAGGCTTCCTGGAATCTCGGTGAGCCAAGGCCCCCTCGCCCTGCCTAACTTCAGCGTCATACTGACCAATCCACTGCAGATGGCCCAGTTTTCTCTAACAACAATATTTGGATTTGCCGGATCGGTGGTCTACGCCATAGCCTACAACTCCGGATCGATACTCTACAGCCTTGCGGGCTTCATCTCCAACCCGACGTCCGCCGGTGCTGCCGCATCAGGGATAAATAATCAGATACCAGGAGTTGCGCCGGTCATACCAGGGATAGACATGCCGCTTCTTGCCGGCATAGCCGCGCTTGCAATACTACTCATAGTCCACGAGTTCTCCCATGGCATACTCGCCAGGAGGGCCAAGGTGAAGATAAAGCAGATAGGCATCCTGCTCTTCGGCTTCATACCCATAGGCGGATTCGTGGAACCGGACGAGAAGGCCATAGTAAAACTCAAGCCAGCGCCCCAGACTTATATATTCGCGGCCGGGATATCCGCCAACTTCCTCTTCATGATCATATTCTTCCTGCTCACGATCTTCTTCGTGGCATTCGTGATACCGCACGCCTACAGCAACGGCGTCGTGGTGACCTCAGTCTCCAAGGGATACCCCGCCTACGGCATCATACCCATAGGGGCTGCAGTCACCTCATGGAACGGGAATCCCATAACCAATATCTCCCAACTTGCCACTGCCTCGGTGGCGGACACGCCCAATAGCATAGTCACAGTGAAAACCGACAGGGGTACCTTCAAGCTCAAGGCGGTGACGAGCCCGACCAACAGCAGTAGGGGGCTCATAGGGGTCTCTCTCGGAATCAAGCCAGTCCTTGATACCCTCTGGGGTCAGATAGCCTACTTCCTATTCTCGCTCTTCTCGCTCTCGATGCTGCTCAACTTCCTGGTCGCGGTGGTAAACCTGCTTCCGATACCCGGATTCGACGGCTGGAGGATCTACAGGATCAACATAAAGAGCGCCAGGTTCGTGAACACCTTCGGCGCACTGATGATCCTACTGATCATAGTGAACATAATCCCCTGGCTGTTCTACGCCTAAATCGACCAGCTGCTGCCGTTCGTTCCGAACATAAACCGTTTCAGGGCGCCGACATAGTCGCCTCCGGAAGAAAGCCGATGGCTGATCCGATTCACCGCTTCCTGCGACCTTAAAGCCGTTTGTCCTCCGGTTCTATACATTGAGGCAACGACGCTAGGAAGGACATTCCCTATCCCTACTATGACTGCCTCGGCATGGGCCACATGCACCCCGTAATAGATCAGCCTATCCGAGCCCACCGCAACCAGGACATCCGGATTAGTCTCCTTCCATCTGCGCAGCATGCCCTTCTTCTGACTGGAGTCCTTTACTCCTGCTATGCATCCCTTCTCCACAAGCCTTCCCACCATGTCGGGGTTCAAACCAACATGGGAAAGCCAAGGTATGTTGTAAGCTAGTATTACGATCCCAGGTACGCTCTTTGAGAGTGCAGTGTAGAAGTCCTCTATCCTCCTCTGGCTATCTGTCCTCGGCGGAAGCACAAGTACAGCATCGCACCCCTTCCTCTTTGCATAGGCAGAGACGGTTTCCGCTTCCTTGAACTCCTGGGAGCCTGTGGCAGCGATCAGTTGCAGCTTCGATCTCCGAAGCCTCTCCTCCCTTTCCTCTACCGCAACGTCAATCAATCTAAACTTCTGCTCCCTCCTGAGCGTATGGCCCTCGCCGGTGGTGCCTCCGACAACTATGCCATCGGCTCCGGTCCTTATGAGCCAGCGAAGATGGCCGCTAAACCTGGGCGTATTTATCGCTCCGTTTCTGCAGAAGGGTGTGACTATGGGGACCAAGGCCCCGTGTGGTAAAGCGTTTTTGTTAGCCATCTCATCACGCTGATAAGTTTATTCTGACTCCCTCTGTACGAACTTCCTCTGGAACTTGCTCAATTTTCTTTTCGGCGCCGCTGTCTGGACATGGCCCGCCACCAGTTGCTGAATCACGGGCGGCACTATACCCTCATTTTTGTACTTATTCTCAGAGACCCTGGATTTGGGTGCCTCTTTGTCTTTTGAAGTCATTGAACTGCCGCTAACTACTGCAATTATCCAAATATATCAAGCTTTCGAGCTCCGGTCAAAGCTCCAGCGTCCGGAGCCCGCCTATCTTTCCGAAGTTGAGCGTCGACCCATGGCCGACTGCTATCGCCTCCATAGTGTCAACATCCGCACCCTTGAGCACAGGTGAGAAGGTCCTCCTCTTGTTGTGCAGATTTATGTCGCTCCCTGTCTCAAAGTAGCCTATTGCCGGGAGCACGATCAATTTTGTTTTCCTCCCTGAATAGACAACCTCTCCGAGCAAGAAGCACCGGAGCCTCTCTATGGTGCCGACCCTGCTCCTTATCCCTATGGACGGATGTTCGTGTCCGATTATAACCATAGCGACCTCTGATTCGGAGTTATCGAGTTGCTTATCCCCATGGGCAAACAGGTAGCCCTGGAGCAGAAGCTGTTGGCTGACCTTTATCCTAAGCGCATTAGAATACTGGTCAATGAAGTTGTCATGGTTCCCCTTAATGAGATCTATTGAAGCTCCCTTTCCCTTTGCGAAGTCGGTGACCGACCTGAGCTCGTTCAGCTCTTCGGCCAGCACCTTGGAGAAGTCGTTCTTTATGTCCCCAACAACGATGAGCCTGTGCACCTCCCTCCCTTCGAACGCTTTTTCCAATGTCTCGATTATACTTTTGAGGTTGGCCTTTGGTATCGCGACGCCTCCCTTCACCATTCCTCCCTCATAGCCGAGATGCAGGTCCGATATGACGAGCGCCTTCAGGCTCCTTATGTAAAGGACCGGAAGCCCATCGATCATCTCCAGGTCCTCTCCTAGTAGCACTTATCCACCTATCTCCTTCATGACCATACTGTGCAGCCTCTGCAAGTGCATGTGCCTATCCTTCATCAGCACCGCGTCGGCCTGGCCGAAGGTTATCATGTTGTGGGAGAAGGGCGACGGTGCCTGTGTCCTTATCAACTTCATCTTCACCTCCCCGTTCCTGATGGATTCAACGAGCAGCGAGGCCCTCGGCAGATCCATGACGTCGTCCATTATCTCACGGTAGGTCTCCTTTATGACAGGGAAGTTGGGGTTTATCGCCTCCGCTGCCTTGAAGACAAGCTGAGAGTTAAACTGCTGCTTCTTGACCGATATCTTGTGGCCCTTGTAGTTCCTTAGTATCATGAAGCTCCTCGCCGCGACGTGCCTGAACTTCCTCTTCATCAGCTCGGTGCCTGCTATGTTGGACCTTATTATTTGGGTAAGGCCGACGTTGCTGATGTCTTCTATGATCCTCTTCAGGTCCTTATCCTTGAGCTTCACCGACTCCTCAGGTATAAGGACAAATCCGTTGTCGTTCACCATGATTCCTATGTCCATGTCCAGCATCTCTGTTAGCGCGGCACCGAAGGCACGGGAGAGCGCGTCGTTTATCCTTCTCCCAAAAAGAGAGTGGAATACTATGTATTCCCTACCGGAGTCGCTGTCCTTTGTCTCCTCAACCAGCATCAGCTTCCTTGTAGGTATCTCACCGGCGAAGAGGTACTGCTCGACGAAGTAGTTGAAGATTGCCAGTTTGGAGTTCTGGTCTGCCGGCATGGAGTCCAGCAGCTCCATTATCTTTTCAGGTATCCCGCTCTCCTCCTTGGTCGGCTTTACCTTCCTTTGTTTCATTATGAGCTCTGCCATCTTTGTCCTGAAATCCCCTATCTCCAGCGCAAGCTCATAGCTGAGCGGAAGCTGCTCCGAGTACCAGGGAGGAATCGTCGGGCTCTTGCTTTGCGCGTCGGTCACATAGCAGCTCATCTCCTTGGCGTGATCGAACTGGTAGAGCCTGCCCCCAAGCGCGAAGACGTCCCCCTCCTTCAGCTTCGCCAGGAACTCCTCCTCGATGCTCCCGATCCTCTTGTTCTTCGAGTCGAAGACGTCAACCGCGACCTCGTCAGGTATCGTGCCGAGGTTGAGCATGTATATGACCTTGGCTGCGTAGCCCCTCTTGGCAAACATCTTCGTCGTCTCGTCATACCATATCTTCCCATAGACGTTTCTGCTTTCAAGTCCGACATAGCTGCCGGCGAGGTAGCCTATCAGGTCGTCAAAGTCCTGCTTCAGAAGCTGGTGGTAGGCATAGGCGTTCTTCACGAGCGCGTAGGCTTCGTCAACGTTCCACTTCCTGTTCAGCGACATGCCCATGATGTGCTGCGCTAGAACGTCGAGGGCGTTCTGCGGAACCTTGAAGGTGTCCAGATGCCTCTTTATCGCCGCGTCAAGCATGACGGTGCACTCCACGAGGTCGTCGCGGTTGAGGACTATCGTCTCTCCCTTCGCTGTCGCCTTATAGGAGTGCCCTGCCCTCCCGATCCTCTGTATCGCCCTGGTGACGCTCTTCGGTGAACCGAGCTGAATCACGTTCTCTATCGCACCCACATCCACTCCCAACTCCAGGCTTGTTGAAGAGACGGCGCACTTCAGTGAACCTTTCTTCAGCAGCTCCTCCACGTCCAACCTGGACTCTCTGGCCAGCGAGCTGTGATGGGCCGCGATGTCCTCACCGTAGCCGTATCTCTTCTTGAGGTTGAAGACGACGCGCTCGGTTCCGCTCCTCGTGTTCGTAAATATAAGGGTTGACTTGGACGCCTTGATGATCCTGTCTATCTCCTTGTAGGTAGCCGCTTCGATCTCTTCCTCCTCGGCGTAGATCATGTCCTTGACAGGGCTTATCGCCTTCAGCTCCAGCTTCTTGGACCAGGAGGCGTCAACTATGGTGCAGTCCCTGGGTTCGCCGTTCTCGTATCCCACCAGAAACTTGGCGGCCTCCTCAAGCGGATGCAGCGTCGCACCCAGTCCAATCTTGACCAAGTTGTGCCCTATCAGGTTCTCGAGCCGTGCGACCGAAAGCGAAAGGTGAACGCCCCTTTTATTGTTGGCCAGTTCATGAATTTCATCGATTATCAGATACTCTAGACCCTTCATGTTCTCCATGAACTTGTCAGAGTTGAGCAGTATCGCCAGGCTTTCCGGCGTCGTTACGAGTATGTTGGGCGGCTTGAGCAACTGTTTCCTCCTCTCGGCCTGGCTGGTGTCCCCTGTCCTGACGCCTATCGTTACCTGCCGCACGTTCCTCTTTATCACTTCGGTGCCCAGCTTCTTCTTTATCAGCCCGTATATCTCGTCAAGCGGCCTCTGCAGGTTCCTGTGGATGTCGTTGTTGAGTGCCCTCAAGGGAGAGATGTAAAGGCAGTATACTCGTTCTTCCAGCTTGCCCTCCAGGCTGTACTCTGATAGCCTGCTTATTATGGAAGTGAAGCCCGACATGGTCTTCCCGCTTCCCGTAGGCGCCGCCACAAGCACGTTCTTCTTGTCGCAGATGAGCTTGAAGGCGAACCTCTGGGGAGGCGTCAACTCGCCGAAGCTGATCTTGAACCACTCCCTCACGTACTCGTTGAGCACGCCAAGGCTCTCCTCTTCGCTGAACGGCTTGTCCGCTCTGGTTATCATGCAACTATCTCTTTATCGTTATCAGGAACAGCACGAATATATGAAGCCCGAAGGATTTATTGCCTTCTGAAAAGGGCATTACCGGAGCTACACGAAATTAGATCTCCTAACCAAAGAACTTTTTCTTTAGCCAGAAGCCGATCGCATAAACTATCAGGAGCACGACAAAGTATATCAGTACACTTGTTACTTTGAAAATGACGTACAGCAACACCACCACCGCATTTGCTACTGCTGCCTGCGCAAGGTAGATCGCTATGTCCGACCGCTCTTTCTCGGCCTTTACCAATACCCTGACCCACCAGGAGAGGAGGACAAAAATGAAAAGGACCAGTATGATGTTCTGCGGAAGCCCAGCTACAATCGCGAAAGCGGCTGAGAGTATCAACACCACCAAAAAGAGGAGGGTCTTCAGGAGGGCCTTGAGATAGTTGTTCATTGCTTTACCTGCGCAAAACGAATATAAATAATTTCCCTAAACCAGCAGAAAAATAATCATCATCCTCTACTTTTTGAGCGGGACCATCCCCTCGATGAGCTCAAAACCGAAGAGGTCGTCTTCTTCTACACAATCAAAAATGGGTTTTGCAACAACTATCGGGAACATCCCTAACCCCCCATGGTTGCCTAATCTTATGGCAGAGACCGAGTAGTTGTACTCCCCCATGAAGTGCCCTGTGAGCGGGCTTTTACAGAGAATCAGCGGAATCGCCTCTGGAGTAAGGTTCTCGTTCAGCGAGAGGGCGAGTTTAACGGCGTCGTCGTCCGATTTGCTGAGCTGGGCGATGACGCTTGGGTATGGGGTCAGCACCGCAACGCAGGCCTTCCTCAAATATCCTTCAGGTTCCAGCGCTATCGCGAGCTGTTCGGCCTGTGATAATGCATTGTAGCGCAACAGCGCAGTCCTGTCTACCCTGAGCACATGGAGGTGTAGCTGCCTTTCAACTTCCGTGTGTTTGGGCGAATTCGCAAAAGCCATCCTATCAATCAGGACTGCACTCGTTCAAATATTTATTTCTACTGTTCAGTGCAGTCGTGAGAAATTAAAATAAGGAAAAGGATAAGATTATTTGTAGATCGACTGGAACTTGTTGCCCGAGTCGTCGATTATGGTTATGCATTCACCCTCGCACTCAATGAGGCAGGCTTGGCATAATATGCATGCGCTTCCGTTTACTCCGACTGAAAGTCCTCCGCTTGTTCCATCGCTCTCGTCGGCATAGTGCCTATGGCCGTCCTTGACGTCCTTCCACTTGGCATGGAGCTCAGGATGCTGGTTGTCGCCAGTCCACTTCATATTTGCCGGAGCATTGTCCGCATTCGAGGCGGTAAGATCCTTACGGTCGCGCATCTCGAACACAGCGACTGGGCAGACGTCCTTACAGTGCTGGCAGCCTGTGCATTTCGGCTTGTCAACGTATACGTCCATCGTGCATCACGCAATAATCCATATTCAGGTCAGCTAATATATGTTTTGGTGCCTTTCGGCACCCTTACATACAAAAGCTTAACCGAATAGGCCTGCGAGTCCGCCCGCAGCAGCTTCTTCGGAGACCTTTTCTTCTTCCTTCTCCTTCTTCGCTGGTGCGTGTCCGGCTGCTGGCGCTGCCGCCGGTGCCGCTGCGGCAACCTGCATGCTCTGCGCGTTCTTCAGAACGTCCTTTATGTTGACGCCCTTCAGTGACGCTGCAACCGCCTTGGCCTGGGCCGCGTCGGGCTGCATTCCTGCCGCCTTGACCACATCTTCTATGGACTTCTCGTTTATCTCCTTACCTGCTGCATCCAAAAGCAGCGCGGCATATACATACTCCATTACATTCACCTAAGTGTCATTCTTGTTTTACTAATCCCTTGAGCGACGCTGCGCCAAGAGCAGCCTTTGCAATTACCCTCTCTATGACTCCAGAGTCGTAGAGGTTGGCCTCAGTACCGAGCCACATGGCGTTGTTGTAGGCCTTGCCTATCAGGTTTGTGATGGTATACCTATTTATTATGTTTCTTTCCAGCGAGAGCGCAAGCGCACTCCTGAAGGCGCCGGTCATCTGGGCTATCATCACCTCTGCGTTTATCCCGAGCACCGTCCTCGTGTAGAGCATCTGCCTGTCAGCCATTAGAACCGGGTCGACTACCGCGCTGAACGGATAAATCTCAAGCGTGTGCAACGCCTTTGCGACCATGGGGCTTATTACGTCACCCTTCTTTACCAGAATCTTGTCCTTTGCGATCACGACCTTGCCCTTTTGTATCTGGACATCTATGCCGGCGCTCTTGAGCTCCGTGACCGTTTGTCCTGGCATTATGGTGGTCTCTCCGCTCTGTATGTGAACATCATCAGGCGCTACCTGGCCGGGCTTGGCCGAGAGCTTTATCGCATTCTTCTTGAACCTTTGATATAGTTCGAAGGGATCCTCGTTGCTGAGTATTATTGCTGAGGTGCCTGTCAACTCCTTGGTGAGCTGGCTGCCCTTGTCGTGCGCCTCCAAAATCTTCTCGAGCAGCTTCTTCCTCCCGAGTATAAACTTCGTGTTGGGCTTGGAGCTGTTCTTCGCCTTCTGGGTAAGCCTGTCTGGTAGCCCGTTGAGGTTGAGAATTCCTATTACCTTGTAGGACTTGACCTCCTTTTTCGCCTCATCGACGAACTTTACCTTTTCGGATTTGCTAAGCGTCATAAAATCACACTATCCTCATGGGCTTGGACATGGTCAGCTTCATGTAGACCGACTTGACGTGCGGCTTGCCGACCTTCCTTATCACTGCGCCGACCACCTCGTCGACGTTCGCTGCTATCTTGTCCGCCCCCATGCTCTCGTTGCCCACTATGCAGTGGACCGTTGGCAGATACTTGCCCTTCGACCTTATGTAAATAGATTTAGTTATGTCATTTACCGCCTTGTCGACCTCCTGGCCTATCAAGGGCTTCGGCATCTTGTTCCTGGGGCCCAGAAACTGTCCGAGATTCTTGGCGATCTGGGGCATGAGGCTAGGCTGCGCGAGCATCTCGTAGTTAAGAAGGGAGGCGAGCTTTGCCTTGTCGTTGGCCATGGACTGCATCTCGGCACCTGATACTATTAGGGCCCCTGCAGTCGTCGCCTTGGCGACCATGTTCTTGTCGTCCGCGAATACCATGACCTTCTGGGCCTTGCCCTTTCCGTTGGGCAGCTTGACCTCCATGTTGAGGCGGTTGACTTGCTTTGACATGTCAATGCCGGTGAAGTTTATCGCAAGCTCTACGCTCTGGGTAAACTTTCTTGACCCTTTGTTCTCGGCGATGAACGCACTAAGTTTGTCTAATGTTTCCTTCTCCATTCTGAACCCCTCCTGCAACGCTGCAGTATCCGGGAAAATCAGCACTACTATTCTATCCAGCACGAATATAAAGGTTTCTGCAGATCAGGCATGCTTCCTTATATCGATGTAATTAATTTTTCCGTTCCTCTTCTGTTCGATGTAGGTTTTTATGGTCCGTATCAAAACAGGTTCCTTCACCAGCAGGAGCGCCTCCTCCAGACCAAACCATCCTGATTGGTGAATCTCGGCATTGTCTATCTTCACATCTTCGGTCTTGGCCCTGCACATTACCTCCAGATAAAAGAAGTGCCTTTCATCCTCATGGAAGGTATCAGGGAATATGTCCTCTGCCATGACCATCACGCCCAGCGGCTCTATCTCAAGCCCCACCTCCTCCATCGCCTCCCTCTTAGCCGAATCAAACGCGCTCTCTCCCAATTCGACATGCCCTCCTGGTATCATCCATTGGTCACCCCACTTGTGGCTTTTTGTGAGCAGCAGCTTGTCCTCCCGGTTCAATATGTAAAGCCCGGTCACCAATTCGGGATAACCCCTTTTTACCATCTCAAGACCTCGGCCGTTGACGATGCTAATTGCCAACCAATCTATATTAACTTGAGCTTGCGTAGTGCGAAGTTTTAAATCACTTTAATCATTAACTACTCTACGGGCTTTAGATGCGACTGTAGTCTAGCCTGGTAGGACGCTGCCTTGCCAAGGCAGCAACGCGGGTTCAAATCCCGCCGGTCGCATACTTTTATATATTTGAACAAAACGACTTCTAACTTAATACGTGGGGGTTAAATGGCAAGAATAAACGCTAATTATGCAAAGCTGAAGGCTGGTTATCTATTTCCTGAAATAGGACGGAGGACAAACGAATTCACTCAAAAGCACCCGGGAATAGAGATAATGCGCCTCGGGATCGGTAACACCACCGAGCCTCTTGTGCCGGCCGTGATAGCCGGGCTGCACAGAGGGGTGGACAAGCTCGCCAAGGCGGAAACCTATACGGGCTACGGCGATGAGCAGGGAAACACAGCTCTAAGGAAAGCGATAGCTGGGCAATATAACCTATTGGGCGTGGATCTCGAGCCAGCAGAGATCTTCATAAGCGACGGGGCAAAGTGCGACAGCGCCAACATCCAAACCATATTCGGCACGAATAACCTGGTTGCCGTGCAGGACCCTGCATACCCTGTCTATGTCGACACGAACATAACTGCCGGAAGGGAGATAGTGTACCTGCCCTGCATCGAAAGGAACGGCTTCTTCCCTGAAGTCCCAAAAATGAAGGTAGACCTCATATACCTCTGCAGCCCGAACAACCCTACGGGTGCCGTGGCGGATCGGGATAAGCTCTCCGAGTTCGTACACTACGCTAATGAAAACAAGGCGGTCATAATATTCGATGCGGCATACAGCGAATACATTTTAACTCCGGGCCTTCCGCAAAGCATATATGAGATTGAAGGCGCCAAGAAGTGCGCCATAGAGATCAACAGCTTCTCGAAGAGTGCGGGCTTTACTGGGGTCAGGCTCGGGTGGACGGTGGTCCCGAAGGCCCTCGTGGCAGAGGATGCCGAACCAGGGAAGATAAACCAGATGTGGAACAGGAGGCAGACTACATTCTTCAATGGCGCCTCTAACATAGTTCAAGAGGGAGGGCTTGCGGCACTGTCCCTTAACGGTCGCCTGCAAAACCTGGAGACAATAAACTACTACATGGAGAATGCAAGGATAATAAGGGAGGGTTTAGCCGAAAGGTTCGTCGTCTATGGCGGGAGGAATGCACCGTTCCTCTGGGTCAAGACTCCGAACGGGATGAACTCGTGGGAGTTCTTCGACAAGATGCTTGAGGAGGCGCATGTAGTGATAACGCCTGGTTCGGGTTTCGGCTCGGCTGGGGAAGGCTACTTCAGGGTCAGCGCATTCGGCCACAGAGAGAACATCGAAAAGGCTGTACAGAGCATAAAAGCGAATCTAAGAGTATGACCGCAATTTTGTGATCCGATGAGACAGAAAAACAATAATCGTAGCAAATCCACCACAACCTTTGAGGTACCACTACAATTAAGCAATAGGTTTCTTAGGTCGGTAGCAAAAGAGTTCGGAACTCCTACCTATGTGTATAACGGGGATCTGATAGCCCGGCAGTACAGGCAGGCTTATAACTTTATCAAATGGCCAAAATTGCAGATATTCTATGCGATGAAGGCAAACTATAACCCTGATGTCTTAAGCTTGTTGGAAGCTTGCGGATCCCATATAGATGCCGTTAGCCCTGGTGACGTCAGGCTCGCCCTTCGGAACGGTTACACACCCAACAGGATTCTGTATACCGCTGTGAATATAACTGACGCCGAGATGGCTGAAGTTAAGGAACTCGGAGTTTTGATGAACATAGGCGAGCTTTCCAGGCTTGAGAAATACGGCAACGCATACCCTGGAACAGAGATATGCCTGCGTTTTAATCCCGAGATAATGGCAGGCGAATTCGTCCAGATACAAACCGCAGGGGAAATCTCGAAGTTCGGCATACTCATGGAAGATATCGATAAGGTGAAGAAGCTTGTCGCTAAGTATAACCTGAGGGTTGTTGGTCTGCATTCGCATACCGGATCTGGAATCGCCGACACAGGAAAGTTCTACCAAAGCATGAAGAAGATAGCCTCTTTGGCCACAAGGGAGAACTTCCCCCACCTTCGCTTCCTTGATTTCGGGGGCGGATTCAAGGTCCCTTACAAGCCTGGAGAGCCTAGAATAGACTATGTCAAGTTTGGTGCGGAAATAACAAAACTCATGACATCATTCTCAGACCGATACGGCAGGCTGCTGGAATTACGCTTCGAGCCCGGTAAATACATGGTTGCGGAATCCGGCTATCTGCTGGTTGCGGCCAACACCATAAGAAACAACAGGGGAAGGATTATAGTTGGTGTTAACTCTGGTTTCCCGCAGCTGATAAGACCTGTAATGTACGGAGCCTATCATCATATAATTATAGCTAACCCAAAAAGTGTTACAACTTCCACTACTCTTAACTTTTCATAAAATTGTTATTCCTTTTCAGCGTTCTTCAAAAGACGACCATGTTGGAAAACGACTCCAACATTCTTGGCGACCTGTACAAAAACTGCAAGGATCCAAAAGAAAAGATAAGATATGCGGCGTTGTATGCGGTAAGTAGAGGAAGAGACGTCAGGACTGTTGCAGACATAATGGATGTGGAAGAATCCACAGTCTACGATTGGATAAACAAGTGGATTTTCGACAAGAACATTCGTGACAAACCAAGGAGCGGTAGACCGCCGAAGATTACAAAGGATGACGACAAGGAAATACGCCGCCTCATCGACGAAAATGACCCAAAGAAGTACGGCATAAATGCGTCTTCATACACGACAAAAGAGTTGCAACTCTACTTTGCGGAGTACAGAGGCAAATTCATCGGCGAAGAGACATTCAGGGTTCATCTTATCGGGACTGGTGCGCACTATGTAAAGGCGCAACTCCGATACAAAGAGGGAGACCTGAAAAAGCAGATTGAATTCGCCCAGAACCTCGTTTTCCTCTTGAAGAACGGATTCTTCACAAAGATACTATTTGTCGACGAAATGTCGGTGTCGACATCTGCACGAAACGGATACGGATGGACGTACAACCAGAGACTCGTTGTCGATGCACCGCAGAACCATGTTCAGAGGGCAAACTACTTCGGCGCAGTAGAAGTCACAGAAGGGGAGATAATCGAAACGGTGAGAAAATCCGCAAAGGCACCGTCATTCTTGCACCTTCTTCACAAAATAGAACAGCGTTATCCTGACGACAAAATGCTGATAGTGATGGACAATGGTGCAGTCCATCATAGTTGGAGAGTCGGTAAATTCTTCAACGAAAGGGGCAACATGAAACCTCTTTTCCTGCCGCCATATTCTCCTGACCTCAATCCAGAAGAGTATATCCATAACTCTTTACGAGATAAACTTCTCAACAATCGCAACTTCAAAAGTACCAAACAGATAGGATTCGTGATCGACCGTTTCGTCAAACGGATGACGGCAGAGACGGTCAGAAGTATTGGGACGTTGATACCGATAGAGGCGCTGCTTTCTGCCCAAATCCAGTTGTGAGACTTTCAAGGAAAGCTATAATGTCACTAATCCGGAAGGAAAACTTGTTACCTGTGACATAACCGGAAATGTTTGCGAAGGAGGCGATGTCTTTGCAAAAAACCGCAAAATATCAAAGGTAAGCGAGGGTGACACGCTAGGCATCCTAAATGCGGGAGCGTATACCTACGCGATGGGCGGCAACTATAATCTTAGACCAATGCCTGCTGAAGTGATGGTCCTAGAAGGAAGACCGTTCCTAAGCACCAGAAGGTGGAGTTCAGAAGAATTAGTGCAAAAAATAATGAGGAGGAATGAATGAAGTTCACCAAGATGCAGGGCACCGGTAACGATTTCGTCGTGATAAACGCTATGAGGGAGCGTCTGCCTCCCGACATGAAGGCCTTTGCAATGGCCATAGCGGACCGCAAGTTCGGTGTGGGCTGCGACCAGTTGCTTATAGTCGACAAGAGCACTACAGCAGACTTCAAGATGTTGATCTACAACCCCGATGGGAGCAATGTGGAGATGTGCGGCAACGGGATCAGGTGCCTTGCGAAGTACGTCCGCAGGGAGGGCCTTACGGAAAAAACCAAGCTAGATGTCGAGACGCTAACGAGGATAGTCAGGCCGGAAATAGTGGGAGACAAGGTAAGGGTGGACATGGACGCGCCGAAGTTCAATACGGCAGACTGGCATTCCGGAGTAACCATAAGAAAGAATCTACGCGTAGACGAGATAAACTGCTTTGATGTGAACCTGGTCTCTATGGGGAACCCACACTGCGTCATCTTTGTGCCTAAGATAACCGACCACCTCGTCCTGAATTTCGGCCCCATAATAGAAAATCATAAGGCCTTCCCCAAAAGGATAAATGCCGAGTTTGTAGAAGTGCTAAATCGAAATGAAATCAAGATGCGTGTTTGGGAACGTGGTGCCGGGGAGACTCTGGCCTGCGGAACAGGAGCGTCTGCAGCGGGAGTGGCATCAATCCTAAACGACTTTACCGATTCTGACTTAACAGTCCACATGAAGGGCGGCGATCTCAACATCGAGTGGAAGGGAAAGAACGTTTTCATGACAGGCCCCGCTGAGTTCGTATTCGATGGAGAGTGGCTGCAAACCATCGACAAGAGGTAATCGCTTGCAAATGTCCGTCTCGGCGGCCCAGATCCGCAGGACCAACGGAAGCCTGACGGGTCTCCTCCGTGTTCCCAATACGGCGCTTGTGGTTGTGGACATGCAGTGGCGCTTCTGCTCCCCCAAGTCGACCTGGATAGCTAAGCCTATCCGGGCAATGATACCACGCCTCTCCAAATTCATATCCGAGTCAAGGGAGCTCGGCGTTCCATCCGTCTGGATACGCTGGGAGCCGTCCTCCGATTTCTATATCCTGTATCCTTCAAAGCTGTTCGAGCTTAATTTCTATGGCGTCGCCCCCAAAAAGTCCGACATCGTTGTGACAAAGAGGGATGAGCAGATCGCATTCAAGAGCACCGATCTGAATGAAAGACTTAGAAAAATCGGGATAACGAGACTGCTCTTCTCTGGAGTCTATGCAAACCTATGTGTCCGCGACGAGGCTGCCATCGCCAACCGCCTGGGCTACAAGTGTCTAATCATCGAAGATCTCGTTGTAGCCATTCCCAACCCCCAAAAGAGTCCGAACCTAATCTTCTCTACAGACTCGGAAACAATCAGGGAGAGGTTGGACGCAGCAACTCCGATGCAGGCGCGAATGTAGCCGAATCAACGCTGCCGTTGCCTGACGCGGTGTCCTTTACTCCGTAGACTATCTGCTTTCCCCCCGCAATTCCGTACCTCCCGAATCCGCTCTTCCATATCTCGTCCGCGTCCTCCATTAGCTCGAAGGCCCTCTGCAGATTTTTGACTCCTAAAGCGCTAAGCTCGTGGAGGCTGGCAAGTATCACAGCGTCGCTCTTGGCCCTCAGCTTAGTATCAGGCGGCAAGCCTGAAATACCCTTCAGCCGAAGTTCGACAATCTCCTTGGCCCTCTTCCTGACGTTTTCGATTTTTTGATTAGTTACGCTCTTTGCGACTTCAGCAATCTGCTTGACCTCGTCGTCCAGTGTCGAAAAGGAACCCAACTCACCTGCTAGTTCATCGGCGTTATCCCAGGCCTCGCTGGTGGTCCTTCCATAGACCACCCTCCAGTGGTCCCTCGGTGCTCCACCTGGCCTCAGGTACACCCTTTTTTCAAGCCCGGACAGGTAGTTGTTTGCGCCTGCCTCTGTCTTGGCCTGGGCTGTCCCCGGTAGCACCGGTTTCGCTTCGTCCGAGCTCCCGCGCCTCCCTGCCCTCTGGAATTGGATCACACCTCTAGCTCGCGATTCGAAACTTCCCACGGACTGTCTAAAGCCCATTCCCTCACCCAAACATAGTTGTAATTTCAAATATATATGACTTTGCAGAGAAAAGATGGACTCCTCTTGACACCACTTCAGGTCATGCCGCCTAACAGCAAGACTTAAAGAGATAACCTGAAAATATCAGATGGCAGAAGGCTTGAACAGGCCTTCGAAGCGAAAGAGGTATGCAATGAGGGCCTTCGGCTTATTTAGCACGACGACGATCCTGATGGCCGTGATACTCCTTGGAGCATTAGCCGTCGTACTCTACATGGCGTCCAACCTGCTGATGGTGGCCCCGCCTCTACAGACGACCACGGTCACCGCCATATCGCTATCGACCGTGCTCCCTTCCCACAACTCGACCACCACAATACCAACAAATTCAATAAACACAACCAGCAACTCCACCTACTCGACCGACCAGATGGCCCAATACGCGCTCAAGCAGATCAACAGCGAGAGGAGGCAGTTCGGCCTCAGCAACGTCACCCTGTCCAACATAACCTCGGGCCAGCAGCACTCGGAGAGCATGCTCTACTACGACTACTTCAGCCACTGGGACACCTTCGGCATGAAACCCTACATGCGCTACACGCTTCTGGGCGGCACCGAGGGCGTCGACGAGAACGTCGCCTATAACTCGCAGGTCAACGAGACCTGTCTGGGCCCGGTTTGCTCGATACACCAGATAAACGTCACCGCGGCGATAAACCGCATGAACTACCAGATGCTCTACAACGACTCGATCTGCTGCGAAAACGGCCACAGGAACAACACCCTGGACCCGAACCACAACCAGGTGAGCCTGGGAATCGCCTTCAACAAGACCAACGTCTACCTCGTTGAGGACTTCATAAACAACTACATCAACTGGCTCAACCTGACTCCTGGCATAACCGCCGACGGTCAGACTGTCTACCTCAACGGAATCACGCTCCACAACTCGAACTTCTCCTTCATCCAGATAAACTACGATCCAGTGCCGCAGAACCTCTCCGACGGATCCCTAAGCACCACGAAGAGCTATGACCAGGGCCAGCCGGTCGCGGGAGTCGCCTACGGCCCCTACTACTACAACAACGTGCAGACCATATACGCCACTACCTACAAGGTCAAGAACGACTACTTCAACATCGCATTCAACATCTCCTCAGTAACCCAGAGCCACGGGGCCGGGGTATATACCATAGACCTCTTCCTGACCAACGCCACGAACGGGAAGTTCCTGGCGACGACCTACTCCATATTCATAAACTCAGAAGGCCTGCCCTACACCCCCAACAACGTCTGATTTGACGAGGACCTCGAAGGAGCGGAATCCTACATAAGATATTTAAAGCTTAATTCAATTATATAAGTGAGACGAAGGTGCTTGTGTGAGAATAACCGAAATATACAATCTTGACATATACGGCGACAACGGACAGTACTTGGGCGAGGTGCGCGATGCGATAATAGACCTCGAGAAGGGAGAGGTCAGCAGGCTTCTCATGGAGGAGTGGAGGAACTCCGATAGGGTGGAGTCGAAGAGGCTTCTGCAGAACAGGAGCATACTGTTCAAGAACATAAGGAACATAGGGGATGTCGTCCTAGTGACGGCACAGGGACAGGCCCAGGCCAACGCCCAGCAGGACACCGGATCGAGCCCAGAGCTTACCGACCTTGCTTCGAGAAGGTAGTCCTCTTTTCCTTTTTTTATTTTCATTACGTTAATTAGTGTTTATCATGGGAAAATTTCCTATAGCTGACGCAGAGATAGCCAAGATATGGATATGCAAGAAGTGCAAGTCCAGGAACAGGGCCGGAGCGAAGATGTGCAGGAAGTGCGGCTCCAAGGCACTGAGACCCAAGAGGAAGGCGCTGAGGGCCAAGAAGACCGCGGCTTAAGGGTAATTAGATGGCAGAACACCTTACCACAATAGAACGGGAGATCATCAAGGCGATGGAGTCGCTGGGCGCGACGAAAGACTCTGGAATAAAGACGGCGAACGAGATAACGAAGAAGGCCAACAGGCCGATGGGCCTGGTGACTAATTCGCTTTCATCGCTGGTCCTCAAGAAGATGATCAAGAGGGTGGCCAAGGAGAAGTTTGCCGGCTACTACGTGACAAAGGCCTGATCCCATGGACGAGCCAGCGCAGTACATAGACTTCATGGTCAAGTACAAGGACTGGATATCCATAAGCCGACAGGAGCTTGACGAGAATACCAAGCCGGAGGAGATATCATTCCTGCTCAACAATGTCAGGATGAGTGTCGAATTGAAGTACTACAGGTTCCTAGGTATAGACACCAACAAGCTCAACTCATTTGCCGCTAAGGCAACCTCCGGAATGAAGGGCTACTCCGACGCTACAAAAGCTTTGGACCAGATTTCAAGTGCAGAAGGAAAGAGAGAGGTGGCAGCAGCGTGCCCCGACATAAAGCTCAAGAAGGTTGCAGAGTCCTATCTGGCGTCTAAGATCATCGAGAGCCTCGGGATAAAGACGCATCTCGACGCAAGCGAGCTGATGAAGTTGTATCCTAATCTGAAGATATACAAGAAGAAGATGCCGAAGGGCGCGAGTGCGGACGACCCCGATTAATCCACTCTACAAATTTCCAGGACTTCCATTCCTTCCAAATCTCTAGGTACCTGCTTTTGTCTCATCTCATTTTCTATTCTCAAAGTTACAGCCTCTGCAACCCCCATATTACTGCTGAACCAGCTTGATGAACGCGAGATATCCTCAAGCTCATAAATCTCATCTTCGGTAAAACGGATCTCTGTTATTGCCCTTACCGGCCCTTGAACTCTAAGTTCCTCTATCTTCTCCCCTTTGTAGGCATATCTCTTTGACCACCCGAACCTCACGGTAAGGTTTTTTTCCCTCCTCTCCAAAATTGCCTCAGATCCGGATGCAACAAAAAAGAGTGCGATCCGTGCCATATCAAATCGTCCTCTTGAACTACCGTCCAAGTGTATCTTAGCCACCTTGAGGGAATCATAGGTCGCATGCACAATTTGCACATGACTTTTATCCTGTATGATATTAACGCACGGTTCATACCTAAGTCTCAGGTTCAAAGGACGCCTCCAGGAATCAATGCTTCTCCAAAACGGCACTGACTCGATGCCGTTGCGTCTTATGCTTCCCAAATTGATCCGCGGTGTTGCGTGAATGCCTATCGACAGAGTATCACAAATGGATAGGGAAGATTCAAATATTTATAAACTCCGAACGGTTTTGTCAGCCTAAAAGACGTTGAGCGCCCACCACCTCAGGAACTTCCTGAAGCTCACCTTCCAGGGGGCAGTGTTCTTCTTTATGTCGTTTATCATGGCCTTGTAGAGTATCTTCTCCTGCGGGTCGAGCTTGCCTTCCTTGACGGTGACCTCCTTCTTCCCGTTCACCGTCCTGGTCTCGGTCTTGCTTATGACGTCTTTCTTCACCATCGAGTACCATTCATCAAGAGAGCTGCCGCTGTAGTCCTTGTCCTTGAGTATCGTCATAACGTCCTTCATGGTGTACTTCCTCCTGGTGTGCTTGGTGTACTCGTGCAGAAGTGGAAGCATGGCGGCCTTGTCGGCTATCCTCTCGATGTCGGCGGGGCTGTAGCCCGATGTCGCCCTTGATAGCCTTCCTAGCTTCAGGCTTCCTACTGGCTTGTTTCTAGTGTAATACCTAAACAGGTTCTTCCTGTCCGTGTAGGTGGGCGGCTTAAGGTAGACGCTGTCGCCGAATCTACCCGACCTCTTGAGCGCCGGGTCTATGTCCCAGGGATTGTTTGTCGCCCCGATAACGAATATGCCTTCGGGGTTGCTTTCAACTCCGCTCATCTCCACAAGGAACTGGTTGACGGCTAGCCTGAGCGCAGAGCTATTCCCTCCTCCGCCATCGCCGTCGCCTCCCCTTTTGACACCGAGAGCGTCCAGCTCGTCGAAGAATATGATGCAGGGCGGGTTCTTCCTTGCCTGGTCGAATATGGCGTGGAGGTTCTTTTCAGTATTGCCGGTATACATGTCCACTATCTGGTTTACCCTAGCTATTATGACGTTTGCGCCGGACTCTCCTGCTATCGCCTTGACTATGTGCGTCTTGCCGGTTCCTGGCGGACCATAGAGCAAAAGTCCTACGCCTAACTTCTTGCCGTACCTCCTGAAGAGTGCCGGCTCCCTTATGGCGAGCACGACGTTCTGGGCTAAGTACTTCTTAACCTTATCAAGCCCTATCACGTCCTTGAACTTGATGTCCGACTTGAAGAATGCGACCTTCTTGATCTGCCCCTCGACTATCTCCTCCTTCTGCTCCTGGGGCGCCATCTTCTGCTTGGACGAACCTCCTGATACAGGGCGGCCTCCTGCCTTGGTGTCCACTTGAATTAGCGCATCGATTCTCTCCAACCTTGATTTGGCCTCGGCGTACTCTGGATTGTTCTGAAGAGCGCGCTCGTACCAGTACCTGGCGCCGAGCATGTCGTTCTTGTTCTCCGCCATGTCCCCTATGAGGAGCGGGGCGTCGTAGCTCTTCGGCTGGAGCTCCAATACCTTCTCCAGGTCGCCCCTGGCACTCTGGAAGTCGTTGATCACCCTCTCAGTCAGGGCCCTGTTGAAGTAGGCGTCGGCGTAGCTCTTGTCGGACCTGATGGACTCCGTGTACTCCTTAATCGCCTCCTCGAACTTGGACTCCTCGAAGAGCGAGTTACCCTTCTTCCAGTGCTCCTTGGCCTGGGGATCCACAGGAGGCTTGACGCTCTGCTGGTCGACGACAGTCTTCGCTTCGTTATCGTCAGGCATCAATTACCACGGTAATAATACAATTATACACTTTATAAATGCTTTCCTTGGGTGTCGTCGAGCAATTTGTTGAGCTGGGCGTCGACCCTGGCTATGCGGCTGTCGCTCCTGGGAAGGTTCTTGAACGTGACGGAGCCGAACTTCAGGGCGAGCTCCTGCACCCTCTTCTTGAGGTCCTTCAGATTCGGGGCCTTAGCCTTGTACTCGCCGTTGAGTTGCTTGACTATGAGCTCGCTGTCAGAGAAGATCGCGATCTTAGCGGATGGCGACACGGAAAGGTTCTCCAGGCACCAACTCAATGCCATCTCCATGGCATGGTACTCAGCGTAGTTGTTGGTCTTGACGCCGTTGTACTCGAACTCAGAGCTCACCAACTTGCCCCCCTGCATGGCGATATAACCGGATGCGCTTGGCCCTGGATTGCCGCGGGAGGCGCCGTCAGTGTAGACAGTTATCGATTCCGCCACCGGAGCACCCCAGAGACAACACTCCACAACTATTTATTACTTAGCTGAGTTGCGACTATGATGCGATGCGGAAGTACTCGGAGATGGAAGGGGAGCAGATGGTCAGGGCGGCCAGGGCGGCGATAGAGCTCTACCTCAGAAGCCCCAACCTCAACAGGCGCATGCTGATGGATTCGCTGGCCGGCTTCGGCACTCCGAACGGAGTGTTTGTGACGGTATACCATTACCCCACGATGGAAATAAGGGGAAGGATGGGCATCCACGGGACAGGAAAGCAGATGGGCGAGCTGGTGGTCGACGCGGCCATAGGCGCGGCTTTCATGGATCCTCATGTTGTACCGATTTCATTAAGT
Source organism: uncultured Microcaldota archaeon (assembly GCA_963760035.1). Classification (GTDB taxonomy): domain Archaea; phylum Micrarchaeota; class Micrarchaeia; order Micrarchaeales; family Micrarchaeaceae; genus JAJYUY01. The sequence goes on along the minus strand of CAVXBR010000021.1, from coordinate 62,779 downwards.
GAGAGCCCTCATATTGTGGTTGAGGTCGAGATAGTCTCGGAGTTCGAGGAGATACGATCGAGAGGGAAGGGAAAGCTGATAAAGGTGAAGATGGGTAGGGACGGCCTCTTCATAAGCTACGGGGTCAAGCGCGGTCTTCTCCTGCCGTCGTTCCCGCAGGAGCAGAAGATAAACAAAACTGGATTCTTCGAGGCGGCCTGCAGGTCCATAGGAATACAAAAGGACCTCTGGATGCAGCCCAAGATAAAGATGTCGAGGTTCGAGACCCAGGTTTTCGCCGAGGGGGAGCCTGACGGAAGGGTAAAGGCAGTCAAGCGGCGGGAATGAAAAGGGATATATTATGTCCGCTACTCATATTGAATAAGGGCCTGTAGCTTAGCATGGTTAGTAGCACCCGACTGATATAACGCTTCCAAAAGAAGCGATTAGAAATCGGGAGGTCGTGAGTTCAAATCTCACCGGGCCCATTTAAATATTTTAGAGCCGCAATAGTGCTTGGAATATTCGTTCTGATTAGAATAATTTGACTTAAAATGGCGAAACTATGATGTCGGAAAACAAAAAGGCTTACATGAAGTTATATCGTATTAGAACTGCCAATTATCGGCATTCTTGGCATAAAAAATATGTTGTAAAATTGAAGAAAGAGGTATTAACATATTACGGCAAAGGAAACACTCAATGTGTATTACACGGTAGGTATTTCCAGTTAGATAAACCTGTAACAGATATAAGGGTCTTAACAATTGATCATATCAATTGAAATGGGGCGGAACAACGCAAACGATTAGGAAAGGCGTTGTCATCAGGGCATCCATTTTATAGGTGGCTTAAAAATAATAACTACCCAGCTGGCTATCAAGTCCTCTGCATGAATTGCCAATTTATCAAAAGGATGAAAAATAAAGAGAGCAGAAAATAAGTTAACTTGTTTATGCTCTTACTGGTCCCATCTTTCTCTTTAAGCCTCAGATTCTGTCTGCTTCGATGATGATATCCGTTCCGTCCTCGTCAACCAGCCTAAAATTTGGAATAGCGCTCACACCCTCATGTACAATTATCGGAGCAAACCCGAATTTCTCCGCAGCGGCCGAGAATGCGGTCCCGAATTCGACATTCAACTCGCAGCGTCTGAGGTTGATGGTGAACACAAGAGACTCCGAATCGTAGCTTTTCGGGCTTAACTTCAACCCTGGATCCTCGCGGTTTCCAATACTCTTGTATACTAGATCAAACAGCTTCAGGAGCCTTTCCTCCCTGTCTGCCATCTTCTGATCAGAGAGAATCCCAACATCCCTCTCCACCTCCAACGCCTCTAAAGCACCCAAACTCTCCCTCAGCCTCTGGCGCTTTTCCTTTTTGTCTGCCCTCTTCAGATCAAAAAGGGTCCTAGTGTCTCCGTCCACCTCCAGTACGTTTATCGCCCGGCTCGCACTGCCTAAATGGCCCAGCATCCTCTGAACCGCGCCGTTTCTAGATACCAGCTCCCCTATCGAACTCGAGACGGTAGCGACCGTCCCGCTGGAAGTCTCTACACTAACCCTCCAGTCAACGGTCCCCGAGCGCATAAGTTGTTCTACTCTAGGCCGAGTGGGCGTAGAAGCCGGTTCTTTTGGCGCAGTTGTCATACAATACACACCATGTAACTACACTAGCCCTTCCTGCGGAGCTTCAATATGCCCGCTGCTACGTAGTCGACAAAGTTGTCGCCCCTGGTATCCTGCGAGAGAACCCTAACCTTAACGAGCAGCTTGCCCCTTACCGGGCTGAATGCGACCTCGGCCTCCCTACGGAGCTCTCTCGGCAGTCTGTCCTTTTTCCCTCTCTTCCCCAAAGCCTTCTTAAAAAATGAGACGATCGTTGTTGGGTCAGTGTTTCCTGGCAATGAGATGTTGGCATGCGCGCCATCCTTAAGGTTCCATCCGCTGCTGGTAATCCTTGCCCTATCCCCGCCACTGACCTTTCTTTGTGCCATCTAATCATCCCCATCTGATTGGTGTTTATCCAAATATATAAAGCTTGAGAGGCGCCGCCACAACTTCCGGTCTATGAACCCTGACGGAAAACACTAAATACCCGATTATCCGTATTTTATAGATGACCAGAGAGGAGGTGCAGGGAGCCCAGCGCACGCTTGACCTCAGGCAACTAGTAACCACTGCGACCTGGAAGGAGGTGCTGATGGAGCTGGTCGAGTCGAACAGCATCGACCCCTGGAACATAGACATAGGCAAGATAGCCAACGAGTATGTGCAGACCATAAGAAAGATGCAGGTGATGGACCTGCACATACCAGCCAACATGACACTCGCAGCGTCTATCCTTCTCAGGATGAAGAGCGACGTCATGGTGATGTTCAAGGAGGAGCTGCAGGAAGTGGAGGAGGGGCTTGCCATACCAAGGCAGATCCCAGAGGTCCCAGAGCTAATACCAAAGTTCAGGCTCCAGCCCCACAAGAAGGTAACCCTTACGGACCTCATGGATGCGCTTGACGAGGCTATAAAATCAACCGACCAGAGGGCGCTTGCATCGACTGAGATGGCAGCGCCGCTTGACTTCTTCGTTGTGAAAGAGGACATAGACGAGAAGATCGCCTCTGCCTACAAGCTGGTCTCATCGAACATGGATGGCGACGGCGTAATCGAATACTCAAAGCTGTCGAGGATGTTCAGCTCAGAGCGCAGCGCAGTCTCCGATCTCTTCATACCGCTGCTCTTCCTCGCTCACAGGAAGGAGATCGACATAGCCCAGGAGCAGTTCTTCGGTGACATAATGATATCGCTCCACCATGAAGACAAAAAAGGGAAGAAGGAGGCGGATTCCGATGAATGAGGCCTCCGACTACAAGAAGGTCGCCGAGGCGGCACTCTTCGCCTCAGGCAGGGCGATGAGCGCCCAGGAGCTCGCGTCGGTGATGGGCGTGGAGTCAATGGGCTACGTCAAGTCTGTCATGGATGCTCTGATCAAGGAGTACGCGGAGAGGGACGGGGCCCTGGAGATAAAGATGATAGGCGACGCCTATGTACTTGAAGTAAAGAACCCGTACTCCCTAAAGGTCTCGGTGCTCGCTGGCGCTCCAGACATAACAAGACCGTCGCTCAGGATACTCGCCTACATAAGCAAGAACGAGCCGGTCATGCAGAGCAGCATTGTGAAGGCCTTTGGCAGCTCGGCCTACGAGCACATCGGCGAGCTCGCTGAGAAGGGATTCATAAAGTCAGCGAAGGAGGGAAGGACGAAGAAGATAGAGACAGCGCCGAAGTTCAGGGAGTACTTCGAAATCTAGCAAGTATTTAAAATAACGTTGGCTAATCTTACTGATAACATGCGACTGGAGCATATGAAATGCAAGCCCTGCGAGGGAGGCACAAAGAAAATGCAGATGCCGGCCGCCGAAAGATACATGTCCATGGTAAGCGGATGGAAACTCTGTCGGGACATGATATCAAGGCAGCTGAAGTTCAAGGACTTCAAGGAGGCTGTCAGGTTCGTCAACAAGGTTGCTGTCCTGGCGGAGAGGGAGGGGCATCATCCGGACATCGCCATACACTCATGGAACAAGGTAAGGCTTCACCTCTCGACCCACGCCATAGGTGGGCTTTCGCAGAACGACTTCATACTTGCGGCGAAGATAGACAAGATACTTACAAAATAGATGGGCTCGTAGTCGAATGGTAAGACGTCACGTTCACAACGTGAAGAGCAGGAGTTCGATTCTCCTCGGGCCCACTAATCCTAAACAGTAACCATCACTTCCCATATGGGTATTAATAACTTCAAATCCACAGGTTAAGCGGTGAAATAATGGACAAGGTCGTTCATTTCGAGATACCGGCCGCTAACGTTGAGCGGGCTAGGAAGTTTTACAAGGATGCCTTCCAGTGGAGGATAGACCCTGTGCCGGAAATGGGCTACACGCTGCTCTATACCGTAGCCACTGGCAAGAACCGCAGGCCTAAGGAGGTCGGCGCCATAAACGGCGGTATGATGAAGAGATCCGCAAAAGTAAGGTCACCAGTGCTCTACATAGACGTGAAGGACATAGACGCCTCCATAGCCAAGATAAAGAGAAACGGAGGCAAGTTGCTGACTCCGAAGCAGAAGGTTCCTGGAGTGGGAATTACCGCCTACGTCAAGGACACAGAGGGCAACGTTATCGGCATCTGGCAGGCAAAGCGATAGGCCTATGGACAGACCGATTAGGACCAAGGATCTCAAGCAGGGCGCCGTCTTCAGGGCAACCCCTCACGAGGTCTACGAGATGCTGATGGACTCCAGGAAGCACTCAGCATTCTCTGGTGACAAGGCTCGCATAAGCAGGAAGGTCGGAGGTAGCTTCACCGCCTATGGTGGCTGGATAAAGGGAAAGAACCTAAAGCTGACGAAGGACAAGGAGATAGTTCAACGGTGGAGAGGCGAAGACTGGCCGAAGGACCACTACTCGACTGTCAACTTCCTGCTGAAAAGGAGCAGCTCTGGGACCAAGCTGATCTTCTTGCAGACTGGAATACCTGCCGACAAATACAGTGACATAAGCAGTGGCTGGAAAGAGAGCTACTGGGAGAAGATGAGGGCCGCCCTCACATCCTAATACTCCCTTTCATTAGGAACAAATAAAAGCAATCGCATCGCTTCCTCTTCAGGCATTTGAATGGCGGATGAAGACGATCTGGGTGAGAGCGAGGAGCTCGAGACGACCGCCAAGGGCATTGAGTACGAGGCCCTGAAAGCGATAATCGAAACCATCTCCGCAAGCTCGTCCAAGCTAATAATAAGCGAGCTCCACCGGGTCATGGCGGACAAGCGTATAACCGCTAATGCCAACAAGGGCCTTGTGCCCTACCTCTACGCCTCGGCTCTCCTCAGCTTCTCCGGCAGGGAGATAAACGAAGAGAGCATATCAAACCTCCTCCGCACCATAGATGTCACTCCGGACCCAAGTCTTATCAAAGCGATCCTGGACGCAGGGATAAAGAGCCATCTCGTATACATCTACGCCTTCTACTTCCTCGTGGCTAACGGCAGCGAGCCGTCAGAGGCAAACATACTTGGAGTCGTCAGATCGCTGGGCCTGCAGCCCGACAGGGCTAGAGCGCTCGACATACTGGACTTCATCTCGCTCCCCGACACGCAATAACTCCGCTTCAGACCCTCCCTCTCACTTTTCCTGCAGTCGGATACTTCAAACCCACTATGTTTATCATTCCCATGCCAGCCATCTGCTGCATTAGATCCCTGGGCGCATCCTTGCCCAGAAGGGTCTGTGGAGTCATAACGTCCCACAGGCCCGCCACCTTCTCGAGTGCCATCAGCCTGAAGGCGGTCTCCTGCTCTACCCCAATCTGGCCAGCCAGCTCTATGTAGCTTGGCCCGTCGGCCAGCCTCTTCTGGTCCGGATAAGTTTTCATCAACTCGGCGAGTTCAGCCGAACGCCTAGCCGCGGCCTCCTTGTCGACAACCACATCTATGAAGTGCATGTCGACCTTCTCGAATCTGTCACCAGTCGGCGAGTTCCCTGTGTGGGAGTAGGCGTATACCTCTATCACAGAGAAGCCCTCTTCTTTCCTTGTCTCTATAGCCGCTCCCTTCCTGTAGACCTGCGTTGTCTCTTTTATTAGTTTCACCAGTTTTTCTACATCCATATGAATCACTTTCGTTCAAGTTTCTTCAGAGCACCAGCAAAAACCAGAACCTTTCCGTCTATTCGCAGGACGCAGTCCCCTCTCTCGAATGGCTGAATATTGCCCATGCGGGTCTTTACCACGGCTTTCCATCCATTCCCCTCCATGTTCCGGATCAGTGTCCCCTCATTCGGCATCTTCGCCTTCACCTCTTCCAGGGTCATCACTTCGGCGTCTATAAAGAACGTTCCCGAATAGTTCTCGCTCTCCCCGCGCAGCAGTCTGTTTCCATGATTTGCCTCTGCCCTATCAAAGAACTTGAAGGCGAATGAATTCTCCGGAAGTTTCTCCAAGGCGCGCTGCGGATCCCTGTCCTTTACGGGCCTCTCCTCAGTCTCGCAGAACATGAAGCCAGGGAAGATGTACTCGACGTAGGTCTGTGTCTTTACTACAGTTTTTGTTTTTGCTCCCATGGCATCACCGACCCTCACTTCCTAATGCCTATGGTGAGCACTGCAGGGTTGACCACTCCCGTTGCGTCTTTCGCCCCATACTGACCGTTCCACCAGGCCTTGAACTCTTCTCCCCTCTCGTGGAAATGCACGACCGCTGAAGCTGTGCAGCCTGCCATGAAACCGGTTATTCCGTCAGGTACCGTGGCCATGGCCTTTTTTGGATCTGCTCCAGCAGTGAGGGCCTTCATGACGTTTACTGCAGATTCGACTACCCCCGCCGAATAGAAGTCTTTGGTGTTCTTCGTTGTGTACTTATCCCATTCCTCAGCAAGCCCTTCCTTCACTAAGGCCCTGCCCCTCTCAATAAGAGTTGGCGCTTTTGCTTTCGCCTCTTTGTCGAGCTTCTCTGTCTCCTGCCTCTGCAGCTTCTGCGCATCAAGCCTTTTCTTCTTGAACCTTTCGGCTACCTCATCACCGAAGATCTTGGCCGTCATCACGTCCACCTCTTCCGGTTTCCTCACGTCGTAGTCGTCGCCTATCCAGGGGTTTTCGTAGAGCACCTCCTGGCCGCGGGTTATCTTAGCTATCGCGCTTCCGTAACCCACGAAGGGTACATACATCCCATCCAGCGAAACACCCCTGAAATCGGTAACATCCTTAAGAGGGCCCCTATAGGTGTCCATTCTCCCATACTGAACGTGCTTCACCACTACCTCCTTGCCCTTGTTCGCCGCCAGCATCTTCATGCCGTCTAGTCCAACGGTCTCCCTCGTAACCCTGGTTTTCCTCATGGTTTCACCCTGTAGGATTATACGGAAGCCTTGTATATATGGAAATTGCATAAAGTATATATATCCATTATACACATATATGAACATGGAGAGACATGTGTTCAAGTTCGGGGAGACGAGCCTTGCGATGGTAATACCTAAGCCCTGGACCGACAAGAACGGGCTGAAGCCCAGTGCCCCGGTCCAGATAACCGAGACGGACGATGGAAGCCTTCTCATATCGTCAAAAGGGAAGGTATCCAAGTCGGCCGACATGGTGATAGGGAAGGAGATGAAGCCGCTCCTCGTCAGCAGGTGGGTTGGGATGCACTACATCTACGGCGTAAGCAAGTTGCGCATATTCTGCAGGGACGGGATAACCCAGACCCAGATCGAGGCGGTAGAGTCGAAGATAGGATCGGACTGCGCCGGCTTCGAGATTACCAACCAGTCGAACAACGAGATAGGCATAGAAGACTTCATGGACCTGAAGGAGATAACTCTCGACAAGATAGTCAACAGGCTGCGCTCGCTGGTCGGCTTCGAATTTCGTGAGATGATCGAGGGCGAGCCGTCCGCGATACGAAAGATAGAGAAGCTGGTCAACAGGTTCTACATGCTCGGCACCCGATACACCTACATGACCCAGCCGAGGAACGAGCTGAAGTACCTCAAGATACTTGAGCTGATGGAGATGATTGCCGACAACATGCTGGTGCTGTCGGAGACCCTGGACAGGAAGCAGGCTAAGCTTTTCGATGAATTAAGAAGGCAGTTCGAGGCCAGCGCACTCGCGCTCGATGGCGACGCGAAGAACGTGGAAAATGTGGAAAGGATGAGGGAAGAGATACGCAGGAAAATATCGGGTTCAAAACTCAGTCAGATTGAGTCGCTGCACCTGAAGGAGATCGCCGACTACATATCAAGCATCGCTGAGTTCGGCCTCAAGGTCTGACTCTCCCTTGATGTATTTCAGCCGCATCAGCCCGAAGATGAGCTTGGCCCTTTTGTTCCCGACGTTATCGACCTTCAGGAGCTCCTTCTCCGTCGCGGAGGCAACCGCCTGAACGCTGCCGAAATGTGTCAGCAGGTTTCTTGCCGTTTCGAGGCCTACCCCTGGAATGTTGCCTATTATCTTCTCCATGAACTGGCTCTCCGTGAAGGACCTCCCGCCTCCCTTCACCGAAGGCTGTCTCTTCCTGTCCTCCTGCTCGTGCCTTGCCATGTGCCTTATCATCTCGGCGCTCTCCCGCGCACCTGCCGTCGTTATCACGGGTATGTCGTAGTCGATGTAGAGCGAGGCTATGGCTCCTCCTATCACGGCCCCCTTCATCCTGAACTCGTCAGGGTCGCCCTCTATGATTATTATCGGCCGCTCATAGGCCTCGGACACCCTTGCGGCCTGCTCGAAGAGCCTTCCGCTCACTATGGAGCTCTCAAAGTCAGAGACGGTCTTCCTCTCTATGCAGACCCTGTCCGATAGGACGTAGTCGCCCACCGGAAGCGTCTGGATCTTCAGCTCGACACCCAGCTCTTCAAGCCGCGTCAGGAGGTCGCTGTTCCTCTCCCTGCTATCCACTACGATGCATAGTCTGTCTTCCATGGAATCAGCGGTATCGCGAGAAGCTTATGTTGAGTATCTCGGGCGGCGAGTTGGCGTATTGGCCGATGAAGAAGAAGGTATTGCCCACCGGCCCCGAAACCATGGCCACGTTGAATGTGTAGGCGGTAAACGTTGATGTCAGATTCACGGAGGCGAGGACGGAGTAGTTGGTCGCGCTCTTGGGCACGCCGATGTAGAGCTTCTCCGGCACAGACGACGCCGCGACCATGCGCATGGTGCTGTTTATGTAGTAGGCTTGGTTGTGGTAGTCGGTGTTGTAGAGGTTGCTCCTGTTGGTGTAGGGGGCGAAGACAGAGACCGCGCCCGGACCCTGCGGTAGCCACTGCATTATGTAGCTGCCGTTCACCAGACTCTCGCTCTGGTTCCAGTCAGAGAGCACCGGATAGGCGACGTAGCTCATGTAAAGGTTTCTCGATATCGCGTTCTGGGTCGAGAAGATGGTGGTCATGTTGTCGTTGTAGACGGGGCTGCCGAAGACTTCGTAGAGGTATCCCGCAAGGTTTATGAACTGGCTCTGGTTGTAGGCGCTCTTGTCCAGCGCGATGAAGGCCGTGTCATAGTTGTAAAGCGTCAACAGCGTTTGGTTGGTATAATTTTCGTTGACAGGCGACTCGTAGAGCATCTGGCCATAGTCGATCAGGCTTGTGGCCTGGACCGCCAGCGGTATCTGGTAGAGCGAAAGCTGCTGCGTAAGGTTCATTCGGGTGGTATAGCCGCCGACAATCTGCTTGTGGGAGAAGGTCTGGTAGTACATCGCCCTACCTGGATAGAACTCCGGCACAGGGCTGAGCTGATCGGGAACTATCGGCAGCTGCAGCACCGAGAAGTTGGTGGGCAGCTTTGCCAGCTGTGTATAGGCCAACGGAACCGAGAGGTTGGTCGTTACCGCGTTGACCACCGGGCCTGAAAGCGGAATCCCGTTGCTCTCCACCAGCAGGAGTATGGCGACAATCGCGACGATCCCAAGGATCTTGAGGTTGAGACCTGGTATCGCTGCCTGGTGCTCATGCTGTTTATGTTCTGTAAGCGCCTTGACTCCGAAGGCCGCCATTATCGCCAGCGCGATGGTAACGATCAGGTCGAACCTGCCTGGCTCCCTTACGGTGTTGAAGAAGGGTATCATCCGGTAGAGCTGGTAGGGCAATGGAATGCCGGAGGGCGCGCCATGCGCTATGTTGACGGTTGCGTTGACTAGGAGTATGGGCCCCAATGCCAGGATGAAAAATATTATGCTGAGCGCCAGCCAGAGCCTGTTCTCCTTGAAGTGCTTCCAGAGGCCCAGCAGGGCAAGCAGGATGGCTGTGTAGGTCAAATAGGATGCGGTCTCGGCTATGTCGCCGTGATATATCTGGGCGAAGGAGATGCTGATGCTGCCGAGGACGCCGTTGTAGGGATTAGGTATGAAGAACGATAGCAGATCGTCGCTCCAGAGAGCGTTGTGCGGGAGGTCGTTGAAGTTCGAGAGGCTGGCCGACCCGCTATGCATGAAAGATCCGATGATCGGGATCCAGGCCCAGGCGCCCAGAACGAAGGTCGCAACGACGAAGACGAGCAGGGCCTTCAGGAAGCTCATATTGAGCATGCGCACCCGCGTCTCCCTCCTAAACAGGTAGATGACGGCTATGACAATAAGCAGGAATATCAGCACTATGCCCGCCTGGACGTCGGCGGTGAAGCAGGTCAGAAGCACCGCTATGGAGAGGCCGAAGGCCATCAGGTAGCGCCTGTGGTCCTCCTTCACAATCCTTAGGAAGAGATAGAGGGCGAGCGGAATCCATTCCAGGTTGGCGAAGTCGAGGTGGCCGTAGGATTGGGCTATGTGGAAGGTGCTGAATGTGAATATGAGGCCGGCTATGAATGCGGCGTAGCTGTTCTTCGTAAGATATCGAGCGAGTATGAACATGGTCACTCCGGAGAGGCAGAAGCCAGCGAAGAATATCAAATTATAGCCGAAGGCCAGAGAGACGGCGGTGAAGGGCGTCACTAGGAGCGAGGCGACGGGCATAAAGGTCTGGTAGACCAGGTTGGCGCCGATGGGGAAGAAGAGAAGCATGGTGCTCCAGATCCCATGGTGCAGCGTAAAGAGTGAATAGCCGACGAACCAGATGCCCCAGAGCGACTGGTAGGTGTCGCCTCCCACTCCTGCGACAGTGCTTGCCAGGTGGGCGGTCACGGGCCAGAAGTTGACGAGCGCTATTATAAGGTATATCACTGCCGCGAGGGCGTAGACCTTGTGGTTCATGATAAAGTGGGAGAGCCTCGCCGCAGCGTTTTTGTGCGTGGCATGATGAACGGTCACTGGTGCTGGCTCTGAATCCATAGAATATCCCTGTGATTTGAAAAGCCGTTTCCCCCACGACTCCGAACTTTATCGGAAACAAGTAATATAATACTGATGGTTGGAAACGCCTGCAGCAACCTGCTATAAACTTTCTTGTCGAAACCTGCTCATGGCCTCGGCCACAAAAAATAGGGCGAAAGGAAAGAGCCTCTCCAGCCTCGGCGTCAGGACCGCAGGGGTGGCGAGCTCCGTACTAGTCTCAAAGATACTCACCTACCTTATAGCGGGCATCTCCCTCCTGGTTGTTTCAAGGTTGCTCGCATCGACGCTCTACGGCATCTATGTTCTGGTCTCATCGGTGGCGGGAGTCTTCGTATCGTTCGGCACCCTTGGCATCTACACCTCCTTCACCAAGTTCATATCCGAGTACAGGACCAAGAAGAAGCCCCAGAAGATAAACGAGGTGATATCGAGCGGCTACATGATCACCATCGTGATAGGACTGCTGCTCAGCGGTATCGCACTGGCGCTGAGCGCATTCATCTCCCACCTGGTCTTCGGCACCGCAAACTATGCCTACCTAATATCCGCCTCATCGGTCCTGATAATAGGGTCGTTGGTCGCCTCCATATCCACCTATGCCCTAATAGGCTTCGGCAGGAAGAACGCGATAGTTGGGATAGTATTCCTGCAGATCCTCACCCAGGCGGTAGTTAGCATAACGCTGGCCTGGTACCACTTCGGCGTGATGGCGCCTATAATAGGTGTCGCAACAGGCTACCTCTTCGGCATCATAGCCTCACTGGCCTACATGGCCGCCACTGAAAAGGTGAAGTTCTCGGTACCATCATGGAAGGCGATGCATGAGCTCCTGGTCTTCTCACTGCCGCTCGGCGTCTTCAACCTGGTCAGCGGCATAGTCGGCAACCTGACCAACCTGATCCTGGGCGCATTCGCCAGCGCATCGGTTGTGGGAAACGTGGCCATCTCGCAGCGCATAGGCACCACGATAAACTCGGCCAACGAGTCGATCGCGGCATCGCTGGTCCCTCTCTTTGCATCCGTGATCCAGCCAGGGGCTAAGAGCGGCCACATAAGCAGCCTTTACAACTACGCGCTCTATCTGACATTCGTACTCTTCGCTCCGGTCGCCATCTTCCTGGCATTATTTGCCAAGGAAATAACCTTCATAGCCCTGGGCACAGGATACCCGACTGTGCAGTTCTACCTCCCGATAGTGAGCGTGGGCCTCCTGTTGATGATGGTCTCCGATTACACAACAAGCCTGCTGGTTGGTAGGAACAAGGTGAAGCCAATAATGAAGTACGGCACCCTTGCTTATCTGATCGAGGTGGTGCTGCTGTTGCTTCTGGTTCCCACGCTCAAGGGCTACGGGATGGTCATAGCTGCGTCGCTGCTGCTGCCGCTTACGCTCCTGCTCTTCTACCACAAGGCCATAGCCGACGACCTGGACATAAGGCTGCACATCAGGCGGCCGGTCCAGGTGGTAGTAATGGCGCTGGTCGCGACGCTCGCTGTCTTCTCGATAGCCCTGCTGGTGCAGCCGGTCTCGCTGGCCAACGACGTTGCCATAATAGTCGCTGCTGCCGTCGCGCTGGTGGTAATATACCCGCCGCTGCTGGCGTTGACAGGTACCATGCTGAAGAAGGACGTCGAGATAATAAAGAACCTGTCGAGCGGCATACCTGTCGCCGGAAGGCTGCTCTACCTTCTTTCAGAGTACGCCGGGCTCTTCATAAGGAAGTGACTACCTTCCCTGCCTTTTCGGGAAGTAGAATAAGAACTTGAAGTCCGTGAGCACCAGCTTGAGGCCGTCCAGCACCTTCATCTGCTTCGACTCGCCCATCCTGACATAGTAGTCGGCGGGCGCCTCCGCTATCCTGTAGCCCATCTTCTTCATCTTTATGTTCATCTCGCTCTCCGTGCCGAACCTCTTCTCCCTCAGCTCGAGGGTGTAGAAGGCCTTGGTGCGTATCGCCCTGATCCCCGTCTGTGAGTCCGTTATGTTCATCCAGTAGAGCAGGTTGGCGACCACTGTTATGACCCGGTTGCCGAACTGTATGAAGCCCGGCATGGTCTTGCTGTCGATTTTATGGAACCTGTTGCCGAGCGCCATGTCGCACTCGCCCGACCTGACCATCTCTATGAGCCTGCGCAGATTCCTGGGCTCATAGGTGGCGTCGCCGTCTATGAAGCACATTATGGGGGTCTTGATGTACCGCTCGCGCTTTATCTGCATTATCACTGTTCCCTTGCCGAGGCTCTCCTGGGGTATCGTTACAATGCCCTTCTCCTTGAACCTGGGGGCCCGATTCTTGTAGCCCTTCCAGAGGACGATTATCTTGACTCCCGGCAGCGCCCTATTGGTGTCGCTGACCACCTTCCATATGCCCGGCTCCTCAAGGGCCGGTATGGCAACTGTGGCGTCTGAAAAATCCAAAGGACAACACCCCTCTTATAATTGAACCAACACGCTATAAATATTCCGCTATGAATAACACTTTGCATCAGTGGTAGCTTGAAGATATGCATGGTCGTGCCGGCCTACAATGAGCAGAAGCGGATATCCGCCACTCTGGACAGTTTCCTGGGCACGCTGCTGAAGAGATACAAGGGCATGACGATAATAGTCTCAGTCCAGGGCCACGACAGGACGGCCGAGATAGTGAGAGGTTACTCCAGGAGGCACAGCCAGATAAGGCTACTTGACTCGAGGAGGACGGTTGGCAAGGGACTAAACCTGATGCTGGGCTTCGAGGCCGCGCTGGATCTAAGACCAGACATAGTGGGCTTCACCGACGCGGACCCATCGGTGCCTCCCGCGGAGCTGGCGAAGCTTATAGACGCGCTCAAGGACGGGAAGGCTGCGGGAGTGATCGCCTCGCGCTACATGGAAGGAAGCAGGATACTGGGAGACCTGACCAGGAGCAGGCTGGTGGCCAGCAGGGCCTACAACCTGATGGTAAGGATGCTCTTCGGCCTCGACTTCCACGACACCCAGTGCGGTGCCAAGTTCTTCAGGGCCGCCCCGCTGAGGTCGATAATGAAGGACGTGAACCTCACGGACATGAGCTTCGACATAAACCTCCTCTATGAGATGAGCAGGCGGAACCTTGAGGTCAAGGAGATCCCAATAACATACAGGATAGTCAACGAGGAGAGCAAGGTGCAGGTGTGGAAGCAGGTGCCGAAGATGTTCATAGTGACGCTCAGCTACAGGATAACCAGGTCCCCGCTGAACAAAATAATACCGGAGAGCTTCAAGATTGTCATCTACAACTGGGTCAGGAGCTGGTAGCCCTACTTCTTGGCCCTGAGGAGGGGCCTCCTGAAGTCCTCCAACGTCATATGGTTCATGAGCTCGCCCGGGCGGTAGCTCCGGTCCTCGAGAAGGACGTTGTAGCTCGCTCCTGTCTTGAGGTCGATGGCGATGTGCCTCACGTCGCCGCCGAAGAGGTCTGCCTCGATGAGCCGCACGCCCCTTTTGGAGAGGAGGTCCAAGGCCTCACTGAGGAAGCCGTGCTCCTGGCCGTTCTGAAGGCCTATGATCCTGGCCTCTATGTTAGGCCTTGAGGAGGCATCGTCCTTCAGGGCGCGTTTCAGCGACTTCATTAGGCGCTCGGCCTCGAACAGCCTGACAACAGATAAATAAGGCGAGTTGACGTCGTAGAACGTGATTATGAAATCATAGGTGAGGTTCTCGGCGGCGATGTACCTCCTCCCCATCCAGCCCATGTAGCTCCCCTTCTTCTCCTCTCCCAACCCAACAAACTCGGTGCTGTCATTGGCGAGGAGCTTCGATCTGGAGATGTGCGGCCGCTCCTTTCCGGTGGCCAGATACCTGCTCTGGCCGAATCCGCGCCCTCCTACCCGTTTACCCAGCACGCTCTCGAATCCCAAGCCCACACCATAAGTCTTATAAACCTAAATCCCACAATAAATCCTGAATTGGATTGACAGGTATTTAGACATTCGCACCTGCAATCGCCTAATTTGTAAAGTGACTAGATGAAGATAGAAAAATTCGAGGCCGATGGGGACAACGCGACCTTCACGCTCACGGGAGCGAGAAGCGGAGTGGCGAACGCGCTCAGGAGGAGCATAAACGGAAACGTTCCGTGCTTCGCCATAGACAAGATAACGTTCTACGAGAACACGAGCCCGATGTTCGATGAGTACATAGCCCACAGGATCGGGCTGATACCGATAGTGACGCCGACGAGCGGCTACAACGAGAAGGACGAGATTCTTTTCACGCTGGAGGCGACAGGCCCGACTACAGTGTATTCGAAGGCCCTCGAGTCTGCCGACAAGGAGGTGGAGGTAGCCAACGACAAGATACCGATAATGAAGCTCGGCGCTGACCAGAAGCTCAGGATCGAGTGCAAGGCCATAATGGGTACAGGGCAGAAGCACTCGAAGTTCCAGCCGGCATTCGTCACCTACGAGGAGGCAGGAGAGGAGAGCTTTGCATTCCACCTGGAGAGCTTCGGCCAGATGAGCCCGGCCGAGATAGTCAACAAGGCGGTCGCGGCCATCAAGGAGGAGCTCAAGGAAGTGGAGAAGAACGCGAAGAAGCTCTAGGCGCGCGCTCATGTTACCCGCGGGGGTGGCACAGCATGGTCAACTGCGCTGGATTGAGGTTCCAGTGTCCTAGCGACTACGAGAGTTCAAATCTCTCCCCCCGCATAATTCTAATTCTTCGATGACAAGCACCGCCAGATGATGAGTAACAGATTCTATCCCAACAAGTAGACAACCACTGCTATCAGGACGGCAGACACGATCGAGTAGGCATGGATCTGCTTCGCCTTTCGCATGTCCTTGGTGTGGTCATTCGGGTCCGTCACCTTCTTCTTGGAGTTTCCGACATCGTATACCCCGGCAGCCGCAAACCCCGCGCAGAACCTGAAGTGCCCCTGGTAAAAGCCCTCGAAGCCAAGGGCCAGCGGTATTATTGAAGCGAGCAGCGACCATCTTGGCAGATGGTAAAGTATCACAGAGGATACGAGCAGTGCCGATATCATGAAGCCCATGAAGGCAAGGGCGTAGCGCTCCCGTATCTCGTCCTTCCCTATGTTGCAGACTCCCGGCCGGTACTCTGTCATGAATTGATTTGGTGGTCAAGGGCTAAATACGGGCCTGGCACAATACGCATAAATATTTGGCCCGCTGCATTATCTATGTTCAAATGAAGGCACAAAAGCAGGTGCGATCGACAACCGTGCCAGCCGCCGCAATGCCGACGATAAGGCAGGATCAGAAAACATCAAGGGGGCTGCCAAAGTTTCTGCTTAGGTCGGGCACTCTCGCTGTGCTAGGCGCAGCGCTTACCCTTGCATCTCCTGAAAAGGTGTTTGCCCAACAGGCTCAATTTACCGGCACCGAGATGGACGGCGTGAGAAATGGAATACTCTACACCACTCCGGAGCACCAGTACACCGTCAAGGTATCGGACCTGCCTCCAAATACCGTTGCGAGGGCGGCCTGGCAGGGCTACAACGCACCAGGCGTCTACTACTGGCCCATGTACAATGCAGGGCCCTACTACTGCGACACCCCTGATACATTTTTGCATGACGACCGTGAGCTCAATGTCGCATTTTTCTCTGGAGTACCTGCAGGACAGGCACTTCCGAAGGCAACAATACAGAAAAGCGACTTCGCGTCACATCCGGTTGGTGTCATAGTTTTCGATACTGCTTTTATAGGCGTTTATATAGGATGCGGCATCCTGCTCCTGGTGAGGTCGGTAAAGGCATACAAGAACGGCACGATCGGCTGCTCAGACGCATCATTCTGGCCCGACTGGTCTGAATCTGACTCTATAGAGAGCTCCTGGATAACCAACCCCCATTCAGGCGAATACGGCCCGGATGGCATGCCCAAATAGCCCAAAAGCTTGATATATTTGGATGGGCGCTAATCTACCTGGTAGTAGCATGACATTCACCAAACCCATACCGAAGGATGTGATCCAACGCAAGCTGAGCGAGGGGATCGCTTTCGGGAAGAAGGTTCAGGACGCAATCCCCGAGGTGGAACGGATACTCAACTCCGCCTGGAGCGGCGTAAAGGACAAACCCGCGATCACCCTCGCGGTGGCGGACCGCTGGGTGGCGCTAGAGAGCCTCCAGACCTACAACTACTCGCTGGCCATGGTCCAGCTCGTCTGGAGGCGCGACCCCGAGGCTGCTGTGGAGGCGCAGGAGGTCAAGTACTCCCGCATCCTGACCAAGGAGTTTGCGGACAGCCTTGCCCAGACCGTTATCGGCTCACAGTTCAAGTGCGAGGTCATGCAGAACGATAAGGGGGTCATAAACGGCTTCAGGCTTACGGAGACCAAGAGCGGGATTGAGATAGACGTCGCGAGGAAGTCCATTGTGGAGAGCCTCCTGGCAAATGCGGATAACCTCTCCTATGCCCTCTTCTCGGCCGCACGACCAGAGCTCCTCCAACTCCTCAGGAACTCGGATGACCTTGAGGGCACGATGCCGATGGCAGCAGACGGCAAGACAAGCAGCTACAAGGGTTCCAAGACCTACAACGAACTCCTGCACACGATCATAAAGGTCTCTGCCTTCATAGCCACCGAGCTGGGCAGAAGCGAGGGGGCAGAGGTATTCAACTCCATGCTGGAAGAGCTGAAGGGCAGCCTCAACCGCATAGCCGAGATCTACCCGGAGAGGGTGGAGGAGATCCTCGAGAAGGCGGTCGGGCTGGGCGACGGTTCTACATTCGACAGGCTGCTGGTGACCAAGTGCGCGCTCTACATCATCCTCGCCGGCGGAGACCTCGATACTGGATTCAGGAGGATTGAGAGCCTCAGGAGGCAGGGCGTGACGGGCGTTGATGTGGCAATACTCAACCCGGCCATGGACGGGGACAGGAAGGCGGTGCTCGACGCGATAGACTACACCACCGCGCGGATCGAGATAGATAGCTTTGTAAGCAGGGAGGGGTTTGACATAAAAGGGAACTACGCCAAGCTGAAAGAGTACATGGAGAGGTCATTAGGCAGCCACGGCAGCCTCGAAAGCTAGATATATTTGAATAAAGTGAGGCCTTTACGATAGAATGGCCGTATCAAAAACGCGTGTGGCAAGGAAGAGTCTGGCGCTGGCCGCAGCAGCCTCTACACTCGCAGCATGCATCTACTGCGACCAGATGATAGTGTCCTGCAACAATGATATGACCGCCGTGGAGAGCACGCTCAGAACCTCAAAGATCAAGATCGAGACGCTGATACGGAATGAGCCCACCGAGATAACGAATCTGGTCAGGACACAGGCCGCCATAAGCGCAATGAGCCCGGCGCAGAAATACGAGAATCTGGCCGCCTTCGCGACAAGGAGGGCAGAGCGGATCAACAGGCTTTCGATCAGGGCAAAGGACGAAAATGCCAAACTCCATAAGCTGGCTGTCAGGGGAATCCTAGACATCGCGAGCTGGGCGAGCACGCTCTATCTTGGGAGCGCATTGACCCTCTCCATCTGGCCGAGGCGGAAGGAGGCAGAAAAGTTAATCATTTCAAGATAAGGGCATTGCACCTCCTGCCTAGGGCTCTAAAAGCTTGATATATCCGAACAATGTTTGGCTTAGCGTGGAATCATGAAACTCAGGACAAAGCAGACCGGCTCGTTCATGACCGGGGTCTTCACGCTCACCGAAAAGTACAGAACGACAAAGCTGTACAAGGTCCAGGGGCTCGACTTCACGGTCGAGCAGACGCAAAAGGGCGGCAGGCCTGCATATCTGTCCCACTATAGCAATCCCGGCACAATGTTCTTCCTGGGGCTGGTGAAGTTCCTCCATGACACCAGGAGCGAGGTGCCTGTCATCGAAAAGCCCCGGGAGGAGGGCCATGACGAGTTTAAGGAAGACGCCAGGTTCTTTGCCATGGACGCCGCGGCCAGCAACTTCCCATTGCGCTATCAGTACTACTATGACCTCGGGGGCCAGGGAAGGGCGCCTACGGCGGAGCTTAGGATAAGGAAGGCCGGCTCGGGAGAACCAGAACTAGAAATAATTAACAGCGATGGCCGTACGCTCATTATCTCGGTCGAGGCAGCCCAGGAGATACTGAGGCTGATGCCACGGATGTACCCTGGCTTTACCTCATTCAACCTGGCCTATACCCACTTTCTCGAGGAGGCCGCAAAAAGGCAGGGCAGGGAACTACTCAGACCGACACGGGCGTAGACTGCTCGAAACTGCTATATATCTGGACAAAGTGAGGTTAAATCAGTGGGAGTATGGGACACAGAACGAGAAGGATCCAGACCCTGGGCGCGATGGCCCTGTCGGGAGCATTGGCCTTCGGTCTGGTACACCTAAGAGCCCAGGACACAGTTGCGGGGACAAACAACGCGAAGGTAACGCTATCTGCTACAGTTGACCAGCCAACTGCTGCCACAAGCTCCACAAATCCGCCTGCCACGGATCAGGCGTCAGTCACAAACAAGTCCGAGTTTTATTCGAAAGAGGGCGGCTACGTAATACCGCTCAAGGTATCCGCCGACTCAACGGCGCAGCAGTACGGCAACGACTTCGAGCAGCAGAAGATCCTGGATCTCATAACGACAAACAGCGCAGGGGGCAACTGGACGCTCATCATTACCCACCTGAACAGGTTTGAGCATCCCGATTCTGGATTCGAGAGCTACGCCCTGCTACAGGGAGACACCCCTGCCTACGTGAATGTCGTCTGGATGCCCAAGGGTGACGTGGAACTTACTGAGGACCTGAAAAGCAAAGGAGACCCGATCGTCACTGCCCAGGGCCTACAGTGCCTGGACAACCCTCCTGTCAAGCTCAAGGTCGACGGAAACGATGCGGTGCTGATAAGGTACAGGAACTCCTCACCGGAGCGCGACGTCCTGATGGGATTGGACAAGGGCGACAGACGCTATATCGTGACCATGACAGCCAAAAACAAGGACGAGCCGGACAACGAGGCCTTCAGCCGCATAATCAAGGAGCTGAAGTTCAGGTAACTGCCTCGGAAGCTTGATATATTTGAATAAGAGCTAAGTTATCCGTGATATTATGGGTAGGAGTACCACATCTAAAAAGCCAGAATCCAGAGGTGTAAAAGTTATAGCTGAGGAAGTGGAAGACGGGCTTCGCTATAAGGGCACTATAACGATGGGGAGCAAGGTCTTCGACTTTGCTTTGAAGGTACCTGTAAGCTTTGCTTTGATAGAGAAGAGGAATGATCTAACCTTCAAGGATGTGGCAGACCACGTTATGGGCACCGAGATCGATGTAAAATCGGGTGGCAAACCCGTGCAGTTGAGCGATGACCAAAAGAAGTTCCTTACTGCATTGGGTTGGGAGGCTTCCCATGGGGTTTTTATTGCCCCGCTAAGGCGAGGCGAACGGGACTCTGGCAACTTCGTTAAGAATCTCCTTGATTTGACTGGAGGCTCCATGAAGTTTAGCTACGTCCTAAACGTCCCATTCGATCTTAATGCTCCGTTCATAAAGAAACTGCTTAGGGTGACATCCGCAGAGTAACGGGCCCTAAAGCTAGAAATATTTGGAAAAGGTGAAGGCTAACCATGGCAATCAGGACGATAACAATAAGGAAGATGCAGGAGAGGGACATCACCACCGTAAGGAGGATGGGCTTCTCCACCGCCGAGTTTGACACCGGCACCAGCGCAGACACCTTCTACTCCAGGAAGACCATGCGAAAGTGGATCAGGGATCCGAACGGCATCGCGTTTTCCGCACTGGTGGACGGCGACTTCGCGGGATTCATACTTGGAAACTATTTATCGGCCAGCAGGGGCGGGTACCTAAACACCATGGCCGTCGATGCGTTGCACAGGGGGAATGGAGTGGGGGTTGAACTGGTACGGAGGGCGCTGGAAGAGCTGCGCAAAAAGGACTGCGCCCACATATTCTGCGTGGTCGAGGAGGAGAACGAGAAGATGCTGGGCCTCATGAGAAGGTCGGGCTTCGAGGTCGGAAGGAGCTTCAGGTACGTGGAGAAGATGCTCGACTAGCTAGTCCTAAAGGGAGCCAGGGAAAGGTTATATATTTGAAATGGCTAAAACACAATGTGATGGTTTGGTGGGGACAAAAACCAAGATCGGGACGGAAGTCTGGAAGCTCATCAGAGACGACGTTAAAAGCAATGACAGCCTAATCGGATTTGTCGCCTTTACGATAATTGGTGCAACCCTGGCAATAGCGGGAATTAAGGCCATATTCGAAGCAGGGGCGCCTTCACCGAGGGGCAGCTTTGATGCACCGCAGCAGCAGACTAGCCCAGCAAACATTGCTAATTCTACCTTTTTGAGAAAATAATGGCCGAATCGCCCCGAATCTTTTGGCATAAAGACGGGCATAAGCGATGATGCCTTTGGGAAGATCGTCTACGAGATAGCGATAGGCGAGCATACCAAGAAGGAGGTAGAAAGGGTACTTCGGGACAAAGCCAGCCTTAAGAAGTAGCCTCTGCACAGTAACAAGCGTAAGCGACCTGGGCCCGGCCCAGGGCTTTGCCGGTGCCGGATCAGAGGTTTACGTCGATGTTGAGCTGCTCCTTGAGCTCCCTGTACCTGTTCCTTATGGTTACTTCCGTAACACCTGCGACATCTGCGACCTCCTTCTGCGTCCTCCTTTCGCCCGCGAGCGCGCCGGCTATGTAGACAGCCGCGGCGCTGACCCCTGTCGGGCTCCTGCCCGATATGAGCCCCTTCTTCATCGCGTTCTTCAGCAGCTGCACCGCCTTCTCCTGCGCATCACCGCTGAGCTTCAGCGAGTTGATGTACCGGGGTATGTAGGCGGCCGGATCTGTGAGCGGTATCTTTAGTCCCAGCTCGTGCGAGATTACGCGGTATGCCCTCCCTATCTCCTTCTTGGGTAGACCGGATATGGCTGCTATCTCATCGAGCGTCCTTGGCATCTCCGCCTGCCTGCAGGAGGCGTAGATGACCGCCTGTACGACGGTTTCGATAGGACGTCCCCTTATCAGGTTGTTCTGCACGCACTTCCTGTAAAGAAGTGCTGCGCTCTCCCTTATGTTTTCCGGGATCCCAAGATAGCTGGAGACCCTGTTTAGTTCTGGCAGAGCAATCAGATAATTTCTCTCGCTCGAGCTTGCTATGCTGGCCCTCTTGTGCCACTTCCTCATCCTGTATAGTTGTGCCTGCCTCTTGCTCGGTATTCGCACTCCTCTTATGTCTTTATTGTAGAGGTCGATCTCTGTTACGAGACCCTTATTTGGTTTTGTGTACCTTATGGGTGCACCTGTCCTGGCCCTCGAGTTCCTCTGGTCTGCGTCGAATGCCCTCCACTCCGGTCCCGAGTAGGTGGCGCTCTCTTCTATCACGAGTCCGCAGTTGTTGCATACTAGCTCTCCCCTTTCTGCGTCCGACAGGATATCATTGCTTTCGCAGCTCGGGCACTTCTTCACCCTTCCGACCCTGGAGCTCATGTCGACGCCTGACGGAGCCTGAGTCGGCCCCACAAGCGTTACTGCAGCGGGAGCAGCGCTTTGGACGCTGATCCTGTTGTTTTTGTCGAAGACCAGCGTCTTCGCAGGCGCCTTCACAGTCATCTTTGTCGCGTGATTTTGAGACCTTTTAGTTGCCATATCTTCACCTTGGTTAACATAAATCAGACAAACCCCCGGATAGGATTTAGGCTTTGCAACTTGGCTAGGGGGAGCTAGCTACGAATTCCAGGATTTGACTACAGGTAATACTACAGCTGTTCAAGTATATAACACAGGCGGTTTGGGCCTGGCGGGGGAGCCGAAACGCCGCTGGAAGGGCAATAAGGATTAAAGATGGGCTACGCCTTTAGTTATCCCATGGCCAGCCTATTTGACAAAATCAGGGACATCTTTGGCATAAGCGTCAATGCGGAAGGTGAAGCAGAGCCCGTTGTCAGCCAACAGGCAGAGCCACTAGCAAGCCAACCTGTAACTCCCCAGGTCAGCGAGCTGCCAAATAATGAGATCTACCATGTTTTTTTGCGGAGTGGGCCGGAACCGCAAAAAGAGGCCGAGATAGTAGACGTGCAGGACCAGAAGCCTAGTCATGCCGGCGAAGTTGAGCTGCTTAAGCACTACGCAGAGCTGGCCAAACAGAATGCGCTGGACCGTGCTGCGTTAAACGAGGACTTGGAGTAATTACCACCCCATCCCAAAGCATAAATATCAGGATTGTATACCCTCTTTATGGCCGGAAGCAAGCTTAAGAGATACGGGCTGGAGAAAGGAGCAAAGGTACTTATCGCCATCGGGCTGGTGTTCAACCTGCTCGCCTGGATCGTGGCTGCCTATTACTTCGCAGTCACAACGGGCACGATCGCGCTGCTCATAGTACCATTCCTATTCACCTGCATTTCAGCGATAGCCCTCCTGGCAATCTATTACAGGTACACGCTTTTCGAGAATTACCCCTACCTGGTCAACCTTCCATCGATCTTCTACCGCATAGGGGCCGGGAAGAACGGGGCAAGCAAGCAGAGCCAGGCCTTCAGCATGATATTCACGGTGCACGCGCTGGTCATCGCCATGGTGGGCCTGATGGGCCTCGTCCTGACATTCACGATAGGCTCCAGCATAAAGAGCAACGCAGCCTCTCCTTTCCTCTACGTATACCTGGCAATAGTCGCGGTCCTGATCGCGGCGGTCTTCCTGCAGTACCGGAGGATATACGTCCGATTCGTAAAGTAAGCTGGTTGCCACAGCACAGTAACAAGCTCGAAAGCTAGATATATTTGGAAATACGCTTGCTTTAGTGATAAAATGGCAGAAAAACAGCTGAACCTGACCAGCATAGGCAGCCTAAACCCTATGAAGCTGAGGAAGGACGACTATGTCCTTAGGATAGAGAAGGTCATTGAAAGTACATCGGTCGAGGTAGGCCAAACACTAAATCCGGCGCAGAGAAAGAGGGTCGCAACGGCTGTAGCTCGAGATATATTGCGCTCTGTTAAGGAGAGGACGGAAAGGGACATTAAAAACGCTGAAAAGGATGTGCCGAAGAAGTTCAGGAACGCGGTAAAAATACTTGCGGCAGCGGGAGGGCTGTGCCTGCTATCTCTAGGCGTAGGGCACTACGCCAAGGGTGCTGGTTTAGAAAAGTATGTCGAAATTTCGAGGGTAGGGCTTTTTGGAGCGTGCATAGTCTCCATGTATGGCATAAAGGATACGCTTGAGGGTGCCCTCTATTTCGTAACAGCCAAATTATTCAGGAAGCGCCTCCACAGGTTTGCCAGTATGGTAAACGAATTAGAAAAGGACATGACAGATATTGATCCGGCCCAGACTATGGGTCCACATTGGAAGAGCTAAAATCGCTCAACCATCTGTGACCGTAAACGTCTATCCATGGCACGGGACAGGCGTCAAACCTGCCGGATATCCGTATATATTTGAACAGCCGCTAAGATAAACAACGATATTATGGATAAAACACGCTCACCAAAGGCAGGCAACATGCTTAGGGTAGCCATGGCAGGGCAGAGAAGCGAGATCGCCACCCAGAACGGGAGCGTGGTGCACATCAGGGACGTCCTGCGCTCATCCGAAGCTCCGCCTTATCTTAACTTCATACGGGAGTTCGGCTTCAATGCGTATCTCTTTAATGGGCTGCTGAACGGCACGCATAAGGTCTGGGCCAGCAAGCCAATCTACGACGGAGATTACCCTACAGATAAACCCGTAGAGCGCATAACCGTACGCACAACGCTTATTCCTGACGGAAAAACAATAGAAGCTACTCTGGTTGCCCCGTTTGCACCATCTATTATGCAAGTCCGTTTGCCAAAGTCGCTAGCGGAGTCCATCGGTTTTGAGGCCATCCTTCTGCAAGAGGGGACAATCACCTACGATATCCTTCAGCAGTTCAATCAGATCGCAAAGACCTATAAGAAAAAGGAGTTGATCAGCGTCACTCTCGAGCCTGGAGACCTGCTGCTTATCCCCAGATCCGTGGCGAGGCGGGTATCAAATGTCGTGCATGGTTCAACAAAATACCTGTACATCGGGGATCCCTGGACGGATAATGACAAGCCCGTAGAGATCACCGAAAGTGCGTAACAAAAAGCGTGCGTCACGATTGTAGAGCCGTTCCAGGCTGATTGGAGCTCGGCTCGTAGCACGTTGATCTGGCGTATCGGGGTCAGGCGTGAAGTATCTCTAGGATCTCCTCATTAATCCTCATATCCTCCGGGCTCAGAACCTTTTTCCTTAGCTCTTCGCCATACCTTACAACATCGTCAAGGCTGGCATCCCCTTTTTCCTGATACAGAATTAATATAGCTAGCCCTGCTTTTTGTGTTTCGTGGAACCATACCCGTTTGCCCAACTCCCTTTGGACAGATGGCCCTAAGGCCATCATTGCAAACGTAAAGCTTATCATAAAGCCATTTTCATATGACTCTGGCGCTAGCCTTAAGGCGGTTACGTAATGGTCCAATACGTCAGAGAGGAAGTGAGACAGATCAACACCAGAGATGCGTTTATTTGTTTGCAAATCAGACTCTACATGTTCCTTAATGTAAGTCAACATGTCATTTCTGGGTGAGGTCGCCACTTTGTTTTCTACCCTAAGGGGCGCAGCTGTTACGGGCTGTAAATAAGGCACTTGAAAAAGTCAGAAGCGCAAAGAGCCTACGTGATCGTGGGGGAATTGTTTGGCATTGGCAGGGATCTGGCAAATCGTTAACCATGCTGTGGCTAGCCGTCAAGCTTAGGAGAGAGAAGGGGCTCAACAACCCTGCACTTGTAATAGTCACAGACAGAACTCAGTTGGACACGCAGATATCGGGTACGTTCGAGCGTTGCGGCTTGTCGAATCCTGTCCATGCTGAAAGCGCTCATGAGCTTAGAGAGCTGCTTAAGTCAAGCTCAGGGCAGACGATCCTGACAACAGTTCAGAAATTCCTATCGCAATCAGGTGAAAAGAAAGGCGAGTTTCCTGTCCTTTCCACTTCGAAAGACATCTTTGTTCTAGTTGACGAGGCCCATAGGACACAGTATAAGGACTTTGCGGCCAACATGAGGCAGGCGCTTCCGAATGCCTGCTATATGGCCTTTACTGGAACCCCAATCGACAAGAAAGACCGCAGTACGCCTTCCACCTTTGGCGGCTACATAGACAAATACACTATTCAGGAATCCGTCGATGACAAGGCCACTGTACCAATCTTTTACGAAACCAGGCTTCCGCAACTAAGCGTTGAAGGCGGAACCTTAGACAAGGTCTTTGATAGAGTATTTGCAGAGCTGCCAGACGAGGAGAAGCGTGAACTGAAAAAACGCTATGCAAACGAAGCCGCAATTGCAGGAGCTCCTCAAAGAATAAAGAAGATATGCCTCGACTTGCTCGATCATTATGTGAAATTCATAAAACCGAACGGCTTCAAAGCCCAGATAGTTGCCATAGACAGGAAAACCGCATTGTTGTATAAACGTACTCTAGACAGCCTCAAAGGCCCCGAAAGCGCGTTGATCGTATCAGAAGGTGAGTTCCCAAATGATTTGAATAGTACGAAGGATTTGGCAGAAACGCTTAAAAAACAAAGTGCAGCGCTTGGTAGCTATGACCAAATTTACGGAAAGAATGGAAAATTCCAGCAGTCGATGGACAAGAATGGTCTGTCAATCATAATAGTATGCGATATGCTCCTGACTGGCTTTGATGCTCCAGTGGAGCAAGTCATGTATTTGGACAGTTCTTTAAGGGAACATAACCTACTCCAAGCAATAGCTAGAGTAAATAGACCATACGAGAAGAAGAGCTATGGCCTTATAGTTGATTATTATGGCGTATCAAACTTCTTGAAAAAGGCGCTTGACGTATTCAACAGCCAAGACCTCCAAGGAGTATTGCACAAAATCTCAGACCAATTGCCATTGTTGCAGGCAAGGCACAGAAAAGTGTTGTCATACTTCGACAAAGTTGACAAGAACGATCTTGATGCATGCGTAGTAGTTCTAGAACCAGAGAATGTAAGGGCGGAGTTTGATCTTGCATTCAGAAAGTTTTCCGAGAGCATGGACATGATAATGCCAGACCCCGCTGCAAATCCTTACAGAGAAGCTCTTAAACATCTGGGCAAGATTCGCAATGCAGCCCGCGTGAGATTTAGGGATGAACGGATGAGCATCTCAGAATACAGTGGTAAGGTAAGACAATTAATTGAGGAACATATTCAAGCGAGTGGCGTGGATCCTCTCCTCAAACCAATCTCGATACTAGACAAGAACTTCAAACAGCAGGTAGAAACGCTATCATCTGACGAAGCAAAGGCTAGTGAGATGGAACATGCATTATTGTTTGAAATTAAGGTAAAGCGAGAAGAGAATCCTGTTTATTACGATTCGCTCAAAGAGAAGCTAGAAAAACTAATTAAGGAACGAAAGACAGAACGGATAAAGATGGCCAGATTACTTGAGTCGCTTAGGGAATTAACAAACGAGGCAAAAGACATCCAAAATATAGCAAAGTCATTAGGGTTCAATAAATTCGAATTTGGCGCCTACGAACTTTTAAACAAAGAGAGCCTTGACGAAATCAAAGCAAAACGTACAACAAAAGAGCTATTTAAAGCGCTTGACAATGTGCTAGTTATCGACTGGGTTTCCAAGGAAAATGTTCAGCGCGAAGCACGAAAAGCAATGAAGGGTGTCTTGAGAGAAACAGGCTACTCTGAAGAGACGATAAACAAGATAATACCACAGATGATGGAGTTAGCAAGAGTTCACTTGACAAAATGAGGTGGGTTAATGCAAAAAATAGGGTTTGGAGATTATGAAATTTCGTTTGAACGAGTGAAATCGAACGCAAAAAGGTACACAACAATCAGAGTGCATCCAGATAAAAGAGTCACTGTTTTATCCCCTGAAGATACCACAGACGCGCAACTAACAAAAATAGTCCAGGGCAAGGCACGATGGATAATTGACAAATTCCAAAAAATTGATGAAGTTAAGCACACGAAGGTGCCTTACGAATTGGTTTCTGGAGAAAGTTTCCTTTACAAAGGAAAAATGTTAAGGTTGAAGTTGCGCTTATCTACTACAGGTAATGGCAAAGTTTATTCAGACACCACGAATCTATTCTGCGAAACAACACAGAAGGATAATAAAGAACATATAGCTAAATTGTTACAAAATTGGTATCAAGAGGAGGCCGAAGGGTATTTACAAAATAGAACTTTAATATTGGCGGAAAAGTTCTCCGACAAACCGAATTGTGTCCGTATAAAAGATCAAAATAAGCGTTGGGGTAGTGCGACAGCCAAAAAGGGTCTCGATTTCAACTGGAGAATAATTATGGCACCACCCTCAGTTATTGACTATGTAATAATTCATGAGTTAGCGCATCTAAAACATAAAAATCATACAGAAGATTTTTGGAACACGGTAAAAGATATTATGCCTAATTATAATGAGAAAAAAGAGTGGCTTAGAATAAATGGGGCGAATTTAAAGATTTGAACTGTAACCAAACAAAAATAATGGGCGAAGCAAATGTTTTCTATTTGGAAGAAGCGAAAAGAACAGACAGAAAGGCACTTCGGGATAGAAATACTTGTTAAGAAAGACAAGAAGTTCTATGCATACTGTAACCGGAAGGGAATACACATCGAAAAAAGTGCCATAACAAAACTATCAAAAAATGCACTCAAAACAATAATCATGCATGAGCGGTTTCATCAAAGGTGGGATGAGCAAAGTTCCTCTATGTGGATTATCCCTCTTGCTGTTGCCCTTCTAGCAATTAGCATTGTAGGTCTTATTGTCTTTGCTGGTTTAGCGATTTACTTTTATGCTATACTGCGAGTACATAGTGCCATATCAATCATAATTATCTCAGGATTAGCATATTTTGCATTCTCTAGCGCAATAATATACTTCCTACAACTGTATTATTCACGAACGTGTGAAGCAGCGGCAGATCTATATAGCGCCAAAGAGATAGGAAAAGAAAAATTTGTATCAGGTATGGAGGAAAGATACGCCAAATACCCAAAATACGGAAGTGAGACTACCCTCAAAGATAGAATATGGCATTGGGATTATCTTTTTCGCCACAGATACAAAAAGGACAGACTTAAGTTAGTAAAAAAGACCTGATACCCTCACTTACCCCCTACTTTATCTGCCACCTCCACTTCGGCCCCCCCTTCCTAATTTTTATCAAAGCCAAGCACAACTCAAAGTATATTCTCCTTCCTGAAGCTCCTGACCCCCAGGTACAAGATCGCCGCATCCACAACGACCAGAATCAATATGACCCAGATGAAAAACGAAACCGTCAAACTCGCCAGCCCCAAGATTGGAATGAACGGCATCACAATAATGGGGAGAATCAGCAGCGCGCTTATCTGCTGCGCCTCCTTTATGCCCTTTACGTGCGACGAAATCAAGACAACTATGCCTATCGCCGCAATCGCCAGGAATGGCGCTGTGAGGAGCATCATCAGCCATGGCGCAGTCGGAAGAATTGCATGGCCGAAGCTTGCCACTGCCAGCTGGTTTGTGACAAATCCGTAAAACGCAAATATCGCCACTGTCAATAACACGGCAGGTATGAACGATGCCATTATCTTCCCCAATAGGAGCTCGTCCGTCCTAATTGGCGTTGCCAGCAGCGCCTCTGATGTCTTCCTCTCCTTCTCCCCTGCAAAACTGTCTGCCGCTATCACTGACGCTGTGAATATTGGCATGGTCAGGAATATCGGCCCCAATACGCTCACCGCGAAGTAGGCCATGAATATCAACCCATTACCTGATGTCCCAATTACCGCTGTAGGAAGCGCGATTGATAACTTGGCAGCTATGTTCGGCGCCCCGTGCTTGGCGATGTAGAATGTCAAATACGGCAGTACAATCGAGAAGAAGATGGGTATACCCAGCATTGGCCCGTATATTGATGGACTGTCGAAGACCTCCCTCAGGTCCTTCGCCGCAACCGAATACGCTTTTTTGAATTCCATCTTCTCAACTCGAAAGGTCGTCTATGAGGTGCTCTATGTAGTCAATGCTCACTATGCTTCCGCCGCCCTCCATCAACCCTGTTATAATCTTGTTTATATGTCTGTATCCGCTTACCCTGAACTTCAGCATTGTCGGCACCTCTGCGTTTGCCTCCACGAATCCGTCTATCTTCCTCACTACCCTCATGTCAAGCGGCCTCGCAAGCCTAACGTTGACCTTTGTGTCCTTCAATACCATCTTGTACAACCCCTCCGTCGTCGTCTCTTTTATCAGCCTTCCCGCCTTTATTATCGATATCTTGCCGTTGAACCTCGTCACCTCGTCCAACTTCTGCGTCACGAACACTATCGTCTTCCCCTCCCTCTCGTAACCCAATATGATCTTCCTCATCGCCTCTGCCGAGTGGGCGTCGAGGAATGCTGTCGGCTCGTCCAACAACAACACGTCAGGCGAGTTCAGGATTGCCCTGCAGAAGGCCACTTTCTGCTTTGTTCCCCTGCTTAACTCGCTCACCTTCCTGTCTATGTACTGCACTCCGTCCAACTCCTCCAATATGCTTCTTCCCGCTTCCAATGTCTCGCTGTCCTTCATGCCGTAGAGCCTTCCGAAGAACTTCAAGTTATCCTTGACTGTCAGGAAGTCATAGAGTGCGTAGTTGTCCGTTAGCAGTGACAGCTTATTCTTGACCTCGCTGTTCCTGTAGGGATCTTCTCCCAACACCCTCACCGTTCCCTTCTCCACCCTGTATAATCCGTCAATGCACCTCAGGAGCGTTGACTTTCCCGCTCCATTCGGCCCCAGTATCATGTTGATGCCCCTGGCTGACTTGAAGCTAACTTTGTTGAGCGCCACGGTCTTCCCGAATGTTTTCACTATCGAGCTGACCTTTATGGGGCTTTCCATGCGGATATTAGGAAAGGTCGTTTATATATCCCTATTGCGCCAATCCCCTGTAAACGCATCAGAGAGCTTTCTTTATCAGAGAGATCAGCTCTTTTATCGAAACAATTTTTACTGCTGACTGTTTAGCAAGATGCATATCATAACTCCACAATCCGTCAGCGACTATTGCTAATGCAGCTGCAATATACGGTATGTCATCTCTATCGATTTTGCCGACTGCTGCTTCTGCCTCCCCGAGCCAAGGTTCATAGTCCCCATAGGGCACAACTTTCAGTTTCGCTGAGATTAAGCCAATGGCAGAGTCATATGTCGGCCCCACCTTCTCCTTTATCTCTGCCTCATGATCCCGCAGCTCCTCCCTGTAGAAATCCGGAGTATAATAGTCCACGTAGGGGTAGAGGAGGACCTCCCTGGTTATGGCGGGCCTGGTCAATGCTGCAATTATGACGTTGGCGTCCACCACTATCTTCATAGACCATGCCTTTTTGCGACTCCGTGCTTTATCTTCCTCCCTATCTCTATTGCGTCTTCCTCTGTCATCTCAGAATCCTTTAGGAGCTTGTCCAGAATCGATAGCTTCCTGGCATAAAGTTCCATGGAACGCCTGGCTACCTCGCTCCACCTTACCTGCCTGTGCTTTTTTATCGTGGTATACAGCTCCTCGGAGACTGAAATTGTTATATTCGGCATGACCTCACACATATTATGTGAAATCACAGATATTTAAACATTTGCCCGAAGGAAAATCCGGATCACTACCTGTCGCCTTTCCTAGGACAAGAGAAGCGGGAGCTCTCCCTGCCTGAGAATCTTGGCCTTCTCCTCCTCCAACTGCTTTTTGATCACATTCAGCGCCTCATTCACCTCCGCCTCCCCTCCCTTCATGTGCTCTATGGCAAATACCCCGACCCTTACCTCTCCCACCGAGCCCAGCCCCCTGACAACCACCCTGTAGCTCGGGTCGTACCTGAAGGAGATCGCCTCTGGCGTATCCGAGAGATGCCTTAGCCTGGTCCGCAGAATGCCGAACTGTGCCCTGGCAAGTTGCTCCAATACCTGGAAGTCCTTATCATCCCTCAGCGCCATCCTGAAGCCGCTGCGTATGTTGCCGTTGCTCAGGGGGTGCGAAAACCTGTTCTCATCCCTGCGGATGGTCAGCGCGGCCAGCTTCCCTGGCGTCACAGTCTTCCAGCCATTCTCAATTATCCTTGTGGCATCCTTCAGTCCCACCAGCTCCGGGTCTTCCCTAAGCCTATCCCGCCGGGTAGCCTTATCACGCGCTTCAGCGCTACGCCTGGTCGCCTTCAGGGCGCTCCTTCCTGCCATTATACCCGTACCCAATATGCTCTGTAACCGGTAATATTTCTAGTTTTCGGTTGCCCTGGCTTTGCACCTTTATCTAAGACTTTATGGGATTAAAGGTGCAGATTGCAAATTCTGCTGTGTCCAACAATTCCGCTAATCCGTCAGGGATTTTAACCCCTGACGTACATGTGGTTTTGACGATCACATGTACGTAGATAACCGCGACTGGAAAACTTATAACCAACGGTTGGTCAACCGTGGAAAGGAAATAACACTGTTTCTCGACGTAAAGGACACGGATTTGGACGAGGAACTCTCCAAAATGAACGCGGGAAAGAGAGGGAGTCCATATCAGTATCCGAATACGTTAATTTACGCGGGAATGGTGATAAAGTGTCTGCAGCACAAGACGTATCGAAAGTTACAAGGTTATCTCGAAGACCTTGCCAAATTCCTGCACTTTTCTGTTCCTGATTTCAGAACTTTCTGGTGGCGAACTAACGAAATGGAAAAGGAAGGCGTCAGATTCAATCCGCCTCCGGGTGACCGGAAAATCGACGTTGCAGTCGATTCAACCGGAATAAAACTTGTGAACGACGGCGAATACAGAACAAAAAAGTACAAAAAGACGAAAGATTGGGTGAAATTTCATACGTCGGTAAATGAAGGGACGGGAGAATCGTTGACAATAGTCATAACGAAAGACAATATTTCCGACATGAAGAAGTTCAAGAAATTGATGGATCCGATTGCTGACATAACAAAAAAGGCAGATGCAGATAAGGGTTACGACTGCGAGGATAATTTTGATTACTGTGCCAAACACAATATAATCGCCGGTATCCCAGTGAAGATTAATGCAACGACGACAAACAGAGAGACAGAATACCGTAGAAGAGCGGTCTCTGAACAGTTTGGGATAGAGATAAAACGCGGTGTTAAGGTCGGTTACATCAAACGTAAACTTAAAGAACGCCGTCAAAAGAGATGGAAAAAGCGGATAAGGCAAGGGAGGAGATGGGCAGTAGAAGGGTTCTACTCCCGTTACAAACGAGAATTCGGGGAGTACGTCTTCTCGAAGAAAAGAGAAATGGTAGAAAAGGAGATTGTAATGAAGACGAACATACTCAACAAATTCATTACAATGTACTGAATGCAGGGGGTGAAACAATATCACGATACGACTAGTACCAAATAGGTCTATTTCCACCTATTTGTTGGACACAGCAGCCCGCTGGATAGAGTTATATATTTGAAAAAAGAAAAGGATATGTTGTGAATGATATGGCAACTAGAAACGCTAAAAGCGCACCTGTGACAGGTACAAATATTACACCAGAGAAGGGAGCTGAAAGCTCTTTTCTCGAGGTCGGCAGTGCCAAGACAGGAGCTAATCCAGAAATTACAAGGTTACTAAGGAATGTGGTACTCCCTCTCGGCATCGGGGTGCTCTTTCTCGGTGGTTTCCTGTATGCGGCCAGTACAATCTACCAGAAGTACCATGCACCGGAGAAGGACAATGTTCCTGGAATCTCGCTTAGGACAGGTGAGTGAGTGCAAACAGAGGGGAAGACAAAACCGTTCAGGTTCAGCTCTATTTTACAGGTAAAACGATTGGGTACCCCCATGGTGGGCGGTACCGGGCTTCTTGAGTCTTTTATGAAAAGGCAGAAGCTTGAATCAGAAAAAGGAGCTTCGCAGAGGCGGACCATAAGGTTCGGGCCGCTCATTCGCAGAGATGGAAGCGAACTCTGATCAGTCAGCTGAATCCTATCAGCGCCGCCCCTATCGCGATTACAGCTACTCCTACCCATCTCAGTATGGGTATGTTTTCATGCAGGAATGCCAGGGCCAGGAATACGGCAACGACGTAGCTTATGCCGTTCAGCCCGTAGGCCCAGCTTAGATGGCTCCTGCTAAGCACCACGAAGTAAATCGCCGTGGAGAGACCGTAGGCCACCAGGCCTGGTATCAGGTAGATTAGCGAGATATGGCCGAGCACGCCGTACTTGAAGAGCAGCTGGCCGATGGCACCCAGGCAGGCGGCGCAGGCTATCATGAGGAAGAGCAACGGTTTGCTTGATTTTATCTTCATGTGCACACCTAGCTGATCGCCACTATCGTAATACCCACAAAGACGAGAAGCACGCCAGCCGCCCTTATCAGGGTGATCCTCTCCTTGAGCACCGTAGCTGATATCAGGGTGACGAATATGAAGGAGCTGGCGAATATGGGGAAGACTATCGAGAGAGCGCCTCCCGACAGGGCGGTGATGTAGATTAGGAAGCCGATGAAGTAGCCGAGCAGGCCCAGGAGGACTCCCTTGTTCCTAAGAAGGCCCACCAGATGCGCCAAAGAGTCGATCTTTTTGACCGATCTCTTGAACATCAGCTGCGCGAAAGACGAGACGAGAGCTGCAAGAAGGGTTAAAAATATAACTTCGTATATAGTCATCGAATCAGGTGTTTGATTGGATTCAATAGAGACCGAGATGATTACCTCGCTGGCAACCATAGTCCTCGTTATATTGTGCATCGCCGTATTTATAGCATATGGTGCACAGCTCGGGTTCTATCTCCTCGCCGCGGTGACTCTCGTCATAGGCTTGACAAATGCATGGCTGATAGCGAGGAAGGGGAAGCAGGAGCAGGCTCCGGTCGCGAAGGCCGTGCCCAAGGGAAGGAGAAGGAAAAGATAGATTTGGATGGACACCCTTGTCATCGCCGAGAAGCCTAGTGTGGCGCTGAGGCTCGCCATAGCGCTAGGCGACAACAGGCAGAGGAGGATGAGTCTCAACGGTGTCAGCTATTACCAGATAGACAACCCGGATGGAAGGATTTACATAGCGCCGGCGGTGGGCCACATCTTCACCCTGGTGCAGGCGAAGCACGAGAGAGGATATCCGGTACTGGACATCAAGTGGGCGCCGTCATACGAGTCTAATCCCAAGGCCGAGTTCACCAAGAAGTACCTTGACGTGCTGAGGGAGTTATCAAAGAAGGTGGGGCGCTACGTGAACGCCTGCGACTACGACACAGAGGGCACGGTCATAGGGACGAACGTTATTAGGTTCACGTCGGCGGACGGGCTCAAGAACGCGAAGCGTATGCGCTTCTCGACTACGACAGTATCAGACCTCAAGGAGTCATTTGAAAACCTTCAGCCGTTCGACATGAACAACTTCTACGCCGGCGAGACGCGCCACATGCTTGACTGGCTGTGGGGCATAAACTTGAGCAGGGCCCTAACCAGCGCGGTGGCAGGCCACCATACAAAGGCGCTCAGCATCGGCAGAGTACAAGGACCCACGCTGGCGATACTTGCAGTGAGAGAAAGGGATATTGGTTCATTCAAACCGCTGCCCTTCTGGAAGCTCTTCGCAACAGCGAAGGCCATTGAGTTTGTTAACACTAAGGGCGAGATATTTGACAGGAAAGTTGCAGATATCGCACATCAGGCCACAACGGCAGGTGTGAAGGATGCGCACGTCAGCGATGTTGAAGAGAAAGAGCAGCTCTCGCGGCCCTGGCCCCCGTTTGACCTGACGTCATTGCAGCTGGAGGCGAGCCGTGTGCTCCGATATGATCCGTCGTCAACGCTGGCCATAGCCCAGTCGCTCTATGAAAGATCTTATATTTCATACCCAAGGACGGCATCACAGAAGCTGCCGCCGACGCTTGGGCTGGCGAAGGTGATAGGTGAGCTGGCGAAGAATCCGCACTACGAGAAGAAGGCGAAGCTGCTTATCCAGGAGAAGAGGTTCAAGCCCAACGAGGGGATGAAGACAGACGAGGCCCACCCGGCAATATATCCAACAGGGGTGATGCCGAAGGAGCTAAGCACCACAGAACAGAATCTTTACAACCTCATAACCGAAAGGTTCCTGGCCTGTTTCGCAGGATACGCCAAGCTCGCTAAAACAAGGATAGTCATTCTGGCCGGCGGAGAAAGCTATTCGGCCAACGGGACAAAGATAACAGAGAGGGGATGGTTCGACTTCTACAGCTTCGCATCGATAGGGGAGAGGGAGCTGCCGGACTTCAAGAAGGGCGAGAGGGTGCAGCTTTCAAAGATTGAGATGCGGGAGATGCTTACCCAGCCGCCCAAGAGGTACAGCAAGGCCGCGCTGCTGGCAGAGCTGGAGAAGAGGGACCTGGGGACAAAGGCGACGAGGGCCTCGATAATAGACACGCTCTTCAAGAGGGGCTACCTTGACGGGGCGCCCATAAAGGCGACCGAGTTCGGCATGAGCGTCTACGATGCGCTGCACGAGAACGTTGCCATGATAGTAGATGAGGAGACCACAAGGCAGCTCGAGAAGGACATGGAGAAGATAGTCGAGGGGAAGAAGACAGAGGAAGAGGTAATAGGGGAGGGCAAGAAGATGCTGCTCGACGCCTTGAAGCTATTTGACTCCAACAAGGAGAAGATAGCGATTGCGATGAAGAAGGGACTTGCCGAAAGCAACATCGGACTGGGGAAGTGCCCCACCGACGGCGGAGACCTGGTGGTAAGGAGGTCGAGAGTTGGAAAGCAGTTCGCGGCCTGCGCAAACTACCCGAAGTGCACTACGACATTCTCGCTGCCGCAGGCGGCGAAGATAGTAGGGACAGGTAAGGCCTGCGAGTTCTGCAAGACGCCGATCGTCAAGGTAATCAGGGCGGGCAAGGGCGTTTTCGAGATGTGCCTCGACCCAAACTGCAAGACCAAGGACGCCTGGAAAGCCAATAGGGAGGAGGCTGCAAAGGCAAAGGAGGATTCAGTGCTAAAGAAGGCGGTTGAAAAGCCGAAGAAAAAGGCGGTCAATAAGGAGGTTGTTGCTAAGAAGGTTGCAGTCAAAAAGGTTACGAAGGTCGCGGCGAAGGCCAAGACAAAGAAGGCAAAAAAAGGGGAAAATGATGTTCTTACCACCGCATTATAGAAGATTGAAGAGGGCGCCCCAGGTCATGCTGCCCAAGGACATAGGCATGGTGCTCGCCTACACAGGAGTAACGAAGGAGAGCAAGTGCGTTGATGCGGGAACAGGGAGCGGGTGGCTTGCCATATCGCTGGCCAGGGTGGCAAAGGAGGTAACAAGCTACGAAATGAGGGACGAGTTCCTCAAGATAGCGCAGAAGAATGCGGCGAACGAGGGTCTCAAGAACCTGAGGATAAAGAAGGGGGATCCCATCAAGAAAATTGTGGAGAAGAGGGTTGATTTGATAACGCTGGACATGCCCGACTCCGACAAGGCGGTGCCGAACGCCTTCAAGGCCTTAAAGGCAGGAGGTTACATATTCGGCTACCTGCCGCACGTGGAACAGGTGAAGAGGTTCGTCAAGGCGCTCAATAGGCTGAAATTTGTCGACACCATAGTCTACGAGATAATCGCAAGGGATATCATGGTCAGGAATGAGGGCGTGAGGCCTTCTACCAAGGGAATCTGGCACACCGCCTATCTGGTTTTTGGGAGGAAGCCGGACTAGCGCTTCCATTCTTCGGTATTCGGGTGGAAATCGACCTGGTATTCAGGTATACCCAATGAGATCCCGTACTGCTTAGCTCGATCGTATTCGGCCTTGCTCATCCTATCGATGTAGAAGACCTTGTTGCGGAATATTATATAATGGTGCGTGGCATTCTTGAAATCGGCGTACCAGGCATGTTTCGAGTCAAGGCAGGCGCTCAACTCCTTGGCGATCTTTGACGCTTTGTTCTCAGGTATTTCGACCGTGTCAAGCGTCCAGGTTTTGATCCAGGGAGTCTTGTGCTTTTCGGTGACCTGTTCTACTTCAGTAGCGGTTATCTTCATTTTCTTTAGGACCGCCTTGTTTTCCAGGCTCTCTTCAATCACCGTCCCCACAAATGCATTTTCCATAGTTTTTATGATACAAAACTGGCCTTTAAAAGCTTATTGCTATATTTAGACCTTTATAAAAATACCCGTTCTCTAGGTTTTACGCTTTTGCTTTTTAGCCTCTGCCGCTTGACGTGCCTGCTCCCGGATATACTCATCCCTCGCAATCTTATCTTGTTGCTTCTTTCGTTCTTTCTTTTCTTTTTCCTTGTCCTTGTTGTCAAACAGACCCATATTATCTCCCATTTATTGTGAATTCAAAACTTATCGCGAACCGTTGTATTAGGTTCTTGGGCTCAAACGATGCAAAAGCCACACTGCAATGACAAGAAGTACGAGGAATACTATTACACCTAAAGCGAGATTTATTATTTTAAGTAGGATTCCCCCGCCAAAGAGGAGTACTAGAACTACAACCACCAGGATGACTAATAAAAGATTAACCATATAACCCACTCCTATTCATTTTCCTCGTCCTCTTCGTCATCCATTTCTGCATCGTCATTTTTGTTCTCATCCCAATCCTTCTCATTTTCGAAATCTATCAGTACACATTTCTAGAAATCTCAACCCTCAGACCGCGTGATACTGGAGGTGCTTTCAGTTCAAAATAAAGTGGAGTTTTGTGTATACCATCTGCCTCAGGACGGTGCATGCTTCTTCCCGGACATACGTGGGGGCCATTATGTCCTTTTGGAAGGGAGCAGAAATGTGGTTCTTTCAAGCCTAACTTCTTTGCTTCTCCTCTGGTTTGGTAACAGTTCAAGATTCGTACGGCATCGAGGGAATATGGGGTTTTAGGACATTTGACAAGGTTTCGATGTAATCCGTTCCCTGTAACTTGGTTGACATGTACATCGACATCTGCATCGCATAACTGTCCATGTTGTCTATCCCTCTGGTCTGCTGACTTATCCTTCTCTTTATGACCATTGGTCTCAGTGCCCTTTCCGCCCTGTTATTCGTCGGTTCCACGCCTTCATATTGCAGGAATGTGAACCATTCGCTATTGAACCTCATTATGTAATTCGTGAGTCTCGTGATGTTTCTGCCTTGTGTGGGTGCAGATTCCAGTAGTTTCCAGAGTTTATCGTTGTATCTGTTTCGCAGGTTGTTTGACAACTTCTTGTTTTTACCATCTACCTTTGCGTTATGGTACACTAACAACAACTTCTTTACGAACATGTTGTAATCTTCGAAACTCTCCTCTTCGCCGAATTGGTAAATCGGTTTCTTTGCTCTCCTGAGGAGGTGCGCCCAACACCGTTGACGTTCACATTTCAGTTTGTTGTATCCTGCATATCCATCAACAACATCGACACCGTTTGTACTCTCCATCCTCTTTGCTGCCTTATGGCTCCTTCTCCGTTCTATCGTGTAGTATACCCAATCTTTCGTCGCAATGACCCATGCCCAGAAGTTCTTTCCGTTGTGCCTATGTGAGGTTTCGTCTTTGTTTCTTGCATCGGCAGACTTTACCTTTTCCTCCAATTCAGAATAGTAGGGACCGAGATATTCTTTCAATCGTTTCATCGAATTCGTTATGCTGCCTCCAGAGACATCCATACCGAATAGGTGCAACATATCTTTCATGTCATCGACGGACATTTTTGCCCTAATGGACATGTAGGATAGGAATACGGAGGTGAGTATGTCGAATTCTGTTCTTGGAAGCGCATTTGGAACAGGTGCCGAAAAGACCTTTCCACATATCTTGCACTCGTAAATGTCAGATTCATGTTCAACAGTCTCCGCAGTCGGAAGTTGCAGGTGTATCACAATCCTCTTCCTTGTTGATGTGCCTCTTCGCCTTGCATGGCCATTGCAATCTGGATCAGGACAAATTGGATTTTCAAGTGAATGGTGTTCTTTTCGGTCTATCTGTTTCGGTCTCGCATTTCTGACGTTGTCCTTTGGGGGTTCATTGTCGCTTTTGTCGTCTTTTGCATATTTGTCTACTGTGTCTTCCAATTTCTTCAGATAGGGAGGAATAGAGCCAGAAGGAGTATTCTCATTGTTATACTTACGGAGTTCTGTTTGTAGATTTTCAATTATTTCTTTTTGTTTCTCAAAGATTTTATCGTAATTCTCTATAAGTTTGTCCTGTACTTCCATTTGCTCTTTCTGGGTTCCGATGATTTTCCCTTGTGCTGACACAATCTTTTCCAGTTTCTTTATCTTCTCAGATAATACTTGATATATGCCTTTCATTCTGGTCGGTTCTCCTAACGTCCCACTCCCCGAACTACTTCACTGAAAAGAATTGAATACCTTTCGGAAAATCTAGGATTAGTGGCAGACCTGTGATTTTGGCAGGTTAGCGTAAGTTTATTAAACTCTTACATTTAGATAGAAGGGTTTAAATACACCTATCCTGGTTAGTACCCGTGGTAGTTGAATATCTGACTTCCTAACGTCGAATACCAAAAATCTGGCAGTTTTGAGGTATCCTGCTGTTCTGGATCTGCGTTTCGAACCTAAAATTTGGACGTTTTTCTGTCAAAAATGGGGTTCTGCGGAAGCCTTCAGCTAACTAAACTTCACCCTCTAGTCGTCGTAAATCAGAGGTTTAGAGTATGTACTTCATAAGGTAACCGAATATGCAACTATTCACATGTGCCGTAACCTTCTGCAATCCCTTCACTCTGACATTCAGAAGGTTGAGTTTCATCTTCAAAATGGAGAAGAACCTCTCTATTGCGCCCCTTTTTCTGTAATCAAGATCTTTCGGTGTTTCTGAAGGATAGTGACCTCTTCCGTTGACTGCAATTACGGGTACTATGTTGTTTTCCCTCAATACGAAACGGACATCTGAGGAGTCATATGCAGAATCCGCAAGAAACTTCGCGTCATGTGCAAACTTGAAGTGGATTTTGACATAATCGAACAAGGTCTTGAAGGCGTCTTTGTCGTGCACGTTTGCAGGAAGAACTATCCAATAGAGGGGAATTCTAGTATCTACGTCGTATATCACGTGGACTTTGTAACCCTTTTTGAGGCCTTTCTTGTTCCTCTCTCCCAATAATTCCAGTTCTTTCTTCTTCAAAGTCGCATAACCCCACGCGGCGTCTGTATCTTTCTCGAAATAATAGGGAAGGAAACTACTGTCTATTGCGACTCTCGACACAAATCTGTCTCTGTACAGTTCATGTATGATCAACTCTGCGACTTTTCCGATCTTTTCCTCTCCGATTTCTTTTCGTACTTTGGAGTATATCGAACTGTTCGGAATGTTTTTGTACCTCAGTGCCTTCAACAGTTTCCTGCCGTCCAATTCTTCAGGTATTTCTGCGTCGGTATACCTGAATATCGAACCTATGCCCAACGCAACGATGTGTTTGGCATACATTTTCCCTTCATCGTACCAGTGTCCGAATGTTTTGGATATCAAACTCGCGTAACCGACGACCGTCGGTATTATATTCCTGATTTTCGAAATTGTTTTCACTTAATCAATTCGGTGGAGACTGCCGATTCGAAACGGCAGCTCCGCTAATGTTTTCGGATATCCAAGTCCTCTGAACAGTCGTAAACGGTGGTCTGCCGCCGATCGTTATCTCACAGGAAAGAAAGTAGAATTTTTCGGATTACCGGAAGTGAGAAGGTTTATAGATTTTCAAGTGCCTCAGTACCCTCTAAGATACCCGAAATTTACGTCAGCAGCTGTTCTCTATCACTATATTAGTAGTATAAATGTCCTTCTTCTGCGCCGCTGGCACCCCCATGCCCAGGTATACGTTGTTCGACGTGGCCGTGATGCCGTTAGGGTTCTGGACTATGATGCCCGTGCTGCTCAGTGAGTTGGACAGCTTTGTTCCGCTGGCCCAGGCGGTGTTCAGGCTGGCGCTCCAGACGGTGTTGGCTATGCCTATGGTGTTCGATCCGCTGGTCCCCAGCCAGATGCTGTTGTCGTACCAGGTGTTCGAGTTCCCGATGCCGCCCGCGATGAGGATGGTGGCCGCCGCCGTTCCACCAGTGTCCATGTCAGTTATCACGTTCTGGGTCGGCACGTTGGCGTTCGCGTTTATCGGCCCGAAGTTGACGATACTGTTTGTGAGGGTTATGTAGCAGACCGTTGCCAGGCTCGCCGTGTACGAGGCGGTGGCGCCTACTGTGTTGGCGCCGGGCGCCCCCGGCGTGCTGTCCGTGACGTATACGTTGGCGGTGAAGCTTCCCGCCTGCCAGGACTGCTGCTGTATGAACGTCACGATGTTGGAGGTCGCGCCCGCGAAAGGCGAGACCGAGCTGTACTTCAGGACCCCCAGCGCGTTGTATACGACTACGTTGAACGAGAAGGGCGAGGTCCCCCCTGTTATCCCCGCCGTGAGCACCTGCAGCTGGTTTGCGTATATGGGGCTGTTAGAGACGGTCCACGAGCTTATCGTCAGCGCCGCGCCTCCGCTTATAGTGTATTGGATACTGTTGGCCACATCATAGGCGCCGACGCCACCCAATTCATTGTCAGTTATGTAGACGTTGGCGGTGAAGGTTCCGCCGTTCCAGGAGGACTGCTGGGTGAACGATACGACGTTGGAGGTCGCGCTTGTGAATGGCGACAGCGAGCTGTACTCAAGGGTGCCAAGCGCGTTGTATACCAGTATATTGAATGAATAGGGGCTTGTTCCGCCAACCAAGTTCGCGGTCAGCACCTGGACGCTCCCCGTGCTTATGGGGCTGTTTGACGCCGTCCAGAAGGTCGAAAACAGATCCGGGTTTACGCTGAGCGTTTGATAGTCAACGGAGTTCGCGCTGGTCGGTATCGCAGCCTGGTCTGTAACAATCACGTTGGCCGCTACGGTACTGCCAATGGCGGAGCCCAGTATGCTCCAAGTGAAGCTGTTGGTGGTGGTAGTGACTCCGCTGAACAGCTGGGATGCTATCACAGCGTTAGTCACGGTGTTGGACATTATGTAGTTGAGGGTGTAGCCCGATCCTTTGGTCCCGCCTCCGATGTTAGAGGCGGTGAAGGTTATCAGCGTGTTGGCGTCCAGCGTATTGGAAAGCAGCGGCGAGGATGTCAATGTAGGTAGATATATCGCGTTGTTTATGGTGAGCGTCTGATAGTCAACGGTATTAACTGTCGCAGGCGAACCCGCCTGGTCGGTCACAAAGACGTTCGCCGCTATGGTGTTTCCCAATGCGGAGATGGGTATGCTCCAGGTGAAGCTGTTTGACGTTGTAGTGACACTGGTGAATCGCTGGAATGTTATGACAGCATTCGTCACGGTGTTGGAGAGTATGTAGTTGAGGGTGTAACCGGAACCCCTGGTCCCTCCCCCTATTCCAGATGCCGTGAAGGTTATCGGGGTGTTTACGTCCATCGTGGCAGAGAGCGCAGGCGACGAGGTAAGCGTGGGCGTCATGAGCAGCGCGTTGTAGGTGGCGGTGACTATTCCTGGGCCCTCTATTATCACGTTGGTGCTCGCCGAGAGCGTGTTCTGCACGATTATGTTGGTGGGGTCGCTCGACACCCAGTTGCTGAAGGTGTAGCCCGTATTCGGGTTGGCTACGATGTTCGCCCACCCCAGTGCCACCACCATAGAGTTGGTGGCGAAGTTGGTGCCGGAGAAGCCTATGGTGGAGAGCGCGTTGTTGTTGAGCACGACGTTGTAGGGGCTCCATACATAGGCGGCGATGGAGATGGCGCTCCCGTGCGTCGCAGATACGGACGCGAAGGCGTTGTAGCTGCCCGCCGCCAGGTTGTTCATGGTCATTATCACCGTCTGGGCTATGCTGTTGGGGCTGATCGCGTTAACTGCGGTGTAGCCGTTGGGAGCGTTGGTGCTGTAGGCTTTCAGGGTGTTTGATCCGGATGCGAAGGCGAGGATCACAAAGCTGTTCTGCGCCGTGACGCTGAAGACAAGTGTGTTCGACGGGGCGTTGCCGTTTATGAAGAAGGGGCTCCCGTACTGCATCTTTCTGTAAAGCACGTTCGCGGCATAGCCCACCAGGGAGCCGCCGTCGAGGGAGTTGGCCGTCCCTGTAAAGGTCCATACCCCTGACAGAATGGTGTTATGCCCTATCCCTGACGCGTTCCATCGTTTGGCGCCGGTCGAACCCAGCGTGAATCCGACGGCCGCATCGGAGAGCCAGTTGCCGCTGGCCGAGCTCGCCGATGAGCCGACTGCCTTGGAGGCGCCTGCCCAGAAGTAGCCGGCATAGCCGGCCGGGAGTGTGTTTGAAATCGGGGAGGCACCGCTGTTGCTCGTAACGGTGCTCCACAGTATCGGAGCGGCGACAAAGGTCGGGGCGGCCAGCACGTTATAGGTGAGGCTGTTGTACACCAGGTTCTGCTGCGCGGCCGAGTCCTGGACTATCACGTTAGCGGTGAAGGTGCCTGTGCCCCAAGCAGTGTTCTGCGTGTAGCTTACTACGGAGTTGAGCGGCCAGGACACCGGGCTGGTGGGGTAGGAATAGGGGGCGTACTGGCTGAAGCTCTGGCTGCCTACTGAGGTTATGGTGCCGCTGGTCGTGCCGTAGGCCGCCAGGTAGTTTGTCTGCGCCGTCCCGGATGCCACGTAGATGCTGTAGGGTGTCCCGGTCAGGGCATTGACAGTGGTTATGAAGCCGCCGTAGATGTTGACGGTCCCGCCGCCCACGTCAACGCCTAGGCATC
This sequence comes from uncultured Microcaldota archaeon, assembly GCA_963760035.1. Lineage (GTDB taxonomy): Archaea > Micrarchaeota > Micrarchaeia > Micrarchaeales > Micrarchaeaceae > JAJYUY01. The sequence continues at coordinate 18,374 of CAVXBR010000021.1, read as the reverse complement.
CGGCGTTGTTGCTGGCCGCGGGGCAGGTGTATCCCCCACTGCCTACGGAGATCGTCGTATTGACCAGGATCAGGGTCCCCGTATATACGCCAGCGCCCCTGGCGGTGAAGGTCGGATTCTGGTTTATCGAGTCATTTACTATCGGATTCAGGTGAGAGTTGATCAGAATAAGGTTTCCTGAGAACGTGCCCTGGGCTCCCAGGTTGATGGTGTCCCAACCTGATGTAAGGGTGTCGTTGTAGAATATCACGTTGCCCCAGGCGGGTGTCGCCATGAGGTAGATCACGTCTATGCTGCCTATCTGGTCCCAGTTGACATTCCTCACGATGTCGTTCCCGTAGTTGGTATGCCAGCGAAGCTGCTGGTAGTCCATCCCAAAGACGCTCAGGTCCGATACGATTGAGTTTATGCCCGGGCCGAACGGGAGGCTTTGGTATCCGACTATCCTGGTCTTGCCGACCCCGGCGCCATAGAGCCTTGTGTCGGTGGCGAGCCCGCTGCCTCCGCCCATGCTAAACCCCGCTTCGGCAACGACGTTGTAGGTCTCGGCCTTCAGGTATATGCTGTCGCCGGTAGCCAGATGGCGGTCGGCACTTCCCAGAGCCGCCCCCCTCGCCTGGTCGGTATCAGCCGAGGCGTTGTAGCCCACCATTGTCCCGTTCGAGTGCACCAGGAGGACATCTGGCATGGCGGGATAAGCGGAATCTGCCAATGAGTTATAGACAGTAATGTTGGACTGGGAGGGGCTCGCTCCTCCAATCGCGTTGGCAATGGAGTTTTGGTTCTGGGCCATGGCCGGGAAGGAGACCAAGGCCCTGGGGCCCGCACCGCCGCTTGCCCCCGCCGTGAATACAACCGAATTGGCAATGCAGAACGCCGCGATTGTGGTGATCAGTGCAGCCGCAGTCCCTGATGATCTGCTGATCATGAACTAATCCCCAACCGAACGCTCTGGGTATCCTGCCCCATCTCCCTGATGCACATTACTCTACCCAGATCAATTCCCCTGTCCGCTACCTATCCCTGTCGGGCGCCATCCCCACGTCTGTAACCAGCGCAGAATAGATACCTATTGAAACTATAAATACCTCCATCATCCTTGGTTATACCGGGATCTCCTAGGCGCCCTGCGACCGGCTTTCTTCCCCTTCCGCCTAAGCCCATAGCCACGGACTGCGGCAGCCGCCAAGACCAGCAGGACCGCCATACCAATAATATAATACGACTCGTCAACGAAATTTATCTTGGGACCCATCCCCGCCTGGACCACCGTTGTCGTGGTGGCAACGGTCGAGGTCATGGCGGCGGACCGGGCCGCCCCGGCTCCCGTGGCTTTCGACGCCCCAGTGAAATCAGTAATGGCCAGGACCGGGCCGTTGTTAAAGTTAAGCATCACCAGGCAGGAGCTTGGGTCTATCTTGAATGTGTTGACCCGCTTCCAGGAGTAGCCCGAGAGAACAAAGGGGACCACCCTGTAGTAGGGCAGGCTGCAGTTGTAATGGACACTGATCCCCACCGCGATGCTGGGGTTGGCGCCCTGCGGATTTGCGGAGGTGAGGTTCATCTGCTCCACCAGCAGCTTCTCATAGCCGTTCGGCAGCGGCGGCAGCGCCTTCGAGCCGGTAAGGTTCCGCACCGAAAGTATCTGGTAGGCCGTCGAGCCAGAGGTGATGTTGAGGGTCGTGTTCTCGCCGTACAGGCTGGCCTGGGTCACAATGCCATTGTAGGTCACTATCTCGAGCGTTGCGTTCTCGCCGGTTATGTCTATCGGTATCCCGTTAGGCACGGTCCTTATCAGGAGGGCTATGGTGTTGGGCGAGGCGGCCCGGCTGATGTTGTAAAGTTGGAGGGTGAAGATGTAGCTGGGGTTAATGTTCTGGGTGAGGTTGAGGGTCCCATTCTGTGTTAGAAGATAGTTCCTGCCATTTATGGTGACGCCGGCCGAGGTCGGGCCGATGAAGTTGTCCACGCCGTCGAACTCCACACCCATCAACGTCACGTTGAATGAGTCCAGCGGAGCGATGTTGACGACGAGAGCCCCGTACATCATGTTCAGGACTATCGGTCCATGAACTCCCTCCAGACTCACTGGCCCGGTATGGAAGGTCGTAGTAGCTGCTGCCATATGTACCCCTCCCACATGCGCAGAGTGGGCCGCAGCGTCATCAAACAGGCAAGCGCCAGAGCGACCAAAAACATTGATCCTAAGACTTGTGCCACCTAACTCCACCATAGCGATATCAATGGACGTCTGAGCGCCTATTAAAGGCTATCTTTTTCTTGACCTTTTCCTGCGTTTCGCTCCCTTCTTCCTCCTGGGTTTGGCTTTTCGGGCTCGGCGCTTCTTCCTTGCGGCTGCCCGGCGCCCTCCCCTTTTGCGCCCAGACCCTCTCTTTTTGCCCCTGGCCTTAACGGTCTCCGCCTTTTGCCTCTCCTTCTCCTCCCTGCTCCTTTTGGCCCTCCTCCTATGCTCCATCACCGCCACGCATGCGATAATTATCAGGATCAGGGCCAGCATGACATAATTCTCCACCTCCCTGCCGTTTATCCTCGGGCCCAAGCCCGTCTGGACCGCTGTCGTGGTGGCTCCGATGGTCGAAGTTGCCAAGGTGGGCTGGACCGTAGTGGTACCGACAGCATTCGACGCGCCGGTGAACCTGGTGGTCGCGAGGATGGGGTCGCCGTTGAACGTAAGGATCACCTTGCAGCTCTTGGAGTCTATGGTAAAGGTATTGACCTGCTTCCAGGAGTAGTTTGAGAGCACGAACGGTATAATCTTGTAGTAGGGCAGGCTGCAGTTGTATCCGACCTGGACCCCTATGGTGGCATTGAGGTGGACGTTGTGCTGGTTCGGCGCCGACGTCATGTTTATCTGCTGTATCAGCAGCTTTTCATAGCCGTTCGGCAGCGGCGGCAGCGCCTTCGAGTTGGTAAGGTTCCGCACAGAGACTATCTTGAAGGCGGTAGTGGCGGTGCTGATGTTCAGTATCGTGTTCTCGCCGTAGAGGTGGATCAGGGTCGGGCTGTTGTTGTAGGTCCTTATCTCCAGGGTCGTGTTCTGGCTGGTTATGTTTATCGGTATCCCGCTAGGCACCGCCCTTATCAGGAGGGCTATGGTGTGGAGCACCGGGGTCCAGCTGATGTTGTAGAGCTGGAGGGTATAGATGTAGCTCGGGTTCCTGTCCTGCGTTATGTTCTGGGTCCCGTTCAGCGTCAGAAGATAGCTCCTGTCGTTTATGGTGACGCCAGCCGAGGTCGGGCCCACGAAGTTGTTCGTTGCGTCTAATCTAACGCCAAGTATCGTCACGTTGAACGTATCCGGCGGGGTGATCCCGATTACGAGGACCCCGTCCTCCAGGTTCAGGATCGTCGGCTTTTGGATCCCGCCTCCGCCGAAGCCTCCCCCTCCCCCGCCACCGTTGTTGCCTGATCCGCTGTTGCCGTTGGGTATCGTGGTGGTCACCGTTGTCGAGACGGTGCTTCCGCTGGTCACTGTATAGGTGAGCGTGTTGGTAACCGTCTCATAGCCGGTCGCGCTGTCCGTAACTATCAGATTGGCCGTGAAGGTGCCCGCGCCCCAGGCGGGCGACTGGGGATAGAAGAAGATCACCCCGGAGGTCTGGCTGGTCAGGTCGTTGAGCTGGCTGGCCACCAGGCTGCCCATGGCGTTGTAGAGGTAGAAGTTGTAGTTGTAGTAGGAGGTTCCGCCGGCAACCCCCGCTATCAGTATCTGCGACTGGGTGTCGCTTAGCGTTTGGCTGAACGGCTGGAACGAAGCCGAGCTGAAGACCGAGTTGACCCCGAAGGCCACCCCGTTGACCGCGGTGTTGGAGGGAATGGAGTTGTCTGTGACTACCACATTTGCAGTGAACCTGCCTGTGCCCCAGGACGGGTTAATCTGGAAGGCGAAGGTATTTGAGGTTTGGAAGCCGGTATACAGCGCATTTGCCACCTGGGTCCCGGCCGCATTGCGGACTATGTAGTTGTAGGTAAGCGGGCCTGTCCCCCCGACCAGCGCCATTGTGAGCGTCTGGTACTGGTCCTGGTCGGCCAGGCTGTTGCTTGCGGTAAGGGAGTTGCCGCGTATTGGCGACAGGACCTGGAATGTCGCAGCGCTGCTGTTGGTGTAGCCCATGTTTGTGAAGATCAGGTTTGCGGTGTAACTCCCGTAGCTGAACATGGTGTTGGTTACTATCACCACATAGAAGGAGTTGGCCGTGATTACGTTGTAGCCCGCCACGTTCCCAGAGGTGACTGTTTCGCTGGAGTTGTAAAGGGTGAAGACCCCGTTCAAGACAGGTATGCTGCAGTCCGAGAGCGTACGCAGCGCATAGTTGATGGCGACGTCCGAAGGCAAAGTGTAGGAAGGTTGGGCCATCATGAAGACCGAGAAGGGGCAGTTCACCTGCACGCTCGCGTTGATCTGGGCCGGGGCGGTAAACTCCGCCATGGGCTGCGCCGCCAGCACCAGCGAGGCAATCGCGGCAAATATCAGAAGCTGTAACGCCCTCATCGAGACACTGTTATATCTTGAGGCGAACGCTTAATAAAGTAGGCCTGGTACGGACTCATTCGCCCATTATCTGCATGATTACCTTCCTATTCCTCTTTATTATGTCGAAGTCCAGGAGCACCACTTCGAGCCCGCTGTCCAGCATTAGCTTCCCGTCGCTGAAGGGTATGGTTATGCTGGGCCCCATTATGGCAGCCCTGACATGGCTCTTGCCGTTGTCGTCCGCGCCCTTGCCGTTGGCATCGCCTACTGACGTGTTGTGTATGTAGTGGGCGTCTGACGGCGCAACGCGCTCGAGCGCCTCCCTCATGTGCTTAATGCTCTCAGGGGTGTACTCCATGGTGCTTATGCTCGCGGTTGTGCAGCCGATGAATATGGTGGCTATGCCGCTCTTGAAGTTCGACTCCTTTATCGCCGCCTGCACCTCCTTGGTTATCCTCGTAACGTAAAGGTCCTCCTCCTTCTTCTCAACCTGAAGCTCTGTTGTCTTTACTCCCATAATATCACTTATTAGCGGAAAATTCACCTATTATCTGCACCACAACCCTCTTTATCTCGCCCACCTTGCCGAAGTCCCAGAGCAGTATCTGCTGCCACTTGCCCAGCATGGTGCGGTTGTCCTTGACTGGTATGGTTATGCTCGGTCCCAGTATGGCGTGCATTATGTTGTTGTCACCGCCCGCCGCCTTCGGCAGTCCTAGATGCTTGCCGCCATGCTCTATGTAGCTGACCGCGCTTCCCATGCCTCCCAACCTGTACCCGTACAGCCTGTCCGCCCTATCTACACCCTTGCTCTCCAGTTTGGCGAGCGCGTTCTTGAGGTCCTGTATGTTGCCCTCCTCGTAGTCCATGGTGCTTATGCTAAGGAATGGCGAGCTCACGTGCACTATGACGATGCCGTCCTGCATGGCCGAGTCGATCACCGAGTGGTCGACCTGGCGGGTTATGTCGGTTATCTGGACTCCCCCGTCCGTCTTGTCGAAATGCAGCTCTACCGTTTTAACGTTCATGGTCGCTCGCCGTCTCTTATTAGTGGGTAGCCCTATTTAAAGCCCTATTCGGCGTGTTGGACGCTTGACGTATAACACATTCGTCAATTTTATTCAAAGAGCTGGAGCCCCTTTTCCTTTAGCAAAGGGAAGTGCTTTCTATCGAGCGTGAAGAGCTTGGCGTTATTGTTTATGGCGATTGCCGCTATCATCGCGTCTGCCTTGACCGTATGGTTGCCCGAACGTTCACTGTATCTCTCTAAACCTGCTGAAAGCACAGAGTCGTTCCTCCCATAGGGTAGCACCTGCAAGAGCAACAACTGTGATATCGCCTCTTCCTTACCCTCATAATCAAGCATTCCTACCAGGGCTTCATGCAGGTTCACCGATGACGTTATGGCCTCTTCCCCACTTTTTATCAGCTTCTGGTATGCCTGTTCACCAGCGTCTGACTTTTTGTCAAAGATTTCTATTAGCACGTTTGTATCAAGCAGTATCATTATCTCCACTCCTCCCTCTCTTTTTTTATCCTCTCCAGGACAGCTTTCTTATCCTTAAATGTTATGCTTCCCCTCATCTTCTTCAAGACCTCCATGGATCTTCTCGCACCTGCGAGCCGTTCAAACAAATCACTGAAGCTCTCCCCAGGCTTTTTCATCGCCTTGAGCTCCTCGTAAACCGTGTCCTTTATCGTTATAGTTTTCACCATATAATCGTTTAAACATATGTTTAAACATATATTTAAGGTTTTTGGGGCATTGACCTGTCCATGCCTGCTGCTAGATATCTGTTATTAAAGTATATAAATGTATACTAAAGTATATAGATGCCTAAACCCAAAAAGAGTTAGCCTTCCCTCAGGCTAGGCATCGTCACTTCAGGTTCCCCGAAGGTCTTTCTTTGGAGCTCCTCCCACTCTGGAACACTCAGGGAGGGGTAGCTCTCTAAAATGTTTGCCCGGTTGTCGTAAACCATCTTGTCCCCTATTGAGATGGTCCTTATGGCCTGGTTCGTTCCAACGAACTGGATGTTATAGTGGTCCATCCTTACTAGATAGAATCTGGGGACGAGCTGGAGCCGATTGAGCACCTCCTCAACAAAGAGGGGCTTGGACTGGCCCGATCTGACCAACTCGACCTTTATCCTGGCCCCTTCATACTGCTTTAGGCTCTGCATCGTCTCTTTGCTTATCGTGGATCCTCCTGTTACCGTAGCCTGAATCATAATATCATTAAGCTAAGCCTTACTTTATTCAAATATATTAGCCTTCTGCCCAAGCCATCCTAAAGTAGCAGCAAAATAGGTCTGCGCCAATCGGTAGTTAAAGAAGCAGGAGAAGGACTGGAACTAAAGGTGCGATTCCATTACCGCACTGGTGCCCTGTGCCATCCTAGCCCTCTTACCTGCAGCCTTGACGGTTAAGTATCTTGCACGATCCTGATCTGCACCCAATAATTGGGAGTTTATAAGCAAAGCCTGCTGTTCGGACCATATTTTATTGCTGGTGTGCTTTAGCCAGTCTGCATAAAAGAGTACGAATTTCAGGTTGCTTTTGAAGTTCCTCCTCTTCTCCTCGTCAATCGCTTTTATGAGGTTAACGTCCTCTCTCATGGAATTTCACCTAAAATTTCTTTCACAACAGAATCTTTTATACCTAACTGCTTAATGAAGGTATCCAGCCTTTTTTTGTCGAGTGTTTCCTTGAATACTGCATATAGGTGTGCAGCGTCCATGTAATCCTTTTCGCTGCCCAAATATAGCTTATAAGCGACCTGTAGCTCTATTGGGGCGATCTTTATGGTATGCCTTTTATTTAACGTCACACTGACGGGATTATCCAAAGAATACATGTTTAACTTGTTCCGTGGGAATTTTAGCTCGAAGTTAGGCTGGGCCTGCCCTTTCTTGGCGAATCTGGGGCCTTCATTTTTATTAAGCATGTCTAAGGTGTCGTCTTCCCCTTGTGAGTTAAAGGGCTCGAATCCGGAGTTATCAAGTTCGGAATACAAACGGGAAAAGCGGTCCTTATCGATGTTTTCTATGAAAATGTCTACATCGTCAGTTGCCCTGCTCCTGCCCAGAAGTATGGCGACATAACCGCTTACTATAACATATTTTATTGACTGTTTTTCAAGAACACTAACAAAATCAAAAACCAGCTTATCAAGTTCGGTTATAACTTTATCGAAGCTCAATCTATCTTCTTTGAATTCGTATTCCATGACATCATCTTCGGGACAGATTCAACATTATAATTTAGCTACTAAGCATTATTACGAGTATCGTTAAATAGCAAGCCAGGAGAGGGCTGCTAACTTTAAGTTATGCTCCACACATATACGCATCTATATGCACCCATATACACGTTTTCCGTCATAAATAGACCGTAGCAATTACACTATACTACGGCACCAAATAAAAAGCTTTGGATGTGTGGGGTTTTGTGGTTTTAGCCTTGCATCATCTCTCCGCCTTTAAACCAAAAAAGGCTCCATTGAATGCCTTCAAATAATATGAATAGACCGTAATCATACCTAAGACCTTCCTCTTCTACCCTATCAGTTAAATCAATTAATTTGTCGATATCTTCTTGGATCCCTTCCATATCCTCCTTAGCCTTGATTTCTATCACTAATAAATTATTGCCATCGTCTTTTCTATCATGTATGACGATGTCTGGAATTATTGCTGTACCCTTACGGCTTCGTTTTATCTCATCCAAATGCCTATTGTATTCGCAGTCTACCTTTCTGTTTTCAAATAATGGTTGTAAATAACATCCAAGCTTATGTGCTATACTCCTTTCTGGGTTCCCTATGTCGAAATTGAATAAAAGGGCGTCTTCTTTTATGAGCGTAGAAAGTGCCTTGTCTACCTTTATTTTTACATCCGGTAGCTCCATATCATCCTATCTCGCCAGATCTAATTTTTTGAGAGACTTATCTTTTTTACGCAGATAACCCTGAATCATCCGGGCTATAGAAGCCATACCGCCGCTACCATAATAAGTGCGTAGCTTTAGTATAAACTCGGCCTCAAAATTCATCTTAGCAAAATATTCATCTATTTTGAGCTTGAATTTCGGATCGGCGTTCATCAATCTATAATACCCCCTCAGTAACCTACAAAACAGATCAAAGCCCCTGTTGGTGGTAAAAAAGTCAATGACTTTTGGATTTTTACCAGAGGCATTTATGATAATCTCGACGTAACTGTTTATCTCTGTAGCCACGTCGGTTAGGCTCTTTCCGGAATTGACTTTTTCTAAGAGGCCATTTTGTATTACCATACTCTCCGCTACCTTTTTCTTATATGACAATATTTTTGTCTTGGCGATTCGATCCGCCATGTAACTCAGGGTTGGTTTGTCTCTTTTCTTATTGTATAAGAAAAGTCCCTTGTAAACTTTATCTTTGAAAAATCCGATCTTATCAATCTCGAGTACCAACTTTGATGCTCTCGAATCCCAGTATTCTTTTTCATCTTCTCCAAAGTCGGTTTTTGCCATAAGTAAACTCAATAAAGTCGGATCTATGCTCGTCTGGGTTATGTTGATTTTTATGAAGTACCTTGCTTCATCCTCTGGGGTTATGTTTTTGAATCCGACTACTATCAATTTTGGCTGATTGAGATCTTTTATGTTGCTTTGGCAATAGCCGTATACTCTATGCTGCCCATCGATTATGTGGTAGGCGCATGATTCTATTGGGAACTGAAGTTTTACGAGATTGCCTTCGAGCTTCTCTATCTCTTTGGCTTTATCATTAAGATTGACAAGTATGGAGTTTGGAAATACAGATGCCCTTTCAGTATTTAAAAATTCACCTATGCTTTTCAGTTTTTTGTCGTTAATTATCCTCTGATAACCACCGTCCAAAAGATCTTTTTTGCGGACAACGAAACAAGTTTTAATGACCTTTTCTACCGGCAACTCGAAAAGGTAAACGATAGTACCTGACAGGCTGAGCCTTATCGCATGTACGAGTATTGGATTTTCGGCTTCTACCGTCTTTAGGCGGTCATTAAATTCGTACTTCAGATACTTACCCATTTTCGAGAATAGGTATTTGTAGTAGAGATCTAATTCGTTCTGGGGTAAAAAGATGGTTTGGATGGTTTGATCTAAGCTTTCAAGATCTTTTCCATGTGGGACCGTCTCGCTTACAAATAATAAGCGTCTTTTATCCACCTTGCCGTATACGCCCAGCTGCTTATCCAATTGTCCGTAATAAGTCATGAGTTTTCTATGTTTTGCGGTAACCTTCTGGGTTAACTCGTTGCTTTTGGTAGTCGCTTCAAGATATATTAGCGTTTGAGTAGAAACATCGTAATATGCCCCATCAATTTCCACAAGGTCGTTTCGAGTTGCTTGATCTACGAGTTTTCGCCTTGGATCGTCATACTTTGCCCTACATTCAAAACCCATTCCGCTAAGCAATTCGTGCATGTCCTTTTTCAAGAAAAGATCTTGATCAGTAGATTCTTTCGACGTATTCCCACCGCTAAATATGCCATTTTTAAGCTACTTAGCTTTTACTACGAGATCTTTTTCTTTTATTACAACTTCCCAAAAAGCTAAAATTCATAAATGGTCCCGCAGCGCTTACATTTGACTTTTCGAGCAAGGAAAAGCCCAAATTCTACTGAGATTGTTCGGAGTTCTAAGTCAAATTGAGGCCTATACCATACTCCATCTTCTATATGCCATTCGTTTCCGCAGCCGTAACAGTCAATATGACTGATCTTATAAGTTGAACCTGCGCTATTGTGCCGACTGAGGTAGACGATCTGCAATACCTTTCCCTTGCTTTTTGCATATTCTATGTCAGCTACGATTGATTCTTTTTTAGCGACTTTGCTGAAGTCCTGTACGTGTTTAGTCCAGAATCCATCACTTTCAAATATGGTCTTTACTCTGCTTTGGCCTACAAGCTTTACCGAAAACCCAAATGGATCTGCCATAAGTAAGTGCTATAGCGTTAGGGATAGAAATAGCTTCTCTACAGACTTTATTTACTGCGTAGACCTTGGATACATTTCGACTTCTTGTGCCTTCGGACCATACATCCTGCCCCTGTGCCATCGGGAGATGTCATATGAGATTCTTCCTTCTGTGCCATCGCTTATAAGTATAAAGCATACCTTCCCGTGGCTTCCATTCTGATCCAAAAAGTCAAATAGCCCCATTTCAACACCTCATTATCAGCCATATCACGGACATGCACTTGCGATCTCTATAACAAACCATGTTTCGTTGCTTGTTGCCACTGTACATCCATACTGTGCAAAAAACTGTTGTATGTTTATATTAGGACCAGGAATCTCAGTAACCGGGCACTCTGCGTAACCGCCGTCAGGACCATAAATTGCGTAAGTGGGTCCATTTTGAATATGGTAGCCATAATAATCAAAGGTATTGTTCACAAGGAGCTGCCAATGAAGGGGTGCTGTGCTTTGTATCTGAGAAGTATAAGAATTTGGTGTATCGCCAAGCAGGCCTAGATTTGGGTAAAAGACTTCTTCTGCAAAAGCAGTATCATATATAGTTCCATAAAAGCTGCTGAAATCTTGATCATATCCGTAATGGCTTATGCCATAGTTTGACGCCATGGTATTGAATCGTACAGCTGCAAATTGGCTTAAGCTTGGGCAATACATATATTGGCTACCACGTTCTGAGCTAAGATTCTCAAAGAATTGGGTTGCCCATGCAGCATTTTGGGCCGCTTCTGATATTGTAGATGTGGTAACGATTGTAGAAGAGCTTGTGGTCGATGTGGTCGTCGAAGTTGTAATAACAGAAGTACTTGTATAAGTTAGGTTGACCCAATAATTATAAGTAGAAGCTTGACCTTGGTTGGATAACAAATTGACCCCTAACCTTAATCCCGTAGCTGGAATGTTTAAAGGAATTGAATAATACCCTGGCCCATTCCACGTTATCGTATCGTTTTCATTGGGCATGAATGGGTTTGTCTGCGTTCCCGACTCTACCCTAACAGTTTGATTTAGGGATGTATTCTTGCCATCGAGATTACCTGTGTGTGAATTATAATAAGTCAGGAAACCAAGAACAAGAATAGCAATGGCCAAAACCGCTACTATTATGGCAGTATGGTTTTTGTCTCCGTTGGATGATTTGGCCGTTGTAGCTGTTTCCGGCCCGTTTGTGTAGGTGGTGTTTCTGGTTGGGTTATATACATAAGCCGGCCTACTTTCACTGGCATGATCAGACCAGCCTTCGTGCTTCGCAGCCTCGTGATCCCTGTTCCACCAGACCGTGTATCCCGGGCATGGATGGCCATCCTCCCTGCCCCAGTCCTTCATGTACTTGTCGTATTTCACAGGATCGTCTTCCCGAGCCATGTTGCCTTTCTGGTTAAGGTTGATCACCAGGCTCTGGTCCGAATGGTAATTGCAATAGCCCATCCCGCAGAACTTGCACGTGCCAGTCGCTGGCTTGAAGCATCCCTGCCTTTTGCATATTTCCTTGTTTTTATGCACTACCTCTATTCCGAGCTTCCTGCGGGATTCCTTCAACTCGCCGACGTTCATGGGTCTGTAATGCGTTTTGTGCCGCCCATAGCTTTTGTGCTTTCTGTACCGCCTTGGCATGATATCTCTAAGGGCTTCGAAGCATAAATTTATCTAAGTTGGTGCAGAATGAATTAGGGGATGTGTATATGGCACAAGGTTGGATTGATTCTATTTTTAACAGGAAAGTTACCAAAGATGATGTTCCGATAAGATTTTCTGATGAGGAATTTGAGGAATTACTTCGATTAGATGAATTTAAGCGAGCTGACGAACCAATTTCGGTAGGTTTCGATGATTGGAATAGGGAAATAAAAGTACCAAAAGATGACGATGACTATGTTTCCTCCAGAGACATTAAAATATTTCAAAACTTTGAAAAACTTGGTTTGATAGACGTTCAAAATCTTGGGGAACAGTTTGGGGTTCTTATTCAAATAAACAATAAAGGATTAAAACTTCTAAAAGAAATTAGCTGCGATTTATGTAACGGTAAAAAGAAAATAGAGGTGATTAAAAAATCATGGGACATAGAAAACCCAATAACGAAAAAGCCCATGGGGATGAAAGGACATCAATATGGAGAAGAACTATGCCCAAAATGTAAAGGGACAGGTAGACAGATAGGTAATTAAATAAGGAGCGATTTCATCGGTGTGGACTCTCTAACACTAACACAAAGCTTTATATATCTTAATGATATATCATATATTGTAGTGTTATAATGGTCAAGATTCAACTGGAATTGTCTGAAGACGAGAACGGCATAGTCGAGGTCTACAAGTCTATCAACAAGCTAAAGACCAAACAGGAAGCAATAAAGGCCATGATAAAGCATTTTGAGGTAAGTATAAAACCAAAGAACGTTCAGGAAAAGGAATATTTCAAATGATAATAAACTGGTAGATGGATATGGAAGACCTTGCTAATTGGAAACCAATACCTAATATCGTATATAAGGGTTATTCTAGGCATAGCAGACGTGGGTATTATACTGGAAGGGTGGTAATTCACCTCAATGGAACCCAATATGTTGGGGGATATGTAATTGTCGGCTCAATAGCAAATATATGGTATAACCAAAATTATGTAAGAAAGGAAATAACCGTTTCAACTGCCTCTTGTTCCTTCACTAAAATTAGAGAAGGAAATAGCAATATCTATAACGTAGTAATAAATTCTGTTGAACGTGAAAAACCAACAGATGATGGTAAAAAATCAACAAATGGTGATGATATGAATGGTGGAGATGATGAGGATGGTGGAACCGTTGGCTTACGACCAAGGGGAGGTTTAGGCGAAAGGCTTACGGGAAAAGGTGATATGATATTTATCCGGGATAGGTATCAATCTTTGTTGGATAACAACTATCTCAAAGCAAATAAAACAATTGAATATTTAAAACGGGTTAGTGATAATGCAAAAGAAAGGCAAAAGATAGCAGAAAGCCTGAAGAAAAATATTGATGCACATATGAAAGAAAGAGATCGGGCGCACACTAATTTACAAAATCTCTTAAACAAAGAAGAGAAATATGAGGACAAAATGCTTGATAAGACATTGAAAGGGATGAAAGCAAAAGGTCAAGTTACTGTAAAACAAAAAATGAAAGATGTGGATATAGATACAATGCAGTATGGCAGTGTGGAGCAATATAAAAGGTTATACCCCCATTTTGGAGAGGAAATATTCGAGAAGATAGGGGAAGTTAACAAGAAGGAGAAGGAGATACGAGAAGTACAAGAAGCCTACAACAAAGAAGTGTCTAACTACAATTACCAGCTAGAGATTGCGGATAAGAACATATTAGCTGTAAAGGATACTCTTAAGGTATATGAAAGAGCAAAGAAAAATGGAGATACCGAACTTAAATCCTGTCCATACTACAACAGCATTTTCTATAAGAAACTAGCTTCAATAAAGGAAAAAACCTTGTTGAACTTGGATACCACCAAACATGATATCGAAGGATTAGAACACCAATTAGATAAGATAGAGAAAACCTTCTCTGCCTACACTAATGAACCATTGAAACCGATGAATTAATAAAGGTAAACTGGCGCATGGGAAAACATGGGTTTTTTAGATAGTCTGACAGAATCGGACGTACCAAGTATAGCAACTAAGCTCTGGATTAATACTTACTTTCAAATTTTTTGGATAGCCCCACCAGATTTTAATCAACAACAAATAGAGAAAGAGGTAAAAATTAACAAAAGTCAGTATCTTCCCAATAAAATATCAAATTATGCCTTAAAATTTAAGAAAGAATGGATCACTAATGGTTATAAAATATCCAAAAATTTGGATTCGAATAATTATGATGATATAATCAAGGCGCAAATTAAGGCTTTCGGACATGGTCCTGATGAGAGGTATACAGCTATATTTACTAGCCAAGCTAAGTATTCGCCCATCGAATTCGCTCAAGAACGAGAGACATTGAAGAAACTTGATAAAGAACTTTCTACTCACTTTGGTATACCCTACCAAACTAAAATATCGAGAGCGTATCCTAGCTTTAATGAAGATGACGAGCCAATTATTCAAGCCAGATTAGAAACATTATGGCTTTCTCATAAGGTCATAGACAGGTTGGAATTACATTCTAAAAGTCCTTCGGTAGAAAGAGAGTGTTTCCTTGATAAAGGTGTATTTGATTTTATAGAATTTTATCGGAATAACTTAAAAAATGAAAAAGGGACAGGAGTTAAAAATACGGGTAGATGGCTTAAGAGTGTCGATAAGTTATTAGATAAATATAAGTGATGAAATGCCAAAAGTACAAGACCAACAGAAGAACTTGTACGACGCCAATTGGATCAGATCCGGCAGGCTTGGCCTCGCCATATTAGCATTCATCCTGGGAGGAATCTTCATAGGCTCGTTTATCAACACGTTAATCCATATAGGCGTGCTTCTGATCGGGTGGGTGTTGGGGGCAATCATGGGATACGGAATCTTCTGGTTTCTGGACGAGCGCTATCCAGCCACGGGCAAATGTCCTTATTGCAGCACAAAAGTAGCTAGGGACATAGGGCATAGGGATTGGTCAATTTGTCCGAAGTGCAAGAAGCGCCTGGAATGGCATTTATGATGAATAGGGCGAGAGATATGGCAAAATCTGTGAAACCTGAGCAAAATGTCGAAAAGCGTGTCGGCACTCCCACTATGGTAGGTTTTGTGCTGCTGGACGTTTTTACTGCTGTCCTACCTGGATTCCTTGCGCTGTTCCTTATAGGATCTATCTTCAAAAGGAGGATGTATGACCTCACTAAGATTCATGCCCTCTACATATTCGTGCTTACAATCGCTCTTGCCTACGTCATGATTAAGTTTCCACTTGTCTCGATTCTCTACATAATCGGGATAATCGCATTATGGGTCTACAAGGAACGGATATTCAAAAGCGTCTACAAACCACCCAAGCCCATGAAGGTTATCACGGCGAAGTTCACAGACAAGTTCAGCGACAAGCCAGGTTATGGCGGCGCCTATACTGTAGGTGCGATTGTGGGGATCGGATTGTTCTGGCTAGGCTTCTCTCATTCGCTTGCGGCTGTTTGGTCTGCTGTCGGGCTGGCCATAGTCTTCGTCCTCCTGATAATAAGCCAGAGGTCAATAATAAAGGATCCCAAAACCGGCCGCTACTCGATGTTCACCTTCTCTATCGTGGCGCTCTACGGCTTCCTGTTCGGCGGGATAATGATAGCCCTTATGGAGAGGCGCAGGGGCGTTTTCAACTGGATCCTGCCGATCAGTATACTGGTTCTCGCCGGCTTTGCGGTGGCAGGGCTGCTTTTGTACAGCGGCAGCACGAGCTCGGTGCTGATGAGCACGGGCACCACAGAGTCAATCCCGGCCCAATATCAGTACATAGTCAACTTCACCGCCAATTACAACTCCACCCTGACCGGGCAGTACACGGCAACGAGTGGCATGGACGCTTACGTTCTGACAAGATCCCAGTATCTAGATCTTACCTCATCCTATTCGGCACTTGCAGCATCTGTGAACCCACTTTGGGAGTCCAGCGGCGGTTCTGGAGGCTTCTCGATCGCATTGGTTCCCCAAAACTATACGATCTTGTTCGTCAATAATGGTTATGGGCCCGGGTCTTTCACTGTTACCCAAAACTTTACCCTATCCAGATAAATAGGCCGAACCTCAGGCACGAGGCGCCTAGAAGCGGCCTGCTGGCGTCAAACTGAGGTAAGCTTAGTCTATCTGTACAATAGCCCACTGATCATCAGTATAAGGAGACCAATTAACGTGAGATACCCGAATTGCCTCATTATCACATGCATTTCCAACACTAAGATTATAAGTTTGGTCTGGATTGATCCAAAAATCTCCAACATATCCTCTATACCATTGGTAACCAGGTTGGCTAATGTAAGACGGAAGAGGCGCGTGGTAACAGAAAACCGTGATATTAGCTTCTGGGATTCCGTTAGGTAGTGCTACTCCAACTAGTGTAAAATTATCACCTTGGTTATCTATAGTCTGACCGACACTTAATGCCCCTGAAGGAACTGGGGAATTAAATGAATACGCCGAAACAGGAATTGTGGTTGTTGGCAGTGTAGTTGTAAAACTATATTGGACAGATGGTGCTGATTGATAATCTGCGATTTCTGTAACGTTGCCGTATATTGTAATGCTAACGCAGTAAGAACCGGAACTGCCGCAGCTTTTGCCCGAGCCCGCATATCCGCCCCGACTCGTAGCAAGAGTATCCCATCCCTGAAAAACATATCCTTGCTGCGGCGTCTCACTAATATTAACAACAGTTCCGTTCATGTACATGCCACTACCAGTTAAATTTCCTGCCCCACTTGCATTAGCGATGACATTTAAGTAGTAAACGTTGGGTTTTAACTTGAAAGTCGCCGTCTCCGACACATTATTATTCATTGTAATGGTTGCATTTTGATTTGATCCCGAATAACAATTATTGCCTTCACAAGTCCATCCTGCAAACATATAGTCCTGATTTGGAATTGCAGAGATATTTACAGCAGCTCCATGCGCATAAGATTGGGTATGGGGCAAAACATTTCCTCCTTCCGTCGAATTTGTATAAAGAGCTTCAAGTACTATTTGTGGGGTTGTTGTCGTAGTGGTAGATTTTAAGCTCGTACTAGCAGTAGAGATGCTTGTTGAATACGCTGCGGAGGATTCGGATCCACTATAGCTAACCCAAAAAGTGTTACAACTTCCACTACTCTTAACTTTTCATAAAATTGTTATTCCTTTTCAGCGTTCTTCAAAAGACGACCATGTTGGAAAACGACTCCAACATTCTTGGCGACCTGTACAAAAACTGCAAGGATCCAAAAGAAAAGATAAGATATGCGGCGTTGTATGCGGTAAGTAGAGGAAGAGACGTCAGGACTGTTGCAGACATAATGGATGTGGAAGAATCCACAGTCTACGATTGGATAAACAAGTGGATTTTCGACAAGAACATTCGTGACAAACCAAGGAGCGGTAGACCGCCGAAGATTACAAAGGATGACGACAAGGAAATACGCCGCCTCATCGACGAAAATGACCCAAAGAAGTACGGCATAAATGCGTCTTCATACACGACAAAAGAGTTGCAACTCTACTTTGCGGAGTACAGAGGCAAATTCATCGGCGAAGAGACATTCAGGGTTCATCTTATCGGGACTGGTGCGCACTATGTAAAGGCGCAACTCCGATACAAAGAGGGAGACCTGAAAAAGCAGATTGAATTCGCCCAGAACCTCGTTTTCCTCTTGAAGAACGGATTCTTCACAAAGATACTATTTGTCGACGAAATGTCGGTGTCGACATCTGCACGAAACGGATACGGATGGACGTACAACCAGAGACTCGTTGTCGATGCACCGCAGAACCATGTTCAGAGGGCAAACTACTTCGGCGCAGTAGAAGTCACAGAAGGGGCGATAATCGAAACGGTGAGAAAATCCGCAAAGGCACCGTCATTCTTGCACCTTCTTCACAAAATAGAACAGCGTTATCCTGACGACAAAATGCTGATAGTGATGGACAATGGTGCAGTCCATCATAGTTGGAGAGTCGGTAAATTCTTCAACGAAAGGGGCAACATGAAACCTCTTTTCCTGCCGCCATATTCTCCTGACCTCAATCCAGAAGAGTATATCCATAACTCTTTACGAGATAAACTTCTCAACAATCGCAACTTCAAAAGTACCAAACAGATAGGATTCGTGATCGACCGTTTCGTCAAACGGATGACGGCAGAGACGGTCAGAAGTATTGGGACGTTGATACCGATAGAGGCGCTGCTTTCTGCCCAAATCCAGTTGTGAGACTTTCAAGGAAAG
>CAVXBR010000020.1:0-7267 GCA_963760035.1 uncultured Microcaldota archaeon | reverse complement strand
ATAAGCATGGTTAAATCTTAAATCTTATCCCTTGGTCACAGTCCGGCTAGTGTGATATGCCCCCGAAGCTCGTGCGCTGCGCTTGCTTTTATAGGGAATTGGATTATGGGTAACGGTGTATACAGGTTCAAAGCCATTCTAGGATTGGGATCAGGCGCACTGTGACCCCCTCGACCTTTCTGACCCCTTTGAGCTCTTTTGTAAGCACAATCAATTCGGCAGGATGAAGGTCCTTACTACATGAAACCAAAGAGCGCAGTTCCCTCGTCTCGGTCTTCGTTTCCGTTATCTCATACGCCACCTGCATTGCGGTTGACACATCCGTTCCTTTCTTTATTATGAAATCGACTTCAAATCCCGAGCTATTTTTCCAGTAACATATGCTTGCAGCCTTTGCCCTGCGCTTGAGCTCGAGGAAAACAAGGGTCTCGAAAGCCCGTCCAATATCGATCTTTCCTGTTGTTCCATAATAGAATCCAGTATCTCCGGCGTAGCTCTTGCGGGGGTATTGCAGCCTGTCTTTGATGTTTCTGGAAAATATTGGGATGAAAAAGGCAAGATAACTAGATTCTGTATGCCTTTCGAGCTCCAATATCTTCTCTTTGCCTACGGCATACCCCAAACCCTTGAGGAAGTTTAAGCATTTGGAGGCGGAAAAGGTACTTGATTGTATCACGTACCTGCTAAATGAGTCGACTATGCTTATGTGCTGTCCCGATGCCTCCGCTACATCCAGCCCTACAATATCCTTGAAGTAGGAGTCGAGTATCAGAGACTTGTCGGTATCGTTCTGTGCTAGTACAATTTCGGGGAAACCGCCGTATTTAATGTATTCTGAGAGGGCCTTCTCCACCTTGCCCCTCCCGGCAGTGGTCTTTTCAGGCCTTATGCCCTTGAAACTAAGGAACTCTTTGAAGGAGAGGGGGAATAGCTCGTATGATATCACCCTGCCGCGGAGCGGTTTACTTGGGGAGGAGAGGGACGAACGTGAGGAACTGACTATTATCTTCAGTCTCCCCTTTGTCAGTTCATGCACTCTGGAGAGCCAACCTTCCCAGTCCGCAGCCGATGTCACCTCGTCAAGGAGGAGAAAGCCGCTATCGCCGAACCATTTCAGTATATCGTCAAGGAGCTCCTTCCTGCCCCCAAGCCTGCTGTCTTCTACATTGATATAGGCAACATGCTCGCCCGCAGATGATAGTTTCTGCGCAATAAGCATGAGTACGCTGGATTTGCCCGAGCGTCTGATCCCGGTTACTGCGACTATTTTTGACGAAGATAGCTTTACTGCCGAGTCGAGATCGAATTCCCTATGCAGCAATTCCCTGCCTAAAGCATATGAACACCATTCCTCGAATATGTCATGGGTTTCCATATATTGTTTTTATACAGAACAATATATAAGCTTTTCTGTTCTGTTGCAGAACGATATTATACATGGTCTGGCGATAGCAGGGTTTTAGCTTGGATGTTGGTTTAATGCGATATCGCTCCGAAGCTCGTGGTCGGCATCACGCCGCCTGGGGGATTAAAACGGACCCGTGCCCAATTATAGTGAAGATATTGTCCTCCACCAGCACCATATCCGATACCAAGATATAGTGAGCTGCCTGATATTGGATTTACATTGAGAGTACCACTATATCCTCCTGATGTTGAGTAAAGTTGTGGTGCGACATAGCTATAATATGAAGTTGTGGATACGCCACTGAAAGTCAGACTATAGAATTTAAAATCCGTTGTTGCAGCGCCTTGAATGTTATAGGCTTGATATCTTACGCTACCAGTAATATATCCTTGGTAAAAATATGAAGAGCTGTAACCGCTTCCGACACCAATAAGGTTTCCGGGATTTGTCGCTGAATTTATATCTTGTAACCCAACTAAAAGATAAGACCCACCAGTATTTGCATATTGAGCTGCACTAGCCTCCGCTATAGCAGAAGTTAGAGGTATTGAAGCAGCATTATAGAAAATTCCATTTATTCCGGTGTCACCTCCTGTTACTTGCAGAGCAGTTATTGTAGATGACCCGAAAGGAACTACCGTATTTGTTGTTAAAGTTATTGAACTGGCTTTGGTAAAACTTGTTGTAGGAACATTGCCGTTGAAGTATATTGAAAATATGCTCGCTCCGTTGTCGTACTGGCCGTAGGTTGCGGAAAGCTGCGGCGCCTCTCCTGCAGTTACTCCGTCGTATTCTACTGTATTAGCCAAAAATGTCATGTTGACCACGACATTAGCCGTTCCACCTGCGTTGAATCCTATCCCTGTAGGTATCATGACCCAGAAGACTGCGTTGGACGATGCCGAAGTGCATCCAGAACTACACCAGGAATAAAGAGTCACGCCGTTCTGCATGAATCTTATATTTCCCAGGTCTGATACCTCGTTTGAGGTGTAGGAGGTTGGGTTGAAAGTTATCATCTGCTGGAAGTTGGTGCCCGTTGACGCCACGGTGTTGGTGTTCGTTATTGTTATCGGTACATACGCTACCGCCGTATAAACAGAAGGCCCAGCAGACGGATTTACCACTGAAACCTTTATCTTTCCTAGCAATTGTTTAACTGGAGAACAGGTAGAGCAACTGATAGACCGTATCCAGATTGAACCGGTAAATGTCTTCCCCAGCTGGCCTACCGCCCCCGCACAGCTGAAATTAAGCACCGCTGTTTGCCCTGAAGTGAGTGAAACACTGGGTATTGTCGAATTGAAATTGGATGGAGCGTAAGTGGAGTTGGAGCTGCATGCAGTCCCTGTTACTGTTATAGTTTGACCTATCTCCCCTATTGTCGCGCTCAACGTTCCTGACGAATAAAGAGTTGGTTGTGTGCACTGGTAACCAGAAATGGCGACGCATGTCCCCGATCCTACAGATCCAGAACCCCCGTTGAATACGCCTAGGGAGAATAGAACCGCCACAACGACGCCGAGTACCAGTATGGACCATCCATATGTCATTAGGTACTCCATCGCTGACTGAACCTTCAACCTTGCCGGCTTTCGAGGATTAGTACTCTCTCTCTCTCTCTGGAAATTAGCATCACCAGTCCCATGGTCAGGCATCCTATCACACCACTAAGCGCAAGTAAGGATTTTATACTATTCGTTGGCGGCACGGCCGGTGATGCGGTTCAACGCCTCCTCGATGGAGGCAAGGTCGAACAGCATCGTGCCGCTCTTGGCGGCTTCTCGCCTTATGGCCTCGGTGAATCCGGACTTTGAAAATATCGCGAAATGCTCCTTCCTGTTGCCGCTGTTCCATTGCACCAGGCCGGCCCTTCTCCTCAGGTCGTTGAGCACACCAATGTCAGCCATTGAGGCGGACCATTTGCATTCGGCAAACAGGATATCCCTTGTGGTCTCTTCCAATGCGACTACGTCTATTTCCTCCTGGTCGGCGGATTTTGGCCTTGATCTGTCCCTGCCCCACCACTTTCCTACATTTGAAAATTGGGGAAATCTGCCCTTGGGGTTCAGGCGTATGAACTCTGCCGCAAAGTCCTCGAACGCCGCTCCGCAGAAGGCATCCAACTCAGAGAGCACCTTGCCTGCGGCGCTCTCCGCCCCTTTGGTGGCGATAAGCTCCCGGTTCCTCTTCACGAAAGTAAACCAGAACCTCAGGTAGTTGTCTCTTATCCTGTATATCCCCTTCCTGGAGCGCGGATTCGGCTCCTCGGTCACAGGAAATACCTTTGCGGCCATGCCTGTCCTGTCAAGCACGTCCAGGTATCTGCCTATGTTGCTCGGCTGCACCCCCATCTTGGTGGCTATCTCGTTGGTTTTTGTCACTCCGTTCGCTATCATATCCAGTATGTCTATGTACCTTGCCTCTTTTTTGGTCTCCTCCGACAGTATCGTGCTGGGCTCGTCGAGGAAGACGCTGCCCGGCTTGAATATGTTGCGGAGTAGCTCCTTTATGCCGTTGCTGCCCTCAGTGTAGGAGTAGTATGCAGCAACCCCGCCGAATATGAAATAGGCCTGCATCCTGTCCTCGAACTTCATCCTGGGGTTGAGCGAGAGCGCGTAGTCTATGCCGAGCTGCTTCAATTCCAGTATGGAGGTGGACCTCTGGAAGAGGGGTGCAGAATAATCTAGGACCTCGCTGTGCATCATGCTTATGCTGGAACCCGAGAGTATCAGCATGGCATCGGCATCCTTGAGGTACAGATCCCATCCCTTCTGGAATACCGATGAGATTGCCCTGTTGGATTTGGTCAGGTATGGGAACTCGTCTATCGCAATCACGACCCTTTGCTTGGCAGAGAGGCTCTTTATCCTTGAAAAGAGCGCTTCCCAGTCCACCGCGCCGAACCTCGCCAGCTCCTCGTCGCCTAGTTTGATGCCGACAAGGCTCGAGAGGTCCTTCAGCTGCTTTAGGTCGCTCTCGCTCGTGGCCATGTAGTATACCGCCCCCCTGATGGCATTGGTGAAGCGCGTTATCAGCTCCGTCTTCCCTATCCTGCGCCTTCCATAGATGGCCACCAGGGCGCCGGACTTTGCGGAGTAGGCCTCCTTAAGCACCTTGAGCTCTGCCTTCCGGTCTACGAATTCCATGACTATCAATTTATGGCTATCATCAGATGATAATTATCTTTTGATAGTTAATTATATATAGCTATCGGGAGCATATCTGCAGTTAATGCGATATCGCCCCCAAGCTCGTGGTCGGCATCACGCCGCCTGGGGGGTAGGTACGGGTGCGTATCCACTGATAGGTTATCGAGCTGTCTGGGCTGCTAAAGTATATTCCTATGCTCACATACTGCGTAGAAGGCCAAGTCAAAGAGCTGTCCGACGAGGTCCAGACAGCATAATTTTTATAATATGCCTCTGAACCAGTGGCAATCCATGCCTGCCCCATTATCCCTGTGGTAATCTGAAGGTTCGGGATGTCATATGGCCCTGGGAATCCACCATCCATGGAACCAATCGCGGCACTGCCGCCCCAATAGCTGAACCCGTACCCGCTGCTCGACCCCAAATTACCATTTTGTATCATGGAACCCGCCACCACTCCTGAGACGGCAGTAACATAGCTGTCAAATATCATGGGAGCGCTAAAGCCTGTCGACCAAATAAGGCCTCCCTCGCTTGCGGGGGAGGCTGTAGTTAGTGTTAGGCCATCCGTCTGGGATATCGTCATCCCGGAAGATTGGTCTTTGGTATAGCCGGGATTCACCGTGCCTCCTGCAAAGTTGTCGTAGAAGCTGAATATGCTGTTGCCGTTGTCGTATTGGGCATAGCTTGAGGATTGGGTCGGTGACTCTCCCGCAACGCTGCCATCGTACTCTACAACATTGGATACGAAGGTCATGTTGACAACGACGTTTGCTGTTCCACCTGCATTGAACCCTATTCCTCCCGGAATGAGAATCCAAAAGACCGCGTTGGACGATGAGGAGGTGCAACCAGATTCACACCATGAATACAAGGTAGCGCCGTTCTGCGTGAACCTTATGTTACCAAGGTCTGAAGCCTCGTTTGAGGTGTAGGAGGTCGGGGAGAAAGATATCATCTGCTGGAAGTTGGACCCTGTCCCTGAGACTGTGTTGGTGTTCGTTATGGTTATTGGGACATAAGCTACAGCCCCGACAGTAGGCCCTGACGACGCACTTACTACAGGAACTTTTATCTTGCTTACCAGTTGTTTAACTGGCTGGCAGGTAGCGCAGGTGGTGTATCTTATCCAGATCGCACCCGTGAATGTCTTTCCTACCTGTCCTACCGCCCCCGCACAGCTGAAATTGAGAGTTGCCACTGTACCGGACGCAAGAGTTACACTTGGAATTATCGAATTGAATAAGCTCGGTGCGGTAGTAGAATTTGAACTGCAGGCGGTACCCGTTATTGTTATAGTTTGGCCTATCTGCGCTATCGTCGCGCTGAGCACCCCTGAAGAATAGAGAACCGGTTTGGTACATTGGTATCCGGAAATCGGGACGCACACTCCTGATCCTGCAGATCCAGAACCCCCGTTGAATACGCCTAGGGAGAATAGAACCGCCACAACGACGCCGAGTACCAGTATGGACCATCCATATGTCATTAGGTATTCCATCGCTGATTGGGACCTGATTTGCATGATTTATCTTCTCATGCTAAACTATATATTAATATAGCTTTCCTTGAAAGTCTCACAACTGGATTTGGGCAGAAAGCAGCGCCTCTATCGGTATCAACGTCCCAATACTTCTGACCGTCTCTGCCGTCATCCGTTTGACGAAACGGTCGATCACGAATCCTATCTGTTTGGTACTTTTGAAGTTGCGATTGTTGAGAAGTTTATCTCGTAAAGAGTTATGGATATACTCTTCTGGATTGAGGTCAGGAGAATATGGCGGCAGGAAAAGAGGTTTCATGTTGCCCCTTTCGTTGAAGAATTTACCGACTCTCCAACTATGATGGACTGCACCATTGTCCATCACTATCAGCATTTTGTCGTCAGGATAACGCTGTTCTATTTTGTGAAGAAGGTGCAAGAATGACGGTGCCTTTGCGGATTTTCTCACCGTTTCGATTATCGCCCCTTCTGTGACTTCTACTGCGCCGAAGTAGTTTGCCCTCTGAACATGGTTCTGCGGTGCATCGACAACGAGTCTCTGGTTGTACGTCCATCCGTATCCGTTTCGTGCAGATGTCGACACCGACATTTCGTCGACAAATAGTATCTTTGTGAAGAATCCGTTCTTCAAGAGGAAAACGAGGTTCTGGGCGAATTCAATCTGCTTTTTCAGGTCTCCCTCTTTGTATCGGAGTTGCGCCTTTACATAGTGCGCACCAGTCCCGATAAGATGAACCCTGAATGTCTCTTCGCCGATGAATTTGCCTCTGTACTCCGCAAAGTAGAGTTGCAACTCTTTTGTCGTGTATGAAGACGCATTTATGCCGTACTTCTTTGGGTCATTTTCGTCGATGAGGCGGCGTATTTCCTTGTCGTCATCCTTTGTAATCTTCGGCGGTCTACCGCTCCTTGGTTTGTCACGAATGTTCTTGTCGAAAATCCACTTGTTTATCCAATCGTAGACTGTGGATTCTTCCACATCCATTATGTCTGCAACAGTCCTGACGTCTCTTCCTCTACTTACCGCATACAACGCCGCATATCTTATCTTTTCTTTTGGATCCTTGCAGTTTTTGTACAGGTCGCCAAGAATGTTGGAGTCGTTTTCCAACATGGTCGTCTTTTGAAGAACGCTGAAAAGGAATAACAATTTTATGAAAAGTTAAGAGTAGTGGAAGTTGTAACACTTTTTGGGTTAGCTAT
>CAVXBR010000019.1:0-12933 GCA_963760035.1 uncultured Microcaldota archaeon | reverse complement strand
TCCACCGCCGCCGCTGCCGACATCGAATGCCTTTCGCGTCCGGCAAGTACGAGCTTGGAATTCCTGCCAGATTCACATTACTCATGGTCGCCTCCCGCCTTACGTAGTTTTCAGAGATGTCGATAGATTCCTGAATCATCTGCTTGGCCGCGTTTACCGCGGATGCATTCAACTGGTAAGCGCGCGCCGCGCCCATCAGGTCCACCATCTCGTTCATCGGATTGATAGCCGGATAAGAGACCATCCGCTTTCGTCCGCGTCCGGACTGCCCGGCTCATACCGCTGCACTGGCGGGGTGGGGTCGTCAATAACCTGGCTCAACCGCACGCTGCCCGACACGGCCGCGGAAAAGTTGCCGATTGGTTGATGACGTTGCGAAACGGCGATCCGCCGTCGCCTGAAAGACAACCTCCTTTCGCACATACGGACCGCCGGCGTCGGTGTGCGTGGTTTCCGCGTTGGCCAGGTTCGCACGATGTAACTTCTGCCCGCTGCCGTTCCGCGGTCAGAGCCGATCCACTCATGGCTAACATGTCAAAAAGTCCCATAACTGGTTACCCCTCCTTGATAGCCGTCAACAAAGTCTGAAACTGCGACTTAACAAGCTGCACGCCCAGTTGATACTGAAGCTGCGTTTGCGACAGAAGCAGGCCCTCGCGGTCGATATCTACGTTGTTCCCGTCGGGGCGCTCGGTCAGTCCCAACTTCTTCCTGAGCGGCCGGCTGCAGTTCGCTGTTCTCTCCAGACATGACATGCCGCATCTCCGCCTGGAAATCAATATCCTTGCCGTGATATCCGGGCGTATCGACATTCGCTATGTTCGACGTAATCTGCTGCTGGCGATCTGTAACGACCTGCAGATACCCCTGCAAGGTTGAAGCGAGGAAAATGTCGACATGCTATGCATACCTCCTCGGTGGAAGACCGTATTCGCGGATTTTGTTACGCAATGTTCGCAGGCTGATGCCCAGCAATTCAGCTGCGTGCGTTCGATTGCCGTCGGTAAGAGCCAGAGTGCTCTCCAGGTGCAGCCGTTCGACTTGGCGAATGGGGATGCCGGGGGCTGGATTGGGGACATCTTCCGGGACGAGGCGCTTTTGAAACTCCCTGAAACTCCATCTCGAAGCAATGAGCGTCGACTTCCAGCGTTCCGCTCAATGTGAGAACCCGGCGCATGAAATTCGCCAGCTCCCGCACGTTTCCAGGCCAGGCGTGCGTCTGCAGGCGATTGAGGAACTCGGGATGAAGCCGGGGCGGCCTGGTTCCCAACTGCGCCGCAAATTTCTCCGCAAAGTGGTGGGCAAGAATTGAAATGTCTTCCCGGCGCTCGCGAAGCGGGCGGCAGCGAGAGGGGAATCACATTCAACCGGTAAAACAGATCGCCGCGAAAATCGCCGCGCTCAACCATCGTGGCCAGGGAGACGTTGGTGGTGGCGATCACCCGAATATCGACATGCACAGGATGAGACTCACCGAGCCTCTCAACTTCTCGCTCCTGAAGAGCTCGCAGGAGTTTGGGTTGCAGGTGCAGCGGCATCTCCCCGATCTCATCCAGCAGAATGGTGCCGCCATCCGCTAACTCGAACTTTCCGGGCTTGGCCCCCACAGCGCCGGTGAATGCCCCTCGCCCATGGCCAAATAACTCGCTCTCCAGCAGAGACTCGGGCACAGCCGCGCAGTTCAATGCGATAAATGGTTTTCTGCTTCGATCGCTTGAATCATGGATGAATCGCGCCAGCAGTTCTTTGCCCGTACCGCTTTCGGCTTCGATGAGAACATCGGCCGCCCGTGCCGGCGGCAGAGCGAGCGCGCTGAATGGCGCGAAGCAACGACGGGGAACGCCCAATAATGTCGCCCAGCCGAGGCGGAGTCTGCGACAGCAGCGTGTTTTGCGCGGAACATCACCTGGGCAGCCATGGCCTGCAATTGATCGAACGATATCGGCTTGGTCAGGTAATCGAGCGCGCCGTCGCGCATCGCAGTTACCGCATCCGGAACCGAGCCGTATGCGGTAAGTAAAATGACCGCCGTTCCCGGCGACGATCGCCGCGCCGAACGCATCACTTCCATACCGGTCCCATCCGGCATGCGAATATCCGTCACTACAAGGTCGAACTCGCGGACCTCAAGGCTAGAGATCGCGGCGCGCACACAGGATGCTGTCTCAACCTGCCAGCCGTGACGAAGAAAATTCGCGCGCAACGCAGTTCGAATGCCCGGTTCGTCGTCTACGACCATTACCGAAGGCGCTTCATCTCTCGTCATAATGCCGGGAACTCCAATTGAAATGTGGTGCCGCAATTTACGCGGCTTGAAACGCGAATATCGCCGTGGTGCTGCTCCATAAGCCGCTTGCAAACTGCCAGGCCCAGCCCCGGAGTGTCTCCACTCGCGCTGAATCCGGCCTCGAAGATTCGATCCACCAGATTTGCCGGAATTCCGCAGCCCGTATCTTTAATCACCATTTGCGCGCGGAGGGTTCCTTGCCTGGATCTTCCCCGCGTCGATACGTCGATCTTGCCTCCCGCAGGCGTGTGGCGAATCGCGTTGCCGATAAGATTCAGCATCATCTGGCGAAGCATGTTTTCATTGCCCTGGATAACCAGGTTGTCATCGCCCCCCGCAAAGCGGAGTTTCACGCTGGCCTGCTCCGCGAGCGGCCGCACAAATTCCAACTCCGCTCCTGGTGCAGGCGGTCAGATTGACCGGTGCAAGATGCGGAGTGCCTCCGCTCTGAGGGAGTAGAGCTTACAGTAGCCGGCGCTCTTGTGACCGACGACGGGCGAGGCATCGCCAGGATCGACTCCAAGGCCAGGAAGGCGCTCAACGTTATATCCGGCGACGTGATAGAGGTAAAGGGGAGGCGAAAGTCGACGGCGGCTGTCGTTTGGCAGGCGCATCAGCAGGACGAGGGCCTCGACTTCATAAGGATAGACGGATGGATAAGGCAGAACATAGGGGTAGGCATAGGCGACCGGGTCCATGTAACAAAGGCAGAGGTCAAGACAGCTGAAAAGGTGATACTGGCGCCTCCACCAAACCAGAGGAACCCGATGAGCCCTGACTTCGCGCAGTACGCGAAGATGAGGCTTGAGAACAAGCCCCTTGTGAAGGGTGACGTCGTTCCGGTGGCCATGGTAGGATACGCATTCAATTTCATAGTGGTACAGGTCGTGCCCCACGGCGTCGTAAGGGTGACAAAGGAGACCGAAGTCGTTGTCAAGAGCGAGCCCGTCTCCGAGTCGATAGTCAGGATCGGGGAGGTTCACTACGAGGACATAGGAGGCCTCAAAAATGAGATATCAAAGATACGGGAGATGGTGGAGTTACCGATAAGATACCCTGAACTATTCGATAGCTTGGGCATAGAGCCGCCGAGGGGCGTGCTGCTGCACGGTTCGCCTGGTACAGGGAAGACGCTGCTCGCCAAGGCGGTAGCGAACGAGAGCGACGCCCACTTCATATACATATCGGGGCCAGAGCTCGTAAGCAAGTTCGTTGGAGAGAGCGAGGAGAGGCTCAGGGAGATATTCAAGGAGGCGCAGGAAAAGTCGCCGACCATAATATTCATGGATGAGATAGACGCCATAGCGCCCAAGAGGGAGGAGGCGACCAACGAGGTCGAGAGGAGGATGGTGTCGCAGCTCCTCACGCTCATGGACGGAATGGGAGCAAGGGGCAATGTGATAGTAGTCGGGGCGACCAACAGGCCCAATGCGATAGATCCTGCGCTTAGGAGGCCGGGGCGGTTTGACAGGGAGATAGAGATTGGGGTTCCGGACAGGAACTCTAGAAAGGAGATATTACAGATTCATACAAGGAATATGCCGCTCCTGAAGGATGTCAAGCTCGATAATCTTGCAGCGATAACGCACGGCTATACCGGGGCTGACATAGCGGCTTTGGTCCGAGAGGCGGCGATGGCCGAGTTGAGGCACATAATACCTAAAATCGTGGACAAGAAGTCGATACCGCAGGACATATTGAACGAGCTCAAGGTTACAAATGCTGACTTCATGGAGGCGCTGGCGCTCATACAGCCCAGCGCGCTCAGGGAGGTCTTCGTGGAACGGCCCAACATACACTGGGGTGATGTCGGTGGGCTCGACTCGGTGAAATCAGAGCTAAAGGAGGCGATAGAGATGCCCATAAAGACCCCGGAGATATTTGAGAAGATGGGCATAAGGCCGATCCGGGGGATACTCATGGTAGGCGCCCCAGGTACAGGAAAGACCATGCTGGCCAAAGCGGTCGCTACCGAGAGGGAGGCCAACTTCATATCGATAAAGGGGCCGGAAATACTCAGCAAGTGGGTTGGGGAAAGCCAAAAGATAATCAGCGAGATCTTCAGGAAGGCCAGGATGGCCGCCCCATGCATAATATTCATAGACGAGATAGATGCAATAACACAGGCACGCAGTTCGGAGGATAATGAGAGCGTTATACACAGGGATACATTGGAAACCTTCCTTGTGGAGATGGACGGCCTCCAGAAAGCCGAGGGCATAGTGGTGCTTGCAGCGACAAACAGGCCAGATGACATCGACCCGGCGCTGATGAGGCCCGGCAGGTTTGACAGGATAATAGAGATACCGATGCCCGACGAACAGACGAGGGTTGCGATTTTCAAGGTTCATACGAGGAAGATGCCACTTGGGAAGGATGTCTCGCCCGATCTGCTTGGAAAGCTGAGTGAGAACTACACGGGCGCCGAGATAGAGAACGTGGTCAGGGAGGCAGGGATGAATGCCATAAGGGCCAAGCGCGAGATAGTCACTAAGGCTGACTTCGACAAGGCGCTTGATTTGGTCAGACCCGCGATACCGAAGGAGTTGGCAGACAGGATCAAGAGGTTCAAGGAGGAGCCGGAGAACATGTACAGATGATTTTTGCACTTAAGTGATATTATGAAGATAGTGGTTTCAGATCCAAAGAGCGGAAGGTCCAAGGGAATGGAAGTAAGCAGCGATGCGGCTGTTGCACTGATTGGAAGGAAGATCGGGGACTCGCTGGAGGGAAGCGCCTTCGGCCTCTCGGGATACAAGCTGAAGATCAGCGGCGGCAGTGACAGCAGCGGATTCCCGCTCAACAGGAGCATACAGGGAACCGGAAAGGTGAAGATACTCAAGCTCGTGGCCGACTCCGGAAAGGAAAAGGGGCAATACAGGAGGGAGAGCGTCAGGGGGGGCATAATCGCGGCGGACACCGCACAGGTCAACCTTAAGATACTCGAGTACGGGGAAAAGAGCGTTGACGAGATAATGCCGGCCAAAGCCGAGGCCAAGAAAGAGACGGAAGAGGTAAAGAAGTAGTTGATCTGTTTGGAGGGAAAGGAGCACGACATAACACACAGCGTCCTAAACATAGGAACGCTCGGCCACATCGACCATGGGAAGACATCACTGACCAGGGCCATAACAGGGTCATGGACTGACAAGCACAGCGAGAGCATCAAGAGGAACATGACCATAAAGCTCGGTTACGCCGACGCGATAATAAGGAAGTGCCAGAAGTGCGAGGGCGCGGCTGCCTACAGCACCTCGGAGAAGTGCCCCAACGACGGCAGCAAGACAGAGCCCTTGATGAGGTTCTCTATGCTAGACGCGCCGGGCCACGAGACCCTAATGGCGACGGCCATAGTTGGGTCCAGCATAATAGACGCGATACTCTTTGTAATCGCGGCCAATGAACCTTGTCCAATGCCGCAGACAAAGGAGCACCTGATGATAATCAACATACTGGGCATAAAGAACGTCATAATAGTCCAGACCAAGATAGACATAGTTGGAAAGGAGGCGGCGGTGGCCCACGAGAAGAAGATAAGGGAGTTCATCAAGGGGAGCGCCATAGAGAACGCCCCGATAGTACCAGTCATGTCTAACCTGGGGATCAACATAGACCTGCTGCTCCAGATGATCGCCAACATGGAGAGGCCTAAGAGGGACCTGGAGTCTGACCCGATAATGTACGTTGTAAGGTCTTTCGACGTCAACAAGCCAGGATCCGACGCCACGAAGATGCTCGGCGGAGTGCTGGGGGGTGCGGTGGCGAGAGGTCGTTTCAAGGAGGGGCAGAAGGTCGAGATAAGGCCAGGCATAAAGATAAACAACAAGGCAAAGAAGGAGGTCTACGAGCCGGTCACGACAACATTGACGAGCCTCTCCAACGGAAGTCAGAAGATAGACGAGGCGCTGCCGGGAGGACTGATAGGTGTATCAACGGAGATGGACCCAACATTCACAAAGGCAGACGGGCTGGTTGGGAACCTTATAGGCATCAAGGACAAGATGCCTCCGGTGTTGAACTCTGTTACGATAAAGTACCACAAGCTTCCCAGGGATGACGTTCCCGAGCAGGGGATAGTGGACCACGAACCAATGATACTGGGCATAGGAACCGCAACTGTGCTGGGCTTTGTAAAGAAGGCAAGGAAGGACATGATCGAGTTTGATCTCAAGCACCCGATCTGCACAGACAAGAACATGAAGGTCGCTGTGATGAGGAACCTGGCCAAGAGATGGAGACTCACCGGTTGGGGAAGCCTCACCTGATTTTAAAGCTGTTTTTAGAAGAGTTTAAATAATTGGCTTGCGAAGCCGTATCATGCGATGGAAAGAGGTTCTTAGGCCAACGATTATGAAAATCGTTCTGCTGGTTGTTTTAATTGGCCTTACGACCTTTATTCCGAAGACCACTAGTATGTGCTCAATGGGACCGTCGGATGTTGTTTGCGGGAGTATGCCAGCCCAGGGAATCGGCTATCCGATGTTCTTTGGAACTAAATATTTAGGAGATGCCGGAATTGTCGGGATATATCCAGTTAACCTATTGGTTAATATCGTGGTGTTTTATCTTTTGTCTTGCGGGATTGCACTTTTGTACCACAGGGCAAGGAAAAAGTAGGAAAGACAGAGCAGGTCAGGTTGAAGCCTTCTTTATTAGGAAGGTCGAGACCAGGCGCATCATCCTGTTGAAGTCTCTTTTTTTGGAGTAATGGTGGTTGGACCCTTTTATCTCTTTGAGTACGCAGTCTGGTATGAGTTTGGCCGTTTTTCTGCTTTGTGACACAGGCACCTCCTCGTCGGCGGAACCGTGAACGATAAGGGTGGGGGCGCTGATCTTTTTTGCCACCTTATAGACTATGTGCTTCTTTGAGTCCTCATAGATAGAATAGTTTAGCCTCATCTCCTTGCCAAATGAATTTTTGTAGGTCATGAACCCTTTCTTCTTCCAGTCTCGCATCTCCGCCTTGGTGAAGGCA
The DNA here is from genome assembly GCA_963760035.1 of uncultured Microcaldota archaeon. Classification (GTDB taxonomy): domain Archaea; phylum Micrarchaeota; class Micrarchaeia; order Micrarchaeales; family Micrarchaeaceae; genus JAJYUY01. The sequence continues at coordinate 5,671 of CAVXBR010000019.1, read as the reverse complement.
GCTGAGTCTTGTGCAGGCCAATCTGAGACTGGCGAGATGGCAGCCAATCCGAAAAGCCCTTTCAGCTTCGATGCCGCGATAAAGCAGGCTATCCCTCCGAAGCTTGCTCCGGAAAGCCCGATCCGGGTAAATCCTTTCTTCCTGACGAATTTGACAGCGTTGAGCACGTCGTCGACTGCTTCGGTGATTGTTATGTCTGCGAAGTTGCCGCCGCTTTCGCCATGGCCGAAGAAGTCGAATCTGAGGCTCGCGATTTTGCGGTCCTCAAGAATTTTTTTCAGGGCGATGTATTTCTTGCTGTTTTTTCCGGTGGTGAAGCCGTGGCAGAGGATGACTATCGGCGGGTTCTTGGTTTTAGGTACGGCAAGGATTCCGGACAGCTTCACGCCATGCGAATTAGTGAATGTTACTTTGCGCTCTGGCATAGGGTTAGATTGGGCTTGGCATTATTTATGCCTTTTGAGCTTTCTGCTTTATTACTGCGGCGCGGGCTTCCATCACCAGTTTGCCTACCCAGTTCTGCCCGTTTATGCCCCAGAACATATCCTCCGGGTTGTCCTCTAGAAGGAGAGCATCTCCGGTGGCAAGTAGCTTCTCACCTAGGTCGCGGTTCTGCAGGAACTTCGCCACCATCGCCGTCCTCATCACCTCTATCTTCTTTTCCGGAGAGAGTTTTGCGGCCTCGGCACCTTTCAGCGCATGCGCCATCTCCTTTGCAAGATAACCGGTGGCGGCACCGCGTATTCTTGACCGGATCGGCTCCGTCGCGCCCTTTATACTTTGGTAGTAGTGCTCCACGCTCCCGTAGCTAATCCCGTCGATCTCAACAGGGCAAAGATACATGGGCGACAGGAAGGCCCACCGGCCGGTGTCCATGAAGAACTTTATCGGTTCGGGATTTGCCTTGTTCATCGACTCAGCATGTTTATGAAAAAGAAATTAGATGGCATTGCGGATGCAATGCCCAGCCCGTCTATCTTCCGAGTATTATCTGTATCGCGCTTACCTTAGAACGGGTGCCGTCCTCGTTCGTGAGCTCTTCCGAAGATGTCTTTATGGACCTCTCCTTCAGGTCCGGAAGGAACCTGTTGACCACTATCTCCTTCACGTCTACTGCCCTCGATATTGAGTTGCCTCTCGCCTTTATGGTTACCTCGCTCTGGCCGCTGTTGAACTGTGTGACCACTGCCAACACATAGTTCATGGTCGGCTTCTTGCCTATGTACACTGTGTTTTCCGGCTTTGTTCCCTGGGTTGCTGGTTGCTCGTTGCTCATGTAATCACATCTAGGTGTTGCTCTACGAGGTATTGGAGAACTAAGCTATTTATACGTGACTGTGGTTTCTAGGCAAGCCGTAGGTAATTATATATTTTGACTGGAATGGTATGCCGGTTTAGCATGACAACAAGGAGCAATAGCGTAACAGCCCTGCGGCAAGGTGCACAGCAGGCGGTAGTAAATTGCATGAAGATAATCTCTGAAGACAGGGTGGTTATAGTTGGAGACAACCTCTCGCGCACCGTTGTTGAGGCGCTCTCTGCCGAATGCACAACGATAACGAAATCGGTTAAGCACTTTAGTCTAGATGATTTTGGCTCTAGGCCCTTACAAAAACTTCCGGAAGCAATAGTGGAGAGTTTGGGATGGTCTACGGCTGTATTTTATACCGCAGGGTCGCAAAAAGGGGAATTACCAACTATAAGAAAACCCCTAATCAAACTTGCAACCGAACACGGCAGGGAGGCCCACATGGTTGACGTCACAGAAGAAATTATGAAAACTGGCATGCGGGCGGACTATGCAAAGATAAAGGAGCTTACAAGGAAGGTTTATGGCATAGTAAAAGGCGCGGAGAAGATAGTCGTAACAACAAAGCTCGGAACAAACGTTACGGTGAAACTGAATCCCCAATGGCGTTGGGTGATCTGCGACGGCGACATAAGCAATATGCCGGAAAGATGGAGCAACCTGCCAGATGGAGAGGTGTTCACCTGCCCTCTAGAGGTAGATGGCGTGATAATGGTTGATGGCTCGATAGGCGACTATTTTGAGCATTATAACCGGCTGAAGCCTCAAATAAAACTTAGAATATCAGATAGCAGGGTGGTCGCCTTGGAGGTCGACAATGCGGAACTGCAGACTGAACTGAGGGAATATATGAAGCAGGATAAGAACGCCAACAGGATAGGCGAATTTGCCATAGGGACCAATATAGGGTTGACTGAATTCGTAGGGCTAATGCTGCAGGATGAGAAGTTTCCAGGGGTTCATGTCGCCGTGGGCAACAGTTATCCGAGTATGACAGGAGCTGATTTTCCCAGCAACGCCCACTGCGATTTCGTGATAAAAGACACCACCATCGTTGTCGATGGAAAAACAATAATGAAAGACGGAAAGTTCCTGGTCTGAGAATTAGATGTCTACACCTAATTCCTTAAGCACGTGAACAGGATAGGCATAGGATATCTCCTTGAGCAGCGAGATCTCCTCCAGGATTCCCAGCTCCTTCGCTATGGGCATGTTCTTGTCTATGGATTGTGAAACCAACAGGAGCAGCTCCTTCGAAAGTTCGGCCGCCCTCTCCTTTGATATCCTTCCTGTCGCTATCAGCCTTCTCGCCTCGAGCAGGTCCCACCTCTCCTTCGCCTCCTTTGAGGTGAAGGCCTTGCCGAAGCTTCTCATGAACTCCGGAACTACGGGGTAGAATACGCGCTTGAACATTCCTGCGAATGGTTTTATATAGCAGTAGTCGAGTATTATCCCGCTCGCCAGTATGCGCTCCTCCCAGCTCTCCAGCTTCTCCATCCTGTCGAAGAGAGGATCGAGCGTGTGGTTATCCTCAGGGATCTTGTACTTGAGTCCGCCCATCAGGTTATTCATGGCCCTGGCGCCCTTGTAGTCCAGATTGGCCAGCTCCAGATACCCGTTCTCGTACTCAGGATTTCCTATCCCGTGAACTTTTGCCCAGTGCATCTCCAGGTCGGCCAGTCTCTGCTCTCCGTGGAAGAAGATTCCAAGCAGCTTTATTATTGACTTCATGCGGAACTTCCTGCCGTTGGGCAGGATGGCGTAGTCGCTCGTTATCTGTCCCTTCTTCCTCCCGAAGCCGACGAAGCTTATGGCGGTCTTGATCAGATCGACCCTGTTCCTGCTCACGTACTTGTAGACGTAGGGGCGGGCCCAGTCGGGGACCTGGTACTTGTCCATCGCCTTGTCTACGAGCTTCGCTATTATTCCGCTTGGTTTTGCCATGGTTCGCACTCCGCTTGATTTGCCTTTTCTACTTCTCAGCTAATTGTCACTTGCCTACGACTCCCTGGTCCTTGGTAAACAGCAGCATGCCGTCGAACGACCGGGTTATCTGGCTAGCCCTTGAGGCATAGACGGCGTGCACGCCGATCTTATTGGCCAGCTCGACCAACCTCTGGGTTATTATGCCGTCGAAGACTACCACGTCGGCCCTGCCGATGTCCTGCATCTTAGGTATCAGCTCCCTTATGGGCACTTCTGCAACTATCTGGCCTGACGAGTCGTAGATGCGGCCCCTGAGCGTGTTGTGTAGTTCATCAAGCGCGCCAGTGAACTTTGGGTCTGTCTGGGCCGATGGAGATGATGGAGCCTGTGGCCTTGACTGGGCCCTGTCTGGCATGCGGGGCTGCGGCCTTGGCGTGAAGTCGACGTCGTTGCCATCCATGTCCTTTATGGTTGTTGATGCACTTGACGATACCTCCTCAAGCATGCCCTCATAGGTTATGGGGGGCTTTATCTTCTTGGAGAGGTCGACGTTGTTGCGCATGTTGGAGGATATCTCGGTCGGACTAAGTATGACCTCCTGCCGTTCCGGGGGACGTGGCATCGGAGGCCTCTGTTCCGCCTGCGGGGGCTGTGGTGGCTGCTGCGGTGGTGGTGGCTGCGGCCTCTGGTCAAACTCCCTTCTCTGCTCGAACCTCGGGCGTCCGCCGAACTGCGACCTGTTGCCGCTTCCGCCGTGGCCTCCGCCGTGGTTCAGCCTTGAGAGCGCCTGCTCTATCGGGATCTTTGCCCTCAGCGCCTTTATTATGTCCTTCCTGGTGAGCTCCTCCACCTCCTTTCCGTCTGGCGCTCTTACCACGAAGTCGACCTCGCATACGTTCGAGAGCCCTCGGAGGATCATGTCGCCTCCGCGGTCTCCGTCAAGGAAGAGCACGGTCTCCTTTGATTTGCTGAGATCTATTATCGTCTTTGGTATTACCCCTGTCGCTCCGCCCACCGCGATGCAGTTGGCTATGTCGTTCTTCAGCAGGTTTATAACGTCAGCCCTGCCTTCAACGAAGATGACCTCTTCGCTGATGTCTATCTCAGGACCAGCTGGGAGCGCCTCAGGCCCATAGGAGGTTACTACGCTTGACTTTACGTCCGCCTCGACCTGCTCGCTTATGTCCCTGCTGTCCGGCATCTCTGTCGTTATCAGCGTCTTGAGCAGCTCCTTGGCCCTGTTGATTATCTTGTTCCTCTTCTCGTTTCTTGTATCTTCTATCCTATTTATCTTGAATATCGTCTCGAAGGGACCTACCCGGTCCACCGACTCTATGGTGGCGCCAAGTATGCAGGTCTCTACGCGCCCCAGTGAGGACGGCAAAAACAGCTTACCGAAGGTCTTGTTTCCCGAAGTCGATACTTCGATCTCGATCCTTCCGATCTTTCCGTTCTTCTGCAGCTCCCTGAGGTCCAGGCCCCCGCCCAGTAGTCCTTCAGTCTGACCGAAGATTGCACCGATTATGTCTGGCTTTTCCGCAAGCCCGGCCACGTCGAATTTGGCCTCTACCATGTACTTTACTACGTCTATGTAAGTTTTTCCCATTCAATAACCCCTTTTTGGGTCAAGAACGGACGGCATCTAGGCAAGAAGCAGAATGAATTTGCGGCTCGAAAGGACCGGCTAACAGTAGTATTGCCAGACCCCGCATAATAGAAGAAATATTCATTGTATCAACTTACCTAATCACGTTCGCTCTTAACAGATAGTTTATCGCAGGATACCCTTATAAGCGTTGTGTAGGGCTTCGCTGGCTGACGCTTTTGCCGTTTTAACGGCAAATGGGACGGCGGAGGTACGCTTAAATATTATTGAACGCCATAGCACTTATCATGGCTAAGCTAGTCTCGATATTAGGCTCAACTGGGGTAATGGGGGAACATACCCTTGAGGTCTTGAGGGGATCAAACGGGCGCTTCGAGGTTGAGGCCCTAGCTTCCTACGGCAACAACATAGGACTGATGGCGAAACAGATAAAGGAGTTCAATCCCAGGTACGCAGCCGTCATTGATCCGAAGAAGGCCGCAGAGCTAAGTGCTATGAATATAGGTAGCACGCGGATATTGGGTGGCCCTACTTCGCACATCGAGGCCTGTGTTTCGAAGAACGCTGATATAGTAATTAATAATATAGTCGGGATAGCCGGCCTTGCCCCCACCCTGCTTGCACTGCGGAGGGGAAAGGACGTGGCGACAGCCAACAAGGAGCCGCTCGTCGCGGCGGGTGAGCTGGTCATGGAGACGGCGAAGAAGAACGGATCTCATCTGCTGACCACTGACAGCGAGCACAGCGCCATATGGCAGTGCCTCAGGGGAAATGAGATGAATCCCGTTGAGAAGATCGTGCTTACATGTTCAGGAGGCCCTTTCAGGGGC
>CAVXBR010000018.1:0-3623 GCA_963760035.1 uncultured Microcaldota archaeon | reverse complement strand
AGACCTCCCACGGGCTCAGTTTTCTTGACGAGATCAACGGGGTCCCGCAGCTGGTGACAAGAAAGAGCATGGGGCTCGTAAAGGACTCCAAGATATTCAACGACTCCATCTCCGGCAGGGTGCTCATCGGCCACACCCGCTATACAACATCATCAGGGAGCAACCTGAACAACGCGCAGCCCATCCGCTTCGTTTCGAAGTCGGGGGTCGAATACGCCGTAAGCCACAACGGCAACATAGCCAACAGCGGCGAGCTCAAGGCGATGCTGAGAATTGAGGAGAAGGGCATCTCGGACACGGTTATATTGGGAACCCTGCTTGGGGAGAGCCTGACCGCCCCGGAGATGAATCCCGCTTCCATAAAGGCCGAGCTCGGCAAGGCGGTGGGCTCCTACTCGCTGGTGGCGCTGGTTGCAAGCAAGGACCCCAAGATAATAGCCATAAGGGACAGCTACGGCTACATGCCCCTCTCGGTCGGCTCAAACCAGGAAGGAGTCTTCGTCGCCTCCGAGTCGCTCGCCTTCGGCAAGAAGTACCTCAACGCGATCCACAGGCCAATAGAGCCGGGCGAGATGGTCGTGATAAGCCAGAGCGACGGCATAAGCTCCTACAGGCTCTTTCCCCACCAGCAGAGGCAGCACTGCATGTTCCAGTGGATATACATGTGCAGGCCGGAGTCGGTCTTCGAGGGCAGCCTGGTCTACGAGGTGAGGAAGAGGCTGGGCCTCAAGATAGCCGAGCACTATAAGCCGGATGTCGACTTCTTCGTCCCGGTGCCTGACTCCGGCAACGCGGTCTCCTGCGGCTACGGTCAGGCCAACCGCATACCAATGGAGGGTGCGCTGGTGAAGGACAGGTACGAGAGGAAGAGGAGCTTCATGCAGGAGAGCCATGCCCACAGGGAGATCGTGGTCAAAAACAAGCTCAATGTGATCGGCGCGGTCGTTGAGGGGAAGCGGATACTGCTGATAGACGACAGCCTTGTAAGGGGGTTGACGATGTCGAACCTGATATTCGACCTGAGGGCGGAGGGGGCAAAGGAGGTCCACGTGGCATTCTCATGCCCGCCGATCATAAGCCAGTGCTACTTCGGGATTGACTTCTACAACCAGGACCTGGTTGCAAGGGCCTTCAGCTCTGGCGGCCAGGAGCAGATGAACATCGAGATAGCGAAGCTGATAGGCGCCGACTCCGTCTATTACACCACCATTGACGACCTGGCCTGGGCCATAGGGCTCCCCAGGTCGAGCCTCTGCATTTCCTGCCTGACAGGGGAGTACGTGCAGGACGTCAAGCCGGAGAGCGAGGCTTCGCGGAAGATGTAGCCAACCGCATCGAGAGGGGAGAAGCGCCGGAACTGCGCTTGCGTGGGTTAAACAAAAGAAAAAGAGATATCCCGGCCAAGGGCCGGGAAAGATTCCTGTTTAGCAACTACTTCGTTGCAACCTTGAAGCCGCCGACTCCGTTGCCGGTGATCACATTGGGCGCGCTGTCCTCCTGATAAAGGTATAGCGGCCATCCTTTGTAGGTGATCTGGTGTCCTACTGCTCCGCCGGTCCTGTTTATTATCCCGAACCAGGTGGCGTTGAGCCCGGAGGCCAATACCAGGTTCGTTGTGTAGAACGGTGGCCAGAGGGTTGCGCATCCTGCCGTGCAGGTGCTTGTCCCGCTGTTCTGGGTGTCAGCAGTGTCGACATACAGGGTATAGCCCGTGCTGCTGGCCAGGTAGGGGCCGTAGGCGCTGCTGTCCTTGACCAGCACCGCGTAGCTTCCCGAATAGGAGGTCTTATTGGTGGTCGGGGAGTTCGATGGCATGACCGAGTTGGACGGAAGCTGCGTGCTTACCGTGGTTGTCTTGGCCGTGGTCGATGCCACGGTCGTGTAGGCCGAGGTCGATGCCGCAACCGTTGAAGTTGCATACGAACCCTTTCCGCTTGTGTATATGTAGGCGCCGCCGATTACTACGATCAGCACTATTATTACTGCTACTGCCGCAACTGCATTATTCATATGGATCACTATGATACTCTAAAATCAATGCTTCATGAGGCTCCAGTCAATCAGGAGCCAGGCGACATCCGCCACGGCGATGACGATTCCGAGTGCAAGCCACGTCGCATCGAAGTAGCTCGTGTATGTCCAGTACAGGTCCGCGACGAGGATTACTATCCCCATCAGAATGGCCAGCCATGATTTTACGCTACTCTTCATCAAGACACCATAATGCTATCACAGGAAAGTGATTAATAACTATCCGTTAGGATAGCTTTATCGGCTTCCGGCAGGCTACCTGCGCCTTCTTCGCCTGGTGGCCCTTAGGCCTGCAGCCTTCCTTGTCCTGCCAGCAACAGCCCTCTTCCTCCTGTGCTTTGTCGCGCCCTTCCCCTTGGCACGACGCCGCTTCCTCGCCTTTCTGGCCACAGCGGCCCTGCTTGACCTTACGGCCTTGGCAGCCCTTCCGCCGAGCATTCCCCTGCTGCGCAGGAAGAACACCACGACAATGGCCACCACGATGGCGACGATCAATATCATAAGCCACAGGTAGTCCCATATGCTGGGTACGTGCTGCTCCGCCGTTACGGAGACGATCTTTGCTACTCCCTCAAGTATCTGGGCACCACCACCGCTGGAAGAGTTGGAAACGGCGACCACCTGCAGGACTCCCGACCAGCTGTATCCCGGCTTGTTGGTGCCTTCCGGCATGTGCACCGTGACATTTATGTAAAGATCCCCCCCGACAGGCACATTCGCCTCCATCGGAGTCGCAGTTACTATAGGAGTTATGGCGTTTGCGTCAGTTGATGTAAGGGTCGGCAGTATCACCTTGATCGGAAGCGGATAACCTGCCTGGCTCAGTATCGTTATAACGATGCTGTTGCTGCCCCCAAGGTTTACAAGGAAGTGAGGCTGCCCAGCGACCTCACCGAGCTGCGCTACAGAAACAGTTGTAAATATAAGAAGAAAAGAAAAAAGAGAAAGAACAGCAAGAGAAGATTTGTTCATTCAAATCCGCTCAGCAGCTGTTCTCTATCACAATGTTCGTTGTGTACGTGTCGGCATGCTGCGCTGGGGGCACTCCCATACCAAAGTATATGATGTTCCCTGTTGATGTGGCGGCTGAGGTTGGCGCAGGTACCTGCTCCAATGTGTCAACCAGCGTGTTGGTTAGTGCAGTTGTTCCTGCGCCTCCATAGGTGTTTGCAGCTGACTTGGACCACACGGTGTTCCCTATGAGGATGATGTTGGTGTCACCTGCTGTTACCCCAATCCAGTTGCCCATAATTGACAGCCCTGTCCCTGTGCCTCCTGATAGCAGGATGTTTGCGGCAGCGTTTCCACCGGTGTCAATGTCGTTAATAGTATTCCAGGTGGTCATTGAGTTCTGTGTCGGCGCTAATGTCCAAAGGATCACAGAGTTGCTCAAGCTTATGTAACATACTGATTGTACCACGACGTTAGCAACAACGTTGCTAGTCAGGGTGCTGACTGCACCCGGGACGAGGCTGCCCAGGTTCACCACCGCGCCCAATAGGAACGCAAGCGTGATTACCGTTAGGACGCCTCCCAAAATTGTTCTCTTAAACTGGTTCATGTCGATCGCCTTTAATCTATTTAGATGTAAC
>CAVXBR010000017.1:0-5652 GCA_963760035.1 uncultured Microcaldota archaeon | reverse complement strand
CGTATTCCTTCGCCAACCTTCAGCTGCGTGTAGCAGTTGGCCACAAACTTGATGCGGGGGCCGTTTACCTTCACTATGTCCACCAGGCCTAGGCGCTCCTTTGGCTTTTGGGGCTCGAACGCCTTGTCCGCCCTCTCTACCTGCGGAAACTTTCTGGCTATGGCCACTGCGATGCCTGCACCCATGGATTGGATGCAGTTGCAGCCATGGGCAATCAGGTCAACGTCTGCCTTGAGCAGGTCTCCCTTGACGTATTTTATCGGCGTTTGATCACCTCTTCCTGTAGACAAATCGCACCAACAGGTATAAAACGAAGACTATGCTGGTTATGAAGAAGCTTACCGGATAAGGCTCGTAGAATGCGATTAGGAGGCCAGCCCATGTAGAGAAGAGCGCCACAAGGACGGAGATTATTATCGCATAGATCGGTTTCTTGGCCAATCTTATGGCGATCGCGGCCGGTACAACCATGAGGGCGAAGATAAGCAAAACCCCGACCACTTGTATTGCGATTGACACCGCTGCAGCCAGCAGGACCATGAAGATTACACCGAGAAGGGTTGTCCTCATTCCCTTGGCCTCTGCAACCTCTTCGTCTATCGATGCGAAGAGGAGGGGTCTATATACGATGGCCATGACTGCCAGGATCGCCAGGCTTACCGCCAGCGTTATCAGTACGCTGTTCCAGCTGATTCCAAGGATTTCGCCGAAAAGAATTGAGTAGGCCTCAGTGGCATAGCCCGTGTATAGGCTTATGAATAGGACCCCGAGGCCCAGCATGAATGCGAGGATCGTGCCTATCTCTATGTCACGGTGTGATGCCTTGTTGCCAAGAAGCGCGATCCCCACTCCGCTCACGGTGGACAGGCCTAAAAGCCCAAAAATCGGGTTTACCCCTAATAGTATCGAGCCTGCCGCTCCTGCAAAGCCGATCTCTGCAAAGGCATGGGCGGCGAATGTGGATCTCCTTAGGACGACAAGGTAACCGATTATCCCGGCAACTATGGCAATTACTGTGCCGGCCTCGAAGGCATGCTGCATGAACTGGTATTTGAATATGGATTGCATTGCCGTAAGCAGATTTGCAGCGAGCATTACGTTGAGCATAACATCATACCTCGTGGTGTTCCTCGGTTCCGACAATCACTATGTTGCCCTTCGAGTCGTGCAGCACCTCCACCGGGGTTCCGTACAGCTCGCTGAGGTGCTCTGATGTCAGCACCTTGTCAGGCGCTCCTGTCGATACCTTTCCGTTGGCGACGTACACAACCTTATCGAGGTACTGTATCAGCGGGTTGATGTCGTGCGCCACTAGGAAGGCCGTTACCTTCCTGGATTTTACGACCTTGTTGACCAATCCTACAAGATCCTTGATTCGCTTGAGGTCCAGGTTCGATAGCGGCTCATCGAGGAGAAGCATCTCAGGGTTTGAGACCAGCGCCTCGGCAAGGTATACCCTCTGGAGCTCCCCGCCGGACAGTGAACCGAGCGACTTGTGGGCCAGCTCTGTGGAGCCGACTGCCTCGAGCGCCGCCAATGCGGTCTTTTTTTCTTCCCGCGATGATATACTCAGCCCTAGATGGTTTCCGGATAATGCAAGCCTGACCAGCTCAAGGCACTCGATGTTGGTCTCGTTGTCTATCTTGTGGTGCTGGGGGACGTAACCTATTTTGACGTTTCCGCGCCTTGGCTTTCCACCAAATATCTTCAGCTCGCCGCTGATCGGTTCGAGGAGGCCGAGGAGTAGGCGGAACATTGTGGTCTTTCCGGCTCCGTTGGGTCCGATGACCGCAACGAACTCGCCGCGCTTTATGTCGAAGTTTGCGTTGTGCCAGACGGTCTTGCCATTGTAGCCTATGGTCAGATTCCTTGCCGTGACTACATCCCGCATGTCCGTTTTGCCCTGGATTTTTGGTGTCGCCATTCACTGTCCCAATGCTTTTGCATTCAGCGCGTTCTGTAAGTTAAGCAGCTCGGAGTTCATCCAAACCTCGAAGCTGGTGTCAGGGGGTTGTATCGTCTCTGTCACCCCAATGACCGTGACGTTGTTTTCAACAGCTATCTGCTTTATCTGCTGGGTAAGCGGATCCACCGTCTGCTGATTGTATACAAGCACGCTCACGTTGCCGCTCTCAAGCTGGTTCTCGAACTGGGTGACGCTCTGCACAGATGGATCCGTGCCCTCTGCGACTGCCTGCATGAACTCTGGCGGCGAGACAAGGTCAAGCCCGCTGGCATTCGCCAGGTACACGAAGATGTCCTCTGTCGCGGCCACCTTGGTTCCGCCGAACTGCATCTTTATCGTTCCTATCCTGCTGTCTACCTGGGTGAGGTTGGCCGTAAGCGCCGCATACTGCTGCTTGTAATAGCTAGCGTTAACCGGGTCTATCTGGACCAGATCGAGATACATCTGGTTTACTGTTTTGTTTACAAATGCGGGATTGTACCATAGATGGGGATTAGAGCCGTTTTCTACCCCGACAAGCTGGCCCACATTGAGCACTGCCCTGTTTGGGTTCGTGCCAGCGGAGAGGAGCTTTAGTGCCCAGTCATCGTAGCCGACGCCGTTGACTATGACAAGCTTGGCGTTTGCGATCTCCTCTGCGGCGACCGGACTGGCCTCGTATTCATGAGGGTCTGCGTTGGGGTCTGTTACTATGCTTGTCACATTAACCCTATTTCCCCCTATCTGCTGCATCAGGCTTCCCCAGAAGTTCTCTGCTGCAACTATCTGTATTTTGTGATTTGCCATGGGATTAGAGCTGTTGGGTTGTATAGTTGAGGTTGTGCTGGCGGCGGTTTGATGGTTTGCGCCGCCATATACAGAAAAGGCTGCCAGAACTGCCACGACTACCACCACTATGGCTATCCCAATTAGAGCTTTGGTATTCGACTGTTCCATATTACCACATTAATAACTATTTGATAATATGTTAATAACTATATTAATAAACCTTTCGGGAGAAGTTAATAAAGTTCCCCGAAAGCGAGGATTCATACGATAGATTTATAACTTCCTTTTTTCATTGAATTATGTGCCCCACAAGAATGGCGCGCTTGCCAGGAACGACAGAAGGGAGCGGATAGAAGATAATATGGTAGAAGTTAGAAGGCTGAGAAGGCGGAAGGCGCTTATACAGTTTGAGATGGGTACGGCAAAATTTCTCAGGTACGATGCGGTGCACGACCTGAAAAAAGATGGTAGGGAGTGGCATTAATGGAGATTCTAAGCATATCGATTGACGACGAGACGAGGAAGAGGCTGGGGGAGATACAGAAGCGGCTGGGCTTCAAGAGCAGGTCCAAGCTCCTCCGTGACGCCGTCCAGAGCCTGGTAAAGGACTACGAAGCGCTGGAGGGCCTGAAAGGCACTGTCGAGATCGTCTTCGTGCTCTCCTACAAGGAGTCGGAGAAGAACCACGTCTCCAACACCCTCCACGGCTTCAAGGAGAACATAAAGAGCGAGCTCCACCAGCACGGCTCGGAGAGCTGCATCGACGTTCTTAACGTAAGGGCAGAGGCGTCGAAGGTGCGGAAGATGTTCGCCGTGCTGAAGAAGAACCGCTGCATCTACTCGGTTGTCTATTCGGTTGTCGGCGTCGAGCGATAGTTATTTAACAGGGCCTTAGCCAATAGTTAGTGATTATCATGGAAATCAAAATGCTAAAAAAGGTGAATCTTGACGGTTATGCCTTCATAGAGGGCTTCCCGGGCATAGGCCTGGTCGGTCCCATGAGCATAAGCTACATGATAGACAAGCTGGAGATGGAGTATGTGGGCTACCTTGAGAGCTCGACCTTCCCGCCGCTGATCTCTATTCACAAGGGCACGCCGATGCCCCCTGTCAGGGTGTACTGTTCGGCAGCTAGCAAGGTGATTACCATATTCGCCGAGTTCTCCATGCCCTTGGACATGGTCAATGAGATCACCGAGACCGTCTATGCATTCGTCAAGAAGAACGGCATCGGCACAATCTATTCCATTGGCGGCATACCCATGGGGGTTCCTAGCGCTCCCGGCAGCCAGAAGAAGTCCGTGTTTGGTATATGCTCAAAGAAGTCGCTGGAGAGCCAGGTTGTGAAGGCCGGCATGACGCCCATAGCAGAGGGCGTCTCGACTGGCGTAGGCGCGATGCTCCTTCTTAGGTCAACGCTCGAGGGGCTTGACAACATTAACGTCATGGTCTCTGTCCAGCCGGGCATAGTTGACCCAATATACGCTGAGACCGCCATAACATGCCTCAACAAGCTGATGAAGCTAAACATCGACATAGGGGACCTGGACAAGGAGGCCAAGGCCGTCGAGGCCAAGATCAGCGAAATCATAAACAAGCACAAGGAGAGCCACGAGAGCTACAAGAACGCAGCGAGCGACCTTGGCCCATCAATGTACGCTTGAATGTTAAATGCAGGGGTGGCGGAGCCCGGTCTGGCTTTCACTAGCCACGGAAAAACGCGCGGGACTTAAGATCCTGTGGCCTAGCGCCTTCGGGGGTTCAAATCCTCCCCCCTGCACCGATTTTATTTTTAGGGGAGCGTTGGCCTGCAGTTAAAATAGGGCTAGACCAGGTATTTGAGAACCGTATTGATCCACTTTATCCCAAGCGCCCACCCGTCTGAGACGAAGTGGTTTGGCTTCATTATCGAAACCTGGGGGATTGTGGTCTTGGTAGTGGTCTGGGTTGCCGTAGTGGTAGGTACCGATGTGGTGTGGGTAGAGGTGGTTGCAGTGCTTGTTGGAATCGATGTGCTTGCGCTGCTCGTGGCGGCTGCGGCGATGGTAGATGTAACAGGGGCATTGGAGAGGGTGACCTTTATGAGCGCTGATTTGGAGAAGAGGCTTGGCGGGAGGGTGGAGCTGTCCGAGTATCTTAGCTCGAACTCGTAGAATCCTGGAGTGGTCGAGGCGCTGGTATCGAAGACGCAGTTGAGTGTGTTAGGGTTGACGGCACAAAGTGCGTTTGCCGTTGTCGAGCTCAGGTTCCCCCCGATGGATGTCGCTGCAAGCCACTGGTAGTGGTAGGGCGGCGTCCCGTTCATGGGCGCCTGCATGGTTACCGTTGAGTTCTGGCCCTGGACGATGCTGTAGGCGGTTATGTTGAGTGTGCCGGGTGAGTAGAGCCTTGGGTTGACCATTACCACTCCTGTTGCGCCAAATGTCGTGTTCCCCAGGTAGTCGGACGCCTGCACGACCATTATGCAGTTGGCTGTGGCGCTCGTCGGTGTGTACCTTAGCGTGGGCAGCTGGTAGTGGTAGGCGGGGATTATGCCCGGGCATGCCGTTCCCTTTTGAACAGACCACTGGTAGTTGTAGGAGGCGTTCTGGCCCGGGAAGGGCGTGCCGCCGGTCACCATGGCCGTGAAGTTCATAAGGCTCTGGTTGGCATCAAGATGTACAGTTGACCGAGGTGATACTGTGATGTTAAGCTGCTGGGAGAAGGCTGCTCCAGCGAACAGCGATGCCAGCAGCACCGTGAGGAGTGCCGCTCTTGAGAACATTTGGTTTGTCAATTGATCCACCGGTTGGCCCTTTTGCTGTTTTACATTTCCACCGTTTCGAATAAAAGGCTTGCCTTGGATTGCACTTCCGGGAAGATTCTTCCGTTCAGTGGAGAATAGCAAGTTATTTATAGAATTGTAGTGAATAGTAAGA
>CAVXBR010000016.1:0-14188 GCA_963760035.1 uncultured Microcaldota archaeon | reverse complement strand
CCTTTGGCTTCGTTGACTGTAGCCCCTGTAGAGAGCCGGCAGGTCTTTGCATCAAGGACCGCCGGGCCGAACCACCTCATGCTCTCCAAGGTCGTAGCCATGGCTAGGATTGACCTCTGCCCCTGGATGTTCACGCCTCTTATCGCAAGAGTCGTCGGCTTTTGTACTGTCTGCTGCATATAAATCTACACAAATATTCGGCTGATGGAAATATATATTAACTCCGTCTTACAGAGCTCCACATGGAATACAGCCTCGTCTGCACCAAGTGCGGCAACAATGAGCCAGATTCGGCGTTCAGGTGCGGCAGATGCGGCTCAATACTGGAGGTTGAATACGGAAAAGGCGCAAAGCCAAGGCTGAGAAGGGCAAAGAAGGGAAGCCCAATGAGCAGGTATATCGACTTTCTGCCCATCTGGGCCATAAGCCCGAGCCTCGGGGAAGGTGGCACGCGGCTGAAAAAGGCCAGCTTCACCGGGGCCGCGCTCTTCCTAAAGCTGGAGACTGAAAATCCCACAAAGACCTTCAAGGACAGGGGTTCGGCTGTGGATTCTAAGGCACTAGAGCTGGGAAAGAGGAGCGTCTGCTGCGCCTCCACTGGTAACATGGGACTCTCGGTCGCGCACTACGCCAAAAAGGTGGGCATCAACTGCACCATATTCATCAGCAGCGGCGCCAACCCGAAGAAGATATCCAACAGAAGGGCCCAGGGGGCAAGGATAGTAATGGTAAAGGGCGACTTCAACAGCGCGCTCAACAGCGCCGAGCGCTTCGCAAGGAAGACCGGGGCATTTGTCTGCGGCGACTATCACTTCAGGAAGGAGGGCCAGAAGACGGTTGGCTACGAGATCGTGGAGCAGCTTGGCAACGCGCCCGACTTCATCTTCATGCCTGTGGGCAATGCCACACTGTTCTCCGGAGTGTATAAGGGCCTAAAGGAGTTCAAGAAGGCGGGGTTAATCGGTCGTATTCCACGGCTTGTCGCGGTACAGTCAGAGCGATGCGACCCGCTGGTGAGGGCATCAATCGACGGCAAGAAGATCGGCTACGTAAAGCCCCGCACAGCGGCAGATGCCATAGCTGTCGGTTACCCAACCTTCGGATTCGAGGCGCTGACAGCGATAAGGTCCACAAAGGGGTTTGGCGTCCCCGGTAAAGAAAAGGAGATAGCTGACGCAAGACTAGAGTCTGAAAAAAAAGGCGTTTATGTGGAGCTGGGCGGCGAACGGGTTTTGCCGGCTTCCTGAAGAGTTACGGAAACGACAAAGCGCGATTCGGGGGAAAGAAGGTAGTTGTGGTGGTCACTGGAACAATGAGGGAGGTTTGGGAGGCATAAGCAGCACGCTCTAAACTGGCCTTTTTTTAGATATTCACTTGCAAATTATACTTATGGAAAAGCAGAGGCCCACCGACAGGCTCAGCTATACGGGTAGCCTTAACCCGGTGATTGACCGGCTGTCAGTGGCCTACGAAATCGGAAAGATAAGCAAGTTCTGATAATAGAGATCGGCTACGAGGACTGCAACGTTTTTGTCGAGACTGAATCATCTAAACACGTGGCAAGATCTCTCAAGGACGCGCACGCCGGGGGACATCTACGCTACACAAAGACCATGGAGAGGGTCACTGCAGCTGGAGTCAACCATCCCGAAGTCATAAAAACTGCTGAAGGCGACTTCGTCTACAGTGACAGGAAGCAGACGGACTGTCAATGGTTCTGATGAACTTCATCGATGGGAAGACATTCCTTGAACTGGACCGCGCACCAAATACCGCCGAGCTGGAAAAGGCTATCGAACAGGCAGCAATAATCAACAGGATAGATTATCATCCTCAATACATCTTTGATTCGTGGGCGATTCCCAACATTACGGAGATGTACAGGCGCGTGAGCCGATTTATCGAGCCCGATGACAAAAAACTCGTCGAAACGGCGATCGCCGAATACGCCACCATAGCTGTCGATTTGCTGCCCCACTGTTTTGTCCATGGCGATTTTACCAAGGCGAATGTCATAAAGGCCGACAATGGCGAACTTTACATCCTGGACTTCGCGGTATCAACCTGGTACCCCCGAATCCAGGAGCTGGCAGTCATCACCGCAAACCTCATCTACGACAAGTCAAGTGCCATGGCGCTGCGCAAGAGGTGCGATTTGGTCGCATCGATGTACAACAGGTACAACCCTCTCTCCAGCGAAGAAAAATACAGCCTCTACCAATATACGCTCGCTGGCATTGCTATGGAGTTCATGGGCTCGCACCAGGAACGGTACATCAATGGCAACGACACCAAAGAGACAAAGTACTGGTTCGAATACGGGCGCACAAGCCTGATAAAGGAGTTGGGATGATTAGACGGACCAAAACCTAACCTCATTTGAGATGCGCTGCTACCGCCTACTAAAATCAGTGCCGAGAGGCAGGGTCACCACCTATGGTTCAATAGCAAGAGCTCTCGGGTCAAAGGCCTACAGGTCTGTCGGGAGCGCAATGCGGAAGAACAGGAATCACGATATACCCTGTCATAGGGTGGTGCTCTCGGACGGCAGGGTTGGAAACTATAATAGGGGCAGGTCCCTCAAAATGAAAATGCTAAAAAGGGAAGGAGTCAAAATAGTAGGGGGAAGGATAGACCTCCAGACCCATGCCCACAAATTCAGGTAGCCCAGACAGATTGTGATAAGATGAGAATAAACATTGGCTCAAAGAATCCCACGAAGATCGCCGCCCTCAAGGAGACAATAGCGGCCTACGACTTTCTTGCTGGAGCCGAGATAACCACACATGAGGCGCAGTCAGGAGTTTCGCCGCAGCCGAAGTCGATGGAGGAGACGATAACCGGTGCCACCAACAGGGCAAAGGCAGCCTTCGCGGACTGCGCCTACAGCATTGGCATAGAGTCCGGCCTTATGCACGTCCCTCAGGCGAAGAGCGGCTACATGGACTTCTGCGCCTGTATAATCTATGATGGGAAGGAGTCCTATCTGGGTCTCTCCTGCGCCTTTGAGTTCCCCTTTGAGATCACCCGGCTCATACACGAACAGGGCCTCGATGCCAGCGAGGCATCCTTCAAGGCCGGCCTCACCGAGCACAAGAATGTAGGCTCATTGGAAGGGGCCATCGGCCGTGCTGACAAAGGGCAGGGTCAGCAGGAAGGAGTATACCAAGCAGGCGATCCAGATGGCACTGATACAGATTGAGAACCCATCCTTCTACAAAAGATGACGGCGATCCTATGAACAAAAAAGTTATGGCATTCGGCTCCTTCGACTTCCTACACCCGGGTCACGTGCACTACCTAACTAGGGCATCAAAGCTCGGCAGCTATCTCATTGTCGTGGTTGCAAGGGAACTATAGCATCAAGGCGATAAAAGGAAAACACCCTCTCTTCGGCCAGAAAAGAGAGGGCGCACCTCGTCGGGTCGCTCAAAATGGTCGACAAGGCAATTGTGGGAAACCGACTGAGGAAGTCAGACGATATGTACAAGATAATAAAACAGCACAGGCCAGATGTGATCGTATTTGGCTATGACCAGAAGAGTCAATCCCCAAAAGTGAGGCTCTGGCTCAGCGAGAATAGAATGAAGGCAAAGGTTGTAAGGATAAAAAGCTCATTGAACCCGAAACTTTACAAGAGTTCCCGGATCAAATCACACCTGCACAAATAAACCCCTTCAATCCTGCAAACTTATAAATATCAGCAACGCCCAATTCCCTAAAGTGATATTTTGCCGTCAGGTTTAACATTAGAACGCCCAACGGACAACAGAGGAAAGAGCGAGAACGCTAGTTCTTCCATGGGCCGTATCAGGGCGCTTGAGGCCCAGCTCCCAAAGGAGATGGAAAGCAGCAAAATCCTAAGCCACCTGGAGCGTCCATTTAGGGCGAGGGCCGGTTTTGAGCTAGTAAAATTGATAACTGAGGGAAAAGCCAGGGGGATCGAGCTGGATGACAACAGCAGGGACGGCGGCATAAACCTCTCCCTTAAGGACATCCTGCCGTTTTTGACCATACCGTCGCCTCTCCTAAAGCTCTATCAGGCCCAAGAGAGGGAAAACCATGAAGGTACAAAGATCTGGCTCTTTTCTGGCGATGACCTTAACGCATTCATATCCCAGCCTGACCAAAGGGTCGCTGCCCTTGTTGATTTTGTGCTCAAAAAGTACCCCTCTGGTACACAGCTAGTCCACCTAAAGCGCGACAGCCTATACCAACAGGCCGCAATGGACTACTCACTCGAACTGCTCCGCCAATGCAAGGCTCTGAACGATTCAAGATCACAAAAAGAGAGGGAACTTCCCGAACTGGCCATCCTCAACAGGCTTACCGACGAGGTAATCAGCCTCTACGCCTCCGAGATGGATGTTAAACTATAACGCCATCATGCAGAATGCGCGAAACGAATCCTAGATTAGGAAATGGGGGCACTTTCCGCTTTTCCTATATCGCCACCCAAAGGTATAACCTTCCGAACCCCAGTGGCTTCGGAAGCCTTTGCTTCTCTTCTCAACAGCCCGAACTTGGGATCCTTTAAAACATCCCTGAATACGGTTTTCAGCAGGTCGCCTGCGCTCCTGTAATCTTTAGCCTTTGCGGCCGCGGGTTCTCTGAACTCCGGCTCGATGTTTGCGGTGGCAATGTCCCTCTGTTCAACATAAACGTCTATCAGGTCGAATACTAAGTTCATATGCACCAACCCTGCCTTGGCAGCCTTCCATTTTGTCTGCCACCTTTTTTCGAACCAGCCCTTTTCCTCACCGCATCTTACATCATCCAGTTTGGTTATTGCCGCATTAAGTATTACACCGAACTGCATTTCCTTATTTGACAACCTGAGAAGTTCGGCAATCCCGATACTTAGAAATAACACGTAGTCGCGGGGTCTTTCCTCTATGGGCGACCTTTTCTTTGGGAGCAAGTCCTCAAGTCTCCCAGCTGCCGCCTTTGCTGCAGCCTTGAAATTGGGGTGCTTTGTTAGCGTGCTACCTCCGTGATAGACGTCCATATTTTGCAGCTTCGCCTGATGGAAGCTACTAATAGTTTGCACCGGCATCTCTAACCCCAAAAAGCTTCTCTTTTGGGAAATATATAAGGATTTCGATAACCCCGATGGCCCTAGCTATCCATGGTTATTGAGGGACAAATACTGAAAACGCCTATCTTTGCCTTATGCAATAGGTGTATACCACTGCTGCAACTATGCCGCCTATTATCGGCCCTATCCAGTAGACGTACCAGTTCGAGAACGACATTGCGGCGATCATTGGCCCGATGGCACGAGCGGGATTCATCGCTGCCCCCGTGAGCGGCCCAGCGACTATGGCGTCAAGCGCCACGATGAGGCCGACCCCAAATCCCCCTATCTTTGGAGCCCTCTTGTCTACTATTGTCCCGAATACCATGAAGACAAGGAATGCAGTCAGTAACGCCTCTAGTCCGATTCCCTGGATCAAAGTTATCGATGACGAAAGCGCTGAAGCTCCATAGCTCACAGCTGTTCCGGCAGCCGCTGGCATCAGGGCGACCAGCAGCAGTGCGCCCACGGCGGCTCCTACCACCTGCGCTATGATGTAGACGAAGGCGTCAAGCGCCTTTATGTTCTTCGTGACCAGCATACCTATGGTGACCGCAGGGTTCATGTGGCCTCCCGATATGTTCATGGCGAAGGTTATGGCTAGTGCAAGTCCTAATCCGTTGGCAAGCGCGATCACCAGAAGCCCCGGATAGGTGGGCGACAGAAAGTGCACAGCTACTACGGAACCTGCCCCGACGAAGACAAAGATCAATGTTCCTATAAACTCTACAAGAGCTCTCTGGCTCAGTTTTGCGCTTTTTGGCATATAGCTCCCCTTTAGATTTTCAAAATAAACGGCTAAATACCCTACTATCCAGAAGGAAACCATGACTCCTTTTTGGGTTTCCTCCGCCGATTTGGCATCGAAGACACCAATTTATACATAAGATCCAAGAAAACCACCCCCTTCAGGGAGCGGATGAATTGGACCAGACGCTGCTGACCACGGGATATATAAACCTAAAATCCAAAATAATCTCATGGAATCTGCAAGGGCCTACAGGTTCAGGATATACCCCGATCTGAAGAGGCAGAAAGAGATAGACTGCCAGATAGAACTTGCAAGGCTCCTATACAACAAACTGCTCGAAAAGGCAAGAAACGAACACTTGAAAAATAAGGAGTTCGCAATCAACCGATTAACCCTAAACCATCTTATGAAAGAGGCAATCCTGGAAAACAGGGAGTTCAAAAACCTCTTCTCACAGGCGAGGCAGAATGTGTTCATGAGGCTCCAAAGAACATACCAGAACTTCTTTAGGAGGGTTAAAGAAAAGAGGGTAGGAAAGAGGGTCAAAGTTGGATTTCCAAGGTTTAAATCCGCAGACAAATACAAATCAATAACATACCCCCAGTTCGGATTTTCGACCGAGAAAAAAAGGAGGCACGGAAAGTGGTTCGCCGTATTACGTCTGTCGAAGATAGGAAGAGTCAAGATGGAGGCGCACAGAGAGATAGAGGCAGACGTCAAGACACTCACTGTAAAGAGGGAGGCAGGAAAGTATTATGCGATATTCATCGCTGTAAAAGAAACTGAATGCCCAAAGATAAAAAATACAAATCCGGTAGGGATAGATCTAGGCCTAAATTCGTTCGCCGTAATATCAAACGGATCCAAAATACAGAAACCTAAATTCATGCAGGAAAGGAAGAAGAGGCTTGCAAGGTGGCAAAGAATAGTCTCAAGAAGGCAAAAGGGCTCGAAAAGGAGGAACAAGGCAAAACTAAAACTTGAAGGAGAATGGGTACACATCAAAAACCAGTCTGGCGACTATCTTCACAAACTCTCGAATATGCTGGTAGATTCGGGATACACCTCCTTTGTGATGGAGAAACTGAACATTCAAGAAATGGCAAGGAAACACAACCTTGCGGGTGCGATATATAATGCTTCATGGAACAAATTCGTGCAATTGCTTTCATACAAGGCTGAAAGTGCTGGTATGAAAGTAATCCTTGTAAATCCGCAGAATACGTCAAAGACATGTAGCAACTGTGGCAACATCCAGGAAATGCCGCTATCGGAAAGAGTATACGTTTGCAATACGTGTGGCATGAGAAAAGATAGAGATATAAATGCATCCATAAACATACTCAATAGAGCTACCTCTGGACAGGGGGAAAGTCACGCTCGGGGAGATATTGCCTCTACGATTCAACAGGAATCGCAAGTAGCATCGTTGAACCGAGAACATACTTTGCTGATGCAAATCGGTGGAGGAAGCCCATGGCTAAAGCCGTGGGGTGAGGTCACTCCTATCATGAGATAACTATAAAACGGTGTTTTAGTGGCAAAAATGCAAATCGGATTCGTCGGACTGGGCAAGATGGGGAAGAACATCGTCCTCAACATGATGAGGAACAACTACGAGGTTGTTGCCTTCAACAGATCACCCGCGCCTCTGCAGGAGGTAGCAAAGGCGGGTGCCATCGCCGCGACCTCTGTCGGGGATGTCGTTGGCAGGTTGAAGGGAAGGAAGATAATGTGGCTCATGTACCCGGCCGGAGAGGTCACCGACAACGCGATAAGGGTGATAGCCAAGCTGATGAAGCCAGGCGACATAATAATCAACGGAGCCAACGACTACTACAAGGCATCGATCACCTACGAGAACTACCTGAAGGACAAGAAGATAAGCATACTGGACGCCGGCTGCAGCGGCGGGCCATCGGGCGCCCTCAATGGCATGTCAATCATGGTGGGTGGCAACGCCGAGGCCTATAGGGAGGTCGAGCAACTCTTCAAGGATCTCAGCGTGCCCAACGGCCTCCTCTATTGCGGGCCAGCTGGCTCGGGCCACTTCGTCAAGATGGTGCATAACGCTGTCGAGTACGGGATGATGCAGTCCATAGCAGAGGGATTCGACCTCATGGCCAACGGCCCCTACAAGGAGATGGACCTGGCAAAAATAGCAGAGCTCTGGAACCACGGTTCTGTGGTTAGAGGATACCTGATTGAGCTTACCGCGCGCGCCCTCAAGAAGGAAAACAGGCTGGAGAGCATAGCACCCTACGTGGAGGACAACGGCGAGGGAAGGTGGTCGGTCAACGCGGCAGTAGAGCACGCCATACCATTCTCCGCCATATCGAGCTCGCTCTTCGAGAGGTTCAGCAGCAGGTCAGAGGAACAGTTCGGAAGGCGGCTGCTCGCGGCGCTGAGGCACGAGTTCGGCGGCCATGCGGTGAAGAGCGACTGATGGGCGATCAGATGGAGTACACGATGGGAGTAGTTGGGATAGGACACTGGTTCAGGAGGCTGCAGAGCGGATTGGAGAGCGTAGGTGGCGTAAAGGTAACCAAAGCGCTAGGAACCAAGCCCTACGAGACAAAGGCGCAGATGCTCGAGGATCTCGGAATAAGCAGAGCGAACTACTACACTGTCGGAACCGACGGCCTGATACCTGCCGAGTTCTTCGAGGACGTCGACCTGGTCCATATATCGAATCCCAACGAGTTCCATGCCAGCCACATAAGACAGTCGATGTCCAAGGGGAAGAAGGCGATAGTGGAGAAGACCTATGCCACCAACAAGGCTGAATTTGATGAGATTAAGAGATACCTGAAGGAGGGCGGCCTAGAGCAGTCGATATACCTGCACCTGCACTACCTCCACAAGCTACCGACAATCCAGCTCAGAAAGTCAATCAAGGAGTTGGTGGCGAAGAACGGCAAGATAACAAGCATAAGCTCAACATTCTTCGAGCCGGCTGACGATGAGGACGCAAGGAGGACCTGGCTCTTCGAAATGCGGAACGGCGGCATATTCATGGACTGGGTCCACCCCTTCGAGGTCGTCTACAATACAACCGGTGCATCGTTCGGTAAGATCACGAAGCTAAATCTCTATGCGACCAACGACTCCTACTCTGCAACAAATCCGACCGGAGTCATGGCCGAGCTCGGACTAAAAGGAGAGAGATTCGCAGATGGCGCCCTGATGAAGGTAAGCGTGGCAAAAGGGGTAGACCCGAAATACTCCAGGAAGTCTGTGCTTCTCAACTTCGAATCGGGTGCATACGTAAGGCTTGGTTATGTCGGTTCCGAGAAAGAGTCGAAGGAGAACAGGGGTGAATTTGAAACCGGGAGAGTGGTCAACGGCTCAAGAATTGTCGAGTCGACGGCCCGGCTCCCTGGAAAGAGCTCTTCGGAGATGTTCGTCAAGGAGATACTGAAGCTCTGCAAGGACAAGCGCGCAGGGCTCAGACCCAGCCAGATAAGCAAGGTCTTCAAGCCCCAGTGGGACTACCAGAGGCTTTCAAGGAAACAGACGCTAATCAAGGATCCCAAGGAAGTGGAGATGTTCTTGGAAAGCGGAATGACGGTTTAAAGCATACCGAAAAGCGGCTTCAGAGCGTCGCACGTTTCCTGTTCTGGGGTGAAGGGGAGGGCTGCGTCGCCTGCGGCATGTAGATCCTTCCTATCCTACTCTGCTTTTCGGCAAGTTTGGGCTCTGGGATCTCGACTTTGAGTCTTTTCAGGTCACTATCCTCGCCGAGCTTGGCGTGGAGGCGTAGTATCTCCACGTTTTCGCTGGCATTCTGGGCTATCAAGCGTATCTTTGTGATGCCGAGCTCCTGGCACGCGAACTTTATGTCGGCCATTGTCGCCTCCAGGAAGTTCTCAACGTAATAGTTGGATATGCTTTTGGGGTCCAAACCTAGCTCCCTATAGCTGCAGGTCAGCGGGCTCGTTACGATAAGCACTCTTTCATTGGCAGGAGCTGCCGATATGTTTGGGGTCGGTATGCTACCGGCTATTATCTTCCTCTCGCCCAAATCCCCTATCTTGCATACCTCCTCTATCCTGGCCTTTGCTATAATGGGTCCCTTAAGCTCCACGTCTTTACGGCTTTTGAAGTCATGGTCTCTAAAGGATTTGAAAATAACATTATAGGCTTCGCTATGGTTCTCGCTCTTGCCCGCCAGTATCTCCTCTGCATTCTCCGCCGCGGCGCAGCGTTCATGGCCCAAAACCACCTGGGTCTCATCCTCCTTCAATACGCCACTATTTTTTAGCGCGCTGATCGTTTCCTCTGTAAAGAATGTACCCCCTATAATTCTATGGATGGTAACCGCCTGGCCGTTCTTCCTCATGTACTCTGCCATGCGTTCTGTCTCTTCCGTAAGCCTGCCGTCGGAGCAGATCCAAAACCTAACTCTGTCGCCCAGCAATATCAGTTCCTCTAGTTCGAATCCCATAACCTCATCTCTCAGATAAATGCCATCCATTATACCGTCTCTCCGTGAATCCTACAAAGTTCTTATCCTCATTCAACTATGGTCGCCGTGTTCCTTGCTTTCTTGTCCTGTTTTAGTGCTAAAACTATCCAATTATCATATATATAAAAGTTTCTAACAGAACCTTTTTTGTAGAATCCCGAAATATGTTCCTCTCGTCAAAATATTTAACGTCTCTCGGGAATAGAGAAGTCATGAGGAAACTGAACAAGCGTCAATTACGATGGATTATCAGGGAGATGAAGAGAGGAGAATTTTCAGTGTACCACATTTCAAGACAACAGGGAATAACACCCAGATACGTGCGGATTCTGATGAAAAAGTACGGTAAAACACCCCTCTATAAGATTAGGGTCGGTATCAGCGGAAGACCGTCGAATCCTATCGATGAAAACGAGAGGAAAATGGTCTTAGAATTACATAACAGAATGCCTCTTGGTGCAGTCAAGATGGAGAAGTATCACCAGATCCTCGGAATTCCTCGCATACCGCACAACAGGATACAGAGGATACTTACCGACGCAGGACTGACAACCCCGTCAGAGAAGAAAATACGACGAAAGAAGTGGGTCCGGTACGAAAGGTACAACAGTAACAGTCTGTGGCATACAGACTACACGGAAACCGAACAAGGAGAACAGATAATCTCCTACATAGACGACGCGTCCAGGTTCATAGTCGGATACGGGAAGTTCCCAAATGCGACGACAGATAACGCGCTATTAGTTCTCAGAAGAGCAGTGAAACGTTACGGCCTACCGAAACAGATCATGACCGATCACGGTACACAATTCTGTGTGGACAAGGAACACAATTATCGATTTACTGCGACGTTAAAGGAGATGGGAATTGAACACATAATGGCTGCGGTAAAACGACCGCAGAGTAATGGGAAAATCGAACGTTGGTTCGGTACAACAGACAAATTATATCGTCATTTTGAGTCGAATCTTGACAAGGTTGTCGCATGTTACAACAATATGCCGCACCTCAGTATCGATACGACTCCTGCACTTGCGTATGAGGCGAAATTGCACAAGAATTAAAAGGTGAAATGATGAAAACAATTTACAGAGAGGAAGTTAATTCAGGATACTACAAACAGAACCTTTTTTCCTCCAGGAGTGGTTCTGCGTTGTATCCTCTTTTGGAGAGGTTCTCTGCGAAGAGCTTGCTGCTAGATCCGTAGGTGTATATCTGCTTCGCTCCTGTCGCTGTTATGTAATCGAGGCTCTGGTTGAAGTCGGCGTGGTCGCTGATCACGAACTGCATGTCGGTCCCCATCTTCCATATCTTCGCGAAGCCGCTGGCCGTCGCGGTGTAGACCGGTATGCCCTGCAGCCTCGCAAGGACAGAGCTGAAGGCCGCGAAGTTGCGGTTCTCTGTTATGCCTACGAAGTTCGCCTCATTCTCCAGGTTCTCCGTGACCGTGCTGTAGGATAGGTCAACTCCGTTGTGCTGGTATATCCTGCTTATGCTCCCGACCTTCTCGCTGACGATCGGCTTTATCCCGCTGCCGTTGAATATGGATATGAGCTCCTGGGCCTTTCCCATCTTGTAGGCGCTGAAGATTATTGAGCCCTTCTCCAGCCGGCCCTTGACCCACTCCACCATCTTCATCTCTGCGGCGCCCCTGTCCCCGAAGTTGAAGTCAGGCCCGTAGTAGGTCGAGTCGATGATCAGGTGATCGCAGCCTACTATCTCTATGCGCTTGGCGGTCTTGGAGGGTGCGGTTGTGAAGTCACCTGTGTAGACGATGCGCGTCCCTGTCTTCTTGTCCTCAATGTAAAGCTGCTTGGAGCCGAGCATGTGGCCCGCCTCGAGGAGAGTCATATTATCGGGAAGGCTCACCCGGTTGGCCTTGACGCCGTAGGCGCACTCGACCAGCTGGCCCGTCTGGTCGCTCGACAGTACTGAGTTGGAGCTCTTCGCAGCGGCGACGTGGTCGCTGTGCGCGTGCGATATGAAGTCAAAAGTAGAGCCCGGCTCCCTCCGGTCAAGGGAAATCCTAACATCTCCTATTTGTATCATGAGGTCGCCCGCCACCTTAATTGACAGCAAGCTATTTTAAGGGTTCCTAAAGAAAAAGTTATCGGTTATACATATGGAAAAGGTTTTAGTTGCTAAGCTTTCAGAGCTTCAACCCGGTATGATGAAGGAGTGCCAGGTGGAAGGCCATGATGATCTAGTGGTCGCTAACGTCGGCGGCACGATATACGCAATGAGGGGCATCTGCAACCACGCGGGCGGACCACTTGGGGAAGGAACCCTGGAAGGGGCATGCATCACCTGCCCTTGGCACGGCGCGAAGTGGGACGTCAAGACTGGAAAGAACATAGAGTTTGCGATGGACCTGGATCCAGAACCCGTTTATGCCATTTCCGTTGAAGGAGACGACGTTTACGTCGAAATTTAGCTTCCCGTGCTCCTGTCCTTTACATATTCAAGCAGCTTTTTCTGTGAGAGAAGGAGGCGCAGCAGCTTGCTGTTGCTGACCCAATCGCTTTTCGTCAATGTTAAATGCTCACCAATAAAAGCAAAGGCCGCATCCATGTTGTCGAGGAAGACTGGCTTGGTCTCTAGTGTTCCGCGTACATGCTCTCTAACGTTCCAAACCCCAACCGGTGCTGTGTAACCTTCGTGGGCCTCCCTGAGTATCAGCGCGGCACCCTGTTTCTTCATAAGCCTCATCTTCTCTGTCACCGCGAGCCTCCCTGAGTAGTAGCAGCCGCCCATCTCCGCGTAGGTTTTTCTTCCTTCGTAGGGCTCGTATGATCCGAATATGGATATGCTCTTTCCTGTCTCGTTCCACACCGTTCCCGGCCAGAAGGCCTCCAGCGACTCGTACTCCCAGGATCCGGGGAAGAAGAGTACCAGCCACCTATTATCAAGAGCGACGTTGTAGAAGCCCATGATGGTGTCAATTGTGTCGTACTCCTTCACCTCCTTGAGATTCTCCTTGGAAAGCGTGTCATCCACCGCCGTTATGCTCCATCTCGTCGGGACAAACTTCCTGGCTGGGCCCCTCCCGAACAGCCCTGCAGAGAAACCCCTCTGGATCTTCGATACCGGAATGCCCTTCTCGTAGAGCTCGAAGACGGCGTCAACCGCCCTTGCGTCGGTATCTGAGTAAAGCCTCTCCACCTTCTTCTCAGCCCGCATGTTCCCGACCTCGAGCTCCCTTATGCTACCGCTCGGACCGAAGGGCGTCGATTCATCGTCAAGCACGGGCCTATTCGACCTCATGGCGAGTGAGAGTTGAGCGCCTGCTGGCCTCTCTGCCAGCGCCAGATCCCTCACAATCTCCTCCACCTTTCCCTTCTCCACGTTCTTGACGTTTGTTTGGTAGAGCCCCCTGACAAGGGTGCTCCTCATCTCGAATATCTTTGGTATCGATGCGGTCCTCCACATCTCCGGAGTCGCCAACATGGTAGTGTCGCCGTAAACCGGTGGAACGAGCGGCCCTATGAAGACCTTCGGATAGCCGAACCTTCCTATGAAGATATCAGTGGGCGAGTCGCCAGATATCTCCATCTTGCTCCCTATCTTGACGGTCTTTGTCGAGTAGTAGCGCTTCAGGAGCTCGGAGTCCCGCATGTTCTGGTAGACTATCTCAGATCGCTTCACGCGCGGCTCTGAAGAACCATTCCCTCCCATAATTAACTTCAGTTAGAGAATTTATTATAGATTAGCTTTCTAATCGAGAACCAAACGATAAGATACCCAGATATACTAATTTTTACTAAAGTATAAGGTATTATAACCTATCTCGTCATAAATAAAACCAAGTGTTAGGATGAAAGAAGACTTTCACATAGACATGAGTGGCAAACTATTTAGAAAGGAAACTGTGGGAATCGCATGTTTCAGGTTA
>CAVXBR010000015.1:0-5325 GCA_963760035.1 uncultured Microcaldota archaeon | reverse complement strand
GACGTACTGCTGGCGTATCTTCTCCAGTTCCTCGTGAACGGCTGCCAAGACTGGCCGCGCCCCGGCGGCAATCCCGCAGGTGCCCATGTGGACCGTAATCTTCCCCTTGAACTCGCCGTTGCCGGGGCGGACCTGCTTGCTGGCGGCCTGCCGCCTCTCGCGGAGCTGTTCTAGGGTGAGCCTGGGCACGCTATGCCGCCTCCCCGCATTTGCGCACAATGTCCGGGACGTCTTTGCGGGTCAGCTTTCCGTAAACCTCGCCGCCCACCATGAGGGCGGGGGCCAGCCCGCAGCACCCGATGCAGCGCACGCTCTTGAGGGTGTACTGCATGTCGGGCGTGGTTTCGTCCGGCTTGATGGCAAGCATTTCGCTGACCTTGTCCATCAGTCCTTGGCTTCCGCGCACATAGCAGGTGGTGCCCATGCAAACGTTGATCACGTACTTGCCGCGGGGCACCACGCTAAAGGCGCTGTAGAAGTTGCACCTAGTACCCTTATTCTCTCGGTGTCTGTTATGACCTCGACGCGCTCAACATTCTTACGCATCCCGCTGTAGGTGAGGTTGGCGCTGCCCACCGCAGCGATATCGTGGGAGATGTAGGCCCTTCTCGTGGACGAACCTGTCATAGGAGGTTCGAATCTGAATGTCAGAGCTCTTCGAAAGCCTGTAGCTAAATTAGCGCAACAAGCACCAGAATCCCGGCAAGGCCGAGCGCTCCCAGGCTAATCAAGTATATGCTGAAGTAGGCCGAAACCAAAGCCGCGGCAAAAAATATTACAATAGCCTTTAAGGTAGCCATAGGAGGAGATACCTAGAGCGGCGTGTTATGTAGTCCCTCACTTGCTCCGAATAAGATGAGGTTATTACCCTCACGCTTTTCTTTTTTCCAGCCCGACCAGCATCTTGGCGTAGCCCATGCCGATGTAGGGCGATATGACCAGAAGCTCGCCTGCCGAGTCCTTCAGTATTGGCTCTACGTATCTGTAGGATTCGAATCCGCTGTACCCTCCTGCCTGGACGTCCATGAACTAAAATTAGATTTTCCTGTTATTATTCTTTGCCTATCTCAACTTTGACGTTCATGCCCAGTATGTCCCACTCCTTGGCCGTGGCGCTGGCGTTTTCCTTGAAGGAAATGTGCTTCGCCCGTACAACCTTCCTTATCTCCTTGTCATTCCTCTTGATCAGCTCGACGACGACCGGAGCAGCGACTATGTGAACGGCTATCCTGTCAACCCGGGTTAGTCCGGCCTCTTTTCGCATCATCTGTATCCTCCGTATGAGCTCCCTCGCTATTATGCCCTCCTTCATCTCCTCGGTCTGGGTTGCGTCTATGGCCACATAGACCTCGGAGTTGGAGTACCCGAACGATACCCCATTGTCCGCTGCGGCCTTCTCGATGGTCGTGAAGTGCTCCGGCAGAATGTCAAACGTTCCCCCCTCAGCGTGGAGCCTGTACCTCCCGCTCTGCGCTATCTCCTTGTCTACGGCATCAGCATCCGCCTTGGCGAGCTCTTCGGCTATCGCCTGGGCCTGTGCCTTCATAAATACGGGTCCCAGCTTGCCGAACAGGGGCTTAATTTCCCTCTTCATGCGATTCCGCTCGACGACCTTTATCGCCATAGAGTTGGTGTACATCTCGATGAGCTGGGATATCCTGCCCATAGACGACAGAACCTCGCCGCTGGCGGTCTCGACGGTGACCTCCCTGAGGGGCCATCTCAGCTTCACGTTGCCTGCCTCCCTGAGATAGAGCACCGACTTAGAGACGCCCTTGAGGAGCGCGAAGTCCTTCTCCACCTCTTCGTTCACCAGCCTGTGCTTCGCCTTCGGCCAGCTCTCCATGAACACGCTGGCGCCTCCGCTGGCGAACAGCTGCTGGTATATCCGCTCCGACGAGAAGGGTATGATTATGGATGAAAGTACAACCGTCTCCCTGACTATGTAGGCCAAGAGCTTGGCAATCCGCAACAGGCAGACTTGGACGCCGCCTCCGCCCTCTGCTTGGCAAACTTGAGGTAGAACCTGCTAAGGTCCTCGAGTATGAATGTCTTTATCTCGTTCACCGCCTCGTCCACATAGTAACCATCAAGCTTCTCTGTGACGGTCATGATGAGCGTATTCAGCCTTGAAAGTATCCACCTCTCCTCCTTCTCGAGCCTCGCAGCGCCCGGCGGTTTTGTCACGGCCTTAGTGTCTAGCCCAGCCAGGAGGGAAAACTCCTTGACGAGCTGCGATATGTTGTAGAGCGTCATCAGGTTGCTGTCCGCCTCGACCAGCTCGCTCTTCTTGAGCTTCAGCTCCAGCCATCTAGGATGGCTGGCACACCATAGCCTGTATCCGTCGGCAGAGACAATCTCGAGCAGGTCCTTCGCATTCACTGCGTTGCCCAGATGCCTGTGCATCTCCTGTCCTATCTCGTCCTTGATCATACCCCCAATGTTGACGCTGTTGAACGACCTCTTTCCATATACGGCGACGCTGGTCCTGAGAAGCATGGTGAACCACCCCCTTATCTGGTCCCTGCTCTCCGTTATCCAGTCTGCCGGGAAGAGCCGCTCGAACTCGCCGTCCTTGAGGCTTGCAGTGTGGGCTATGCCAGAGTCATACCAGACGTCGAAGACATCAGCCACCCTCTTCATGCTGCCCTTGCAGGCCTTGCAACTGAAGTTAATCCTGTCGACGTAGGGCCTGTGCAGGTCGGCCGGTTCCCCATTCAGTCCGGCCCTGGCAACGAGCTCCTTGATCGAGCCGATGACTTCCATCTCCTTGCACTGCTCGCAAAGCCATATCGGTATGGGAGCGCCCCAGTACCTCTGCCTCGATATGCACCAGTCGGGAGAACTTTGTACTGCGTCGGCAAACCATCCTGCTGCTTCTTCCGGGTGCCACTTTATCTTTTTGTTCTCGCTAAGCATCTTCCGCTTTATCTTTTCGACGTTTATGAACCACTGCTCCGTCGACCTCGTTATCAGTTTGCTGTTGCACCTCCAGCAGTGCGGGTAGCTGTGCCTCACGCTGCCCTTGAAGAGCAGGCTGCCGTTCCCTTCAGCTCGGCGAGCACCGCCTCGTTCGCCTCATCAGGAACCTTTTTGCCCTCGAAGGCTCCAGCCTCCTTTGTGAACCGGAGTGCTGGTCGACCGGAGAGAAGATGGGCATGCGGTTCATCTTCCCCAGCCGGTAGTCCTCAAGTCCGTGACCCGGGGCGACATGGAGAAGTCCTGTCCCTTCGCTCACGGAGACGAAGCTGTCGCTTAACAAAACCCTGTGGTACTTGGCAAGATCCGCCTGCTTCGGCACCTTGGCCTCCAGCGGGCTTGAATAGTATATCCCATCTAGGTCGCTGCCGTAGAACTCCGCCAGGATCACGTTGCTCATCCCAGTCAACCCGGTAAAGTCGTCCATCCTGCTCTTGGCGACTATGTAGTTCGTGCCTTCAGTGCCTATCATCACATAGAGCTCCTTGGGGTTCGCGGCTATCGCGATGTTGGCCGGCAGGGTCCAGGGCGTAGTGGTCCACACCACAAGGTAGCTGTTCGGTTTAAGTAGAAGCTTCGACCTTTTGCTCCTCTTCTGGTCTATCCTGAACCTGACAAATATGGAAGGGTCAGTCTCGTCCTCATACTCGATCTCCGGCCCCTGGGCCGGAGAGCACGGTCTCGCATCTGGGGCAGTAGGCCAAAGGCTGGAGCTCACGGTAGAGAAGTCCCTTTTCATACATGCCCTTGAAGACCGTCCAGCCCTTGCTTATGTAGTCGCTCTCGTAGGGCATGTAAACAGTTTTAAAGTCCAGGGAGGAGCCGAACCTGCGGTAGGTGTTTATGGCCGATACCGCCTGCTCCTTGGCGTACTCCCTGCAGGCCGCAACGAATTTGTCTATCCCGATCTTTTGTTCTATGTCGGACTTGGACGTGAGCGCGAGCTTCTTCTCCACCTTGTTCTCTATCGGCAGGCCGTGCACGTCAAAGCCGGCCCTGTCGTGGACGTCAAGGCCGCGGTACCTCTTGTACCTCAATACTATGTCCTTTGTGGTCTCCACCCAGATATGGTGGCTTCCCAGATCCCCTGTCACATAGGGAGGCCCGTCAAGGAAGTAGAACTTCTTCTTCCCGCGGTTCCTCTCACGGACAAGGTCGTTTATATGATTAGTGTCCCAGAAGCTCAGGACCTCCTTTTCAGCGCCCCTGAGCTCCTCCAACTAAGCCACCTTAGTAGGTCGGCCTTTGGTTTGCGGCGGCCGGCATCATGCCGTTGTTGTTCTTGAAGATCTTGCGCTTCCTGGTGTTGGACCAGCAGTCCTTGCATATGACGAGCCGGTTTATCTTCTTGACGCGGAGGGAGCTCTTCATGCAGGAGTTGCATATCTTCTTCCTGCAGTAGCCGCAGGTCTCCGATTTGAAAATCTCCTTCTTGCATCTGTCGCATGTCATAATCATTAAAATCACGTAGTTTTAGTTTAGTCTTTAGAGATTAAAAGCCTTTCTGTGATATCATTACATGGCAAAAGGCTGTAGGCTCTGCATGATGAACAAGAGACATATGGACACGACATGTGAGACCAAGCTTCTTTGACTCCCACCTGGACTGCCATCCCGAGACACCTGGTCATACCATAATAGTGCCTAAGCGCCATGTCGTCTCGTTCTTCGACCTGAAGAAGGGCGAGTGGGATGACCTCCAGGCGGCGATAAAGAAGACGAAGAAGACCCTGGGGAGCCTTGATCTGGAGGCGCTCTACAAAGGATTAGTAGCCAACCCCTACACAAAGGAGTCCAAGGCCATCTGCAAGGGCATGCTGAAGAACCCTGGAATCGGAAGGAAGCCAGATGGCTTCAACATCGGAGTAAACGAGGGAAGGGCGGCAGGGCGCACCATTGACCACCTGCACTTCCACCTAATCCCCAGGTACTTCGGTGACGTGGAAACGCCGGCGGGTGGCGTCAGGAACGTGATTAAGAACGCTAAGTATTGACCCTAAAAGGAGGCGAGGAATTTTGCAGGATATTTATGGGCGAGGAGGACCCTTGCCTCTGTTTTTGAAACCCATCTATACTTTTCGCTTCCTGCTCCACGAATCCCCTGCTCTGAAAGACTGCAGCTATACACTAACAAACAAAGCGCGTAGACTTCATTATCCGAATTGACTTTGGCAATTGATATGACCGCATCATAAAGATTCTTTATAACAATATTATCTACGCCTATCTCTTCCTTAAGCTCCCGGCGCAGGGCCTCATCAATACCTTCGCCTTTGTTTATCCTTCCGCCCGGCATGTCCCAATGCCCTCCTCTGGTTTGAGATAGGAGCACATTTTTGTTTTCGT
>CAVXBR010000014.1:0-6083 GCA_963760035.1 uncultured Microcaldota archaeon | reverse complement strand
TGTAACCCTTGAGCCGACGTATTGCTCTGCGTCCGCGTCCTTCTCGAGATTGTCGATGCCCTGTTCGTCGAGAATGCCTTCGCGTATCAGGAAAAGCTGGAAGCGCGTGATGGGGTCGCGTTCCACTTCCTGCTTGCGCTCCGATTCCGGCCGGTAGAGTTTTTCGTCGTCGGACAACGAATGCGAGTAGGGACGGATCACGTGGCCGTGCCCGAACGCCGGGCCGTTGCCGGCGCGAATGTAATCGACCGCGGTCTTGAGCGCGGCATAGCTGTCCGACCAGCGGATCGGTGCCGTCGAATTCTGCAAAGTGGAAATTGGGAAATCCCTTGACCAGCTTGCTGATGTTGCCGCCGGCCGTGCCCACTTCCACCGGCACCGAGATGGCGTACTCGTTGTCTTCTATCAGGTACAACATCGGCAGCTTCAGGTTCGACGCGGTGTTTAGCGACTACCCAGAACTCGCCTTCGCTGGTGGTTCCATCGCCGCCGGAAACATAAACCACCTCGTCGCCGTGGAATTGTACGTCCTTGAACTGGCGATAATCGCCGGTGGCTTTCTCCGCCGCCTGGGGATTGCGATTAAAATAGCGTCCCGCTTCGGCGCAGCCTACAGCTTGCAAAAACTGCGTTCCCGTCGGCGCAACTCTGCACCAGGTGCGGTCCTTGCTAGGCCCTCAACCTTGGCTGCCTCATCCTTGCTGAGGAACCTTATCGTTACCGGGTGACCCTCGTCCACTATCTTCTGCGACTCCGCGATTATCTTCTCAACCAGCTCCCTGCTTACGCCCTCCATGTCGAAGTCTATCCTTGCCTTGTGCTCGTAGATCTGGCCGCCCGTTATCTGGCCGTTGCTGTAGTTCTTCACCACCACGGCATCCATGACGTGGAGCGCCGTGTGGAGCCTCATTAGCGCATACCTCCTTTTCCAATCGATTGTGCCTTTTACCATGTCTCCTACGGCAAGACCCTCGGCGTTCTCTAGGATGTGGAGCACGGAATCCCCGAGCTTCTTTACCTCGATGACCTTGTAGTTCTTCCTGTAGCACATTATGGTACCCGTGTCACAGAGCTGGCCTCCGCCAGTAGGAAAGAACGCGGTACTATCAAGCTCCACCGTATCCTGATTGACCGAGGTTACTTTCGCCTCGAACTCCTTGACATATGAGTCTTTCAGATACAACTTTTCAGTCATGAAACCGCCAAATATACGGATCTGGCGGGATTTGAACCCGCAACCGCTCGGTCCGAAGCCGAGCGCGCTATCCAAGTTGCGCCACAGATCCGCTTTAGACTAGGATTTTGGCTTATTTATTTGTTTGCGGCTCCGCGTCAGGTGCCATCTTCAAAAGCAGTCCTATGCCCTCCTTAAGGTTCTTTACCCTTCTTATTGCGCTGCTGCGTTTCTCGTAGTCCTCGTTGCGGTTCCAGGGTTGGGTTATCAGGAAGAGTAGCGGTTTGGCTTCGCCCAGCCTGATCAGCTCTTCGGCAAGGGGAGGGGCATCATCAAACATGAAATCGTGGTCATGGAGCACCTTTGCCTCCGGGCTATCGGTAATCCTTATTTTCAGCTGCCCGTGGATGTTCGGGAAGTAAAGGCCGAGCCAGTTCCGCAGATAGGGTTCATGGCCCTTGGGGCGATGGGTCAGTAGGTCAACATCATACCTTTTTAGAAGCGGGAGGAGAGCAGATTCCGGTATTGATGGTTTTACATCGGTCCATCTCTTGGTCCATATCTCGTTGTACATCCCCATGAATTCCGAGAAGGTGAGGGGGATCTCCCATTTGTTCCAGGACGAAAACGCATCTATGGTATAGCTGGTTTTGTGAAGCGCATTATATTCCGCTATCAGTACGTCGTAGAGCAGGGCAAGAACCCCATCAACGTCTATCCCAACTCTTTTGCGATTTGTAGGTTTGAGGGGTTTTGGATAGGTTATAGCATCCGTATCGGGTTTCGTTTTCATGCTATAAAACCTTTAATTTATAACGATTAGTCCGCCTACCTTCTCGAATTCCCTGTCAAACGTGGCCATGTGCCTTATGGGATTCAACCTTGATATGACAATGTTGGAACAGTCGACGAAGCTGAACCGCAGAGATGACGTGTTGTGCTTGCCAAACTCCTGCCATGAAAGTTTGAAGGCTTCGGCGTCTATCTTGATTATCTTGGTTGTGGCCATCAGGTCATTGCAACATTTTGTTACCTTGGTTATGTCTTTCACTCTTCGCATCATCACCGTAGCGACTTCAGAGAATATGTAGTCGCTTATCATCGGAGTTCCGTACTTCCCCTCGTCTATCTCCCTAGCCATTTCAACTGCTCGATCATGATTTGAATCGGAGCTGTTGAAGAACGACACTATGAAGCTTGTATCCAATAGTATCATTTATTCACCGTATAGAAGCTCGTCTATCTCGCTGCTTGTTGTTTCTGTGCCCCTTCCCCAACTGAATGGTCTTATCGATCCAAGCTTCTTGACAGGTTTGTCTCTCTCTGTTTCTATCAGCAGCTCCATCGCTTTCGTTAGGGCGGTGCCTAGTTTTACGCCATTCTCTGCCGCTCTTGCCTTGAACTTTCTGAATACTTCCTCATTCAAATCACGAATGGTTATATTCATACAAATCATCATTGTATTATATGTCATACTGATATAAATACCTTTCTGCTCGTTGCCATAGGTGTTGCTGCCTTATTGACATCTTATGCCGCTATTCATTCGACAGCAAAAATAACATAATCCTTTAAATATCTTTAGATAGTATCATTATCAGAACCTGTAGAGAATGCAAGTAGCTTCAAAATAGGATTATATCTCATGATAATTGGTGGCGCATATGGTAAAATTCATTATTGCCAAGCAGCTTGTTGGAAAGAAGGTAGTAACGTCGGATGGTTTCGACCTGGGCAGATTCGTAGACGCAGAGATCAGCAAGGTGACAGGGAAGATCAATGTCATACTAGTTGAGGCTGACGCAGACAGCAGTCTTGCGAATAAGATGAGGGGCGACGATGAGCACATAAAGGTGCCCTACGACGCTGTGACTTCGGTCAACGACTACATTGTCGTAGACAGGAAGAACCTGTAACCTTATTCTGGTGGTGACCATAATATTGTGCGGGGCTGATGAGGCCGGAAGAGGCGCAATATTAGGGCCACTCGTCGTGAGCATCGTTGGTGTAAAGAACAGCAGCGTGCGCAGGCTTACAGATATAGGGGTCAGAGACTCCAAGCTCCTCTCCGAGAAGAAGAGGAAAGCTCTTTTTGATGATATAGTGTCGATAGCCTCGGCCATCAAGGTGAAGTGCATAACCCCTGCCGAGATAAACGAGGCCATGGGCAGCGACATCTCGCTAAACGAGGTTGAGGCAAAGGCGTTCTCTGGGCTATTCAACGAGATAGAGGAGGAGGTCAGCGTGGTGTACCTTGACTCTCCTGATGTGATTCCCGAGCGCTTTGGCGTGCGTTTCTGCATGTACAGCGCCAAGCCAACAAAGGTGGTGGGGGTCAAGTCTGACACTGAGAAGGGCGTACGCTACACAAGGATCATATCGGAGCACAAGGCTGACGCAAGGTATCCCGTTGTATCAGCTGCAAGCATAATAGCCAAGGTTACAAGGGACGCCGAGATAGCCAAGCTCCAGAAGAGGCTTAGGATGAAGATCGGGTCTGGTTATCCATCAGACGAGCTCACGATAAAGACCATAAGGGAGAACCTGAAGCATGAAGGATTGGGGGAGCACATAAGGTTCAGGTGGTCCACCATAGACAGGATAAAGCAAACATCACTGCTGGAATTTAAGGCCTAGTTTTGGTTATATCCTTCCTTTTGACTCCCCTGTGGAGATGCCGTTTGATACCATGTGCGACAGCCTCAGCGCTTCGAATATCTCAGGAACCACGCCCTTTGGTATTACAGTGGAAGACCTTAGGTAAAATCCCCCGGTTTGCCTCTGCTTGACCTTTGCATGTTCCATTACAAGCTTTTCCTGCCTTGTGCCCTTACCTTTGTTTAGGCGCAGTGCCTTGATTAGGAGGGACGGTCTCTGCTTTGACCTCGTTAAGACAGTGTAGTCGTATCCTTCTGATTTGACGGAGTTAAGGTCCACTACATTGAGCCCTGCCAACGCGACCCCGTTCAGCGCTATGACCTTGACCTGGTCCCCGAATCTCGAACTTTCGATCAGTTTTAGTATGGTTTGCGTGGAGTCCTCGCCGTCTGTGATTATCGTTCCCGACAGAATGCCCTCCACCTGGCCCTGCTTTGATATGACTCCGACCAGCAGAACCTTGGCTCCGCTGCCCCTCTTTATTGGACCGCTAGAAAACGCAGCTATCCTTGCGCCGCCCTTCACTTTCCTCCCTTCTTGGAGACCTTGAGCTCTCCTAGTTCCTTGTCGAGCCTATCTATTGCCGCCATGAGGCTGGACTTGGGGCTCTTCTTCCCTTTTATGACGAGTATTGGCTTCCCCGTCTCGGGGTGGTCCTTCGATACACCTGCGAACTCGATGTTCGAGTCCTCCAGCAGCTCGTCTGCTATCAGGTCCGGTATCGTGAAGTCTGAGGTGTCGAACTCTATGATGAGCTCCTTGTCCTCGTCCTTTATGAGATTGAGTTTCATGCAACCACTAAGCAAAAAGTTTCTTTATCTTGTCAGGCTGGCCGTAGAGCACGCTGACCTTCCTCCTTTCCGCTGCCCCGCAGACCGTGCATACCAGTATATGCCTCTCCTGGTTCCAGTCCATCTCCTCCCCGCACTTGGAGCACTTGGCGTACACGACGCCGAAAGGCTCACCCAGTATGCCGAGCGTATATGAGTCCTTGTCGTTGAACAGTACTTTCGCTATGACTGTATCCCCTACGCCGCACATCTTCTCCTTGGCCTCGTAGAACTTGTTGTCCGTTCCCCTCCTTCCCATCGGAGAGCGCGATGCGCCCATTGGGGGCCTTGGCGGCAGTATCTTGCCGTCCTTTAGTGCCAGGTAGGTCTTCTTTCCCAAGCTGAGCGGTGATATCTCGACGAATATGACGCTCTTCATGTCGTCAGTGACCGTTCCTAGAACAGTCATGCCCTTGTCTATTATGTTGAGGTCCCTTGCCGTTCCCGGTTGTACACTTACGGACCCCTCGCTGGCCTTTATCGAACCGAAGGTAGATGCATAAATGACCCCGTTTTCCGAATAGGTGTTCTTCCCTGGCTGGAACTCTTCCTCTGTTCCTATCTTCTCTCCCGGTGCCACCAGATCATTTTCCATAACATCATTCCATTAGCTTCTTGTCCAGGTTCTTCATCTTGTTGATGCTTCCAAGCGCCCTGTAGACCGCCATGACTGCGTTGTACCTTGATCGCGTCCTTCCCCTTGAGAATGCCCAGATGTCCTTTACCCCTGCCAGCTCCAGCGCCTTCTTTATCGGCCCGCTGGCAACGATTCCAAGCCCTCTGGGTGCCGGCCTGAGTATTACTTCGACGCTTCCGCACTTACCCGTTGCCTTGAATGGCAGGCTGTGCTTCGTGCCGCACTTGCACTGCCAGGATCCGCATCCCATTACTTGGCCGCCTTGGACTCGGCGGCGACCTCGGCCTTACCGCCCTTCGCGGCGGCCTTGTCAGCCTTTGCGGGGGCTTTGTCGGCCTTCGCCGGCTTGCCGCCCTTGTCCGATTTTGCCTCAGCCATCGATCAGGTCTCCGGAATGCTTGGTGACGCGGACCTTGCGGCCGTCGTCGAGAGTTTTCGTATCCGACGCGTGTCGGTTTGCCGGTCTTGGGATCGGCGATCGCGAGATTGGACAGATCGATCGAGGCTTCCTTGGATAGGATGCCGCCTTCGGTCTGCGCGGTCTGGCGGGTGTGGCGCTTGACGAGGTTGACGCCGGCGACGATCGCGCGACGGTCGGACGGAATGACGTGCGTGACCTCGCCGGTCTTGCCCTTGTCGCGGCCCGCGAGGACGACCACTTTGTCGCCTTTCTTGATCTTGGCGGCCATTACAGCACCTCCGGCGCGAGCGAAATGATCTTGACGTGGTT
This sequence comes from uncultured Microcaldota archaeon, assembly GCA_963760035.1. Classification (GTDB taxonomy): domain Archaea; phylum Micrarchaeota; class Micrarchaeia; order Micrarchaeales; family Micrarchaeaceae; genus JAJYUY01. Next base: position 54 of record CAVXBR010000014.1, on the reverse strand, counting down.
CTTGGCGCGAAGCTCGCGCGGCACCGGCCCGAAGATGCGGGTGCCCACCGGCTC
>CAVXBR010000013.1:0-6102 GCA_963760035.1 uncultured Microcaldota archaeon | reverse complement strand
TTTCCGTGGTACCCTAAATGTGATTCGTCGGGTCTCCCTTTGGTGAAAGGGATGGTGGAAGGACTTTTAAAAGGCCAAAAAACCGATAAATCAAATGTAGAAAAAGTGGAGGGAAGAGTTTTAAAGGATAGATTCGTAGTCTCGGTTACGGTGAAATAGTTGAGTACATTTTGGAGCGGACTCAAAGAGACAATAATACCTTCAATATTGATTGTCGTAGTTCCAACCACGCTCTTGGGATTTCTTTTAACCCATGGCAACCCTCTTAAGTTCTTTCTGTTAGCTTTGCCTTTGATAATACTTGTGGATATAGCGGCCAACATAATAAACAATTATGAAGACTGGGAAATCGACATAGCCAACAAAAAAAGAGAGGTTATGCACAAGGCATTTAGGAAGAACGATCTGCTCATGATGTATATCGTAGTTATAGCTGCGGCTTTGATAATTCTGTTGCTGTCTCAAGCTAATATATACCTCTATGCGGCGGTATTTGCTTATATCTTTTTGGGCATAATTTATTCATTAACAATAAAGCTCAAGAACATTGTAATATTGAATTATGCGGCAATCGCTATTGCTTATGCAGGTATATCTGCCGCCATAGGATTTTTCAGCGTAAGTGCAAACATGTCTTTGTTCCTACATTGGTCTCCAATATTCATCTTTTTGATCCTTGTCGACTTTGGATATTGTATAACCAAAGATTATTCCGATGTGAAAGGTGACAGCCTACACGGTAAAAATACGCTTCCAGTCTTATTTGGTAAAACCGCTTCGATTAAGGTGCAATTAGTCGTTATAACGTTTGCCTATGTGTTTCTCTTGGTAGAGGTTTTATTGAAGATATTGAGCCCGTTATTCTTGTTTTTGTTCATTTCCTACGCATTTGCCTTATACATCGTTGTGACAACCTACAAAAGTGAAGATGTGCACGTGCATAGGAAACTGCATTACTACTCTCATAGAAATGGTTTCCTTACAAGATTAATTATAATAATTATCTTAATCGCTCTGACATTAATCTAGTTTATTACTATATGGGTTCCGGACGTTTTTTCCTCAAAAGTGATTTATAGGCCTCGGTAGAATGTATTTTACCAGGTAGAGACTAAATGAACGGCCATAAAAGAGTTTTCAGATCGCAGAGCGCCATGGAGTACCTCATGACTTATGGATGGGCGATACTGATAATATCTGTCGTTCTTGCGGTTTTGTTTTCCTTGAACGTTTTCAACGCCGGAGCGAGTCTAGGTACGGCCTGCATCGGGCAGCCAGGGTATTCGTGCACTCAACCCCTCATAACATCGGGAGGCCTGATAACATTTACAATAGGCTCGGGAACCGGATCTAGTGTCACCGATGCATGGTTCGCATGCGCTGGGACCGGAAACTCCGTCTCAGCCAGCAGCCTTGTGTACAATGCTATATATCAAAATGGGCAGGTATCAGGGGCTAGTTATTCAGGCATCGCAATACCTGGGGTATACCCTACTGTTTTATCAAATACTATAGCAAACGGTGCACAAATCACCGTCCAAGGGGTTCAGTGTTATCCTGCAAAGGGGGGTATAACAAACATGCTTAGCCCAATAGGATCGTCGTTCAGTGGGTCTATTTGGATGGTATATACTACGTCGGGCTCTTCGTGGAGCCCAGCCTACATCCAAATAGCAACTGTCACGGCAAAGTCATCTTCTTAGTGAGCAGAGTTCCGCTAACCTGGTTAATCCCAAATTATTTATATATGGACTGGTCTATGCCTAATGATGATATGAACTCCAAGTCAGTTAATGCTTCAAAGCGGAAAGTAGGGAGTAAGACAGTGGGTCAGGAGAAACCCGTAATTGAAAGGATTCTTCGACGTGGTACATTGGCAGTTGCTGCTGTCAGCATGTTTATGGCTGTTTCTCCGGCGGAGGCACAGCTTATAATTTATAACCCGCCGGTTGAAACCAACACCATTAGCCTTGGTACGGCATCAATAAATTTGAGCTGGCAGCCAGAATCCGGTGGAAGCAATGGTACTATTGGAAATGATGGTGGTTTATGGAATATAAATGGATCCCAGTCCTACAACGCATTTAACCCGGCCTTCGGAACTTTGAATTCTGTCAATGTGTCGCTAACAGTCGCCTATAACATAACTGACTCCATACATAATTATGCCCCTTCAGGGGGCACATATCAAGGACAGGACTTCATCTCACTTTCTCCTATTATAAGTTCGCCATTCTTCTCAGGATCGACATACACGAATGTTGCTCAGATAGGGGCAAGTGGACAGATTGAGGCTTCGGTAGTTCAGCCGGGGAATTCGATTGGGGAGCCGGCTGCAGTATTCTCATACGACTATGGCAATAACTGGCCCAACTGGAACAGCCAGTCGCAAACGGGCACATTGACGTACAACTGGGTATTTACTTCGCCTTCGGATATGCAAAACTTCCTCCGTTCCGGAACCATTAGCTCTGGCGTGGCCAATGCGTCTACGCCTCCGCCAGATGCGCCATTCCAGGTAATCCAGGAGGCGTCAGGCATTTTCTGTGGCAGCTTTGTCAACCTCGGTGAAACTTTGACAGGAACGGTTTCCTACGTCTTCGCTCCTTACACCAGACCTGATCTGGATCAGCTGGTTCCATCGAACATCAGCACCAACCTTGCATTTGTAAACTATTTCTTGGATCTGGGGTCTGCTGCTGTTGGTAGCACAAACTATGGCGTTCTGACGCTTACGAATATCAGCACTCAACCTGCCATAGTGAGCCAAGTCGTGGGATTCGAGGGGGAGATGAACTATGTTGGATCCACGAATAGCATGATGGGTACGCTTAACTTCAAGATAAGTGGAGTTAACAACGGCGACACGCTTCCGGTGGGCGGCAGCGAAAACATCAACGTGATGTTCGTTCCTCCCACGAACTCTCCAACTCTCTATGGCAGGGCAGGGAAGCTGATACTTTATCAGCCAGATGGCTCGACAGTCTCGGCTGCGCTCCATGGCGTCGGTGTGACGCCCTGATAGCTCGCCTTCTTTTACCACGGCACTGACTTCAGCTTCAGCCTGTTTGCTCCTATGTTGGTAAGCGGGTGCATTATCCCTGTTAGCACCACTATGAAGACTATCCCGTACCATATGGGCAGGCTGCCCAGCCAGAAGGCAAATATCATGGCGAAGACCACGAAGCCGAACTGGTCTATCACTGGGAAGCTCCTCCCGCTCCTGTAGTTCATCCTCCTCTTCAGGAAGCTGCCCAATAGGTCGCCGAACACCGCACCCAAGGTCAGCATTATCGATATCTTAAGCATGAACGGGAATGCAAGGCTCTCGATCACTCCCGCTAGTATTCCGATCACTATCGCCGCCGCCGTTCCTTTTATCGTCTTGTGGTCCCCAAATATCCTCTTTCCCCTTATCTTCCTCTTGAAGTCCAGCGGCGCACCTCCCCCGAACAGCACCGGCGCGCCGTTCGCAGCATAGGCTGGGAATATGTAGATTATCGGGTATATGATGAGGTTATAGAGTAGGCTCACAACATCACTAGACTATGACAACTGCCCTTGCGGCCACCAGACCTTGCACTGGTCGCCGAAGAACTTGCAGGAGTTGCACTTCCACTTCTCTTCCTCCTTTACAGGTTGTGACTCCCTTTCTCCGTTCCAGAACTGCAATACGTACTTGATGACCTCCTGCGTTTCTTGCCTATTGTAGTCAAAGCTATATAATCTTATCTCGTCTCCTGTCGTCTTGTCTATATACCTAACCCTAAGTTTGTCGCTAGGCTCCGGTATCCTCGGCAGCTCGTTAAAATAAGCTCTTGCCACCGCTTCCACGCTGTTCAGCGAGCTTTCCACTCCAGTCATCTTTAGCTGCCGCTTGAACTGGTCGCTCATCGTCATCTTCTCCGGCTGGTACGCCCTGCTGAAGTTCTGAAAGCCGTAGCTGCCGCTCCTAGCATCATCAACCATCTTCCTGTAGGTGAACATCTGTATCCTGTTCGTTAGGACCTGCGCGTCTGACGGCGGGCTGGGCCCTGTCCTTGTCTTGTCGTCTGATATCACGACCTTCCCTGCCTCCATCTCCAGCTGGTCTATCCTTCCCGACAGCCTGTAGCCATTTATCGAGCCATACATCTGTATCTCCCTGCCCTTTCCTCTCTTTACCAATCCGGACACGGCAAGGTAGCTTGTGTAGATCATCTTGAACATCTTGTCCGGCCACGTTGTCGGCTCGAGCATTATCGGCACGTTCACGTCCTCCTCAAGCTTCTCGTGCACTGCTCTGCCGGCCTTTATCTCTGCCGTTATCTTCTTCCCGAACCTGTAGTTGAGCTCCATCTGCCTCTCGCACCAGTAGGCCGATGCTATGTCCGATACGCTTAGCCCTGTCTTCTTCAGATCGCTCAATACGCTCAAATCATCGACCCTTTTCCTTCCCCATCTTCGATGTGGCGAACCTGTATATCGCATATAGGATTATCGCAAAGACCGCAACGCCGGCTAGTATCAATGAGGCGCTGCTTACAGATAGCACATAGAACCCGAAGGTCACCAGCACTATGTCCCAGATCAGGACCCCGACAAAGGTGTAGGATAGGAACTTCTTGAGGTTCATCCTTGCGAAGCCGGCCGGGAAGTTTATCACCGTCCTCAGCACGGGGATGAATCTTGTCAGGAATACAGCTGCGATTCCGTTCTTGGCGAACCATATGTCGAAGTTGTCAAGGTCGTGCTTCTTGATGTGGAAGAGCTGTAGATGCTTGTAAACAACCTCCTTGCCCAAATAGTAGCCTATCGCGTAGTCTATTATCGATCCTATCATGCTTGCCACTGTCGCAACCGCTATGACCAGGTATAAGTTCATCGCTCCTTTTGACGCAAGCAAGCCTGCCAGCGGGAGCACCACCTCGCTTGGTACGGGTAGGGTCGCGCTTTCCATCAGCATGAGCACAAATACGGCAGCGTAGCCATAGGCGGTTACCCAGGCGGTCGCGGTTGTCGTTATCAGCGTGCTTATTCCGCTGACTGAGAGCGCAACAAGAAAATACATAGGATCGCTATTACTTTCCTGCGCGGCTATAAAAGGTTTTAGCTGTATTCCTACTGAAGTATAGGTATACGATAATTAGTGATCAGGAATGATTTCAAGCAGTGAGCTGAAAAAGAGGTACTTCGCCTTCTTCCAGAGGAACGAGCACAAGCCACTGCCCAACGCCTCGCTGATACCCGAGAACGACCCGAGCGTACTGTTCACAACCGCCGGCATGCATCCCCTGGTCCCGTTCCTTCTCGGTGAGACCCATCCCCTGGGGAAGCACCTCTCAGCGTGCAGAGGTGCATACGCACTGGCGACATCGATGAGGTCGGCGACGCCTGGCACCTGAGTTTCTTCGAGATGCTTGGAAACTGGTCACTGGGTTCATACTTCAAGAAGGAGGCCATCGCGCTGAGCTTTGAGTTTCTGACCAGGAGCTCGGGATCCCAAAAGAGAGGTTCAGCGTTACATGCTTTGCAGGTGACAGCGACGCGCCGCGGGACGTCGAATCGGCCAAAGCCTGGGAGGCGCAGGGAGTCGAGGGGACCAGGATCCACTTCCTCCCGAAGGGCGACAACTGGTGGGGACCCGCAGGCGCCACAGGGCCATGCGGGCCGGACACCGAGATGTTCTACCATGTGAAGGACGTCCAGGAGAAGAACACTGCTGATTTCGTCAAGCTGCACAAGGACGGGTCTTCTGCGAGATATGGAACGACGTGCTGATGCAGTACAACAAGGACGCCGACGGCACCTTCTCGGAGCTGAAGCAGAAGAACGTTGACACTGGGATGGGCCTCGAGAGGACAGTTGCCGTGCTCAACGGCTTCGACGACGTCTACGGCTGCGACACGATCGCGCCGATCCTCGAGAAGGTCCTATCGATTTCCTCGCCCGGCACTAACAAGACGGGCCGCAGCGCCCGCATAATCACGGACCATCTCCGCGCGGCAGTTATGATACTTGGGGAGGAAAGGGCATAGTGCCGAGCAACGTCGACCAGGGCTACATACTGCGCAGGTTCATAAGGAGGAGCATCAGGCACGCCAGGATGCTCGGCATAAAGGG
>CAVXBR010000012.1:0-27702 GCA_963760035.1 uncultured Microcaldota archaeon | reverse complement strand
GAGATTAGCCCGGTATCGAGAGTCTTGAAGCAGTTCTCCGGCTGGTAGTCATTTATGGATATTCCCCAGTACCTCACCTTTCCTTCTTCCGTGAGTTTTTGTATTGTCTTCTTCCATCCATCCTCCTTTGCAAATGAGTCCTGCCACACGTGGAACTGCACAAGGTCTATGGTTTCTATACCGAGACCCTTGAGTGAGTCGTCGACGCATTTCTCTATATGGTCGTTTGGAAATACCTGCGATATCGGGACGTTTGGGATTGCGGGCCATACCATGTTCTTTGGCGGTACCTTTGTGGCTATGGTTATTTCGTCCCTCTTTCCTGACTCCTTTAGGAATCTTCCTATCAGTTCCTCTGACGGATGCGAATCGGGTTTCTCTTCGTCCCAGCCATAGACCCATGCGGTATCTATGAAGTTGCCGCCCAGCTCTACAAAACGGTTGAGGCACCTCATGCTCTCTTCTGGAGTGGCGCCCTTCCACATACCGCCATCGGTAATCTGCCAAGAGCCAAACCCAATCTCAGATACTTTAAGACCTGTTTTGCCAAGCGTCCTGTACTGCATACTCTCCCCAGAGCATTATTGGCAACCCCAATTAAAAGAGTTTGGCATTATCAGCAGGCCAGGGATCAGGTTTTTGTCGTTGGTTGTACTAGTCCTTTATATATATGAACGACTGCGAGCTAAGTAGGTAGTATGAACATTTCAAAGAGCACTTTTAGGAGAACAGCCGCTACGGCAATAACTGCGGCCGCGCTGCTAAGCACTGCCGTACCCGTATCGCCCAGGTCTGAAGCTATCCGAAACCGTGTGCTTCAGACAGAAACTAACAGCTATAAGGACCTCGGCATCAGATCTGGTGTCATTCTGTGGGATAGTACCAAATGCATAGAAATAGTGGCAAGAGCTACCCCAATGGATTTTGTCCCGAAGGACAATAAAAAGGCTACGGTGTGGGGTATTGACGAGGTTGTGACTGGAAGGACGGATAAGGATAGGACCTATCAGATTGCCCTGGAGTTTAATCATAGTTCGGGATTTCAGATTAGCATGCAGGAGTTTCAAAACAATAAAGCCATCTCGGTAGCCAGCAGGCAGGACTTTCCCTGCATGGCATTTGATAGGATAGATTTGGAGTTGTCAATCAATGATGGAGTGGTGAAGTTGGCAGCCAGAGACCTTGACAATGAGGCCGTTGCACCGGTAACAATAGTATTGCCCGCAGTGGGAGAGGTATTTGTGGGCCAACAGGGTAAAGATGTCATAGGATCTTCAATTTTTACAGAGATTCAGTCTGGAAGTTTAAATCCCCCAATTCCAAAGGTGGACTATAGGATTGTACAGCCGACCAATATTACAAAGTTAGAGTTCTTTATGGACAAGATATCGTATATTCCGAGTTCCACAAAAGATTTCAATGACGAAACCTGCGATTATTCAGTTCGTGCCAATTCGGGTTGGATTTATGCAGATAAAATCGATAAGTCCGGTCCGCAGATATCGACCAATGGTGTTACGGTGTGGGCCAATGGAAAATACGACTTTTCCACCTTCGGGAAAGACGGGTTTAACTACCCATAATACCCAAGAAAGAAAGCAGAGTCTTTAGCGGGATTTTACTAAGAAGTCAAAGGAGGGCATGCCAGCAATCGACTTTTGTCGTTGGTTGTATTTATCTTTATATATATGAACAACTGCGGAATAGTTGAGAAGTATGGCCAGTTTAAGGAGCACTTTTAAGAGGGCAGGCACCGCCGCGTTAGCCACGGCTACGGTATTAACCACTGCCCTTCCAGTAACGATTAGGTCTGAGGAGAGCACTATAGCTAACCCAAAAAGTGTTACAACTTCCACTACTCTTAACTTTTCATAAAATTGTTATTCCTTTTCAGCGTTCTTCAAAAGACGACCATGTTGGAAAACGACTCCAACATTCTTGGCGACCTGTACAAAAACTGCAAGGATCCAAAAGAAAAGATAAGATATGCGGCGTTGTATGCGGTAAGTAGAGGAAGAGACGTCAGGACTGTTGCAGACATAATGGATGTGGAAGAATCCACAGTCTACGATTGGATAAACAAGTGGATTTTCGACAAGAACATTCGTGACAAACCAAGGAGCGGTAGACCGCCGAAGATTACAAAGGATGACGACAAGGAAATACGCCGCCTCATCGACGAAAATGACCCAAAGAAGTACGGCATAAATGCGTCTTCATACACGACAAAAGAGTTGCAACTCTACTTTGCGGAGTACAGAGGCAAATTCATCGGCGAAGAGACATTCAGGGTTCATCTTATCGGGACTGGTGCGCACTATGTAAAGGCGCAACTCCGATACAAAGAGGGAGACCTGAAAAAGCAGATTGAATTCGCCCAGAACCTCGTTTTCCTCTTGAAGAACGGATTCTTCACAAAGATACTATTTGTCGACGAAATGTCGGTGTCGACATCTGCACGAAACGGATACGGATGGACGTACAACCAGAGACTCGTTGTCGATGCACCGCAGAACCATGTTCAGAGGGCAAACTACTTCGGCGCAGTAGAAGTCACAGAAGGGGCGATAATGCGAAACGGTGAGAAAATCCGCAAAGGCACCGTCATTCTTGCACCTTCTTCACAAAATAGAACAGCGTTATCCTGACGACAAAATGCTGATAGTGATGGACAATGGTGCAGTCCATCATAGTTGGAGAGTCGGTAAATTCTTCAACGAAAGGGGCAACATGAAACCTCTTTTCCTGCCGCCATATTCTCCTGACCTCAATCCAGAAGAGTATATCCATAACTCTTTACGAGATAAACTTCTCAACAATCGCAACTTCAAAAGTACCAAACAGATAGGATTCGTGATCGACCGTTTCGTCAAACGGATGACGGCAGAGACGGTCAGAAGTATTGGGACGTTGATACCGATAGAGGCGCTGCTTTCTGCCCAAATCCAGTTGTGAGACTTTCAAGGAAAGCTATAATTGTGTCCCCCAGACGCAAATTAATGGGTATAAGGACCTAGACATCCAGTCGGGCGTTTACCTGAGGGATAACACGAAATGTATAGAAATCAGGGTGAAGGCTGCGCCAATGGATTTTATTTACGAAGATAATCTCAAGGCAGTGAGCTGGGGTATTGATGATGTTGTAAATGGGCTGACTGAAAAGGGTAGGTTGTACCAGTTCTCCTTGGAGTACAACACCTTTGGGTTTCAACTCGCTTGGCAGGAGTATGAGGGGAACACAGCACTCTATGCAGTGAAGAGGATGGACTTCTCTTGTCAGTCATTTGATAGTGTAGATCTAAAGTTGGCCATTACAAATGGAGTGGTAGAGTTGACTGCCAGAGACCTTGACAGCAAGACGAACACCCCAGTAACCATAAAGTTGCCTGCCGTAGGGGACGAGTTTATAGGCAAGGGTGAGGGGCATTCTACAGGAACATCGATTTTCATGGAGATTCAGTCGGGAACTCTGAAGCCTCCCGTCCCAAGAGAGGAGTATACAATTGTACAGCCGGCAGGTATGACAAAAGTAAAGTTCTTTATGGAAGCTTTTGCGGTTGAAAGTCCGGAAGATTGGAAAAGTTCTTCACTAACAGCGTTAGCCAGAGCGGATTCAGGCTGGGTTGATGTGGATAGCCTCGACAAAAATGCCGTTTCACTAGACTCTAATGGTATTTTGGTGCAGTCTATGGGAGCCTATGGCTTTTCCATCCGCAGCGATGGTAGTTCTGAGCGACTAGCATCAAAAGCGGAAGCTAGCCTTGCAACAGGACTAATAAGACTTTATTAAGCAGTGCCAGAAGGCTGTGCTTACAGCTCTCCGACCCTGCGCTTCTGTGCTCTCTTGAGGCGCTTTCGCCTCTTCTTGAGCCACTTCCAGCGCATTCTTCCCTTCTTCTTCCACTTCCTTGGTATACTACCCAAAATAAGCACCAAATATTCAGAAGTATTTTAGCCGTAGAGCTTAAATACTTATACTGAGGCCGTTGGCTTTCGGGTTATTGATTAAATGCGGTACAACTATGCCCTCCTTACTGACAGCAGGTTCATATCCTATGCTGTTTCTGAGCTGAGGGAGCGGCTGGGCATCGATGGCCGCGTAAAGACGATGGCTCTCGGTAAGGGGATCTATCTGGCGCAGCTCGACGGGGAGCCATCTGCCCTGCTCGGAAGGCTGGGACAGCTCACCTTCTCCTATGGCATTCTGCCGGTCGTAGAGACGATGGACAAAAAGGCCACGGTGGAGGAGCTGAAGGCGGCAGTGGTGAAGTGCGTGACCAAGGACGAGCCCTTCAGGATCGAGCTGGTCAGCCTTGGCGCCAAGAGGGGGGAGAGCGCAAAGGATACAGAGGTAAAGCTGGGGCAGGCGCTTGAAGCAATGGGCTTCAAAGTGAGCCTGAAGGAGCCCAGGCGCGTTGTCTATGCAATTGTGGGGGAGGGCATCACGGTAATCGCGACAGCAAGAGTTTCCGAGATGGAGGACATTACCGTAGACCACTTCAGGCTTGAAAACAAGAACAAGGACGTCCTGAACAGGGCCGAGGTCAAGCTGAAGGAGGCCTTCGACGTATTTGGATTGAATGGAAGGAAGATAGAGAGCTGCATCGACGTGGGAGCCTCTCCCGGGGGATGGACCAACTTCATGGTCAAGAGGGGCGCAAAGGTGGTCGCAATAGACAAAGGGATTCTGGAGTACGACAGGCTCGCTACAAAGGACTGGAAGGTCATAGAGGATTTGGCAGACAATTCGGAGTCGAAAACAGTGCTGCACATAAAAATGAACATCTCCGAGGCCGAGAGACTTCCCCTGAGGGAGTCGGGCTTCGACCTCCTGGCGGTTGACGTCAACACAGAGTACCTGGAGAGCGCGAGGATCGCCAACTTGCTGGCGGTTTACCTCAAGCCCGGAGGCATCCTGATAATGACGCTCAAGCTGCCCATCATCAGCGACGCCGGGAAGATATATACGGTGAATGATGCGCTTGCGGCCAACTATAAGGTCGAACGCGTAAAAAAGCTCCACCACAACAGGATGGAGTTGACCCTGTTCGCAACCAGAAGATGATTAGAGACCCCTACACCTTGGAAAGTGACCTTCTTGGCTTTGGGGAGGTAGGCTTCAGCTCCTGATTCGGCCTATATTCGGTAGATCCGCTCTTTGTGATCAGGCTGACTGGTTTTGTCCCTAGTACTGTAATCTTGCCGTTTTCCAGAAGTAGGCCGGATTCGTTCGGCAGCGCCACGACATTCCTGCCGTTCTGGGCCACGTACCTCCAGTTTACCTCAAGCTCATCGCTCCTGTAATGGCACTGGACGTCCATTCCCTTCAGCACGTCGAAGCCACGGGTGTCAGTCAGGCCGACCTCATTGACGTCAACATCAGAACATATCAGGCCTATGCTTATGTCCCTGCCCCATATCATCGCGCCTGCAGATCCCCCATATATGGTACCACCTGCGGCGTGGTAGTCGAGCAGCTTCCTGTCGAATCTGCTCTCCCTTATCTTTTTAAGCAGCTTGAAGGTGTTGCCGCCTCCTATGTAGACCGCATCGTAGTCTCCAAGGTTCACATCCTTGTTCAGGTCGGTCAGCATCTCTATTTTCACGTTATCCCTGTGCTGCGAGATCGCATTAGTGAGCCACCTCAGGCAGCTGCCGAAGTCCTCGTTAGCCCAGGCTATCGGTATGTAGAGGATGCTGTTGACTCCTTCAAGGAAGACTTCGTCTAGCTCGAAGGTGTGACGTTCATGCCCTCCTCCGGAGAGGAAGATCTTTCCTGCCATTATCTCGCCAGTAACAGTTCCATTTAGCTTTATATATAAATCTTCCGTGCGTTGAAAAAGGAGGATTTGTTGTACGATCCGATATCCAATAGGGGGTCTGGGCGAGGGGTGGCCCATCTTAAAAAGTCTGGTAGGAAAGGGAGGGACTGGACTAACTTTATTAGCTAGTAGGGTATAATCTTGATTAGGTGTTTTGATGAAGTTTACAACGTGTAAAGTTTGCAGGGTAGATAGGATTGTCGAACCCGTTTACGAAACAAGATACTGGGTTGTCACTGTAGCGGACGACCAAAAGCTGCTTGGTAGGTGCTATGTGTCGTTGAAGAGGCACTGCCCAAGCCTATCGGAGATGAAGAACGCAGAATGGGCAGACCTGGCAAAGGTAACGAGGAAGGTTGAAGCTTCTCTTAAGAAATGCTTTGGCGCAACCATGTTCAATTGGAACTGCTACATGAATGACTCGTATAGGGTAAAACCTCCGCGTCCTCACGTCCACTGGCACGTTAAACCCAGATATGATCATAGGGTTAGTTTTGGTGGCATGACTTTCCAAGACAGAGATTTTGGTCGCGCTTCAGGTAAAAAGAAACTTATAGTATCAGAGGCTCTTTTGGAGAGAATTAGCAATAAAATCAAAAGCGTTATCTAGGGATAGTGGTTTCTTGTACGATTTAATATCGGACAAAAAAGTCTGGTATAGAGGAGTGGCCCATCTTAAAAAGTCAGACCGGACAATGGCCAGTATGATGAGTAGGTCGCCAGGGAAGCCGATGACGCTCAACAGGAACCACTTCGAGGCGCTGGTCAAGGCGATAATATTCCAGCAGATATCCGGAAGCGCTGGCAGCTCCATCTTCAAGAAGTTTAAGGCCGTTTATGACGGAAAGACGCCTACTCCAAAGGTCTTCCTTTCAACCAAGGAGAAGCTCGTCCGTGCAGCAGGGATATCACCCCAGAAGTATTCCTACCTGAAGGACCTCTCCGAAAGGATTGAGGATGGCAGGCTCGAGTTGAAGAAGTTCTACAGGATGGATGATGTCGCAGTTGTTACCGAACTTGATGAAGTGAGAGGCATCGGCCGCTGGACCGCGGAAATGTTCCTCATGTTTACTCTGGGGCGGGTAAATGTGCTGCCCGTAGATGATCTTGGGTTAAGGAAGGCGCTGATGAAAGCATATGGGCTTAAGGCTATGCCAAATGAGGCGACGTTCAGGAAGCTAGCTGGGAAGTGGCACCCCTACTGCACCATTGCCTCGCTCTGCCTTTGGAGAAGCCTTGACGATGAGAAGACGGGAAATAATTGGTAGTCAGGCCTTGAAGAACGCGGGCTTTTCCGCAAGGTTTATGATGCGGATGTGCAGCTTCGATGTTCCCGCAAAGGATTTCGTTGGCTCGGCCGTGTCGCTGACCGAGTCATAGCTTATGACAGGGAACTGCTCCTTTGAGGTCACCTTGGAATATAGAAATGTGTCATGCTTTGTCAGCGCGAACGATCCGATTATCCTATCCTTCCCCACCATGAATGAGTACACCTTGGGCTGCTCATCCTCATCCATTTCGCTGAGCAGCGCCCTGATTATCGAATCTGGTGTCTTTGCTTCTATCAGCGATAGGCCCTTCAGATCATTCTTCTCTTGGGGCGAGTAGGGATCCTTCGCTATCACGATTATCGGGATCCTCTGGGACTTATAATGATCAGTCCTCTTCGTCACATCGTCTACCATCTCCATGGTCTCTCCGTTCTCCTCGTCTGCCGAATAGACCAGGTACCTGGCTATCGTCTTCGACTCGAAGTAGTAGATGATACGGCACTCACCAATGTGCTCCCCTTCGCATAGTATCTTGTAGGTGTTGCCAGACTTCAGGGCCATGGCGTAGGATCTGCTGCAGGCGATGTTCCGCACCAGGTCGTTCAGCGTTGCAGTCCTTACATAGGCAGCCCTATTGTCATTCTTTTCCTTCTTGGTGGCTGCCATTTATTCACTTAGAGGATCTTTGCCAATAGCCCTATGAAGTACATCACAGCATAGGCCGGCTCGTAGATTATCGGGAAGAGCGGTACCCCCTGCCCTATCGCAGTGTAGTCGTTCCTTACGCTTGCTCCGACTATGAGCGTCAGGTTTGATTCTTTGCTTATCAGCGGGCTTGATGTTGAATTGACATAGAGCTTTATCTTGTAGACCCCGGGCTCATTCTCATAGACAGGATACTGGAACTTGCCTGTGGTGTGGTGCAACGCTATCACCGTGTCGGTCGTGTTCCAGGCAGGAAGGCCTGACAGTGTTATTACGAACGGTGCATCCGAGACGCCAGTGTTGTTTATTAGGACGGACACCTCTGCGGGCTGGCCGGGTCCTGCTCTAAGGACGGACGGTGAGGCATCAAGCTTCAGCACGTTTGGGGTGACGTTAATGGCCACGGTGAACTTCAGCGCCCCAATCTTGGAGTAGTTGCCCAGATTGATCGCAGTGACGTTGAACGAGTAGGTGCCGTTGGCCTCCTTGGGGGCTACGGTTATCTCAGTAGAAAGAAATCGGTTGTTGAGCGATGAGTTCTGCGCTATCCATCCTGCTGGCAGATCTGTGACCACCATCTTGTTCCATCCGAAGTTGAGCATGCTCCCTGTGGCATTGGTCGTCTCTGCAGATATGGTTATGGCGAAGGTCTGGCCGGGCCCGACATTGCCCAGTGCCACTGTGCCGTTGTTGTTTACGGTGAAGTTATAGGGGCTGACTATGTTGACGTAGGAGGCGCTCACGGGTAGGACTACTGCCAATACGGAAGCCATTAATGCAAGAGCGATTATATTCCTCATCCAGTCACCACTAATGTTTTTAGATGGTATTGAAACTATATTAACCTTTTGAGAGAGGCACGGCGCTTCCCCTCCGCCCTTGTCGTCGGAGGGGCACCGGGAAGGGCTATATATTTGGACCTACGGTATATTTTACGATAAAATGACGGTATTCAGGTTGGCAAATTCGACTTCTAGTATGGCCCAGAGGCAGGAATATAAGCCAGGGGAACCGTTGGCCGAGCAGCTGAGGAGGCTCGTGATGAATACCAGCCTGAAGGACGGAAAGATAAGCATGGAGCCGGTTGAGGGCAGCAACACCTTCACCACCAAAAGAGCGCCCTATTTCAATGGGCTGACCGTGCTTCCCACGACAGCAACCTCTGGCATAGGGAAGGGAGGAGTGCTTGCAGCGGTGGGACAAGACACCAGGGTGCTGAAGGAGGCCATAATCAACGCCGAGAACTTCTCAATAGGTGTCATAGGGGCCATTCCGGTGGAGGTGACAGGTTACACTATTGTGCTTACAAAGCAGGACGACAAAAAGAGGTTTGAGATAACTAGAGAGGCCATTGAGCTGGCCATGAAGCATACCTGGGGGATAAGAGGCGAGAGTACAAGGTATCCGACGCTGGTCAGCAGCATAGGGGAGGCACTGGTGGATGGGAATCTTGAGGGGCCACGGGTAAGCGTCAACCTCTCCGGGTATTGCAGGGCAGGCGAGGAGATAGGGAAGAGCTGCGAGCCGGGCGATGTCGTGATAGGCATAGCATCAAGCGGGGTGCACTGCTGCGGTATAGACCTGCTAAGGAAGAGGTTTGAGGAGAAAGGCTTCGGTCTGGAGAGCAAACCTTTCGGCCCAGAGGGGGGCACGTTGGCCGCCAACCTAGCGGAGGAGACAGAGAGCTACCTAATGCCGATCAAGAGGCTGATGAATCATATAGATTACAAGGAGGGGAGGGTCAGCCAGAAGATAAAGGCAATGGCGTGCATCTATGCACGCGAGATGGGGGGTTTGGTCAGGGTGATAGACCTCCTGGGTGAGAATAGGAGACTCGACATAACCATAAATTCCAACCATGAACTGCAGCCGCAACCGATCTTTACCTTTGCACATGAGAGGCTTGGCATATCCTCTGAGGAACTAATACAAGCGGGCAACTGTGGGGTGGGGTACGCGATAGTTGTGGGGGGTGCTCTGGAAAATCGCGTCACAGGTTTCCTGAGGAATGAGGGCCTTAAAGTTGCCACCATCGGCAGGATAGAGAAAGGCAACGGCACGCTTGACATAGAGTCTCCATTCGACGGAAAAAGGCATCTGTATTATGTAGGTGGCAAGACCCCGGTTCGGTCCTTCTTCTCTTCGCTGTTCGCGCATCATTAGAGTTGCTGACTCCGGCCTTATTTTTCCTTCAATACCGCAAGCAGCTCTTCCACCTTCCTGTAAAGCTGTTCGTGGGTTCTGTTGTTGTTGATCCTGTACTTGGCGGCCGCTATGCAGTCCAGGAGCTGCTGCTTTGATGGATCATCGTTCCTGAGCTCGATCTCCTCTGTTTTCTTAAAGTCCTCGAAGCTGCCAACGTCCCCGTGTTTGCTCGGATCCTGCCTTACGCGCTCCACCGTCCTCTCAAAACGGATTTTCTGGTCTGCAAACACCTCGACGACCACACCGCCGTTTGTGACGATCTCGTCGATCTCCCCCTGATTGCGTATAGACGTTATCACCAGGTCCTTTGATCTTTTCCCTTCCATCGCCAGCTTGCACCAGTAGTTCAGCCCGAACTCCTTTCGTCTTTCGTTGCCCAGTTCGATCATGAGATTCCTGTCAAGGAAGTCCTTGCCCATCTTCTTAAGCTCGTCCCGAATCTCCTGCCCTATGTCTTTGTGGACGAAGCCGTGATGAATGACAAGATACCTGGCGAACTCCTCCTTTCCGGAGCCGTTCAGGCCCACGACCCCTATCAGAATCCTCATTCGGTCTCGCCCAATTTCTCCAGCAGCTCGTGTATCGACTCTTCAAGCTCCTTCCTGCTCCCGGTGTTTGAGATTAGGTAGTCGGCCCGCTCCATCAGTTCCAGCATGCCCATGTCAACGTTGCTCTTGTCCTTGAGCAGAAGCACATCGGGGCTCTTTATCCCCAATACCTTTCGCTCGGACAGCCTTTTGAACCTTAACTTCTGCGGGGTTGTCAGCACAATCAGTTTTAAGTCTACTCCAACGGCCTTCTCGATGGCCTCGAACTCGGCTATGGACCTGGAGCCGACCGAGAGGATATTATGGTCGTCGAGCATCGCCTTGATCTTCTTTCCCGTCATAACGGCAAAGACCTCCTTGCCGTTCTCACTCTTCATCTTGTTCGCGAAGATCTCGACGCTCTCCGGGGTTATCTCTATTCCTTTCCTCTTCATCTCCTCTTTTATCACAGTCGACCCTTCAACCACTTCGAAACCGTTCTTAGCGAATATCTCTGCTGCTGTGGTCTTCCCGCTTCCCGGCATTCCGGTTAGGCAGAGTATCATATTCCATCACTTTGCTAGGTGTACTTCGCGCTCAGGGAGGCGGCCAGGGCTATGTTGTTGTAGGTTGCTGGTAGCCCGGAGAAGGTGTATCTGATCCATACATATCCTGTGAATGTGCCGCCTATCGAACCCGTTGCTGCACCCAGGTTGGTGTTGTAGCAGTTGACATATAGAACAGTCTGGGCGCCTGGATAGAGCGTAACGCCGGCACCCAGGTTGGTGTTCGGGTAAAGGCTCGCACCCGAGCCCGTGTCAGGGAGAAGGTTTACGTTGCCGAACTTCGGCCCTACCCTGGTGGTGTTTGGCGTGCCGGAGCAGGCTATCCCGTTTATGGTGAGTATGCCGCCGCTCGATTGCGAAAGGACCAGGGCCATGGCGCCGATGCTGTTTATCGAGTAGGCGATGCAGGAGAAGGGCGCCTGCGCATAGCAGTATTGGGGTGCCGCCGAGTAGTTGAAGACCCCGATCTGGAGCACCGCGTATACCGCGACGCTTATTATCAGTATGGCGAAGCCGTAGGAGGTGATGAAGTCTATCGCCGCCTGTGACCTTGTTGCTCGCCTAAGCATCTATTCGCCTTCCCCCTTGCTCACATGGAGCTTCACGCCGTTCGGATCCCTTGTTATGCGTATGTCAAAGTCCTGCTCCCCGAATAGGCTTATTATCTCGTCGTAGGTGTAGTCTCCTATGCCCGACCTCCCCTTGACCTTTATTATCTCGTTTCTCCTCTCCTTCAGCTTGTCTTTCTCGGTCTCCTCGTAAAGTATCGAAAGCCTCGGAACGTTCTCTGACTCGAAGAGGCTCTCAATGTTGAGACTTACCCCTCCCTTGTAGCCCTCGTCCTGCAGTATGAACGGCAGCACGGCATTGAACTCCCTCTGCAGGTCCGTGACCGCCGAGTCCACCTGCTGCTTCTCCCCCGCGATGAGGAAAGAGTCGCTTTCCAGGAAGCCGACGAATATCTTGCTCTGCTTCGACCTGGCTATGTCCTGCAACAGCTGGGACACCAACCTCAATATTACCATCGCCGAGTCGGAGCCGAACTTCTTTGCGTAGTCGCCCAACGCCCCTATCTTTATCGTCCCTATGGAGTACTTTGCGCCCTCCTCTATCGAGTGCTCTATCTCCTTTGATATTCCCTCCCTGTCGGGCAGGTCTATCAGGGGCGCGAACCTCTTGCCCTTCTTCCTGAGGAATATGGTGACCAGGCTTCTCAGGTCGATCGGGTCGAAGGGCTTCTTTATGTAGTAGTCGGCACCGCTCTCCAGGCCCTTGTACCTGCTGGTTATCGGGTCCATGGCGCTGACTATTATCACTATGGTGCCTGATATGTCCGGGTCGGCCTTTATGCTCTTGCATATGTCCAATCCGTCCCTGTGCGGCAGCATGAGGTCCAGTATGACCAGGTCGGGCTTGTTCTTCTTGACGAACGGCACTGCCTCGCCGCCGTCGTAGATCTGGTTGACCTCGAAGCCCTTGCCTATTGATAGGGCCATCAGCTTGTTTATGTTCTTGTCGTCCTCGACTATGAGTATCTTCCTCACGTCGCCGGCCTGCTGGAGCGGATAGTAGGTTAGGACGCCCCCGCTTGTCCTGGATGCGATGACGCGCATGCGCTCCAGTTCTGCCAGTCCGGCCTTCAGCCTCTCTTTTTCTATGCCGCGGGAGAAGGAGATGTCGTTAAGCTCGTTGAAGGTTATCTGCTGCCTTGAACTTACCAACTCGTAAATGTCACTCATGCTTCCGGTCGTGCTCTTCTCTGCCATCCAGGTCACCTTAGATAGTGATACAAAAGCAAGTAATATTATCCTTTCCGAAAAAGGAGGCGCGGTTTTGGGTTTGTGGAAGTTTCCGCGGGCTTGCACTACCTATTAAAAGCTTTCAGCCCCAATATCGCATCATGGACGAGTACGGCCAGATGCAGCCCCACAAGCACAAGAGGAAGGGCGGGATTGGCGGAAAGCTGATAATGATAGGAGTCCTGATAATCATAATACTGATCGCTGTTTTTGCCTATTACTTCATGGGAGGCCCGATAAACGTCAGCGGACCGACCACTGTAACGGTCAACGCCAACGGGGCCGAGTTCGCCATAGCTGGAAAGAGCTACGTTGCCACCCTGATCGGTTACAATAACAACACCCAGACCGCCTACATTTATGTCTCATCGGTTCCGATCTTCATGGACTCGGTGCTCAACGTCACGCTCCACAAGAATGTGACCGTCAAGATAAACTACGACTCCCAGTACTCGATAATGCAGATTAGGCTCCTGTCCGGCAAAGCAGGCTCGGTATCGGTGCAGATTGCGCCGCTGGCTGCCTCGCTGCAGGTTGATCCAGACACGCAGTACATTGGCCACCCTAACGCTTCGCTTCCTGGGCTTAAGGTCACTGTGAGCACCACTACGGTAAGCCCGAACACTACTACAACAACAATCGCCTCGGGCTCCAACACCCCGGCCGGCTCCACTACGACCATAAAGGCGGCCACGACAACCATAGCCGCTTCGACGAACTACACGGTCAAGGCCATAGACGCAGCGGTCAAGGGAGACCAGAACTACGGGCTCCTGCTCAACTTTACTACCTTGTATGATCAGACGGCTAACTGCACGCCGCACCAATATAATCTGTCCTACTTCGAACAGACGGGCACCCTGCACCCAGTGCCTCCAGTGGACTTCTTAAATGTAAGCTATGAGACGCCCTCAGGCATGGTCCAGAAAATAATCAGCAAGGGAGGCAACTCCTACTCCTATGAGTTCCTGCCCATTGTCCAGGACCCGGCATTCAACGGCACCGTGGCGCTCCAGATCGGCCTTGTGGTAGCCGGCGCAGGAACCAGCTCGGCCACCGCGACAGTCACATCTGACAGCTACAGCGGCATATTCAAGGATGCGACCTACTCGATCCTATCGGGCACCTACACCCAGTCGAAGGAAGTGACCAACGCCTGCGCCGCTATGATAGGCTGAGCGCACCTTCACGCCAGAAAAGGGTTATAATCCTTGCCACTCCCATAACTTAATGGTGGGTTCATGAATTCAAACGAAGTACAGAGAGTACTGGAAAAATATGCTGCGCAGGTGGTATCACCAGATGAGGCACAGTATTTTGCCGTTGAGGCTGTCGAGACTCACATTAAGAAGTATCCACGGACAAATCCCATCTCTAGCCTCCTCTCTGATGTAGAGAACTGGACCAATAACAAAGGCAAAAGCCCAAGAGTCACCGTTGATCTACCTGGGCTGTCCAAAATAGACTTCAATGGATTGTCTCCGTCGCCTAAGATAAAATGGATCCATGACATTTTGGAGAAGAAGACCAAAGCAAACGGTATATCGCTCGTTTCTGTGGTCAACTCGGATGGGATGCACACCATGCATTTCTGGACGCAGGGGCTTGCTAAGCGCGGCCTTCTCGCCGTGGCCGCTTATAATGGCGGTCCGTTGGCAGTGGTTCCATTCAATGGGACACGTGGCATTTTTGGCACAAACCCATTGACATACGCGTTTCCGAATAAGGAGGATATAACAGTAGTAGACTTTGCAACTTCTGAGATACCATTCTTTCAGATAATGGATTCGGTCAAGAGCGGGAAGAAGTTGCCGAAGAATAGTGCAGTTGACTCTGAAGGAATCCACACAAGGGATGCAACGAAGGCGATAGATGCAAAGGAGGTTTCAAATCTGCTGCCTATTGGTGGCGGATACAAGGGATATGCCCTGAACTACCTGCTCGAGGTCATGACAGGCTCGATGGTCGGCTCCATGTTAAGCACCGAGATGAGCGACACCTACATCGGGACAGAGCACGGTGGATTTATCCTAGCTATAGACATAAACGCAATGAACCCGATTGAATCTTTTAAGTCTGAGGTATCGCAGATGAACACAAAGGTAAGAGAGCAGAGGGGCAGGGATGGCACAAAGGTAATCATTCCTGGAGACAATAATCTTGAACGGTACAAGAAAGGTGTTGGTAGGTTCAGGACCAAAGAGGAAACATTAAAGAAACTCGAGGATCTGGCCGCTTCCTTAAAATGAATTAAGCGGGCTTTGCCTTCTTCTTTCCTTTTATCGGGAGAGTGAACCAGAACCGGCTACCTCCGCCCTCCCTCGGCTCATAGCCTATCTTTCCGCCATGTAGCTCCACTATCTTCTTTGTAATTGATAAGCCCAGTCCTGTTCCTGATCCCTCCTGCTTGATGTTCGACTTGGCCTTCGCCGCACCATAGAACTCCCTGAATAGCCTGTGCCTCCCGTCCTCCGACACACCTATCCCGGTATCAAGCACGCTGCACTCTATTGACGTTGGCTTGCCCTTCTTGGTCGTCTTGTTGACTATCTCGACCTTTAGCTCTCCTTTCTCAGTGAACTTTATCGAGTTCCCAATGAGGTTGACGAAGACCTGTATTATACGCCCGTAGTCAGCCATGACAGGGAGCACCATCGGGTGCACATACCAGGAAAAGTCGAGTCCCTTGTTCTTTGACCTCTCGCCCAGCGCCCTTATGCTCGGGTTCTCGCCCAGGCTGCCCATGTCCACCTCCGTAAGCTCAAGCTTCATCTTGTTCGAGTCCAGCTTGGCGGCGTCGAGCACCTGGGTTATCATGTCCATCAGCCTGTTAGCCTCCTCTATTATCGTAGATATGTGGCTTTGCTGCTCCTCGTTTATCAATCCAAACTCTCCGCTGTGCAGCAGCTTGGAGAAGCCTATTATATTAGTCAGCGGGGTCTTCAGCTCGTGTGATATGTTGTAGATGAACTGGCTCTTCAGTTCCCCCATGCCCTCGAGCTTCTTTATCTCGGCCTGCTGTCCCTCTATGGTGTCATTCAGCGCCTTTATCTTCCTCTTCGTTTCCAGCTCCTTGGCTATTATCACGTATTCCGAGGTGTCACCCATCTTGAAGAAGCGGATCGAGTTGTTTGCCTCAACGCTCCTGCCGTCCTTCGCCTTCAGGTAGGTGTAGGAGTTGTCGATCTTGGTGCCTCCGCGGGCGTAGCTTAAATCTCTCTCCAGCACATCGCTCGACGTGTAGATCATGCCTATCTCTTTTCCGACAAGCTCTGCCCTGTCGTAGCCCAGTGCCGGCTCGACCGCGTGGTTTGAGTATCTTATGTAGCCCAGCTGGTCGACCCTGAAGGCCATGTCGGACGATCCGTCAAGGAACTCGTTGAAGGCTACTGTCATGCTTTCAACATACTTCTCCGCACTGGAGTCGTAGAAGAGGATCATGTAGCCGTCGTTCCGCTTCGACATGGCGAACTTTATCGTTGATATGATGCCCTTGTCGGTCACCATCCCCACTGTTCCCATTGTCGGCCCCTTGGCGGCAGCCGCCGTCGCGTCCTTGAACGCGCCCCTGTCCTTTTCGGCGACGAGCTCAACTATGTTTCTCGTGAGGGCTAGCGTGCTGTCGTAGCCTATTATTTTCTTTAGGCTCTGGGTAGCGTAGGTTATCTGGAACTTGGGGTCTAGTAGCATTATCCCTGAGCCGTAGGATTGGCTCATCAGGTTTGTGACCCAGGCCAGCGTGTCGCTCTCGGTGACGTTCCTTACGGTTATATAGTTTAGGTTGGAGCCTGCCTCGGCGAGGTGGATCGAGTAGTTCCTGTCGCCCTTTCGCGAGAGTAGCTCCCTCCCCTTCATGGTCTTCTCCTTGGTCTGGTCGACCGTCAGGCCTATGAGGCGCTCCAGCTTGAAGGGGCGCAGGTCGGGGGCACCGAACTCGGATGCCGCAGCCTGGTTGAACCTTATTATCGAACCGTCATTGGCCACGATCATCTGCGGTACCGGCGAGTCGAAGGCGGCATTGAAGTAGGATGCAAGTCTCAGGCTTTTCGACTCCTCCTTCCTATATGATATTAGTAGGCCGATCATGTAGGAGATGGTCGTCGCCTCCTGCAGCAGCGACTCTGTGAACTTGTTGTCCTGCTTGGACATCATCTCCACTATAGAGACGACGCGCCCGCTCAGCATTATCGGTATGAAGGCGCAGCTCTTCTGGCCCCTTGACCAGTAGACCGTGAGTTCAGGAAAGGAGGAGTACTCGCTCAACTCATTGTCGACGTAGGCCCGCTTGGTGTTCAGTATGTAGTCCAGTAGGTTCGAGGAGCCCTGGGCGATCTCGCCCCTTATGCTGACTATCTCCAGGCCCAGCGCCTCTGACATGCAGGAGGCCATGGCCGGCTCCAGCTCGGCCTCGGAGACGGAGGAGCTTATCGCTATTATCCTTGAGATGGTCTCTTCGAGCCTTGAGGATGTCGCCATCTGTGCACCGTATTGGTTTTGAATGCAATCTTTATAACGGCTTTTGCTTGCTAGCCCTTGTGCCTTGCCTTGTGCGGTTTACGGGGCGCCTCAAGAATGGAGACCTTTAGGGTGTGCTTCCTCACCGTGACGTGGTATATCACCAGAACGACCGCTATTGGAATGGCGCCTATTGCTATGGCAAACGTCGGACCGAGTATGTAGTAGGTTATTCCGGCGATCAGTGGCCCCACAGCCCAACCTATATCGGAGAAGAGGTTTATTATTCCGGAGACCAGGCCGTCCTTGTTGTGTTTCTTGTCCAGCTTATGCATCCAGGCCCAAAGCGGCAGGGAGGCCACTTCGTCCCCGGCTGTGGAGAGGAAGGCGAAGACTAGAAATAGGATCCCGAAACTAAGCCCGAGCAGGAAGCCAGAGATGCAGAAGAGCACAAGCCCCGCGAAGATGACACGTTTTTTCTCGTTGTTTTGTATCATGTTGCATAGGAAGGAACCTACGATGACTACGGCGAAGTCAAACAGGGCGAGTCCGGCTCCAAGCAGCAGGCCGTTGTAGACTTCCGAGGCTATTATCAGAGGCACTACGAACCACACAACTCCGTAGAATATGCCCCCTGCGCAGTTCAGCATGATCAGGAGCGTGCTGGCGGGATTCAGCCGCTTTATTGCCAGGGAGAAGTTGTTCAATACATAGCTCCTCTGCTTATGGGTCCTTTCGTGGGGCTCGGTCGCCATCTTCAGCTTCCTTCGGTCGTCTCGTACCAGAAGGAGGGAGAGCAACGCAAGAATTATGATTGGGACCAAAATGAAGGATATCGCTTTCCCGGAGGAGTCTACTATGAATGGAAGCAGCAGGCATGAAAGGACGATGCCCATGGACGCGAAGATGTCACGATATGCCATGAAGTGGATGGAGTTCCTTTTTTCTGCATAGGAGAGGGAGTAGGCATTTATTCCGGGGCTAAAGAAGAGCCAGCCGATAGCCACGAGGAAGACGCTGGCAACGAAGGAGAGAGTGGTTATGCCATAGAAGAAGACTGCGACACCTACCAGGGTAGCGACAGTCCCTACAATAAGCATTCGTTTGTAGCCGAACATGTCCAGGATTTTTCCCGCCGGGATGTCGAGCAGCAGCTGGAAGATCGAGGCAAAGAATATCACGAGCCCCACAAGCCATAATGGCATTACCCTGGCTCCCAGAGGGGATAGCAGCGCATATTGCAGGCCTGCGCCGAACTTAAAGAGGAGGAGGAAGATCCAGAAGAAGAGAAAGGGCAGTAGGATCTTGACTTTCTTCGCCATGATAGGAATCTGTATGGTGGTTATAAATAAGTTAATCCAAGACTACAATAGGCGCAGGCCCGATGAGCTTCATGAGGTTCGACAAGATGTTCGAAGGTGTTTACAGGATAGACGGCAGGATAGCCACGCGCAACCTGGCCGTGGGGAGGAAGGTCTACGGAGAGGAGCTGGTGAAGCACAAGGACACGGAGTACAGGATGTGGAACCCCTACAGAAGCAAGCTGGCAGCGGCGCTGATCAACGGAATGAAGAACATGGACATAAAGGAAGGATCGAAGGTTCTCTACCTGGGTACCGCAACTGGAACGACACCGAGCCATGTGAGTGACATAATAGGCAAGACCGGAAGGCTGTTCGGCGTCGAGATATCAGAGCGCAACATGAGGGAGTTCGTCAAGCTCTGCGAGGCGAGGGACAACATGCTCCCCATTCTGGCGGACGCGTCGCATCCGGAAAGTTATTCGGAAAGCGTGGGCGAGTGCGACATAATATACCAGGACGTGGCGGTGAAGGAGCAGGCGGAGATAATGCTGAAGAACAGTGGCATGCTGAAGAAGGGCGGATACGCCTACTTCATAATAAAGTCGCAGAGCGTCGACATATCAAAGGATCCGAGCGAAGTCTTCAGGGAGGAGCTCTCGAAGCTGGAAGGCAAGTTCGAGGTGCTGGAGAGGATTGATATAGAGCCCTACGACAGCCTCCACATGTTCGCAGTTCTCAGAAAGATTGATTAATATTGTTCTACAAGTCTGGTTGTTGGAATGGGAGTCTCGAAATGGATCGGGGTTGTGAGGCGTGATCTGAAGAGCTACAGGCACGTCGTCTGCGAGTTCTGCGGGGCCGAGACCCTAAGCGCAGGCGCTCCGGCATTCTGCTCGAACTGCGAGAGCGTTGTTGGATCCGAGATGAAGACCATACATGCCTCCAATCCTATGCTCTTCTCATCGCTGGGCTCGCTCAGGGCGGCAGTGTTGGCAAATGATTTCGAGGCCGCCATATTGGTCTATGACCAGATGCTGAATGACAGGCATAGCCCCCAGGTGCTTTATGCAAAGGGGCTAATGTACACCGAGTACTCGAACTACGTCGTCTCACAGATAAGCTATGACGGCGATGGCTTCATGGAACACAATGCTGAGCTGAGGGAGAAAGGGGCGCGGCTGGTCTCTGAGGGGAAGAAGCTGGTGGCGAAGGCGCACAATATATCTGAGTTGGAGTCAAAGGAGGCGCCAAGCGCCTACGGATTCTACCGCATGTTCCTTTGCGCGTTGAAGATGAATGATTTGAGGGCGGCGAATGAGCATCTGAAGAAAATTGTGGAGCTTGACAAAAAGGGAGTGGTTGCCCCCTATGCAAAAATTGTCTTTGATGTTCAGGCGGGCCTCTACGGAGAGGCGGAGAAGGAACTGGAGAGGATGGTTAAGGTAAAAACACCACCGGCCAACGCATTCTACTATGCCGCATTCGTCGCATTCAAACTTGGTGATCACAACGGCGCCAGGCGCCTGATGAATGTGGCAGGAGGGCTCATCGAGGAGCTGAAGAAGGGTTACATCCTTGCTGCCATCGGCGAAGTCGAATCCTGATTCCATGGTCAGTCAGCTTCTGATCCTGTCAAGCGTAATATTCGGAGTAATCTCGATGGTGGGTTACGGAATAGAGAACTTTGCCTTTTCGCAGCTGGTAAAAAGAGGAAATGCCATAAGGATGATGCTTTGGTACTTCATCATCACCAGCCTTGTTCTGGGCATCTTTTGCTTTATCTTTTTCAAATTCCCACTGATATCGCCGCTGGATCTGGTGGTGCTTCTCGTCGTTCCGTTTGTTTGCATTGGTGCCCAGTGGACATTCTATAAGGGGCTAAGAGCAGGCAAGCTCTCACTGGTTGCCCCGGTATCGGAGTCCTGGCCCATAATAACGGTTTTGTTTGGCATTTTATACCTTAGCGAGGGGGTGGGCAGTGTTCAAGCCATCGGGATTGCTCTTGCAATTGTGGGAACGGTATTGGTATCCTTCAGATTTAGAGATCTCGCGAGATTGAGACCAGGCAGGATGGTTGCCGGCATGGGATATGCGCTGGTAACCATGGTCGGCTGGGGGGCATTTTACCTTATGATAGGCTTTCTCTCCAGGCAGCTAGGCTGGCTATGGGCTGTGGTCCTTATATCAGTAGGGAGCGCTGCCGTGGCGTTCGTTTATTCCCTGATCGGCAGGACAGAGCTCTCGTTCCCCGTAAGGCAGGCAAGGCCCATGTTCTGGTACATCGCCATGGGCACGGTCGCGTTTCTAGCCTTCAGCATAGGGACCGGCGTCGGCTACATAACCCTTGTTAGCCCCATAGCAGCAGCGTCGCCATTCATAACGGTCATTTTGGCAAACGTAATCCTTAAAGAGAAGCTCGATGAAAATCAGATAATAGGCATCAGCTGCGTGCTGATGGGTTTAGTCGTCATGGCGTTTTGATGGAGGGTTATTATGGGACATGTAAATATCGAAATAAAAGCAAAATGCAGCAATCATGATAGAATACGCTCGGTTTTAAAATCAAAAAATGCGGATTTTAGAGGGTTGGACCATCAGGTAGACACCTATTTCAAAGTTAGTAAGGGTCGACTAAAATTAAGGGAGGGAACCATAGAGAATCACTTAATCTTTTATGAAAGAAAAAACCAGGAGGGGCCAAAACAGTCGGATGTCATACTGTTTGATACGGAACCCGGTAGCGAGATAAAAAGTATCCTAGCCAAGGCGTTGGGCGTCTTTTTTGTAGTGGACAAGTCAAGGGAGATCTATTTCATAGAAAATGTAAAGTTTCATCTGGACGTGGTAAAAGAGTTGGGAACTTTCATGGAGATAGAAGCCATAGATATTGTATCCTAGTGAAGGCCCGAAGCCCCGCAATACTTATTTATAGCTATCATGAGGATAAATAGCGGTAGATTAAAATGGCAGTCATAGACGTGAACGATGCGAATTTTGACGCTGAAGTGCTCGACTCCAAGGTTCCCGTGCTTGTGGACATATGGGCCGAGTGGTGCGGACCCTGCAGGATGTACTCGCCGGTCATCGACGAGGTATCAAAGGACTACGAGGGCAAGATAAAGTTCGTAAAGGTGAACGCGGACGAGAGCGAAAAAGTGGTGCAGAAGTACAATGTGACCAGCATACCAACGACCCTGCTCGTCAAGGCGGGAGCGATAAAGGCGATGAACGTCGGCGCAGTGCCGAGGGAGGCGCTAAAGAAGTGGATTTCAAGCAATCTGTGATGTTGATTTTATGGCGGACCTGCCGCTGCCGCGCGGCGTAAGGGACCTGATGCCCAATGAGGCGCTTTTCAGGAACGAGCTCCTAAAGAAGATAGAAAGGGTTTTCCAGAGCTTCGGCTTCCTGACGATAGACACGCCCTCGATAGAAGATCTCCGCGTGCTGAAGGCGAAGGGCGGGATCGGGGAAGACACCAAGCAGATCTACGAGATGAAGGACGAGAAGATTGGATTGAGATTCGACAACACCATGTCGCTGGCGAGGTACATGAGCATGCACCAGCACCTCCCACTTCCATTCAAAAGATATTATATCGGAAAAGTGTGGAGGAGGGAGGAGCCGCAGAAGCTCAGATACAGGGAGTTTACTCAAACGGATGCCGACATAATAGGCGGAGAGAGCGCCCATGCCGACGCTGAGATAATGGCCCTTGGGGCGGCTATCTTCGAGGCGCTGGGCTTCGACTGCAGAACAGAGCTAAACGACAGGCGGATCGTTGACGCGGTGCTGACGAAGTTGGGGGTTCCTGAGGCAAAGGTCGTAGAGGTCATGAGGATATTCGACAAGCAGGAGAAGATAGGCCAGCAAAAGGTCGTCCACCTGCTAACCGAGCTGGGCCTCGACAGGCAGATAATCGAAAAACTCAACGAGTTCACCGGGCTATCCGGAACGAATGAGCAGAAGCTCTCGAAGGTGGAGAAGATGATGGGTGACAAGGTCGCGACCGCTGAGCTCAGGAAGACCCTGGAGCTCCTCAAGAGCTACAGGATAAGCGGCGATGTGGTCTTCAGCCCCTCAATAATGCGCGGCTTCGACTACTACACGGGCATAGTCTTCGAATACAGGACTTCGAACAGGGACGTGGTTCAGGCTCTCGGGGGCGGAGGCAGGTATGACAAACTTATCGGCAACCTGGGCGGGAAGCACATGCCTGCTGTGGGCTTCGGCCTCGGCATCGACAGGATACTCGATACGCTCAAGTTCTCCGAGTCGACCGATTATACCTACGCAAAGGTCTTCGTCGCCTATGTCAAAGAGAACAACCAAAGGTACGCCATAACCGTCGCAAGCGGGCTCAGGAAGGCAGGCGTACCTACGGACGTCAACCTTTCCAGCAGGAATCTTTCCAACCAGGTTTCATATGCATCCTCAATAAAGGCAAAGTTCGTCATAATAGTCGGAGACAGCGAGGAGAAGGAGAAGAAGATGAAGCTCAAGAACCTGGTGACTGGAGAAGAAAAAACGGTAAACATCGAGGACGCGATCGAGAATATTATTGGCTAGTGATAAAATGGCAAAATCTGATATTGACAGGGTCACGGAAGAGGGCATCGCAAAGGGCGGCATACTTGTCAAGATGTACTTCGATATGAGGCACACCGACAAGGAGAAGCTGCAGCCGCTGATGACCGACCTGATAAACGAACGCCTCATGAAGGAGCCCGGCATGATATACTGCTACGGCGCAATCGAGGAGCCACTCGAGAGGGACGGCATATTCATAACCAGCGGCACGGTAACCATACTCTTCGACAGCTTTGTGCGCCTGATAGGCATAGCCTTCAGGTACGCCCCCGCCGGAGTCGAGATAATAAAGCCCACAAGGGATCTCTCGTTCAAGCCCATAGAGCTGCAGCGCATCCTCATGGACATCTCGGACATATCGATCAACTACTCGAAGTACATACTCGAGCGCGTCATGAGCCCTGAGGAGAGGGACGCGGCGGCCAAACACATCGAGGACAGGGCCGCGCTGGGCAAGAAGCTGCTGGAGGACTCCAAAAAGGAGGAGAAGAAGTAGTTCTCATCTGGTTATGTTTATCTGGGCGGCTACCCACTTGTCCGAGTTTGGCAGGCTGCCGAGATAGAAGTCACCCACCGCCACGAAACGCAGCGTATGGACCGTCGAGGCGACGATCTTTATCCTGACAACCTTGTTGGTCAATGTGGTGAGGGGTATGGAGACGTTGGCGAAGGTCGACGAAACGTTGGCGCCCAGCGAGATGTTGTAGGTGTTGAAATGCGCTACTACCGCCGGTGACCCGGTCTCGCCTGTGCCGTTTATCCTAAGTATTTCGACATATATCAGGCTGTCATCTGGACTCACTATCTTGAAGTTAAGGAAGGGCGTCTTTGGATTCACTATGAAAGGCTCTGAGGTCAGGTTTCCCGGCGACACTGAGAGTCCGCAGGTGAAGGTCGTGGCGAAGTAGACACCAACATAGTTTTTCCAGGGCGATCCCTGGTAGCAGCTCACGGTGTTGGAGTTAGCATAGGTTATGCTTATCGGAGCGGTGCCGAAGCCCGGCCCGCTGACGTTCCATCCCGTGTATTTGCCATCGCTGAAGTTGGCATTGTATATGTATGAGTAGGCCATGTTAGGCGGAGTCGTGGTAAGGTTGAACTTTACGAGCGCCTTCTGCGTTCCATTGCCGGCCTCCGAGCCTGCGGTCAGGGTTACTGTATAGTTCTGGGCCGGAAGCGTGACGTTGGAATATAGTGCGGTGGTGTTGTAGTTGAAGCTTCCCTGCAGGTATGTTATGCCGTCCTTACCGACTATGCTCAACGAGGGGTTGATTGCGGTGCCTGCCTGCACCCATACCCCCAACTTGCCGCCTCCCCAGGTGCATGTCTGGTTCATGCTGGAGTAGGGCTTTACCCCTTCCATGAAGAGCGAGGCGCAGCCAACTATAGTTGTCTGCACAGTCGTGGTTGGAATGATGCTCGTTGATCCGCCGCCTGGCATAGTGGTGGATACCGAAGTTGTCTTGACAGTAGTCAACGTGGAGCTAAAATTGAATCCCGTGTAAGCGTAAACGACGATGACCACAACAACGACAAGCGCAATCCAAACTATCCAGCCCTTGTTCATGGAAACCAACAAAGAATAAGTGTGGAGCGGATATTTATAATGTTATGGGGCGGTTATTTATTTCTGAGATGGGATAAATTAGCATGCTGAAAAGCGCCACCGGAGAGCGGAATGAGGGGATGGTGAGGTACCTGATGGAGATAGGGGCGCTCAAGAGCAGCGGCATAATACGCGCCTTCAGGGCGGTCGACAGAGTAAACTTCGTACCCCGGGCCTATGCCTCCTATGCCTATGAAGATAACCCTATCAAAACAGTGGGTGACTCGACCATATCCCAACCCTATACCGTTGCAGTGATGGTAGAGGAGCTCGGCCCAAAAACAGGTGACAAGATACTTGAGGTAGGAACGGGCAGCGGCTACAACGCATGTATCCTTGCTGAATGCGTCGGTCCGGAGGGAAGAGTGGTATCAATTGAGATGGATCGGAAGGTGGCAGAGTTCGGCAGTGCCAATATAAAGGAGGCAAAAGTGGTCAACATAACCCTAGTGGAGGAAGACGGTTTCAGAGGTTATCCCGAGCTAGCACCCTATGATCGGATAGTCTACACCTGCGCAATTCCTGAGGTGCCGAAGGAAGTATTGGAGCAGATGAAAGTTGGCGGCAGAATCGTGGCGCCGGTTGGCGATGGGCCCCAGATGCTCACCTCGATTACAAGGGTATCAGAAGCGGAGTTCGTAAAGAAGGAAATGGGTTACTTCAAATTTGTGCCGGTCAAAACTCTACAGTAAGGAATGCCTCTATAATCTATTGGTAGACCTTTTCGGACTCGTACTACTATCATTGCCAAGCCTTTTCGAAAGCGTTCCATTTATTTGAGCGTCATACCATGCCACCTCCCTAAAAGCAGCTTTTGAGAGTTCCATCCTATGCGAATAAGACACTTTTCCTCCATTTTGCTTCATTGCACTGATGAGAGCGGGGTAATATGCCGCAGAGGGAACAACACAAACCGAGGCATAGTTCTTTGCTGCTGCCCTAACTAAAGAAGGGCCACCTATGTCTATATTTTCGATTAGTTCAGCACTGGTTACACCTTCCTTTGCCGCTACTTCCTCAAACGGGTAAAAATTGCACACCACCATATCTATGGTTGTCAGATTATGCTGTGCAAGTTGCTCCAAATGTTTGGGGTTTGCTTTGTTCGCCAGTATGCCTGCAAATATCTGTGGCTGGAGTGTTTTGACCCTGCCATCTAGCATTTCGGGAAACGGGTGCCAGGCGACTATGTTCTGGATTTTGAGTTCGGGTTTGCTGATGATTATTATTCCGCCTTTTTTGAGTCTCTTTGACCGACTTTCGTGACGGCTCTGCGTGATTCTTTTTCGGATTTGGCGCCGGTGCAGACCATTTTTCCGCTGTTGAAGATTAGCGTGGCTGTTTTGGGTCTTTTGAGTCTGTAGACTAGGCCTGGGAACTGTTCTGGGCGGTATTCGACGCCTGGGTAGCTCTTGACCACGGCGTTGAGGTCGACTTTCTGGTTCAGGGTGGCGCTGGCGACGACGTTTTCGATTTTTATGATGGCCTTGCTCTTCGGCATAGAAGATTCCACCTCTCACTACATCAGTGCTTATATACCCTTTATAAAACCTTGTGCCCTTTCTTCTGTCCGTAGGGCTTTGTTTGTCTTTGCTTCTATTCTCTGAATGTCTTCCGGCGGTTGCTGTGCTTCTCGCGTTGTCCATGTGGTTTTCTGGGCTGATGTTTGTGAAAGTGCGGCGTGTGTTTTTGTGTGTGGGGCGTTTGGGGGGTCGGCTTTTGTTTTCTGGAAAGCTTGTTTTAGGCTTGTTTTTTGTGGCAAGGCTTATATCAGGGGTAGTCCACGACTGGATTCGACTGGATTCGACTTGAAATGACTTGATTCGACTTGGGTTGACTGGTTTCGACTTGATTCGTCTGGGTTTGACTTTGGAAGGTGCGGTGTGCGTGTTGGGGGTGTGTTTTGTTTGCCGTTGACGGAGTCTGTAGTGTTTAAGGCGGTTTTGCAGAGTGGGAATAAGGTTCAGGTTCCGAGGTTGCTGCGCTGGCGGTACAGGATGGAGCCGGATCAGGTGTTGAGCGTGGAGGTGAGGAGTTTGGAGTTTTCCGGGTGTGAAAGGTTTCTCGGACGGATGAGGAGGGACGGCCGATTGACGATTCCACTGTTGACGTTGAAGCTTCTGCGGGGGGATGAGGAGGGCAGACTAGAAGGCTGTGTTCTCGAAGTTACGCTTGAACCATCCGGTGAAGCGGATGACAAGCCAGGCTGAAACGTCCAATGCCCCGAGCGTGGCCGCGCTACTTATGTGATGCCGTCAACGATCTTTTGATTGTTTTCGGACAGGCTCTCTTTAGACGTCTCGAGTTGCCGTTGGATCATTCCATTTTTCAGCGCGCGCTTGCTTAAACAGTGCGCTCGCTCTCGACCTTGCATCCAAAACAAGAAAGAAAAGAATTTTTGGCGCGCGCTAGGCCAAAGGTATTTAGAACGCTTCAGGGCAGTAGTTGTGCATGGAAAGAGTAGAGAGGTATGAGTGCGCTGACTGCGGCGAATTGCTGAGTTCGGATGCAAGGTCCTGCCCGACCTGTGGGAAGTTGAAAGAGGCGCGTTTTCGTTGTTGCTCGCGACACTGTTCAGGCCTTCAGTGAAATAATAGAAGAAGCTAGAGATCAATTAGGAAAGATCAAGCATGAATCTGCGCCTAGAACAAAACGTGCTGGGAAACTATAATAAGCTAGACAGATGAAGATTATTTTATGAGTTCTCAAGAGAGCCGCGTCTACGTTCTAGTGGAGATTCAGCCTGGAAAGGAGAAAGAGTTTGCAGATGGAGTATTATCAAAAGGCTTGGTTGCTGACTCGAAGGTGGAGCGGATGGATGTCGTCCACGGGTCTTTCGATTTTGTTATAATAC
This sequence comes from uncultured Microcaldota archaeon, assembly GCA_963760035.1. Lineage (GTDB taxonomy): Archaea > Micrarchaeota > Micrarchaeia > Micrarchaeales > Micrarchaeaceae > JAJYUY01. The sequence goes on along the minus strand of CAVXBR010000012.1, from coordinate 1 downwards.
T
>CAVXBR010000011.1:0-69732 GCA_963760035.1 uncultured Microcaldota archaeon | reverse complement strand
GCTGGTGACTAACCCACGCTTCGCGTTACAACTTGCTTTTTGACAAGTGTTTCGAGTTCGGGGCGTCGTTCGCCACCGACGATCCTCACCTGACTCAAGGCCGACAGAGATCGTCACGATCGCCGTCGCCGAGGTAGTAGCGAACCATAGAACTCCCTGAGATGATCGATTCGGTTCCTCTTTCCGCATATATATAATAGGGAACGTGAGGAGCGGTAGGGTGATTAGTCACGAACCGATTGAGGCCGCGCCGGTGCGCGGGATCATTGCTTTCCACTCTGTAGGCTTCGTAGATTGAACAGAACTCTCCGTGTGACTGAGTGGCGCTGAGCTGCGCGTACAAGTCGCCGAGGCGGCTCGACACCGTCCCCACGCAGACGTCCAAATAGATGGCCTGCCCGATCAGCAGTGAACACATCAAACTGCGTCCTAACAGTGATATAAGCGGATACTCAGATGGATCCCATTGCGAGCCGAGCCAGCAGATGGCAAGCCATAGTGCAGGGTAGGCGAATCTCTCGCCCGGACTGATCATCTCGGCGAACTGGAAGCCGGTCGCGACGAAGCAGAATAGGCAGGTCGCGGCGGCAACCATGGCGGGGAGATACCCCCGCCGTCCAAACCAAATTGCCGCGCCGCAAGCCAGCCACACCAGCGTTATCACCCCCAGAGTCACCAGATTTGCGATCGCCCCGACCTGCACCGCTCTGGAACCAATCGTCAACCAGGGAAGAAACTTGTGAAACGGCGTGTACACTGCGACCACGGCTCCGGCGAATCGCGCCGTGGTCCAAAACTGCCAGAAACCCCGCGAGGCCAGCGGCTCTGAAAAGAATCTCGCTAGTGCGTACCACAACGTGAGCGTCACCGGCAGACTGAAAGCGAAGATCAGCTTTCTGGATCAACGCCCGGCTCCATTCGAAACAGGCGAAGATCCCCGCGACCAGCAGCGCGATACAGAACGGCAACAAATGAGTCGCGAAGAGAATCAGGCCGGCGAGGCAAAAGAACCATCCGCTGATCGCCGCAAGCTGCCCACGGTGCCTGACCAAGTAGCCGACGTAGTAGAAGAAGAGAGCCACGCCGAGCATGTAACCCAGTTCACCGATGAAGAGATACTGCGCATATGTCAGGAGCAACGGAATATATAATAGCGGGCTTTCCTCGGAAGCATTCAAAGACTCTGTCAAGAAGATGCTACCGCCCGCGAAGGCCAGGACCAGCAGGTGAGCACTACCTTGCCAACTATTTGTAGGGGGAAAATAAACTCCAGGCCCGCTATCATCAGGAGCAGAGTTGTATATGGAACAGGGTATGGCACGATTCGATGGTGCGGCGCCAGTTGATGATGTATCCAGCGGTAGAACAGATCTCCCCTCAAATAGTGAGCGTGGATAGTCAGTGCTCGGAAAGCGGTGACTCCAGATCAGGTAGATGCCGTTAGCGAGCATCAAAAACACAACGCTCCGGAACAAGAGACTGCACGGCGATTTCACAAACCCTTGTTCCCTCAAGAATCCTGCGCAGGCGATCCCGCGTCGCCGGTGACCCTGTTCTGGATCATTCCCCGCAGCTGGTGCAGCTCGTGGGAGCGACAGGCCGAGCCGCAGATAACACCGTGTCGAACCGGCGTACGAAACCACATCCGCAGGAAGACCGTCATGGCCGCGCTACCTTAAGTGCTTTGAACTGGCCGTCCTCGAAGACAGTCCACCGTCCAGCTTCGACGCGCGAAGCTGTTGAGATAGATCACTAAACCGTCATTCACGGATTCATCGCATCATTCTATAGGATTCCGCTCTTAACCGCTAGTATTTCGCATTAGATGTGAATTTCTAAAACGACAGATCGCAGACAAGAGCACTCGCATCATCTGGATGCTGCTCACGCGTGGCGATAAGTATCGGCCAACGGCCCTGGTGACCCGTGCAACCAGGCAGCTTTATCAAACGCTCTTATTGGAGGAACACGTCTCTGTATGGTTGCGAAGGTCGTTTCGTCGGTGATGGGTTGCGGCCCGCCCGGCACTTTCTAAACCCATCCCTGGACCCTCGAGGCCGTTGAGATGACCAAGAGAAGGCGCGCGAATTTCCATCAGAGCCACGAGCGTACTATCAACCTCCTTAAAACTAACCGGCCGAATATGCGGCTGCACCCGGCTCACTTCCACCATTGCAATCCCTTTCGCTCGGGGCTGGGCCCGCATAGGGGACAAACACAAGCAAGTCGGTGTGAAGTCCGAATGTTAGGTTCGGTTAGACCTTGAGCGCTCGAAGCGTTTGCTTCGAGCTGAACATATCGAGCAAATATGCTTGACAGTCCTGCGTGCTAGAGCCGCAGGGGGGCCATCTGCGGCCGGCACGCAATGGGTAAACCAGCGAGACGATCACATCGACTGTCGACGGAGCGCGCCGTTAAAACTGACTCCAATTGCACGCTGGCCAAATCGTAGCTGCCCAGGTCGCCAAGGCAGTCATATCAGCGGTCGGCACATTGCCCGAGACGTCGTCATTGTCGTAAGGGCTGCTTTGAAATTCGGATATTGCGGTATAGGTGCGGTTGCCGGCAGCCGTGCCATCGTACTGACTGGTCGTACATACAAGACTCGGTGAGCCGAAAGCAGTGCCATCGTCATTCTTAACGGAATCCCATTGTGCAGGTGTCGACGTCGAGGCCTCATTCAACCACGCCATACTAAGCGTACCGACCAGTTGTCCCGTATTGACGGGGCTCAGGTTAGCCCACGGTCCCGGCGCCCCGTAGCCAAAGTACTCCGGAAAGACGAGGTTATCGAGCGCGGAGCCCCAAGCCGGATTAAACCCATAGTCGGGATCCAGCAAATAGCCCGAGCTGTTATGGACTTTCGAACCGGCATTCGCGGTGGTCGTATCCTCCTGCTGTGCATTGAGCCATACCATCGTCATAAGTCCAGCATATCCGAGGTGACCATTTAACGACGACTCTTCGCCCTGATGGTTGAGGTAGTAGCCCCAGTCGATCGGGTTGTTACCGCCGCGTTGACGCTGGCCCGAGTGAACCATAATTTGCACGTAGTACCACGCACTCGTGAAAATATGTATCCTTCAATCCATCGCCGTAAAAGTTATTCTGGCTGGAATTTTGGCTACCAGTGCCATTAGGGTTAGTTGGGATACCTATGCGGAACAGAGCCGACATGACGGTCCAGGCAACGCTGGGCAACGGACAGGTATCCTACGCCAACAGCGGCTCAGGCCACGGCAACCCGAACAACATAACAGAGCCGGCACAGTACCTCACTGTGACAAGCCAGATACCGAACGCCTTCAGCTACGCTGGACAGGCAAGCAGCTCGCTTGAGTTCATCCTGACCCCATACGCATTAACCTACACGGCTAACGCGGCAACGGTCTCAGGAACGGCCCCAGCAATGGGATCGAACGTCATGTTGTCTTATTCGACACCTGACGCGGCGAACTTCATCAACGCAAACCAGATCTTCCAAGTATCGATCTCTGGTTACACAAGCAACTCTGCGTCCTCGCCAGTCACAGAACCAACGCTGCAGTTCACATCGAACACGCAGGCACAGACCCTAAGCCAGGCACTGTGGAACGTTACCGGAATAACCATAATTGGAGGAAGAGCACTGCCCCTGACAACAGGTGGCGTCTTCACCATAACGGTGACGAACACGGTGACGAACGCGATAACAGGGTCGAACACCCTGTCGCAGCTATCCGAGTCCCCAACCCCGGTAGAGCTTCTGTCAGAGGCCAACGGGCAGACGTTCAACAGGACGTCGACCTCAACGCCTACCTACAGCCAGGGCAATGGCCAGCTGACCAACGTCAACGTGGCAGGCGCCAGCGGCGGAGTTACGTCCAACAGGGCACGTGAGTACTACACCTTCTCCATCGGAGAACAGCCTGTACCACAGAACAGCGTAGCACAGGACTCACTTGGCTTCGGCATCTACAACACGACAGGCGGATTGGGCCAGACACAGCTCCTGCAGATGAACTACTCGCAGAACGGCAACTCCAACAACGCGACCTACACATCAACAACAAACATCATCATACCGGTCCGCGCAGGGTTCATAACAGAGAAGGGAAGCAAGGTTGGCTCGATATCAGCATCGTCCGACACCTTCCAGATGGCAACAGCCGTAGACCAACTGCAGTTCGCACTGTCAACGACAGCGTCGAACTCGGTCATAAGCAAGTCGTCCAAGACCTTCGGTCCATACACAGTCGGACAGGCAACAAACCTGCCCAACGTGTCGATCGCAGCGGTCAACGCGACCCCGGTCCTCTCTGGCACGAGCACATACACGATACTCGGAGTGTCCAACCTGACAGCGTCCACAAACGTTGCTAGCGCAACCGTCCCGGTACTGCTGAAGAACCTCAGCTCCTCGGCCCCATTGGTCGTGCTGGATTCCAACGCAAACGCGGGCAGCAACCTGATCCTGGTAGGAAGCGGGTACGTCAACACTCTCAGCGCACAGCTGGAGAGCGCGTACAACCTGACAGGGCAGATATCTGCAAGCGCAGCGCCGATAACGAAGGCCTATGGAGGCAACAGAATCCTGGTAGCAGGCTACACAGCCGCCCAGACAATGTCTGCTGCAAACAGCTTCATAAGCCAGCTCTACGCGCAGGCCGGAAGCACGACGTAATCGTCGGTTGCAAACAGTAGTCGAGGTTGACCGCCCCGTGCGGTCATCCTTTCTTCTTTTCCTTTTTTATTTAATTCAGCTCCCTGCCGGAGGCATTTTTCGACCGTTTATATTTTCAGACGACAAAACTAGCGGGGAAGCGCAAACTTCTCCCTCATATTTATAAAGTTTGTCATCTATATTATGCTGCCCGGTGTTGACCTTGAGAACCAGTTATATTTTAGCCGCAACAGCGTTCATCGCGCTAATGGCCCTAGCTTCAGCGGCCTCTCCATCCAACTCGCTCAGGAGCTTCCTATCGGGCTATATGCCAAACGCGACGATCTCACAATACTCCTACTACAACCTAACCTTCAATGGCAGCAGCTATGTGGTAGCCCCAGCAGCGAACAAGACCACCTTCCTGGTGATAGGCGTCAAGTCGGGCAGCTACTCGCTGATAAGCTCGGCTAACGTAATAAACCCAATATTGCAGGCCTACTACACCCAGTATGAGAACCTCTCTGCCGTGTCATACCTGAACAGCGCCATGAAGAAGTACTACAACAACTTCAAAAGCGACCTTTCGGACTGCCTGACTGAGACAGGATCAAATCCTCCGCTTACCAATAACTTCAGCGATGCGATACGTGGCTGCCAGAGCATACCCATCTGCAGCCAGGCGATGAACCTTTACGGGCCCTACAGCGGATACGAGACAGAGAGCCCGTTCGGGGCAGGCCTCCAGAACCTATCGATCGAATACGGTACCCTGAACGCGAGCCTCAACTCCTACTTCAGCCTGGTGCAGGGCATAAACGCCTCCAACGCGGGCAACAGGCTCGCCTCCATCGGGGCGCAGATCTCCAACATAAGCGCGGTGTCGACGAAGCTATCGGTCAACACGCTCTTGCCTCCACCATCGACCATCAGCTTCAGCAACTGCAACGCCGGCCTGGCCAACAAGCAACCCTGGTACTGCGTAGCAACGGGCTTCTGCGCACCAATGAACATCAACAGCAGCCTATTAACATCAATAAGCTCGGCCCAGCAGCAACTCGCCGCACAGATACCCTCGAAGGCCGAGATAAGTGCCTACAGCGCCGCAGCAGCCGCGAGCGCCGGCTACTACATAAACCAGGTTAACCTGAAGGCCAACTCAGGACCCTACAAGGCATTCCTCAATACGACCTATCCCAAATACAATGCCACCTTAGCTGAGGTAACGGCCCTGCTGGCGAAGAGCAACGATTCGAACCTGAGCAACTCGCTCTCCAGCCTAAAGTCATCCTTCTCGGCCATACTCTCCAACGGTGTGAACGTCAGCATAGCCACCGAGGCTTCCAGCTTCAACTCCCTGCTGTCAGGCCTGCTTGCCAAGTACGCATCCGCCAACGCGGTCTTCTCCCAGGCATCAGCATACTCGTCAAACTACACCCTCTCCGCGCTCGCGGCAGAGCTCAACTACAAAAATGACCCGCCAAAGCTCGCAGAGCTCGCTGCACAACTGCAGAGCATCGACCTGAAGCTAGGCGCAGGGCCCAACGCGACAGCGGTCGCGGCGGCGCTGCCTGGCCTGCAGGTGATAGGACTCCAGCTCAACGTATTTACACCAATAACGACCATGGGCTACCTGGTGAAGCTGCTCGACGGATGGTTCATAAACGGCATGATCTCCGGCTCAAATGCATCGGTGCCGTCGAAGATAGCCTCGGCGCCAACCTACGCGGCGCTGCTCTCATTCATAATTGGAGTCCTCCTATTGGCGCTCTTCTATCTCGCAACCAGGTGGCGCCTCTCAAGGAGGCATAAGCTGAGAAGGTCAAGGAGCTCCACCATGGCCTGGGTCATACTGTTCATAGTACTCTTCATATTGGTCCTGATATACGCCTACGTAACCTACATCTATGCCCAGGCGGCGACAAACTTCCTGCCATTCGCCTACTTCACCAGCTACCTGCAAACAAGCAAGGCGGCCTACGTGGTGCTCAACGGCAGCGCGGCCTACGGAAACCAGAGCGTGTCGGCCTGCGCCAGTGCGGTGTCATCAATACTCAGCTCAAAAGGCAAGACGGTCAAGATCGTTGAAGCAACAAACTACTCCTGCGTTGCAGGTGGAACGGTGTCGCCATTGGGCGTCGGCTGCATAGACCTGGCCCTCGGGGCAGGCACTCCGGTAGTGGCGCTCAGCGCCACGGGCAACGGCATTGTCTACAAGGGCCTCTACGGCGAGATCCTCTACGCCAACGGTGCGAGCACAGCGGGAAGCTCATGCCTGGTGGCACAACTGCTTTCAAGAAAGTGATCAAATGGCAAGCGCAAAGGCTTCAAAGGAGAGTAAAAAGGCAACAAAGGCCGCCGAGAGCGAAGGTGGCGGCTACCTGGTGCCTGCCGTGATAATAGTGGCCGTGATCGCCATAGCTCTAGTGCTGGGCTACCTGGCGAGCTCTACCATCCTGGGCGGGGGAGGCGGCGGCCAGCAGAGCCTCCAGGGCTTCGAAAACAGCTTCTATGCTGCCCAGAGGGTCGGCATATATGTCACCTACCTCAATGGCTCAAGCTTCGCCTACGCTGACGGCTGCGCATCCAACCTGATCGAGAGCATCACGGCCAGCAGGTCGCACCACAGGAACATGACCACCATAGACCTCATGATAATCGCCAACTCGACATCATGCCTGGCACCCAACGGGCCACTTGGATCGGCAAACGGCACAAAGGTGATCCCTATATCGTCATGTCTGGCGATCTCGCACAGCGAGCCATCCATATTCATAAACTACAGCGACACCAATTCGACTGCAGTAAGGTCGGGGAACCTCTACACCAGCGGCGACGCACTATTTCTGAGCGAGTGCGGCATCTCATCCGAGCTAGGGTGATGCCATCTTCGACGAGAAGGCAGTGAGGAACCTGATACGCGACATAAAGGACTACCCTAAACCTGGAATATCCTACAAGGACGTAACTCCGTTGTTCGCCGACCCGAAGCTTTTTGGCTCCTGCATAGACGAGCTGGCCGCAAGGCTAGACGGCAGGACCATAGACTACGTGGTCGGGGTGGAGTCGAGGGGATTTGTTGTCGGGGCAGCTCTTGCGATAAAGATGGGAAAGGGCTTCATACCGATAAGGAAGCTGGGAAAGCTTCCGCACGACAAGGTGATGGTCAGCTACGACCTCGAGTACGGGAGCGCCACCATAGAGATGCATAGGGACGCGGTAAAGAGGGGGCAGAGCGTGGTGCTGGTCGACGACGTACTTGCCACCGGAGGGACCGCACAGGCGGCGGCGAAGCTTGTGAAGAGTTTAGGGGGAAAGATGAGCGCATTCGCTTTTGTCATCGAGTTTACCAAGCTGAACGGAAGGAAAAATCTGGAAGGGGAAGCAATATCACTTGTAAAGTATTGATCATCTCCTGTAGCGAAGCATCGCCGCGATACCCTTGAACCCCAGGAGCAGCTGCTTTCCATGGGGTGTCTCGGATGATATGAAGACCATCTCTATCCCCTTCTTCTCGGCGATCTCTATCAGCTCCTCCACCACGTCCTTCTGCGCTGTTATCTCGAGGTTACCGCCGCATTCATGCTTCGTCTTCCGGAAGTTGCCCTCCTCGACGTCGGTGATCTCCTGCTTGCAGTTGCTGCATAGGTAGGAGACAGAGGTGAGCTCAAGCTCCTCACTTATTATAAGCTTCGATACATTCTCGTTGTCGATGGCGTTCTTTACCTTGTCGTAGCCGTAGGTTGCCATCCCGTTTCTTGAGACCTCGTCAAGGAAGCGTTCCATTACTGCGCGCTCCTTGATTACCGTCTGCTTCGAAAGCAGCTCCTTCGACCTCTCCAGGAGCTCGTTGACGCCAGTATGCTCGTCAGTGTAGCCGGTGTCGAAGACTCCGAGCACCTTTATCTGATAGTTGAGATTCTTCGACTTGATGAAGTTCTCCTTGTTGGGGCCAGGCCCTCCGACGATAAGGCCAGTTATCTTCTTGGTGTACTTGAGATAGATGTCATTGGCAGCGTCAGCGACCATCTTGTAATAATCGTCGATGCTCTCCTCTATGGCTCGCTCATACCTGCCGGCCGATTGGCCTCCCTTGCTGGACTTGGAGGAAGCAAAGGACCGTACCTTCTTAACCAGCTCGAAGCGCGCCCCCTTCAGTATGCCAACGGTGGCATCCCTGCCATCGAGGACGACAAGTATGTACATGTCACTGGCCTCCATCATGGACTCGAGCGGCTCCAGCAGGAACTCGGAGTCGCAGCGGTAGATGTTGGACTTCAGGACGCCCAAAGGCTCGATGGTGAAGAGCTCGATCTGTGGGTTTGCCTGTATGCTCGAGATGTTGCCCGCGAAGATCGCGATGCCGTTGGGTGGAATCTTCTTGTAAAGACGCAGGAACTGTATTATCCTGTCGAGGGCCCCCTGGACATTCTGGCGGGTCGCCTTGGACTTTATGTTGCCCGCCTGGCTTGATTCTTCCTTCAGCTTGCCCATCTCCTCTGATAGAGAAAAATCGGGAGGTATGTAGACACTTATGAGCTCGGTGCCGGATCCCCTTATGGCGGCGAGCCTCTTCAGCTCCCTCTTTATGGTGTATTCGTTGCCCGCCACTGTCTCACTGCTTGGTTATCCTGCTTTTTCCCATGTAAGGGACAAGAACTTTAGGAATATCTATGCTTCCATCAGGGTTTGCATAGTTTTCAATAAGGCAGGCGAGAGTTCTCTGGGCGCTTATCGCGGTGTTATTGAGAGTCGAGACATATTTGCGCTCTCCCTTCTCCTCGTATTTTATGTCTAGCCTCATGCTCTGCCATGTTCCTGCGCTCGAACAGGAGCCTAGCTCGCGGTAGTCATTCTGACTCGGGAACCAGCACTCGAAATCCACCGTTTTTGTCATCTGATGACCCGTATCTCCGCTGCAAAGGAATACGAGACGGTAGGGTATTCCAAGATCCTTGAGTATCTCTTCCGAGTTGCCGAGAAGCTCGTTGAAATACTTCTCCTCATCCTCTTGTTTGCAGTATATGAACTGCTCAACCTTGTTGAACTGATGTACTCTGAATATTCCCTTCGTGTCCTTACCGTGAGCTCCGGCTTCTCTCCTAAACGAGGGACTTATGCCGGCATATTTGAGCGGCAAATCTGAGCCCTTGATCAGCTCCTCAGCGTGCATCGATGCTAGTGCGTGCTCTGCGGTGCTGATTAAGAAGAGTTCCTCGTCCAGGTGCTCCGCATCCTTGACATTGGCAGCCTCGTTGGCCTCCGATATGCGATAAAGGGCATCTTCGAAGACCCCCAGCGGCGCAACTCCTTTGTAATATCTTTTCTTTAACATAAACGGCGGGAGTATTGGCATATAACCTTTTTTCGACATCTTGTCAAGTGCATACCTAAGGAGAGACTGCTCCAAAAGAACGAGGTCGCCCCTCATGAAATAGAATCTTGCCCCTGCAGTTTTGGCAGCCCTTTCGACGTCAAGAAGATCAAGCTTCGAGAGTATCCCCTCATGACTCGGGCCTCCCTTCTTTTTTATTTCTCCCACCACCTTCAAAGTCTTGTTTGCCTCAGGCGGCATTCCTATCGGGACTGATTTGTCGAGTGCATTCGGCACATTCCAAATGAGTGCGTCAATTTGCCCCTCATATTTCAAAACATCTGCCTCCATCGCCTCCATCTGCGTCTTAAGCGAAGCGAGGGCGGCTATCTTGTCTTTTATCTCCTGTCCCTTCTTCTTGGCCTCCGATATCTCAATGCTTGCCTTGTTCCTTTTCGACTGTAGCTCTTGGAGTTCTGTCTTGAGCTTCCTCCACTTCTCATCGGATGCAAGTAGGTCGTCAATGGGGAACTTGCTGGCCCTGTTTTTCAGCGTTTCACGTATCTGAGCCAGGTTTTCCCTCACGTACTTTGTGTTTATCATTTAGAAGCCCGTTACCGTCTATACTTTCTCTCCAAAGGAATATAAACAGTGCCTACAAACCTATTATAAAATAAATGCAGGGATAGCAAAGCCTGGTCAAATGCGCTGGATTTAGGGTTCAGTCCCTTAGCGGGTTCGAGAGTTCAAATCTCTCTCCCTGCATTTTATCGACTCCGACACGTCGTAGAAAATGCGTTCAAAATAGGTGATGATCTGAACACTTCCCAAAGTGCTAAAAGGTCTCTAACTTATAGCTATTTTATGGTGGATAAACCAGCTGGGGAAAAAGGCTTGAGAAGAAGGAGGATAGCGGACAAAATTTCACTGCTAACTTTCTTTACTGGAGTTGTTTTAATTTTGTCCCTCTTCGCCACTGCTTTTATTTCTTTACTACTCTCGCCCTATGGTTATCTGGGTGGTTATACCAGTTTAATCTTCCTAATAAGCGTAATCTTGCTAACTCTTGGAATAATATTCAAAGGAGTTGGAAGGTTTATGTGGCCAAAAGCAGAGACATTAAATACGGTAAGTAAACCATTTATTCTAAAGACGTTCATACTAATGTTAATATTATTCATTCTATTAACCATAGGCTTATCTTATGTAAGTTCGCAGCAAAGCCATGGCCCTTGGGGCCCGTGTGGTGGCCCATTTAGTGCCTGTGCCGATAAGCCGGTTATCTATCTATACCCCGAGAACATGATAAACGTAAGCGTTACACTAAATATACCGAATGGTTACCTAACCGCCACTGACCCCACAATTGGGATCAATGGCACCTGGGCCGTTATTGCGGAACCTAACGGCAAAATAATACAAAACGGCACACAATACCCCTACCTATTTTACGAAACCAAGGCCCCATGGAACCTCTCTTTAACTACAGGCTGGGTCGTGTCTAAAAACAACATAACTGACTGGTTCAACGCCACCCTGCCAAGAATGGGTTTGAGCTATAATGAGACAAACGACTTTATGGGTTATTGGGATCAAAATCTCCCCATCGCCAATTATTATTTAATAAGTTTACTGAACGGTTCCCAACTCAACAAAACCAGCGTGCTTAGTATATCACCAAAACCCAACACCACTATTAGAGTAATCCTGGTCATCCAAAAGCTCAACGCGCCTGTTTCAATCCCAGAACCAAACCTCACTGCACAAACGAGGAATGGGTTTACGGCGGTAGAATGGGGAGTAATATTGAGGAATTTCACAAGCGGATAATCAACTCTTCCTGTACAGCATCGCCGTCCCGTTCTCTGCGTATAACGAATAACCGTTTGCAGTTATGTTCTCAAAGTTCTGAAGCTGATAGTCAGACCCCGAATTCAGGCTTATATTGTTATTGAAGTCTGCAAGCACATATTCCGGCTGGAACCACATCTCCCCTTGGATCTCATTTGTCGAAACAACGGTATAGTTAGAATAGCCCGCCGGTATAATCTCAAAATACCTGCGCCCGAAGAGCTGTGGCATGGTGAAATAGGGGGCCATGAGAGGCGCATTTGAAGGTATTAGATTGATCAAGGAGTCCAGCTGCCTTATCTGCAACATTTGACTTGAGTTGGACTGGAAGAGGAAGCTTTGCCCGAGATTATTCAGGTTTATCGACCGGACAAAGTGCGGATAAAATAGGCAAATTATTATGACGCATATGGGTACTGAGAGGGTAAGGTATTTTGAATTGGTTTTAATAGAGCCAAGCAAAGAAAATGACCTCCTAATATCGGTTGATCCCAGGCTGCGCAATGTCAATAGAGTAATACAGACCGCCCCGCCTATGGCGTAGGAGAAGTACTGGTACCATACAAAAAGGAATGTCGTGTTGCCGACGATAAGCATTTCGAACAACCACGGAGAAACGAATAATAGCGCAAAAAGCGGGTCAAAGAGGCAGGCGACCCCAAAACCTACCAAAATGACAGCAAGAGCGTACAACAGATAGCCATCCATGGACCTGAAGTACCAAAACTGGCTTACTACGCCATAATTGCTTAACCCTACCCCTACCTGGCTGAACTGCCCAGAAGTTGTTGCCGGCAGCATGCTTATCTGCGGAAGGAGGGGGTACTGCCCTGAATTATAGGCGTTAGCAAGATAGCTCGTTAGGAAGCCGTAGGCCAAGAAAACCACTACCGCTGCAATTGCCACAATCCCCGAGTACTTTAGCCAGCTCCTTCGAACTGCACGGTTCTTTTCCCTCACCAATGCATAGGCACCCATGGAGATTGCCAGCGCAAGCGCGATGAAGGGAGAGACCTCAATGGTTCCAAGCAGCAGGAGCAAAGAGGCGACAAACAGATACTTTCTGTTTTTTACCATGGAGTAAAAGGTCAACAGAAGAAAGAGCGGAATGAACATCTCGGCATGGTAGTCGAATATCAGCATCCCCCAGATGCCCGGATTCAGAAGAAACGCCAAGGCGAGAAGCATAGCTACCTTCTCATTCTTAAGCAGATCCTTAGCTATGAAAAATATGACAAGCCCTGTAAGTGCTAAAACTATACTTTGAAATACCTCGAGTGTGACGGCGGAGGGAAGGAGTAAAAAGAGGGGCAGCGCCAAGAGCTGGTCTGGGGCTATATGATTGCCAAACACCAAATACTGGAGTCCATTGACTATTCCTGGATAATGGAGATGATAATACATGTCGAATGAGTATATCCCAACGTCAGGATATTCATGATAGGTATTGTAGGCATGCACTGAGAAAAGAGACCAATAAATGATACTAATAAGAACTGCAGCGATTACTACCAAAGTGTATTTAGTTAACCTTGTGCTGCCTGTTGAAACCCCCATTTATAGCACGCCAATAAAGTGGAGCGATGCGATCAAGGCAAGCCGCGTCAGCGACTCTCTTTTCATCACAGGTCAGAAATACCTCGTCTCATCACTGTATAAGCTTTCCAGCCACGCTATTTAAAAGTAGCCTATCACTCCGCAAAGCTGTAATATCTTCTCTGCGCATAACTTTCTTGATTATCCACTGATTTTGGTGCGACAGATGCAAACAAGCTTTGAAAAGGCCATTAACAGGGCCTGTTCCTCTCTAGACAAGAGCGGCATCAGGAGGCACAGGCATAGCAGAAGGTGCATGAACCTTCTCAAGCACGTGCTCTACAGGGACGAGGAGACGGTAATAGAGGCGAAACAGAGCCTATTCGCATCGATCGACCCGTCCCGTTTGGTTGCCACCAAGAGGAGGCTGATAATAGTCGACCCATCCTTCTGGGGGCTTTATTTCGGCCATGACGTGACCAGCTCTACCCGCTACGCGATACTGCCCTACAAGCACATAATAAGCGTAACAATATCAAACGGGCTGTTTTTCTCATCGATCAAGCTGCATATACAGGGAGGTTCCGATCCATTCACAACCCTTAGGGGAGAGACCGAGATACACGGAATACCAACCCACCAAGCTACGATAATGGCGGCCTTCATAGAGGAGGTTATAGAGTTTGAGGAGTACGAGGAAGACGAGGAGAGAAAGGCGGCGCTGCAACCCGAGCACAGCTACTCATTCAACAAAGGTGACCTCGGAGCCGGAATCACCTTCAAGGAGGCCAGGGCGATGGTCGAATCTGGCGGCGCCAGGTTCCTATGGATGGGTGTAGAACCAGATGAGGAGGCAGACAAGGTCCTGGGAGTAAGCGAAGACAAGATGGTGCAGATGAGCGGGAGCCACCTCCTAAAGTGCAGCAAGTCCGAGATACAGAAGATGATGCCCCTGGTGCTGGTCTCTTATGATGGGATAATGGCCCTCCATACCTCAAGGTTGCTGAAGAAGAAGTTCGGGCTCGATGTAAGCGCGCTCCAGGGCGGCATCATAGCCGTCGCAAGGAGCCTGAAGGATGAGGCCTCGGAGTTCCTGCAATAGCCCCAACCGGATTCGAACCGATGTTCGCGGGTCCAAAGCCCGCTGTCCTTGGCCACTAGACGATGGGGCTGCGATATAAATGGCGGATTGATATTATTTATAGCTGTTGGCTTCTGAAGAGCGACCCCACAATCAGCCTGAGGTGGCCCGCCTCCCTCATCCTCCTGTAGGAATATCCTATCCATCTGGTACCGAAAGGAAGGTAGAGCGCCACCTTCTCTCCCTTGGCAGCCAGATCCTTTGCCGCCCTGTTGTTTATGCCGTTGAGCATGGCATAGGTCACATTCCTTTTGTGGTTTCTGTTAAGCCCCAGTGCCTCCCTGATAATTAACGTGTCATGGGTTGCTATCATGAAGTTGGGCGAATGGTTGAACAAGTACTCCATTATCTCCAGGTAATTAGAGTCGATCTCAACCCTACCATTTATCATCCCCATGCCCTCCTTGTAACCGTAGGCGCCCTTTACTAACCTTACAACTCCGTGCTCCCTTACTACCGCCTTCACGTCGTCAAGGCTCCTCTTCAGGCAGGCCTGTATGCATATGCCACCACCATGAATCCCCACCTCCCCATACAACCTTAACACCGCAGGGACATGGCGCGGCTCCTCCATGTCTAACCAGACGAAGATGCCGCTCCTCTTCGCCCTTTCTATTATCTTTATATAGTTCTCCATCATGAGGCGGTAGCTGATGGAGAGCCCGATCTGGGTCGGCTTTACCGAGATGTCCCCCTTTACCCATCCCCTCTCCATCTCCTTTATCAGCTTTAGATAGGTCTCGACCGCGTCATTAACATCGGTTCTTGCCGTGAAGCCTTCACCTAAATAGTTTATCAGGACCGAGATCCCTTTCTTGTTTATGGCGTTGGCTCTCTCGAGGGCATCATTGATGCCGGGCCCTGCTATCCATCTACCTGCCATCCACCTTTCCCAGCCGTAGGGCATCCTACCACCTTATCCCTAGCTTCCTAAGGTCGCGGACGAGCTTTGCCTGGCCCACGAAATGTATCCCCCTAATCCCGACCTTCCTCGCCCCTTGGACATTGATCTCCAGATTGTCGATGAAGACGGCCTCCTCTGGACTTACCCTTTCCTTCTTCAGGACATACCTGTATATCTGCTGCCCTGGTTTGGACAGGCCAACGTAGCATGATGCATAAACCCGGTCAACCTTCACCTGCCTGAAAAATCCGAACCTGACGTTCTCCATGTACCTGCTCTTCGACACATTGGTGAGGAGCACGACCCTATGCTTAGAATGGAGCCTATTCACAAGTGCGACCATCTTGGGGTTTATCCTTCCGAGCCTCCTTATCGAGTCCGCCCACTCCAACTTGCTGAAGCGCACCCCAAAGAGGATGGAGACCCTCTCCAGCATCTCCCTTGTCGAGATGCGCCCTTCTTCTGCGCTCGGCAATATCCTCAAAAGCTCGTCAGCAAACTCCTTCTTGTCGAGCTTAAGCTTGGCGCAGATGTACCTTATGTATTGCTCCTCGGTATAGTCCTCTATGACGCCCCCAATATCGAACATTATAAGCTTTATCATCCGAATAAGATGGAGGCAGATGCTTAAAAAGGTTGTTTAGTGACGGGAATAGTAGTCGCCATCGGCGGGAACGCGATATCGGACCCTTCAGCCATGAGCGACCCCCGCTCGGAGTCGGACAACATAAGGAAGGTGGCACGAGAGATAGTAAAGCTTTATCTCAGCGGCAACAGGATAGTCGTGACCCATGGGAATGGGCCACAGGTCGGGAGGGAGCTCTGGAGGAACGAGGTCGCAGCGAAGGAGGTCCCCGAACTTCCTCTCTACTATCTGACTGCCGAGACCGAGTCCGTCATCGGGTCGGCGATCAGCACAGCACTGAGTGAGGAACTACTTCTTCGCCGAAAGAAGCCAGAGGTCTGCACAGTAATATCACACGTTTTGGTCGAGAAAGGAAAGGCGCCAAGGAAGCCGGTGGGCCAGTTCATGAGCTCTACTGAGTTGAAGGCGGAGCTCAGGCGCGGCAAGTTCAATTACATAAAGAAGGGAAACCGATACAGGAGGGTTGTACCCTCCCCGAAGCCGCTTGTGCTGCTCGAGTCGGACATGATAAACTCGCTTACCGTCAATGGGATCGTAGTAGCAGGAGGTGGAGGGGGAATACCTATGATTAAGAGCGGAGGCAAATACCATGGCGTTGAGGCCGTGGTCGACAAGGACCTCACCTCTGCAATCCTGGCCCACGACATAGACGCAGAGATCCTGGTCATACTAACGGATACCGACTATCTACATGCCGGCGACTCGGATGGTAGGGCGATAAAGCAGATAAGGGTCAAGTCGCTCTCCACGATGATGGATTCGCTTGAGGAGGGCACCATAAGGCCAAAGGTGCAGGCCTGTGTCGACTTCATCAGGGGAGGCGGCAGGGCGGCATACATAGGCAACCTCTACAAGTTGGAAGAGATACTCACTGGAAGGTCGGGTACAAAAATAACAAGGTGAATGCGTGGCGACAAGGGAGATACTGAAGCAGGACCTCCACCAGAAGACCGCTACCGAGCTTGCCGACGCGCACTGTCATCTCGACCTGCTGAGCGCTGCTGAGATAGGCGCGGCGATAAACGCAAGCATAAAGACGATGATAACCAATGGGGTCGATATAAAGTCGAACATGGCGGCGATGAGGCTGGCAGATGGCAAAAACGTATTCGCCATGCTGGGGATAGACCCGGAGCATGCGGTTCTGGTCAAGCCTGACGAGCTTGAAGCGGTCGTGGGGCTTATCAAGGGGTCGTTCGGGCCAGGTATAGTAGGCATAGGAGAGATAGGGCTTGACGGAAAGGCAGGTAACATGGAGTGGCAGAAGACTGTATTCAAGCGACTGCTGGATCTTGCGCTTGAGCTCAATGTCCCTGTTTCAATACACTCGAGGGAGGCGCTCGATGAGGTTCTCACCATACTCGAGGAAAAGGGCGTAAAGAGGGCCCACATCCACTTCTTTGAAGGAAACATAATGCAGGCGAAGCGGGTAGAGCGGTTGGGCTACATGATGTCCTTCCCTCCGCTCGAGTCCGGAAGGAGGAGAAAGGTTATAAAGGAGGTTTCGATAGATAATATAATGGTCGAGAGCGACGCGCCGGCGGCCGTAAAGTCCCCCTCTGATGTAGGGAAGGCGGTTGAGATCATAGCGGAAGAGAAAAGAATCACCTTCGAGCAGGCTGCGAGTGCCATGGTCGCCAACACGAAGAGGTTCTTCGGCACAGAAATTAGCAGCAAGCCGAAGCTGACATTGATGCGTAATTGACGGGCCTGTAGCTCAGCTTGGATAGAGCAACAGACTTCTAATCTGAAGGTCGCGGGTTCAAATCCCGTCAGGCCCGTGATATTTATTTGAGCTGGTATGTTGGCGAAAATAATAGGGTTTAAATCTGCAGAGCAGTGGGGGGCTTGGCTCAGCAAAAACCATTCCAAGTCAAGCGGCATATGGATGCGCCGCTACAAGAAGGACTCCCATAGGCCTTCTGTAACTGGCTCTGACGCCCTTGACATAGCCCTCTGCTACGGATGGATCACCGGGCAGGCCAAGCCCTATGACAAGATATCGATACTCTGGTACTTTTGCCCTCGCAGGCCGAGAAGTCTGTGGTCAAAGATCAATACCGTCCATGCCGAAAGACTGATCAGGGCGGGTAGGATGAAGCCTGGTGGGATGAAAGAGATAGAAGAGGCGAAGGCGGACGGAAGATGGGAAAGGGCATACGAACCTCAGAAGACTGCAACACTTCCTCCTGACTTCCTGGAGAAAATAAACAAAAACAAAAAGGCAAAGGCGTTTCTCAAGACGCTGAACCGATCAAATGTCTACGCCATAATATTCAGACTCCATACCATAAGGGATGGAAAAAGAAGAATGGAAAAGACGGATTCCATAATTGCGATGCTTGCGAGAGGAGAGGAGTTCCACTAGCCTCAACTTTAGAAGACTGCAATAGGGCTATTAATCTTGGCTCAGGATGATTAATGAGAGGAAAAGATGGTCGTATGCCAAAAAATGTTTCAGCCGAACTTGAAGGCCTGAACAAGATAAAGTGGTATGCACTGATCCAACTGCTTCTGCTGTTGTTAGTCTTTGTTATATCTGCGAGCGCCAGTTTCTTCGCTGCGAATGGCACCGCGACAGTTGCCGTTATGGTAATTACCTACGCCGGCATTTTGGTTGTTGCTGTTATCTCCATCTGGCTCATTATGGGTGCCTTCAGGTTGCTTTCATCTAAGGAAAAGGGTCTGAGGAAGGCGCGCATCGCGGTCATTTTAGGCGGTATACTACTAGTGATCGGGTTATTAGGTGTAATAGCAGCGGCTCTGTCCCCCTTTTTCCTACTTTCGATTGTTAGTGTTAGTGGCGGCCAATCAGCCGGAGTTAACGCCCCATCGGCTTCCATGCTCTGTAGTGGTAGCTCCACCCTGCCAAACACGCCAAACGACGCGGTGATTTCCACAATGTGCAACACCTTTAACACGATAAAGAACGTTATCTTCATACTAGGCCTAATCTTCCTAGTAGTTGGCGGTCTGGTGTATGCCATAGCAACATTGTGGGGCCTCTGGAAGGTAGGTTCTGCCTACAACAACACCAGCATAAAGATTGGTGCGGTGACTACCACAATAATAAACATACCGCTGGTGGGACAGGTGCTTCTTTATCTAGGGGTCAATGACGCCATAAAGAAGCTGAAGAAAGGCTGACCGACTTCACGGGAACCGGTTCGAAAGGTTTTTAGGGAGGGTGAGAGAGAAGTAAATATGCCCGTCAAAAAGAACGCTGGGACAAAGAAAGAGGTAATGGAGGCGACCGTCAAGAACATAACGGGTCTCATGACAGCGGCCTTCGGTCTTATTGCCGCATTGGCCTGGAACAGCGCTATCCAGAAGCTATTCTCAATCATATTCGGCACCGCAGGAGGGCTTTACGCAATGTTGGGATACGCAATCGTAGTTACGATAATAGCAGTCATAGTCACGGTCTACCTGGGGAGGGTTCTGGGTAAGCTAGGCGTAGTCTGACGAAGCTGGTAAGAAAGGATAGGTATGGTAGGAATTTACTTACTGCAGGGTTTAAATCTGGCTGCCTACGAAGCGGTAGCAAAGCTTGGAAGCCCCCTTCTCTATCATATCATGTCCTACTTCCTGGAAAGCTATTTGGTGGTAATCCCTCTGATCTTCCTATACCTCCTATTCAAGAGGGACAGGAACGCCTTCGTATTCGCAGCCGCCTTCCTGATACTATACGTGATAAGCGACATCATAAAGATGATTGTCAAGGAGCCCCGGCCATGCAGCTTTCAAGGGCTGCAATACATGACGGCCTATTGCGATACGGGCTACTCCTTCCCTTCAAACCATGCAATGATTCTCTCTGGACTTTTCCTCTTTATCAATCAAAGGTACCTGAAGCTCCTCTATCTAATATGGGTAATAGTGCTGCTGTTCGGCAAGCTATTGCTCGCCCAGCACTACCTGACCGACATTGTGGCAGGGGTGGTGATAAGCCTTCTGGTTGCCGGACTACTGAAGAGCCAGAGCAAAAAGATAAACAACATCCTTGCAGGCATATTCAACAGGTTGTTCGGCAGGGTATACAAGATCTGAAAGGTCAAGTCAAAAGCGGCAAGGAAAAGTGTATAAATATAGGCAGGCATAAGCTAGTGGCGATTCCATAGAGCAGAACAACAAGATAATCCTGGGCCTCGTCTGCGCCCTGATACTATGCATAGCCGCCCTCATAGTGGTCCTACCCCACTCTGGTCCGTCAAAAAGGGGCCAGCAGGGCAGCCAACCCCCGAATGTCACCTCCGCCAACATAATAAATCCAACCACCACGCTAAACCCGAATAATGCCACAAACCAGACGACCCTAGCGACAACCACCATAACGACTTCGGGCCCCAACCAGTCGACCAACTCGTCTTTCAACTACTCCAATTACATACAGCAGCTTCTTACCCCTAACAATGCCTCGACCACCACCATATTCTATGAATACTGCGTCGGGTCGCCAACCCCTGGATTCAACCAGAGCTACTACTCCCAAATGGACGAGATCGGGGCCGAGTCCTGGAAGCAAACGACAGGTTATCCAATACCATTCCTCGACGGCTCGTGCGCCTCCACCGGAGGCACGGTCTACTGCGTGGGTGACTCCAGCCTAATCTTCAAGAATAGGACAAGGCAGGCCTACTACGCTCCCCTCTCACCGTTCGGTGTCGGCGGCTGGAACCAGACATCTAGCTATCCTGTTCCATTCACCTCGGGCAGCTGCACGGCCTACAACGGCCACATCTACTGCGTCGGCACATCAAACCGATCCGACTCGGAGGACGTCTTCTATGCGGCTGTCGGCCCAAGCGGGATAGGGACGTGGAAGCAGACGACAAGTTATCCGATCCCGTTCTACAGCGCCCAGTGCAACGCCTACAACGGCTACATCTACTGCATAGGCGACAGCTACACCAACGTTACGGCAGAGGTGAACTACCTAAAGAGCATAAGCGCTACGGTTACGGCTAATGAGATAACGAACGGGAGCCTGCCGCCGCTCAGCACCAGCAGCGACTACTATGCTCCGATATCATCATCCGGCGTGGGCACATGGAGGCCCATAACCCAGATACCCATACCCATCCAGGGCGGTACCTGTGCCATATCAAACTCCACGATCTACTGCATCGGAAGCTCGGCCACATCGCTCACCTTTGGCGGCTTCAACGTCAACTACACCATGTCCAGGAGCATGAACTCCAGCGAGCTGCTTCAGTCGTTCCAGAACCAGAGCTCGCCAGCGTTTTACGCTCCCATAACCGCCAGCGGTTCGGTCGGCAACTGGATACCCACCTCACCATATCCCGAGCAGCTGATCGGCACCGTCTGCACATCCAACAAAAACAACATCTTCTGCGTCGGCGGACGGGGCAACGCCTCCCAGACGGTCCTCTACTCAGACCTGGGTCCCACTGGAATAGTTGGCTGGAACCAGGCCAGCGACTACCCGATACCCTTCTACTCGGGCTACTGCTCAACCAACGCGAAGGTATAGCGGAGATAACATGGCAAAAGAGAAGTTCACCAATGAATCAACCTACAAAGGCTTCCTCGAATCCGGAAAGGAGGCGGAGTTCGACCACCTCTTCGACATCGCAGCCGAGGCCAGGCACGGCTCTTTCGGTTCCGAATACCCTCTCTACATAGGCGGATCAGCGGTCCTCTGCCAGGAGAAGATAATTGAACGCTCGCCCATAGACAACGGGATAATAATCGGCAAGTTCCAAAAAGCTGGTCAGTCAAACTTTTCAGCAGCCGTGGCAGCCGCCGAAAAGGCCTTCGCGGAATGGTCAGAGCTCGACTACACAGCGAGGATATCCATATTCAGAAAGGCGGCCGACCTGCTCTCCCAACAGAAGTTTGAGATGGCCGCGGCTCTGAGCTACGAAAACGGCAAGACGCGCTATGAGTCAGTGGGCGAGGTCGATGAGGGCATAGACTTCATGAGGTACTATGCCTCGGAGATGGAGTCCAATAGGGGATTTGTGAGGAAGAGATCACTTCAGGGAGTACCGACACACTCCGCCGGCTTTCAGGGCGCGCCCTCAAGTGAAAAAGTAACAATCGCGCTTAAGCCCTACGGCGTCTTCGCCGTCATCGCGCCATTCAACTTTCCGGTCTCGATATCGATAGGGATGAGCACGGCCGCCCTCATAACAGGCAACACGGTGGTCTTCAAGCCCTCTTGCACAGACAACGCAACCATGCTGACAGGAGTAAAGATCTACCAGCTCTTCAAGGATGCCGGACTCCCTGCAGGAGTATTCAACTACGTTACCGGGCCCGGCCCTGCATTCGGCAAGGAGATTATCTACAACAGGTCGGTTAAGGGCATCGCCTTCACCGGATCGCGCACCACCGGCGAAGCCATGCTGACAGAGTCAGTTTCGAGCGGCAACCACAAGCAGTTCATAGTCGAGATGAGCGGGAAGAACCCGACAATTGTAGCGAAGGGCGCGGATCTGGACATGGCTGCCAACGGCATCGCGAGCGCGGCATTCGGCTACTGCGGGCAGAAGTGCAGCGCGCTCTCCCGCCTCTACGTCCATGAATCTGCAAAGGACGAGCTGGTCGCTAAGATAATAGAGAAGGCCAGGGGCATGAAGATAGGCAACCCCGTCAGCAAGGGGATATATCTGGGCCCCCTCATGGGAGAGAAGGCCTACAAGAAGTATATTGAGGCGATACAGATCGCGAGGTCAACGGGGCGCATACTCCATGGAGGCAATGAGGTCAAGACGGGTCTCGGGGGCTACTATGTTGAACCAACTCTGGTGGAGGCCAAGCATGACAGCGAGCTGGTAAGGACAGAGCTCTTCCTGCCCCTCCTGACGGTCGAAACCTTCAAGACGCTTGACGAGGCATTGAAGCTCGCCAACGACACCGACTACGGGCTCACCGCAGGCTTCTACGGAAAGAAGAGATCGGAGATCAAGAGCTTCACGGATGGAATACAGGCCGGCGTGGTCTACGTGAACCGCGAGGCCAGCGCCACCACGGGTGCCATGGTGGGCACGCATACCTTTGTCGGGTGGAAGGCCAGCAGCTTCACGGGCAAGGGAACAGGCAGCAAATTCTATCTGCAGCAGTTCCTGCGGGAGCAGAGCCTCTCCCTGATGGCCTAGGGTGCTTATCTTATGCTGAAACTCCTCTATAGGATGCAGAAGTACGATACCCGTACGATAAGCATAGCAGGCAAGAGGTACAGCGCGATAGTAGCTGATACATCAACGAAGAGGGCGATAGGACTTATGTTCAGGGAGTCGCTGCCAGAGGGATCGTGCATGCTCTTCCTCTTCGGCGGCCCTGGCTACCACAGCATATGGATGCGCAACATGAAGTTTCCAATCGACGTGGCCTGGCTCGACAAAGATGGCCTGGTCCTGGACACGAAGACAAACATCAAGCCCTGCCAATCGCTCTTCGACTGCCCCCAATATTCGCCCAAGGTCCAGGCGCACTACCTGATAGAGCTCAACGCAGGAGAGCTAATGAAGAACAAAATAAAGGAAGGCTCGACCGCCAAGATCTGAGCCCATCTACTTCTTCTCAAGGTCGATCCCGCAGCCACCGAACCTCTTCGCTACGACGTTGTAGAACCAGGCCAGCAGCGCGTTGACGACCAGCGAAGCAACAATGACCGCGATGAAGCCGACGAAGGTGACGAAGAGCGGGTTGGCCTGGGATATATTCAACGCAAAACCCGCTATGGTGCCTATGATCCTCTCAACGACGAAGACGATCACGGATAGAGCCAGGAATATCTTAACATAGGACCAGACATTGATGCTCTGGAGGACGCCGTCCTTGATCACAATGCCGACGCCCTTCATCTTTTCAGCCAGCCAGTTGTACACCAGTGCCCAGACGTAGGGCAGGATGAACCCGTAGACCACCAGGGCAAAAATAAAGGCTCCCACAATTATTATGAGCGGGAAGCTTGAGGAGGTGGTGCTTATACCCACCGTAGCGAGAAGGACAGACGATGCCGTAAGCGCAAAAATGCTGTATATTATGAGGCTGAATACGAAGGCTATCTTGGCGTAGGAGAGAGGATCTACCTTCTTGAGCACATCTTTAGTGATGACGACCTTCAGCGGGCCAACTATGCGGGTAATTACGTTGTAAAGGAAGGTTCCAACTGCGCCCAGGACGAATAGGCCGACGATCCAAAGCACCAGCAGCACGACTCCCACCATCAGCCCGGCGCCGAGCGTCAGACGGGGCGATAGCCCTGAAGCGCCAAGCCCAACCATGAAGATAAAGGTTATTACGCCAAGCGCCACACCGAAAATGGCGAGCGTCCTGGCCGAAGAGTAGACACCCAGTTTCCTTACTCTCATATAAGCGTCGTGCGGCATATTCACACCGCTAACTGCTTCTCAGGATAGGTTTATAACATTTGGGCTTACCAAGAAAGTTCTAAATGTCTACACGCCGAACAATTTCTTGGTGTCGGGCCTGGTGAGATAATAAACAATAGAAATGCCTATTACTATCCCGAGAATACCGCCTAGGTTAGCAGTCAATACTGCCCCGATGATACTTCCCACCGTGCCGATGCATATCCATATTACGGCCGCCCACCAGCCCCACCTCTCCATCTTCAATAAGCCATAGGCGACTACAAATGCAAAAAGTCCCAATAGCACAAAAGGTATGCCAATTATAGCAGATCCTGCAACCGCCAATAGCCCTAAAGCAAGCAAAGCCAATGCGCCTAGTATAAAGAACGCCGCAAGTGCTGTTATCCCTATTGACCTTTTGCCTTTCATAGCAGTTGCCATACCATCACGCTAATTTAAGCACACGGAAGTAATAAAAACCCGTTTCTACTGGATGTCGATAAGAAAAGTCAGGATTAAAGACTAAGGAGTGGGGCAGACTACAAAACAAAAGTACTGTGTCTAACCCCCACACCGTAAGCTACGAAAGGATTATCTCCTCCCGCGCCTGTTCATCTTTGCCCTTGCGACGTATCCGCTCTTGTCGATGAAGTAAAGGTATCCCTTGTCTCTCTTTACCTTCTCACTTCCGACCCTCGACTTTCTTCCACGAGAGTTCGTCTTCATCGGCGTCCTCCATACAAACCCGTCCTTGCCGAGGTAGTATAGGTATCCGTCATCTCTGGACAGCTTTTCAGCTCCGATTCTTTCTGCCATAAAATTCACCAAATATACTGTTCTGGATAGATTTAAATATCTATCGTCGTATTTTCGTCAGTAAAACTGCCCATCTGAGCTCAGAAGCGGAATCTGCACAAGTGTTATATTAATTGCAGGGCTATCCTATCCAGTGAGACCACGAAGATAATAAAGTTCTACGAGAGCACGGGCCTGATGAAGGTCCGCATCGAGACGATGGAGGACCTCTGGTCCCTCCAGCGGGTGCTCTTCTCCGGAGACATAGTGATGTCGGAAAGCGAGCGCAAGTTCAAGCCGGAGGACGGAGGAAAAGGAGAGCTGAAGAAGGTCTTCATAACGCTCCGGGTCGAGAAGAGCGAGCTCGACAAGGCAGCGTCAAGGCTCAGGATAAGCGGCAAGATACTCGACGGCAAGCCGCTCGAGTATGTACGCCTAAACAGCTACCACACCATAAACTCGGCGCCGGGCGACGTGCTGGAGATAGCTAAGGAGAAGTGGCCCGGCTACGTGATACAGGTGGTGAAGAGCGCGGTCTCCGACACTAGGAGGCCCAGGCTCGGGCTGATGGTCGTTGATGAGGAGAAGGCACTGCCCGCCTATCTGCTCGGCTATGGCGTCGAATTCAAGAACGAGATCTACAGCGGCCTCAGCAAGCGCATGAGCCAGAAAGACTTCACCGAGCAGCAGAACAAGTACTATGAGAAGGTCCTATCGGTAGCGGGGAACATGGATGTGGACACGATAGTCATGGCGGGGCCGGGCTTCGCCAAGGACGACATAAAGAAGTACGGCGAGGACAAGGGCATAATACAGAAGCTCGGCAAGAAGCTGGTCTTCTCACCCTCATCAAACTCGGAGAGGTCGGGCATCTACGAGCTCATAAGGAGCGATGCGGTGGCCAAGCTGCTCGAGCGCGAGAGAATTAGAATGGAGTTCCTCCTCATGGAGAAGTTCCTCTCAGGGCTATCTTCGGGAAGATCGAAGTACGGAGTCGAGGAGGTCAAGGAGTTCGTCGAGTCAGGAATGGCCGATACGGTGATAGTGAACGACAGCTTCATAGGAAAGCCGGACGTCCAGGAGGTGCTGTCGGAGGCCGAAAGAACGAGGGTAAGGATAGAGGTGTTTAATTCGGACGACGAGGTCGGGACCCAGCTCCATGCATTCAAGGACATAGCCGCTCTGCCGGCATAGGTGATGGGTTGGCAACGAATGTGATCGAGGCAAGGCAGCTCCTCTACATAATATCAATGTTCCTGATCGTGCAGTTCCTCGGACTGCTGATCGCCACACAGGTCTTTTCAGGGGTGAACTTCTCGCAAGTTACGACCCTCCAGATAGGCTCTATCTTATCGGGAGGCATAGGCTACGTCATATCGATCATAGTGGCGATTGCGGTATTCTCGATAATACTGACCCTCGCATTCAGGTTCCTCAAGACTGACAAGCTCTTCCTCCTATTGGAGGTCTGGATAGTGGGCTTCGCCTCATTTATCTTCTTCCTGCTGGTGATAGGCTCATTCACCGGCCACGCCTTTAACATGATACTGGGGAGCGGCCCGTCCCTGGGGGCGTTTCTTCTTGCTGCCGCCTGCGCGCTGCTGCTGACGGCCGCAAAGCTGAAGCTGCCGAGGCTGCGGAATGTTACAGCAATGATAGCCAGCGTGGGCGCGGGACTCGCACTGGGGCTGTCGGTGCCCTTCTGGTTCGCATTCGTTTTCATGGTCCTCCTAGCTGTCTACGACTTCATAGCGGTCTTCATAACGAAGCACATGATCGCGCTTGCCAACGCGGCCGTGAACAACAATCTTTCATTGATGATAATGGCCAACGAGATAGAGGCGGTGCCGCTCAGCTCATTGAGCCACAAGGAACGCAGCGATTATCTCAAGGCAAAGAAGGAGATCTCATCGAGAGGTCCCCTCACGAAGGCGGTGGTCTCGAGTGGAATGGTGCCGCTCTCCGCAAGGACTGGATTGGGTACAGGAGACCTGATGGCCCCCCTGATGCTGGCCATCTCCGCCTATACGGTTCACCTGAACTTCAGGCTGAGCTTCGTGGTGGTTTTAGGATCACTGCTCGGACTCTGCCTGACTATGTACGTGCTGAAGAAGTACAAGCGGCCTCTGCCGGCGATACCGTTCCTGCTATTTGGCATCGTTGTTGCTCTCGGTATTTTCTTAGCTCTGCAAATAATCTGAATGGCCTGCTTATCCCACTAGAACCGAAGTATTTAAATACTTATTTCAGTATAACTTCATATACCAAAGTAAATGGGTGGGTATATGAATAAACAACGAGTTGCGTCGAAAGTGAAGTTGCATACCGTGCCTATGCTAAAGTATCTGCTCCTGCTTCTTTTGGGGCTCACTACTTATGCAAGGCTGAACTATGCGGCCGGCGCACAGGTCCTTTCCGACCTCAACCAGGTGAAAACTGTCCTTGGACAGCTGGGTCCGGCACTCAGCGCAATGCTCTTCATAGTAGCTGGGATCTTCTATGCGATAGGCCAGATGCTCCCGCCCGATAAGAAGGCGCATTTCCAGGCTGCGGCCATAAACATAATAATAGGTGCAGTTGTTGTCGCTGCCCTGAGTTTTGCCTCCAGCTCCCTTGCGCTTTCATCCACCAATCTCCTGACGAACTTCACAGCAGCAAATAGTCTGACCTGAGGGGATTTGATTGGAAGCAATAGGCTACAGCATAGCATTGGCGCTGATAGCGATAACAATCTCCGTTGGGGGGATACTCCTAGGACTGGGATATGCACTGGATGACAGAAAACTAAAGGATCTGGCAAAAACAGAGCTTTACACCGCGATAATAAACGGGGTCATCCTCGGCGTACTAATTGCTGTTTTCAGCACCAACGGGATTGTCTCAATCGCCCTAAATGGGGCCACCAACAACGTAGCGCAGGGATACTCCTGTCCTTCGCAGATGAAATACAACTCAGCGCTATGCTTTGCCTACAACTATCTCGTCGGGGTAAACCAAGTAGATGTATACAATGCTTCCTACCCAACGGTCTTCGACTCCACCATAACTCTGCTTGTTCCGCTGGCGGGAATGTACACCGCGCTTAGCCTAGTCAATTCTATGAGCTTCAACCTGGGGCCAATAAGTCTGGGATTGTCAGGCTCGATGAAGCCAATACTCACTGCCTTAGGCTATGCCATAGACGCTTTGACCGTGGCCCTGATGAGCATCGAAATACAGGGCATTCTACTGATGGTCATATCTGTCAGTGCCATGTCAATACTGATGCCGATTGGAATAACCCTGAGGTGCCTCTTCTTCACTAGAAAGCTCGGAGGAGCGATATTGGCCATAACCATAGGGCTATTTGCGGTTCTGCCAATGACCTATGCGCTTGATGCAACCATTATCAGCACCTATGCTACCTCATTCAATCCCTCGTCCGTAAACACTGCTATATCAAACGCCACCGGCCTGCAGGGCAATCTTCTAAACGAGGTCTCAAGCTACCAAAAGGGTGCAGCCAACTCAACCGGCGTTTCCAACTATATCACCAACCTGATTTCGGGATTCGTAGGCGGAGTCCAGCAGTTCCTTTCTGGCCTTGCAGCCTTTGTTGGCATAATAGTAGTCCAGGCGTTTGTAATGCCCGCTTTCAGCATAGTATTAACAATAGTATCCATACGCGAACTTTCCAGAATCCTAGGATCCGAAGTGAACCTAAGCAGGATGAGCATAATATAGTGGTCAAATGCCCGACATGATTGCATACGTGATAATCGCCATTGCAGTAGTAGCATCACTAGCCAGCATTTTATCTCTAAATCTCTACCTGACTATCCTATCGATTTCCGTTTCCCTATCACTATTCTTTCTTTATAAGCTATGGGACATATTTGAATCCCTAATAATAAAGAAAACCGGAGTTGTTCAGATAATTGGAGATTACGAGCTTGAAGCTGACAGGGTTTCTGCTATCAGGAAAAAAGGATTGCTGTTCTCCGCGGTTTCTGCGGCTGCTCTGCGGAGTTTTCCTACAAAGGAAATAAACAGGGAGAACATAGAGCGGATAATCTCAAGCTCAAATTCCCCGTTTAGGTTCGTGGTTCAAGTAGAGAGACTTAACACGGGCAAGATCACCGACGACCTAAAAACAAGGAGGAGGATGAAGGAACTGGAGCTATCAAAAACCAGGGCAAAAAAGGGCACGGATTCCAGTAAGGTTGTCGAAAGGGAGATCGAACTAATAGAAAGCGAGATAAAATCAATAGGCACTGGTGCAGTGCCCCTCAAGACCAACATATATCTAATGACTTTTGCCTCCTCTGAATCCAGATTCGCTGCACAGGAGCGGGCACTTTCACAGATTAAAGAGATCTCCGGCGAGTTTTCCGCCGTCCTGGGAGCCGGGTTCGAAGTCCTGAGCGGCACGGATCTCATTTCAGTGATAAAATCAGACCTAATGGGTTGAAACCATGGAAATAAGTCCAAACTCCCAATCCGTTGCGGGTGCCATATCCATCTACAAGATGTCCGAACCCGTCTCAGCGACCACTTCCGGAGTTTACCTGGGCAAAACTGCGATATACAAACTACCCTTCTACCTTGACAGCTCGGTCCTGATAAATCCCCACATGGCAATAATAGGAATATCGGGAGCCGGAAAAAGCTACATGCTCAAAAGCGTTGTAGCAAAGAGCGTTCTTCACCGTAATTCCAAGGTACTTACCATAGACTGGAATGATGAGTATAGGGAGTTGATCGAATTTTTATCTGGCCAAATTCTTAGCTTCGGCAGGGACTTCAAAATAAACATCATGGACGTATACAGCGTACCAAGCGGCATCTCAAACATAACCGAGCTAATGGACAGCATGATAGAGCTCGAAGAAGGCCAAAAGTCAGAACTTCACAGCCACCTATTAGAACTTTTTGGCGGGAACGGACCCAAAAATCTAAGGGTTTTAATATCAAAAATCAAGACCAAAGATCTGTTATTGTCAAACAAGCTACTCCAGCTAGAAGGCAACCCATTTTTTGCAGACAGAACGGAGTTTGATATGGGTAAAGTGCTGGACGGAATCTACAGTATAAACCTTTCAACCCTTAGGGACAGCTCCCAGAGAGGTGAGCTAGTCAAGTTCATATTAAAACTTGTAATAGACTGCATGCATAAGATGAAGATCGGTTGTGGTATCCAACGTATACTTGTGCTTGATGAGGCATGGCGCCTCCTTAAGAACTCGGACGAGGTCGGCACGTTGTACCGAGAAGGCAGGAAATATGGGATCTCTGTGATATCCGCGACCCAGCTTGCCTCAGACATAAACAACGAGATAATGGCAAACGTGGGATGCTTGGCCATATTTCGGCTTCAGAACGAAAGGGACTACGGAATACTTGAAAATGCCGGACTTATAGAGCCAAATACCAAGAGCGTGCTCTGCTCCTTGGGGATTGGTAGCTGCATGTTATGTCTTGCATACAAGAGTAACCCTACCTCTCCGTCAAAGTTCTATATGGAAAGAATATCTGGCATGGAGTTCGGTAACTTGCATTTTTCAGGTGAAAATATGAGACGTCAAATCAGCCAAAAAAGGTTCCTTGACATCACCGGATCTTTCCATGATCCGGACCTAAAAGAACGGATAATATCATTTTCCATCCAAAACGGGAAGAATATAGAAATTTCCTCATTTGTCCGATTTCTTACCGAAATCGGCCTTGACCGGGTTTCTGTCGTATGCTATCTACGCCAGTTAGGGATAGACGATCTAACCATAGTGAACGCCTATGAAAGCGCCTAAAAAGCTCGAATTTGGGCTTAAATCGTCTTTCTTTGTGAGCGGCAAGTTTAAGGTTCAAATAGCCCAATTTTACACCCATCTCCAATCTGCTCCATTCCTTCGCATGACTAAGGCAGGCGATAACAGGACCTTCTCAATAATTGAGTCGGATGGCGTCAGCACTTCCGAACTGCAAGTAACGGGAAATAGACTGACCTTTAACTACTGCTTCAACAGATGCTCGGCGAAAGAATACGCTAAAAATCTCATAAAATTCCTCTCTATCTTGGCCTATTCGGCAGATTTCTATGATCCCGAACTGTCATCACTTTATCCTAGCTTTATGGAAGCGCTTGTTGAATACATGGAAGAGATACCCTACACTGAAGGGAAAATAGAAAACAGCGAGCTACTAATCAGAAAAGTGAAAACCCTTTCAGCGATGAACTGTTCATTATCTTTTAAAACTCTGGAGTTCCAGCGCAAATGCAAAGATCTTGAACTGGAAAACGAGTGCCTGAAAAAATTCTCAAAAGACGCCATAGCCGCTGCAATGACCAAGATGGCACTAAAAGACCCTACCGCCGAGTCCCTTCCCAAGATAATCGGAACTACCACAGAAGCGTATAAAGCGGCCACAGCTTTCATTTTCGAAAAAACGGTGACAAAATGAGTCAGGCGATTGGAGAAGGGTACCAGCAAAGAAACATATCCCTACTACTCCTCGCCGGCATCCTGCTTTTAATTCTGTTCCTCTTTTTGGGCTTATACAAATCCACAAAATGCACAAATCTTTGCATCTCTAATTTCACATCGAAAGGCAACTATGCCATCACAACGGCAATAAGCTACGATGAGCGCAAATTACCTGAGGCCAAGCTTCTTATCACAATAAATGACAGGTATAAAAGCATCCTAACCACAACCGAAGGGTCCAACCTTCAGTTCCAAGCACCATTAAACCTTGGAATTAACCTAATAAACGTGAAATACGGTAATTCTGAATCTTCGGTGAGCTTTTTCTATATGGGTGGAATGCTCTACATCCTCCTTGTTCCTCTCGGGGCCATCTTCTTTTTCCTAATAAAACTTATTGCCTTAGATTCTTCAAACAGAAACAAACAAATTTTCCATTTTAACGAAGAAACCATAGCCCCTACTGGTGTCATGCAGTTGAAATCCGCTTTTGATTCTTTAGCTTACAAGAACAAAAGAGCCGTAGCAAATCTACCAGAAAAGATATCCGACATTTTAGCAGAACTCTCTTCCCTTAATGAAATTGAAGGACTGAAAAAGATCCAAAAAGATGACGAATACGCCTCAAAAAAGATGGAGGTCTTAGGGATAGGCCATGTTTTATTCAATTGCGTGGGTTGCTCGCCCCTGACAAAACGGATTATTGGAGCAAGGATCTTCTATGAGAACGTAGTTCTCTCAGGTTCTTCAATATCCCTGAAATCAAAAACTACTGATGCGTTCATCCATTCAAACAATATCGTATTCTGGTCCGATCTTTTTGATTCAGGATATCCAGATAGAAAACAGAAAGAGCAGAAAATAAACCTCATTTTATTTGGCAAAGAAGAGGAGCATGCTCTATCGAGACTGCTTAGGACTTATTCGAAATTTGGTGCTGGCCTACTGGTAATGAAACTAAATAACCTACTCAAAGTGACTACATGTTAAAGAATATAAAAGAATTTCATAGCTTCAGATCAAGGCCATTTATACTTCTATCCATCTTTGTTGCTTTGCTGGTTTTCATAATTGTAGTTGGTGTGATATAATATGGGATTTTTTGCAGTTTTGAGTGTTCCTGACCTATTTGAGTCAGAGCACTTTTTCGAAACGCTGGGCAGGAACAATTTTGCTATTATATACGACACCAAACTGCACCGAACCCTCCTCTGGATTGATGATGAAAAAGACGAGCTGATATACTCCCTAAGTTCCTCAATACCTGGATTTGTTTCTGAAAAAGTCGGCGATTTCGAAAATTTAAAAGGACGTAAACTCAAGGCGCTTTCATTTTACCGAATTAGTGAAGAAGACAATGATGCCTTTCACGACCTATTTGCCGCTGATCTATCAGAAAATTTTCTATGCCTAGCCTTTATAACCGTTAAAGAAAAAGAAATCGAATTTGCAAAACGATATGCCGAATCCCTCCTAAGCTCAAAGGACATGCGTGAGACAAAATCAACCTCTCAGGGCATCCGTGGACTTTTTGGTCCATCGTCAGTTCATAGGGATCTTTACAAAGACTCCGACGAACTTCTAATAGCGAAAAATATACTTGATTCCATAAACGAGGCTCTCCTTAAGAACAATTTACTCTACAAAATGTTCTTATTGTACAGTTTAGATGCAAAGAATATGAAAACCTATCTAAACGATAGAGTCTCTAATCTTTCCGAAACTGAGTTTATTGCAGAAGGCTTTAGCTCAATCATGCCTAAAATATCCAAAATCCGTTCTTTCCCGTTTGGAACCAAGTATTGCGCCCAATTCATTAAGCTCTATGGAGCAAGAGTGCTGAGAACTATAAAATTAAACCCAACCGGGCATACCTCAAATGGCATACCTATAGGAAAATTGATGAACGATGGAGTATCCGAAAGCCAGACCGATATATGTGTGGAACCAGCATCCTTTAACTTGGGTTTCCTTATCACTGGTTTGCCTGGTTCGGGAAAAACTATGGAAGCCATGCACTTATCTGATAGGATAATTAACTCTGGTTGTTGCCCATTGTTTATTCTTGCCCCCACAGAAGAATGGAACGGCTTTGCAATCTCTCACGGTATGAATCTGATAAAACTCTTTTCCGATTCGATTGCAATAAACTTCTTTAGGTGTCCAACTAACACGAAAAGGGAAAAATTTTGCCAGGATCTGGCAATAATCCTTTCGTCTGCATCTGGCGCTGGACCCTACAAAAGGCCCATGGAAAAATGTATGCTAAATGCATTTAGGAAGATATACCAAACTACCTCAACCCCTAATCCGATCGATGTTTACGATGAAATAGAAGAATCAATAATCTGTCTACACGGTAAACGAACAAATACAGGTGTTAAGTATACAAAACACGGCGAAAACATAAAGGCGGCGTTAGAAAGTTTGAGGATAATATTAAACAATCCTAACTATTCTATGAAAGACGGTGTAAAATTTGAAGAGTTGCTAGTCGGCGGTGCGGTATTTGATGTTTCATCTACCAGCATTGCAACAAGATCATTCCTTTATGCCCTTGTGCTAAACCAGATTTACGCCATTGCATCAGGTTTTGACACGTTTGGTGATGACAAGTTAAGGATGCTTATCTGCGTGGAAGAAGCGCAGATAATATTCAAAGAAGAAGATTCTCCAGCGGTTGAAGATCTGAAGCAGCGGATACAAGATTTTAGAAAGAGAGGTATAGGCCTAATGTTACTTGCCCATAACATAAACGACATAGATTTAGGAATAAGGCGCCTATGTCAAACCAGACTGTACCTCAAACAGGCGCCAGATTCAGCTTATTTAGCAGCGAAGGAACTCATATTTCCGGGCATAGAGATAGATAAGGTAATAGAAAAACTCAAGCTTCTTGATTCAAGGGTAGGAGCGCTAAGCTTTATTACACGCAAAGGAAGCGAAAAGATACAAGAAGAGAGCGTCTTTATAAAGACGGAAGCATTCCTGCAGCCTCCTATCCCTCCTTTTATAAAGTCGGAACACGTTTCTAATGAGTTCATAAATACAGAATTAAAATTGACGTTTGGAGACGGTTTTATCGGTTCGAGATTTAATATCGAGTTTAGATTTCTTGGGGAGGTAATCAACGAACTAATACCAGTGAAAGAAGATTACAAACTGCATCTCGTCCTAGAACGAAAATACCTACTTTGCCTTATTGACGAAAAGAGGAAGGTTATTGCAGAAACATCAATTTCTGGTAAAAAGAGGCTAAATTTATTTGTAGACAAAAATAAACTTCTTGAAATGCCTGATTATACCTAAATAATAATTTATATTAACCAAAGATTTAAATATTTATATTATCTAAATAAATATGATCAAATGAAAACGATTACCATTAATGTTGAAGAACAAGTAGCATCCGAATTTAGAAAGCAAGCCAGTAAAAAGTATGGGCAAAAGAAAGGTTATCTTGGGAAAGCAATTACAGAAGCAATGAAAGAATGGGTGCAAAAAAGTGACTCGGACGTACAAATCGAAGCATTAAAACTGTTTAAAAGCGGTATAAAGATGAAGAAATGGAAGTTTGATCGTGGTGAATTATATGAAAGATGAACTATTCTTTGATACAAACATAATCTGTTATGCACATGATTTTACGGAACGGCAAAAAAGAATGATATGTGGGGGACTATTCCAACGTGTTTTAGACGGTGAGATAATCGGTGTAGTGTCAAATCAAGTTCTCGTAGAGCTTTTTAATTCACTTACGCGAAAATTAGATGTTCCATCAAATAAAGCAGTGATAATTGTTAGGTCTTTAATTCTATCCCAGAACTGGAAGAAAATAAATTACGATTGTGAGACCTTAGACAGGGCCCTTAAAAATTCAGAAGAATTTAAAACACCATTTCTTGATACCTTAATATCAGAGACGATGAAAGAAAACGGAATAACCGAAATAATTACCGAGAACGAAAGAGACTTTAATAAGATTCCCGGGATAAAAGTAACAAACCCCCTTAGACAAATAACAACATATTAACCACTAACGGTAACAGATATGGACTCGGCGAACTGTCGTCGTAAAAAGCGTTTCGCTTTCACTGTTATACGGCGTCAAACAACAGTAAATATAACTATACGCTAGCCAATTTTCTTGACAAGCCTCTCAACCTTCGCTTTTGTTTTCAATAACATAGCGATATGGTACTTATACGTGATTGGAGGAAACGAAGCCATCAAGCTACGTGGATAGTGGCCGACATCCCAATATAACACATCATTACACCTTTTAATGTATTCAGGCACATACTTCCTCCGCCCGCTTTTTGATAAGAGGACTACAATCATGTTGGCTTTCTTGGCCATCTTCTCTGTCAACTGCTTTTGTTTACCTTTCTCGAATTCATTATAACCTAGGCTTAGCATGAGCTCTGTTACTATCCTACCTGGTGGCCACCCGATATGTCTCTTATCTGCCACAATCCCAGCACTGAACGCCTTGTTCCTCCTGGACAGAGAGTTGAAGAATGTCTCGGCCATCTGGCTGCGTTCCGCATTCGCTTTGCATAAGAACAGCACTTTCATAATCTCAACATCCAAGGACAGTTCCGGCTTTAATAATTTGCCCTACTACACTTGCCACTACGCCTGACCGATGTGTAGCATTGTCGTCTAGCTCTATGTGTAGTCACCTCGTGAAACCACTACACTTGAATTTGTAAGAAGATTTAGGAATAACCACATAGTTCCAAGCCAAAGAAGTACTGTTTGAGCATCTACGCTGCTGCCAAGCCGGGCGCCCCGAGCCCCCTGGCGATTTGCGGAGCCGGGCTGCGAGGGGCGCTAAGCCCTGCTGGCTTAAGCCTAACCCTCACCACCAACCCCACCTCCTCCTGTCCAAGCTCCATCGCCAACAGCATGAGCCCTAGCACCGGCACCACCACCGGCATTCCCATCACCAGAACCAGCGCCATCGCCCTCTCCTCCGAATTTATCTGCATGGGTTTAAGCGCGTCGCCGCTTAAGTCGAGCTTGCTCCACCAGATAAATTATAAGAAGGCAGACCACGACTGCTAGCCTCACCGCAGCTCGAAGCCAGCACGCTTCGCGTGGGCTTCTCGTGCCTGCGGTTCGGCTTAATCCGTCTTTACGCGTTTGCTCAGGAACTCAACAACCCTGCCATCCATCATGATGTGCTCCCTCTGCACCGGCCTCTTCAGCACCACCCCAGACATTGTCGTGCATCTGCTCAAGGCAACGTAGAGCTGGCCGTGCGCGAATGTGCCGGATCCCAGGTCAATGACCACGCGGTCGAAGGTCTTGCCCTGGCTCTTGTGGATCGTGACGGCCCAGGCGAGCATCATCGGATACTGGCTGAAGCTGCCGACGTTGTTGCTGACAAGCTTCCTGCTTGGGATGTCATAGGAGAAACGGAAGAGGTCCCAGGTGTGCGGCTCCACCTTCACGTCGAAGCCGTCTATGAGCCTGACCGTTATCACGCCCTCCCAGCCCGCAGGACCCTCCATCTCCACGACCTCGCCCATGCTTCCGTTGACCCATCTCCTGTGCCGGTCGTTGTTGAGCATCATCACCTGCGCTCCTTCCTTCAGCTCCAGCCTGTCCGGGGCCGGGTGGACACGCTTGTCGAAGTCGATGCTTATGTGGGCCTTGAAGCTGCGTGTCTGCCTCTTGATCTGCGATAGGCGTTCGCTGTTTATCTGATCCGCGAGCCTGTTGGTCGGCGTGAGGGTGACGTAGTGCTCGCCGGGCTTGGGCACGAACGACATGCCAGCGCGTGAGTTGAGCTGCCTTATCTGCTGGTCGGTGATGGAGTTGTTCCGTATCGCGTTGAGGAGGTCTATGAATTCTTGTTCCTTCTGGCGGTAGTGCTTCTTGAGCTCTATGTATTTCATCTGGAGACCGGAAAATGAGTGTGAGTCGAAGAAGTAGGGGCTTTTGTAGTGAGTCCTAAATATCTCCTCTTCCGTGTTCGTGACCACCGGCGGAAGCTGGTAGAGGTCGCCTATCAGGATCATCTGTGCCCCTCCGAACGGGAGCTCGGAGTTCCTCCCGTTCAGCCTCATGAATTTGTCAACGCAGTCGAGCAGGTCGGCGCGGACCATCGATATCTCGTCTATCACGATCGCATCGATGTTCTTGTACATCGCGGGGCCGTATGCCCTCCTTACAGTCTCAAGGGTGATATCAGGCTTGAAGTGGAAGAAGGAATGGATCGTCTGGCCCTTGACGTTGAGCGCGGCAACGCCGGTGGGTGCGAGGACAGCGACGTTCTTCTTCGTTACGGACCTAAAATATTCAAGGAGGGTGGATTTTCCTGTACCTGCCCTCCCGGTTATGAAGATGTTGTCCTGTGAATTCTCCATTTGGTTGAGCGCTCCGCGGAACTCCTTGTTCATGTCTATTCCGTTGCCACCGCCCAGGAATAGGTTTTGAAGGCCCATGATACTATTTTGGCGGAACTGTGATATATCTGTTATGGTTCGGCGCGCTGGAGGCGCCTCATCGCAATGTATTTATATTATACCCGACGCTAGTTTTACAGTGATAATGATGACGACTGCGACAATGAAGGAGTCAGTGCAAGCAACCGCAACAAGGCAGGGGTTCAAGCAAATAACCGGCAACACCGGAGTTGCCCTGTTCGTGTCGGATAAAGGAGCCAATCATGCTAATTCTATGAAGACGCTTGAGGACGCCAACCTAAGGCCTCTCGCGCGCCAGGAGGCGCTGCCTCTACTGATGAGGGACGAAGCGCTAAAGAATGCGCTGAAAGGAAAATGGTTCTACGTGGCAGGCGTGGGAATGGAAAAGGGCGGATTATTCACAATAAACTACATGGGAGAGCTTGTTGACGGTGCAGACAAAGTGTCCCT
Source organism: uncultured Microcaldota archaeon (assembly GCA_963760035.1). Taxonomy (GTDB): domain Archaea; phylum Micrarchaeota; class Micrarchaeia; order Micrarchaeales; family Micrarchaeaceae; genus JAJYUY01. The sequence continues at coordinate 31,210 of CAVXBR010000011.1, read as the reverse complement.
CGAAGAGAGGGTTAACGTTTGGAAAGGCACGAACCCGTTGTCGCTGTTCGTCCGCTCGGATGGCGGCGCCTCGGGCTACGGGGGGCGTTTCTACCTCTATGCGAACCTCGGGCCTAACGCTGTCGCCCCGGTGGTGGTGGGCGTAGCCAAGGATTTCAAGCTTGAACTGAAGCCAGAGACAGCGCCAAAAATAGCGCCGGAACTACGTGCAAGTGTAGAAGCGAGCGTTGCAAATGTTGAGGCAGCTGAGCAGGCTGGGGCTTTGGTCGCGGGAACAACTGCCCCGCTGAAGGAGCTGTTGAGAGTGCTAAACTAATAGTGATACTATGGCCAGTACAACCTCATCTAAGAAAGCGTCCGGAAGCACGGCGACCGCCACAATAAAGGAAACAAGGAGAAAGCTGCTCGGATTCAAGGAAGTGACGAGCAGCACAGGGGTCACACTATACATGTCAGAAAGAAAGGCGGATTATCCTGCCTCAAAAGGTATGCTTGAGAAAGCACAACTAACGTTCCTTACATACCAAGAGGCGCTTAGCATCCTAACAAAGGACGATAAGCTCAAGGAATCATTGAAGGATAAATGGTTCTACCTGGCAGGAAAAGGAATGAATAAGAAACTCGATTTATACAAGATAAACAAGAAGGGCGAGCTTGTCAAAAAAGCAGAAAGCACACCAGTAGAAATGACCGTTCGTGTATGGAATGGCGAAAACCCGTTGTCGCTGGGCGTCCGCTCGGGTGACGTCGCCTCGCTCTGCGGGGGGCGTTTCGGCCTCTTTGCGTGCATCGTGCCTTACGATGTCGCCCCGGTGGTGGTGGGCCGAGCCAAGCAGCCAGCAGAAGCTGTAGACGTATTGCTTAGAAAAATAGAGGAGGCCGCCGACAATTTGGGAGCAAAAATAACAGAGCTCGAACGGTTGCTAAGACCAACGTAGATATAAACCCGCAATAAAAACTACTTCTACCTGGGCTTGCATGGGGAAAACCCTGCAAACCGCGAGAAAGGCTCGCGGGTGTAAGCCGAGGACCACACACCTGTCTATAGCGCTGGTAGGTCACGAACATGCCAGTCATGAGATCAAGCAGCGACACTGAGTAAGCAACAGCCGAAATCGTGAAGCTGCCGTTTAGCCCTCAGGGGCAGTAGACCGGTTACACTGTGCCGTTGTCGCTGAACGTCCACTCGGATAACAACGCCTCGAACTACGGAAGGCGTTTCAACCTCAATGCGAACAACGAGCCTAACAATGTCGCCCCAATGGCCCTTACTTACACACCCAGGATTCATGGTAATAGCATGAAGACATACAACAACCTATATTCAAAGCTCTGCTCTTACGAAAACCTAGAATTGGCCCACAAGAAGGCAAGGAAGGGGAAGACCCGCAGGAATTATGTGATCGAGTTTGAGGCGAATCTCGATGCAAACCTCAAACAGCTTAAACTGGAATTGGAAACATTCACATACTCTCCGGCGCCACTAACCACATTTGTAATAAGGGATCCCAAGACAAGGACAATAAGCGCGTCTCATTTCAGAGACCGTGTCATACATCACGCATTATGCAATATCATAAGCCCAATCTTGGAGAAAGAGTTTATCCATGACTCCTTCGCCAACCAGAAGGGTAAGGGAACACATAAAGCGATAAAGAGGTTCGAGGAGTTCATGAGAAAAGTGTGCTCTGCACATAAAACACCTGTATTGCTGGGGGGGGGGGCAACGTAAATTTTCAGAGGGCAAAGGACATACCTGCTATGTACTCAAGGCAGACGTACGCCACTACTTCGACACCGTAGACCATAAAATGCTAATGCGTCTAATCTGTCGGAAAATAAAAGATAGCAATGTCATCTGGTTAATAAAAAAGATAATAGAAAACCACAAAACCGAGACCTCGGGGAAGGGAATGCCGATAGGCAATCTAACATCTCAGTTTTTTGCAAATGTATATCTGCACGAACTGGACCTTTTCGTTAAGCACAAATTAAAGGCCAAGTATTACATCAGATATGTCGACGATTTCGTGATACTTCACGAGGATGAGTACACCCTCAGAAAATGGAAAGGCGAAATAAACAAGTTCCTTAACTCCAGTCTAAAACTGGATCTGCACCCCGAAAAATCTCAAGTCATGGAACTGGGACACGGTATCACCTTTTTGGGATTTAGGGTTTTCCGTGACTACAAGCTACTGAAGAAGAGCAACTCGAAACGGATCTGGAAACGGTTAGAAAAATTCAGGCAAGGATATAATGAAAACAAAATAACATCATCGGAAGGACTTATACGTCTAGAAGGTTGGTTGACCTACGCCAAATTCGCAGATACCTACATCTTTCGCAAAAGAGTTATCTCACGGTTCAACCAGATCATCCTCAAACAGGACGACGCAGACTGGCGATAGCGCTCCATCTCATAATTTCATATACTTGCTCTCGGGCTGCACCTCTTTTATCCCTTCCATTACCTCCTTCTTGTCTGCCACCCAAACGGTTGGAATTCCCCACATTTCACTCTTCCCAGCATTGATACCTATCGAATCTTTCCTCGCGCTAGTCTGACACTCATAGCCCTTCGCCTTTTTGATATTCCATAATCCTCGTTTCTTCTCATTTACTGGTATCCCGAGAATGTCGAACGAATGCTTTTCCCTGCTTACAATCGGAAGGATGAGCTGCAACTGGAGCATCCTTATGGTTTTGACCATCAGCTGCTTGTGCTCCTCCGAACCCAGCTTGTCCGTCTGGTTCGCCATCATTAGTTCAGGTACCACCCATGCCGCTCCTGTATCAGTGAGCGCGTATCCCCTTCCTTTCTCCTTTATCATTCCCCTCTCTAGCAGGTCGGTGATTATTCCCGGGTTGCCCTTGGAACCCCACAGCGTCGTCGGGCTGGTAAACCACTTCCTGTCTTTGATGTAGCCTACCAACTCGTTCTTCTCGGCCTTGGGGTTGGCCTCGACGGCCAAGAGGCCAGCGTATTGGGGCGGCGTTATTGCATTGGGCGGCATTGTCAGCTTGCGCTTCGCCGTTGCCGGGCTCCTGGGTTTGGATTCTACCCTATCTTGTATATCCGGTAATGATTTGGCCTCCGACACTGCATCATGCATCTCTATCGGCATCTCCTGCTCTGTTATCTTCGTTGGCGAATAGGGCTCTGAAAGCCCTGCGAGCGCCTGGGTTTCAATGCCAGCCAAGGGAGTTACTTTGATATACTGGGAGTGTGGATTCCCCGCCTGCGCGTAGCCCCTGTCGAGCAGCAGCATCTCGCCCTGGGCTGCGTTCTTCACATACTCTCGCTCATATGCATCAAGCTGCAGGATATCCTTACCGTGATAGCTCGCCTCCCTGTGCTGGTGTATCATCACCAGCGCGCTGGAGTTGTAGAATACCTTCGGTAGATCCTCGAGCTGCTGCGTTGATACAAGGATTCCTATCCCATACTTCCTTCCCAACCTCACTATCCTCTCGGCTACGGACTCCTTCTCCTGCTGGTACCTCTCCTGGCCCTTCGCCGGCTGCCAGGCCTCGTCCATTGCAACAAGCAGTCGCGGCTTGGCGTCCTTGTTCGGGTTCTTGTCGAACAGTTCCGTAATGCGTTGCAATATCGCATACGACACCAGCGACTTCTCGCTCTCGTTGAGTCCTTGTAAGCTGACGATGTTGTTTCTAGTGAATATCCCGTTCCAGAACTCATCGGGTTCGCTTCCTATTACTCTCTGTATCGCTCTCAGCCTTTGGTCCAGCACGTTGTTCTTGGATGCCTTGCCAACGCAGACCGCCTTCCAGAGCTCAAACAATGATGGTTCCTTGCCTTCCAAATAGAACTTCAGCAGGTGCGTCTTCACCCGTGTCGCCTGCAGGGCGGTGAGCCTGGCGGCTATTGCGAGGTTTTCCATAGCGATCGATGCCCGCGCCTCCTTCGATATGTCGTTGAGCCTGAAAAGATTCACCTTGAAGTGCTCTGGTACTTTCCACAGCGTAGCGCCGGCCTCCTTGGCCCACGTTTCGTTTTCTCCGTTCCAGTCGATTACCAAGAAGGGCACATTGTCAGTAACCGCTACTCTAGAGATAAAGCTCCGCATGGTGGTTGTCTTACCGGATGATGTGCTGCCCAGCATCATCACGTGCGGGTTCGGTTCCGCTAAGTAGTCTATGTACCTTGGCGCGTCCTCTCCGACCTCGACCGCTGACCGATTGCCAGACTCAGTGAAGTGCTTGTATGACTGACCTATCAGTATTCCGTGCTGTTGCTCGCCCTTGAATATGCGTATGTTGAAGTGCTTGCGTATGTCTAGGTAAGTCCATACGAGTAACAGTGCCGTCCCGATCAGGAAGACCTCGGTCACTGCAGTTGCACTGCGTCCGGCGTCCGGCCAAAAGATTATGGCAATGGCGAATACCATAATTCCCCAATATATGAAAGTACGAACAGATCTCCATGCTAACCAGCCCGCATGCTTGACATGCCTAAGTCCAAGACCTTTTTGCAAGGTTTCGCTTATCCTATTCCGCAGTTTCTTCGCCGCATTCTCAGGGCTGACCGAGCCCTGGCCTTCCCCTGTCCAGGTTTTCCCGTTATCGAATGACACTTTCATATTCCCACCAAACATAACCCAAATTTGATAATGCAATTTAGCATAAATGAGATAGAGGGAGGGGCGGCTTTCGCCGCCTCCTCTACTGCATCCTGCTCCTTCACCAGCCGCTCCACCCGGATCCTCGCGCCGTCCATGAACGCCTTCAGAAACTCGTCATGGATCGCTTCCGGGTGCTCGAGATAGAAGACTATCGCATCGGCGAACGCCTCCACCTCCGAGTCCGGTACCGGGCCTGTGGCGCCCGCGGGTTGGCCAGCTGCTCCGAGCTCCTTCATGATGCGACACCCGTCTCCAGCCCTCGCTGACCTTGCTCCAGGACGACCTTCTCATGCTTCCACTGTCTCTCCATCAGGCGCCTCACGAATGCCGCCTTCTTGTAGCCCTCCTGGGCTTTTCCATCCAGCCATTTCGACAGTTCATCGTCTAGATAGACGACGATGCGTCTTTCGAGATCCGGCATTTTTCTCACCCAACCTTTTGGTTGTAATGATTTATCATAATGTTAATATAAATAACTTTCTATCAAAATCCATTTATTTTAGTAAAAGTTAGGATTCATTATGATAATTTAAATACCTTTGGATTCATAATATCTCCAAGGGATGAAATGAAGGGAAAGGATGCGATAACAAAGATCGACGCGCTTGCGATGTATTCATCAAATCCGAGCAGCATGCCTGCAGCCCTGCTGAGCAGGGAGCGGGTGATAGTGGGAATACTAGCCAGTAAAGGGGTCCCGATGCATGCGGAGGCGGTGAGGAAGGAATACCTGAGCATGGTGCTAGACAACGTGAAGTCCAATATTGTACTCTTAGATCTAACGATGATGCTCGATCTGCTGTCAAGTGGGCGGGGCAAATGGCTGACACCTGAGGAGGTATCAAACTCTCTGGAAAAGGCGCAGGCGATGTATACTCAAACAGCGGAGGACAAGGAGTGGGTGATCAAGTCGCTGTCGGACATGTTCCACAAGGCTGTGCCGAAGAAGAGGAAAGCGTCCATAGTCATAAACGGCATGACGGTCCAGAGCATATTGGAGAACCTGGCCATGTTCTACTCCAACTTCATGGAGACAAGGGAGATGCCGAGCGGAAGGAAGTTCTACTACCTCAACGCCAAGTTCAGGGGTCTCTGGCTGAAGCATGCGGCGGAAATTTCGGAGATTATAGGTGCTGATATAGGTGATCTGAGGGCTGAGATGCAGTTCTACGGGGCGGTGAACAGCAGGCTAGGCAGGAAATGCGAGTGGGGCATAAGCGCCATGGGCACGTACGTTGAATACTTGAAGGTCAAGAGGGAGAAAGAGCTAGGTAAGTGGGTTTCAGAGACCAAGAAAGGGCTGCGCGAGATCGGGGTCACTGAAAAGCAGGCCTCAAAGAAGGCCACGATCCGCCTCGGAGATGCGCTGATGCCTCTGGACGAGTCGGTGGCGGAGTACCTGAATGTCACGATCGCCAAATTGGAGGAGCAGGTCAAAGTCGGAATTTCAAAATCCTGAGAAAGCTATTTAACTTTTATCACCAATATAATACTACAAAACGCGCGGCACGCTATACAAACGCCACTTCTTCTGGGTCATTATCGGTATCGGGGTCATATGAGTTAGCTTAAGCTCTTTCTGCAATTACGACGTAACCTCAGTCACCTCTCTACAATTTTGACCTACCACTATACGACTACTGTTAGCCGTCGCCATGCGCGTCTTGGTGATTATTTGGACAACAAACCTACTATTTACGACAGACTCTCGGAACTATCGGAGAGCCTCTTTGCCCTGTCTTCACTATTGGGGCTATCTTCAAAGGAAGGCCAGTTCGACAAGGTCTCGCCACGGATGACCTATACGATTCATGCAATCAGGACCAAGGAGTACTACCTCAGGGAGAGGATATTCACTTCGCTGAAAGCGGATGTGGTCTTCAATGAGGTGGACAAGGCCCTATCCGATGCGGAGTACGTGATAAGCATAACAGATGCGGACGAAGATCTGAACACCAGCAATCTCGAGAGCGTAAGCGAGCTGGTAAGGGATGCGGCCGGCAGCGTCAAAACGATGGCAGCCGAAGGACGGACAAGCAATGGCGTGACGAAAGGAACGCAGATGAGCCTGAACGGGGAAAAACCAGCAGTCACACCTCCGAGTGGTTCTGATAACCAGACCTGCACGGCCAATTATATTGTAGGAAAGGTACAGGACTGGCTGTCATGGCTCTCTGCGAGGCTACTCAAATAAGTGATATTCATGACCAAAAACAACAAATCTAGCGCTTATGATAGGCTTTCCGAGTTTTCGGAAAGACTTATTGGCCTGGCTGCCATGTTCGAGCAGCCCGTTGAAGGCCAGCAGTTCGCGAGGGTTCTCCCGGAGATCCCTTACCAAATACACATGACAAGGAACCTGGAATATTTTGTGAAGGAAAGAATATTCAAGTTCGGGAGAGCGAAAGAACTCTTCGCTAAGGCGGATATCGCGATATACCATGCGGAGTATATACTGAAGGATGTGCATTCCTTTCCGGATAGGGAGCACAACCTGGCGATAAGCAGGGAGCTGACTGACGTTGCAGTTCTGGCCGGGAAGATGGCCATGGAGGGGTATGCCAGGAAAGACAGAGAGCAAGAGAAGCAGAGGAAACTGGGAGGGGCCTGAGGGCCCTTCCTGCCACTGCAAAAAGATATAATCAAGATTGAACTACAGCCTCTCTGCAGCTACAGGAAACGAGCTCGGACTGCCATTGCCATAGCTGCTATTGCCCTGTTTCTTCACAACAGCTATCATCTTCTTTACCACAGATGCGATGTTTTTCTCCAGAATCTTTTTGTCCGCATTTTTCTTATTGGTGAGATACTGATGTGCGAATGACCTGCTCATAAATGTGACGCCTTTGAAGTCCAAAGTTACGCTTTCCTGCGGAGCAGCTTCCACAAATTCAAACAGCTCGTCTGCGGCCCTACGAGTACCCAAGTTGTCCGCGATTCTCTCGCTTACCTTTATCACACTATTTCGTATCATAGGTAGCCCCCTTCGTATATGTTCACCGCCATTATGGGATGGTATATCCTAAAGGATATAATCGTGCCGTTCAGCGCCCTATCCGCTCCCAGCATATACAACTTATCCTCTTTAAGATATTTATCTGTTCCGTTCAAATAGGCTGCCCCGGCTCCAGAGACGACAAGGATATCGCTGTTCATGGCCTTGAGTATCTTTGTTGTGCTGGGCAGTCCGTGTCCCCTGCCACCTTCTGGCTTGGTGGATACGCCGTCAATCGCGCATTTTATCGCATCCGAATCACTCATATCCGGCCTGAGTTTACCTGCTGCCCTGAAACGCCCTGGTATTGTTACGCCATTATCAAAAAATGCGATCTCAGAGAACCCCTTCTTCGGATAGCTCTGCGCCATGAATATGGAGTTGTTGCATCCCGAATGCTCGTCTATATTTGCCACTATTTCGTTTATTATGTATTTTATGGCGGTCTTGATGTTCTGATGTCCATCACGGTGTATTATCAGAGAGTATATCCTATCCACATAAGAGTTGCTGAGTCTCTCGGCCTGTATTATCGGTATTGCAGTGCTCGCTTTATGAACGTCCCTATCCTCCATGATGTAAGAAAAATAGCTTCTTGCAGTCTTATCCTTTGGAAGAAGGTGTTTATGGGTGAACCCTTTAGGCTGTACAAGGTTGAACAGGGGGAGCAGGGTTGTGGGGTAAAACCATTCGACATCTGTAAGATTTAGGATACCGCTCTTTTCCATCTCTGCTCTGTATTGGCAGAATTTGAGGTAGTTGCCTATCAAAGGGGGATAATCTTCTTCCACGCTAACACCTTGTCTGCTTACTCTCTTCAGCACCAAAATACTATCTAACTATCTCTTTTCTGTTCCTCTTTTTCCTAATCCCCTCTACCACTTTTTCAAGAGCCCTCTCTACAACTGAAGGATCCTCGATGCCCTTTGCCACTCCTCTCCTCGCTGCCTCATCAAGCGCTTCCTCCTTCAATCCGATTGCCACATCCATAGCCCCTCCGCATCTAGTACAGAATCTAGAAGCGATGCCATTTATTTCCCTGCATTTGGGGCAGGGCCTGTAGGCGAGCTTCTGTTCCTGGGCCTCCTCCTTAGGCTGCATGTTGTTGGCCTTCAGTATCGCGTTGTCTATATCCCTACCCGATAAGTGGACATATGTAGCGGTCATCTTGCTGTCTCCTGTCCACCCGAAGTAGGCCTTGAGCTGCTGTTCTGTCAGCATATTAGCGTAGTTCGAGGCCCTGCTGTGCCTGAAGAGGTGCGGGTACACCCTCTTGTCTATCTTGGCCTTCAGCGTGAGCTTTTTGAGCATCATCCTGAGCCCGGAGTAGTCCATGGCCTGGTTTTTGTTCGACCAGCTTCCTATGCTTACCCAGAGGGGGGCTGATCCAGACAGCTCCTTCTTCATGTCCAACCACTGCCCGATGAATGGTACGCTGAATAGTATCGGTATCCTCCTGGCTCCTGTCTTTCCCATGACAGTTACATGTCCGGTCTTGCCTTCAAGTTCCACGTCCTTCCTTCTCAAGGAAAGGAGCTCACCTGCCCTCATCCCGGAATCGAATAGCAGGGCTATTACCGCCCTGTCCCTGGGGTTGGGCGCCGCATCGAGCAGCTTCGCTATATCTTCCTCATTTAGTATGTCTTCAGGCAGGAACTTCCTGTTCTTGTTAACGGTCGTCTTTATCCAGGCAATTTGCTTCGGGTAGTACAGATCCTCCCCTATAAAGTGTTTATAGAACGACTTGATTACCACGCGTATGGCTCTCTTCGTCTCCTCCGAGAGATCAGACGATACTATCTTCGCCACCGCCCTCTCTATGTCCTGCCTCTCCGCCTTGACCAGATTTACCTTCGGGTCTATTGCGTTTATGAACTTTTCCATGCAGTAGACGTTCTTGGCTATCGTTGTCTGTTTTATCCCGTTGGCCTGCATGTAGGCCACCAGATCCTCAAGCGCCTTTTTGTTGGCCTTTAGTATCCTAGGATTGTTCCTTACCCTCGACAGAATCGGTTCGGCCGAATGCTTTCTAGCCATATACCTATTTTGAAAGCAAAGTTATATAAAGGAGTTAGGTGAGAAACAGCTACTCAATGTAAATGGACTCGGCGGGAATCGCACCCGCGGCCTCGTCGTTGCGAACGACGCGCTCTACTACTGAGCCACGAGCCCTTTGATACTATAGTTTAGTCGCAAAAGCTTTTTAACCACAGCAAATCAATACTATTGAATCCTAAGGTCCTACTATGAATAAGCTTTCTGACTTCGTCTGGGAAATCCCGCCCGAAGAGACAGGCGCGAACGTCCCCGTAAGGATATACGCAAACGAGAAGATAGCCAAGAGCATGACAAACGACAGGACGCTGAAGCAGGCCGGGAACGCCGCAAAGCTTCCTAAGATAGTCAAGAACCTTCTAGTCATGCCGGATGGCCACGAGGGATACGGCTTCCCTGTCGGAGGTGTCGCTGCATTTGACGCCGAGGATGGAATAATATCACCTGGGGTCGTGGGCTACGACATCAACTGCGGTGTCCGTCTAATCAAAACCAATCTCACATTCAAGGAAATAAAACCGAAGCTTTCACAGTTGATGGACCACCTATTCAAGAATGTGCCGAGCGGCGTAGGCAGCAGAATAAACCTCGGATTCACGAAGACTGATCTTGACAGGGTCAACGAGGAAGGCGCTGAGTACATGATAAAAAAGGGCTTCGGCTTCGAAAGCGACCTCGAAAGAATAGAGGAACACGGGGTCCTGGAAGGTGCCGATGTATCAAAGGTCAGCGACTTTGCAAGGAAGCGCGGTGTCCACGAGCTAGGTACACTGGGCGCCGGAAATCACTTTGTTGAAGTACAACGCGTTGACAGCATTCTTTCTAAAGAGATTGCAAAAGGCTATGGCCTTGAAAAAGACCAAGTGACAATCATGATCCACAGCGGTTCAAGAGGGTTCGGCCACCAAATCTGCAGTGATTATCTTAAGATATTCTCGGAGTACCAGAAGCAGGAGAACATAGTGCCTCCCGATCCGGAACTCTGCTACGCATTCATAGGTACAAAACCGGCAAACGATTATCTGGCGGCAATGAAGGCGGCAGTGAACTTTGCGTTCACGAATAGGCAGATAATGACCCACTCCATCAGGAAGGGCTTCAAGGAGGTGTTCGGCAGGGACCCCGACAAGTTAGGCATGGAGCTCCTCTACGACGTAGCCCACAACATAGCCAAGTTGGAAGAGCATGAGGTTGATGGGAAGAGGAGAAAAGTCTACATACACAGAAAGGGTGCCACAAGGGCGTTCGGCCCCCACCACAAACAGATACCTGACATTTACAAGGCGTTCGGCCAGCCTGTAATAATACCGGGCAGCATGGGGAGCGCAAGCTATATCCTCGCCGGGAGGGAAGAAGCAATGAAAGAGACATTTGGTTCGTCCTGTCATGGGTCAGGACGGGTGATGTCAAGGCACCAGGCAATAAGAGACATCCCTGCCTCAAGGACCCTCGACGATCTGAGCAGCAAGGGGATTGAACTCAGGGTAAGGAACAAGAAACTAATCAGCGAGGAGGCGGAGTGGGCCTACAAAAACGTCGACGACGTGGTCGCAAGCATAGAAGGAGCCAAGATATCCAACATCGTTGCAAGGCTTGTGCCGCTCGGCGTAGCAAAGGGCTGATTACCGGCCTCTGACAGACCTCTTTTTGTAATCTGTTGTTATCCCACCGAGCGCCTTTGAAATAATTGCACAGGTCACGTAGGAGAGCACAAATACGGTTGCCATGACCACCACAATTGCGAATACCTCAAGCCCAAGCTGATGCAGCGCTGTCATTCCCCCTCCGAACAGGAGTCCATTGGGAAGGGTTGGGTTACCCGAGGCGATTGCAAACGGTGACTGGGTAAAGAACGCAATCATCGCAACCCCAAAAAGACCGCCCACCATATGTCCTGGTAGGAGCCCTATCGGATCAGCAAACCACTTCCTCCTGCTGAACCACATGTTCCCATAAACGAATATCGGGCCTCCCAGAAGTCCTAGTATCACCGCACTGGCTGGACTGACGAATCCTGCAAGCGGGGTTATTATTATCAGTCCGATTAGTATGCCATTTACGGAAAACAGGATGTCCGGCTTTCCAACCTTAGCGATGTATTCAAATGCCATTGTGGAGAACATAGCTGATGCAGCCGCCAAGAAGGTAGTCACCACCACCGTCATGGCACTGCTGTTGAATGCGAGCACGCTTCCAGGATTGAAGCCGAACCAGCCTACCCACAGAAGCAATATGCCGAGTGCAAGCCACCCTTGGCTCAGTTTTACTTTGGTCTGGGGGCTTTTCTTGAAGCCCTTCCTCCTCTCCTCCTTCCATATCTGGTACATTATGCCCAGTCCAGCGGCTGCCGCGGCTCCGTGTACAACTAATCCCCCTGCAAAGTCGCGTACGCCCATGGTGTAAAGCCATCCTGTCGGATTCCATATCCAAGCCGCCGGAAGCGCCCAGATTACTATGAAGTAGACGACTGAATACAATACAAAGGCTGAGAGCTTCATCTTTCTAAGCACAACTACGCTGACCAGGGCAAGTGTAACGGAAGCGAAGGCGGCTTCAAAGAGGAAGTAGGTCCCTGTGGTGAGGCCAGCACCAAAGTAGTTGGATGTCATCGACCACCAGACTCCTGTAAGAAGCCCCTGAGCGCCGGCGGAGAATCCTCCAAGGAAAAGCCCGTTGTAAAGCGGGTTTCCTATGAGTCCATGAAGTATGGTCGGGGCGAAAGCAGTGTTAAAACCTACCAACGCCATGAAAAATATGGCGCCTCCTGTTATTATTGCGGTCTTAAAGAGGCTTTTGTTCATGCGCTCTCCGAGCTCGCCTACCTCGAGGAACCCGACAGCTATGGTCATCAGAAAAACAAGAAGTCCTGCTATTATGACCCAGAGGTTGTTTATCAGGATTGGATCCATTTGCGCACCAGATTATATCTGTGTAATGGAACCAAATAAAAACCTTTGGTTGCAGTTGCCTAAGCATTCGGAAAGCTATATGAACTACCTGCCAATAATATAATAAGATTCGATGCTGTTCGGGCGTGCTCCTGCAAAAGAAAGAGTTCCCTTGCCAGAGCTGGAGGCCTACCTTGGCCGATGTTTTGATGGCAAGCTGAGGCGCCTCTCTACGCGCCTGCCTGAAATAGAGAGAGATTTGTCTGACTCTTTCGCCGACTTTGGAGCAGCGGTGCGCAAGTTTTCTGATTCGTCTGTTGCCCCTGATATGGAATACCTTTACAGGATAAAAGAGAACTTCATGGAGTCCCAGAAAGCAAACTACTCGAGCTCAGTTTTGCATTTGGTGTCGGCCACTCCAAAGTATGGTGGCAACGGCCTATACTTCAAGGCAAAAGAGATGTTAGATGCCTACTCATCCTTTACCACCAGCGTGCTGAAGACCAACAACACCTTCAAGTTTGTAATGGTCGGCTATGCAAAGGCCCTGGCGGATGTAAAACGCCACTTCACGGCAATGGAGAAGTCATGCAACGAGCTCAGAAACGAGATCGCCTCCTGCGCATTGGAGGAAAGCGAATATGGTAGGATAAGATCCAGAATCATGGCGATGCTGGAAAATGCTTCAGAGATTGAAGAGCTTAGAAACCCTCCTCCGCAGGATGCGCATCATGCACTCCTTGACGAAAGCGTTGAGGGCACAATCCGCAAGCAGATAGAGGAAAAAGAGGCGCATCTCGTACACGCTAGGCACCGCTACCGCGAGGCAGACTCGGTATTGGCAAGCCTTCTCCTGCCTGTAGAAAGGGCTGCGAGGAAACATGATCACCTGTCCACCTCCAAGAGGAAACTGGCTGATTACATGAAGGACCCCGCCGAACACATAAGAACAGCTGAAGACGGTAGCATAATCCACAGCCATCTCCTTGAAATCGCAGAAGAGGTACGGACAGGAAAAATAGACACCAAACATCCTGAAATCCTCATCGCACAGATAGACGCGATACGAAGCAAAGACCTGCTAGCCCTGTCGGCATCTTCTCGCGAAGCGGCCGTCGAGCTGAGGAAGTTAGAAAACGAGCTTGCCGAGCTGCACGCGCATCTCCAGGCATTGGAGAAGGGCAAGGCAGAAAAGCAGAAGGTTGAGGCCGGGAAAGCCAGAACCGAGCAGGAAATAAGCCTCAAGCATACACGCCTACTATCAGAGAAGAAGGAGCTGGAGCGGCTTTTCCTGGACTGCTACAAAAAGCACGCCGACATAATACTACCATAAGTAACCAAACCAATTACCACCAAATAAAAACCTTTGGCTGCCAAAGTAACCTGGGTTTCACTCAAGCATTTAAGCGGCAGATGCCCAATGCTTGTTTAGAAAAGGTCAACTAAATGATAGCCATAGAAGTCAAGAATCTCACAAAAAGGTTCGATAAGTTCACCGCTGTCCACAAGCTCAACCTCAAGATAAATGAAGGCGAGATATTTGGGCTCCTGGGGCCGAACGGTGCGGGGAAAACTACAACGCTGTCGATGCTCGCCACACTGCTGCCCCCCACTGAAGGGTCTGCAACCGTAAACGGGTTTGATGTCAGGAAACAGTCGTCAAAGGTTAGGCACAGCATAGGGTTTGTCTTCCAGGACCCCAGCTCGGACGAACTACTTACCGGAAGGGAGAACCTGTATCTCCACGCGCTCATGTACGGTGTGGAAGGAAAAAAGATAAACCAAAAGATAGACGAAGTGCTGAAATTGGTCGACCTTACTGATAGGCAAAATGAACGTATGAAAAGATATTCAGGCGGAATGCGGAGAAGGCTTGAGCTTGCAAGGGGCCTTTTGCACGAGCCGAAGATACTGTTCCTAGACGAGCCAACCCTGGGTCTCGATCCGCAGACCAGAGAGCACATCTGGGGATACATAAAACGGCTATCAAAGGAGAAAAAGGTCACGATAATCATAACGACCCACTACATGGAAGAGGCAGACCAGCTCTGCGACAGGCTTGCGATAATCGACCATGGTAAAATCGTCGCGTTGGATACACCATCTAAACTAAAGAAGAGCTTGGGGGGAGACGTGGTGAGAATCAGGATTCAAAAACCAAACGTGAAGGCGTTGAGGAGCCTCAAATACGTGAAGAACATAAAGCACCAGGATGGGGTTCTTTCATTTACCGTAAACGATGCAGGCACGCACCTGCAGGAAATACTGAAAAGGATAGGGAAGGCCGAAAGCGTAGAGTCGAGGTCGCCCACACTGCAGGATGTATTCATAAATCTCACAGGGGAGGAGATACGCGATCAGGAAGGGGAAGGCGGCACGTTCGAGAAGATGATAAGCAATAGCAGGAGGTGACCAAATGGGCGAACTAATGGGATTGTATGCCATATGGTACCGCGAATTCAAGGTCTTCATAAGGGAGTCCTCAAGGCTGGTGGGCGCACTAGTACAGCCGCTCATGTGGCTAATCATATTCGGCACCGGCCTAGGCTCCATAATATCAACCAGTTCGATCAGCGGTGCAAACTATGTAACCTTCATATTCCCTGGAATACTCGCCATGACAGTGCTCTTCGGCTCACTTTTCTTCGGCATGTACATAATTATGGATAAGCGCGTTGACTTCCTTAAGGAGGTCCTTGTGGCCCCGCTCAGCAGAATTACCATATTCTTTGGAAAGGTGCTCGGAGGATCGACAGACGGGATAATCCAAATAATAGTGCTGATGATACTTGGTTCATTATTCTTCAGCATACACTTTACTATAGTCTCTGTCGTAGCGAGTCTGCTGATAATCTTCCTGCTGATGGTTTCGATCATAAGCCTTGGGCTTACAATCGGCTCCCTAATGAGCAGCCCGGAGGGATTCGGGCTAGTGACGAGTTTCCTGATATTCCCACTATTCCTACTAAGCGGAGCGCTCTTCCCGGTCAACAACCTGCCAAGCTGGCTCCGCATATTCGTATCTGTCAACCCTGTCTCCTATGCTGTTGATTCACTTAGAACAATGATACTCGGCCTCCCAAGCAGCTTCGGCCTGCCCATGGACTTTGCCGTGCTGATAGGGTTTGCAATCCTGATGATAATAATAGGCACTCAGGCCTTCAAGAGAATGAAGCTCTAATGCGTTTGATCCAATGGAAAAGAAGCTGAATGTCAAGGGTGTTATACTCGCGGCGGGGAGAGGTGTCCGTCTGAAGCCCCTAACGGATATAACCAACAAGATGCTCCTCCCCATATTCGACAGGCCCATGATAATAGGTCCGATCGAGTCGTTCAAGGCGGCCGGCATATCCGACATCTGCCTTGTCACCAACCAGGACCATCTGGAGAGCTTCAAAAACTTCCTCGGCGACGGGTCGAAGTTCGGCGTTAGAATAACCTATGTGATCCAGCCCAAGCCTGCCGGGATTGCTGACGCCTTCCTGCATGCGGAGGGCTTTGCCAAGGGCTCAAAGGTAATCCTGCTACTGGGAGACAACATCTTTGAGAAGGTTAGCATACCAGACCCTGCAGCACTGGACAACAACTCCTACATTTTCATCAAGGACGTCGAGAACCCGCAGAGGTTCGGCGTAGCAGAGATGAGGGGCGATCAGGTGGCCAACATAACGGAAAAGCCAAAGGTTCCCAAGACCAAGCATGCGGTCACCGGACTCTACATCTATCCGCCTGACGTTTTTGATGTGATCAGGAGCATCAAGCCCAGCGAAAGGGGCGAACTAGAGATCACCGACGTCAACAACTACTACATAAGGAAAGGAAAGATGAGGGCGATAAAAGTTGAAGGATACTGGTTCGATGCGGGGACGCTGGACTCGCTCCTGAGAGCATCGATTCTAAGGGCCGTATCCGTCTCACCGGAAATACTGAAGGGCATCGACAGGGAGAAGCTGATTAAGATACTTACCGAGACCTAAAATGCTACCCCTTTATCGCGAGCACTTTAATCTTGAAGACCAAAATCTTGCCTGCCAGTGGAGAGTTGAAGTCAACTGTGACATTGGTCTTGTTTACAGCAGTGACGACTCCCTGCAGTGGGTGACCGTTTATGTCAGTGGTAATGCCCATCCCTACAGTGACTATTGTATTTCCCAGAATGTTGGCAGGAGGATGCATTACCAGTTGCGGGTTTACCGGTCCGTAGGCCTCATTTACAGGAACCGTTATGGTCTTGTTCTCGCCTAGGCGCATGCCGACAACGCCCTGGTCAAATCCAGGGATAAGCTGGTTTGCACCCACTGTGAACTGCAGCGGTTGCCCCCCAACGTTGGTGCCAAACACAGTGCCGTTTGTGAAACTGCCAGTGTAAGTGACATTGATCGTATTTCCCACTGCGACCACCTGGCCGGATGAGCTGGTCGCGAAGAAGACTGCGACTATAACTATGGCTATCACGACAATGGCGATCAGTATGTGGCCCTGCCTAACTTTTGGGCCACTGGGCTTCGCCATTTCCATCTTCACTTCCGTTTTCTCCCCTGTTTTCTCTTCCATTACATCACAATCATAATAGGCCTTGACCGTCCGCAGATACCAAAGGTATGAGATCCAGACCTCAATACCATTTGACTAGGAACTCTTTTATATTTGACGCAGCGTAGCAATAACGGGGAATATATGTTAACTACGGCAGCCCAGCCCAAAAATAGAACCAATCAGGCCGAAACCGGCAAAATTGGCTCCAACGGACTTAGGGTTATTGCACTAGAGCGTGTGACCGAAAGGCCAGCCCTAGCGGAGCGAGTAAAGGAAGCCAGTTGGCTTAGGAGATCTGGCGGTTCCCTTGCAGCCGGCCTTATGGCAGCGCTGATAAGCGCCTATCCTTCAACAATTCAAGGACAGTCATTGCCCGCCCCGGCAAATGTTTGGCTTGACAATGTAACGACCAACCAGTACTGGCCCTGGCGTCGTGATCTGCATATCCACTGGTCTGCCGTTGAGGGGGCGGGCCTTTACGGCATAGTATGGATCGATCAAAACGGCATAAAAAACATACAGTATACCCAACAACCCTATAGTTCCGACCCTATGCAAACAAGTGGAGTGTTCTGGAACGTTGGACCAGGAGTTACACAGTTCAGTGTTACTGCCGCTACTGATGTTAACGACATGAGAGGGGGCCTTTCTCCAGCAATCACCTATAATAATCCTGATGTCATTCCATGGTCTGCACCCACAAACCTTCAAGCCGTCGTCTTATCTGACACGAACCAGCCGAACACAGTGGACCTGAAGGTTTCATGGCCTTCTGTTCCGGGCATAGCTTCCTATAGAATCGACGTGTTCAGCCAGCAAAGCAACTACGTTTACGACAATGATTACGTGAACGCCCCCGGTACAAATATCACTTTCTACGGTTTGCCCAATAATGCGTATCGTATTAGAGTTCTCAGCTCACCTTACTCGCTGGTGGCAAATATATGGAGCAATCCCACTGCGGAACTATATGCAATTTGGGCTTTGGTACCTCCGTCAGAGCTACGCGCCTTTATGCATTGGTAGCCCGAAGCCATTAACCCAAAAATACAGCTTCAAGCAAAGAGTTTCGGAACGCTTTTCAACTCAATCCGTTAACTCTTCAAGTTTCTCGTGTATGGCGTAAATTATCTCGTGTATCACATGGTCTGCGACTTTCATGTTGCCGGTCGTTTCCGCCGGGTCGTGGATCGTTAGACCCCTCTCCCCTATAAATCTTCTGCCTCCGCCGGCTACGACCATCCGCTCGAGCCTTTTGCTGCTTACCCTTATCACGCTGCCCCTCAATTTAAGGTAATAATCATCATCGCTGTCAACGCCATAGAGTTTGACTATGCTCTCAGAGTCAGACTTCACAAGATACCCCAGAGATCCATAGGGGGTCTTCAGAAGATCATTGAAGCAGTCTAGAATATCTCTGTAGAGTTTTTTTATAGCAGCATTCTTGTCATCTTCCGTGCTAAATTTATCTGCGCTTATTTTCTGTTGACTCATATCAACTTCCATCGACTCTATCCCCAGAATCCCGGAAAGCTGCACCTCCAGCCTTTTTATCTTATTTATCAGCGGCTCGCTCTCGATATTCTTGTATACCTCATCAATCTTAAGAGAGGATGGATTGACCACCTGGTCAGTCGGCTTAGGAAGGCCGGGAACATTCGTTGGTTCCAGATTCTCTGGTTCTGTTGCCAATGTCATACCCTATCACATTAATGCGAGAACGCCTTGGCCGAGCGTCGAGATTCCAGTCCGACTTACCACAGCCGTATAAATATGGATGAATATGGATGGGCTTTTTATCGTCACAAATGCGGCCTGAAGCCATATAATATTGTAGGGGATAGAAGGTTAATAAACCCAGTTACGGCCTCAGACAGCCTCAACAGCTAACGCTGAGGCTATGCTGTCCAAGGTTCAACAAACTGGCATTTGTCTGCTTGAAACAGACCTGAACCTCGATTATCAACAATTGACAAGAAGTTATCAAGAATTGGCAATTGTTAATTGTTGACAACGGTTTTGAGCCCAGAATCGGTCAAATCACGCTCAATTTGGGTGAAGGTGGCAACCGACAAGCTCCTTGCTGAACCGGTTAAACGGATCAAAATCAGCCGCTTGAGCTAACCCTATTTTCCATAAAAACGGCAAAAGTAAGTGCTTTATATTTGGATGACTGCGAAGATATCGTTGATAAAATGGCAGTCAGGAGACTAGACATGTGGTAGCATGGCAACGTCTAAAATCAAAGAAGGAAACAAAACCGAGAGGACGGCTAGCGATAAGCAAGAAAACTCTCAAAGCCATCTTGGAGGTATGCTCCGAAAGAAAGTGATAGCGTACACCTTGGCAAGTGCCATTGCAGCGACCGGTGCATGGTTTGCTCATAAACAAATATCCCCACAAACCGTAGCTAAGCCAGAATACTCATTGGAAATAGTGTTTTTAAATCATGGTTCTGACCAAGATGCCATACGCTTTTTGGAAGAAATAGATGAAGCGAAAAGAGCAGGTAAACCATTTAAATTTGTATTCATCGAAAATGCCGGACAAAAGGAATCAGAATATAAAACAAATGTTTTAGTAGCAAATAGGCAGCTTTCAGAACTTAGACAATATTATTTATCATTAACAAATATGGGTTTATCAACAGAAGAAGCAGAGGAAAGCTGTAGAGAAAGGATATCACCTCACGGGATTAATGTGTCTGGCCATAATTTTATCCCTATAGTACTTGTTGGCTGCGCGATTAGAGATCTGAAAATAATACCAATTGAATCCTATCAGACAAAAGAAGCAGACATGATATCTACCAATAATAACACTGAAATACTACACACGGAATTGATTGGGCTATCACAAAAGAATGCGACTCTGGGCGAAATAGCTTCCTTCGAGAAGAAGTATTGGGAAGAGACTAGTAAGGAAATCAAATTTAGAAACGATACTATAACAAGGGGACTCGATGGGAAATTCAAAGAAGCGCAAGAGCTGTTTCCAGAACTGAAAACAAGCTTAGGAAACGGTGAAACATTATCCGCTATAGGGTTTATTGGAGAAATGCATGCGCCACTATACTATGAGCTGAGTCGAACAGATCATCATGTCAGCTTCAAAGAAAAAATTTATTTTTCTGGTTCAAAAGATACCCTTATGGGAAGAATTGTTGCGAGTATGGATAAAATAAGGCCCCTGACCGAAAGAGAAGCCTACTTAGCTGCTATAGACGATAGGGTCATATCACCATTATCAAATGAGATAGGAAAGACAAACACTAAGCTAATCAGCGAATTAAGAGATGGCGCTTTCAATTTAAATCTGAATGAACTAGAAGAGCTCAATATCGAGTCTTCTAAGATACTAAACGTGCGGGAAAGATGCATATTCATTGCAAATAAGATACTTGGAAGGGACCAATTAAGATAGTCTCTAAAAGTTATGGCCTTAGAAACTGTTTTATTACTTGCCATTGAATAAACTTAGAAGGTAATCAAATGAAATTCTATATGAACGCATTCTTGTTTTTTATCTTGGTTGCATCTTATTTAGTAATACCAAATCTTGCGTTTGCAGCTCCTCTAAACTCAAGCGGTCTATATATATCCCCAACTAACCCCATAGTCACATTTACACAGGTTACATATAACGTTGCAAATATTTCTAACTTGGGTGGCGTTCCACCATATACTTTTAGCTGGTACTATGGCTTTTCTACATCTTGTTCTTCTAACACCAACTTAATTAAAACAGGTTCAAATTCTCTTAGCTATGGTATAGTTTCCTATAAGCGAGAAAATGAGTACCTATGCTTTAAAGTTCAAGATTCTACAGGTAACTATACATATGCTAATCCTGACAATATCACTGTGCTTTCTGGAACAGCTATAATAAGTCCGTCTAGTCCAACGGTGGTTGCCAACCAAACCTTGACACTAAGCGTTGCAAATGTTTCTAATGTAGACACAACATACATGTGGTATAGTTCGCTCTATAATTCCTGCACATATAACCCCTCTTCAATGCAATTAATTTCAAGTGGATCAAATTCTATATCATACAAATTCTCAGCTAACCTCCCCCCTGGAGGTTGGACTTCCTATTTCATCTGTTTTAAAATTGCTAACGCTTCAAACCCCAATAACTATGTATGGGCACCGATTGATGACATTAGAGTTGTGTCTCCTCAATCTACAACAACGCAAACAACTCTAAGTTCCTCAACCAGTTCTCTTAGCACCACATCAACTCCCACAACTTCACTTTCAACCATTGCCCCTAATAGTTTTACAGAACTTACTCCAAACCAGACAATAACAAATGGTTCGATTTCTGCTAAATTTATGAATTTGGCGAACGGGCAAGCACTATTCAATGTTTATAACAGCAATGGTCTAATAAGCCAAGTTACCTTGGCGTCCGGTGCAAGTACAACACTCAGCTCAGGAAGTTCAACAATCACTTTATACCTCAATTCAAGTAGCCAAGGAACCTACTCGTACCAAAAGTATGCATGGGTCAGGTTGTCAGTAAGAACATCAACTACAACTACTGTATCAGTGACAATACCTTCAACTTTCAATATTTCTGTAGGCCAAAATGCGACATTAGGTTTGTGGAAAGTTCAGCTTGTAAACGTTTTAGGCCAAAGCTCATCGGCGTTTATAAACTTCTATTACAACAATAATTTTGTAACCTCCGCTAATATTGTTTCTGGCTCTACAGATCAGATTAATTCAAATTTAAACATTTTATCTATAAAATTGGAAGGAGTATATGTAGGGTATTACGCATACCAGAAAAGCGCAATATTCATATTAAACTCATCTGGTAGGGCAAACCAAACAAGTTCAACATCAATAACTACAACAATACCATCAAACATAACTACAAATAGCGTCTCGTCTACTCTATCTACAATACCAACGACCATATACCCAACAACCATCGTAACTACTACCATATCAGTTGGAACTTCGAATTCTACTTCCACCCTAATAACTACAGTGCCTACATCAAGCAGCTTGGCATCTACCACTGTAGTTCAACAACAAGCATCAAATAATGGGGGCATAGGTGGCGGATTTGTACAAAAGATAGTTGCATTTTTCAAAAATCTGTTTGGATGGAAGTAAGATGAGCAGGTAAATATATGCCCAAAGGAACTGACTCCAAGAAACCGATGCCTACTACTGTGTTTTCCAAGAAAAATAGACCGCTAGGGATTGTTATAATAGCTGCACTAGCTGCAATATTCGGCATAACGGCGATCTTAGGCAGCTTACTTTCGCTTTTATTGTTCCATTCGTCATTTTTCACCTCTCTACTGCCTCTTAGCGGCAGATTTACCTCAATTGCTGCTATAGCCGCAGCTGTAATCATCCTCATCGCTATCCTAAACTTGCTTCTTGCCTATGGACTATACAACGGTAAGAAATGGGGTTGGTGGCTTGGCATAATCTTAGGCATACTTTACATACTGAGCATATTCATGCTCAATATCTTAGGTCTGATCGCAGGGATAATACTGGTAGTATACCTAACCAGAAAAGAGCCGAAGGAATATTTCGGATAGTGGTAAAAATGATCAAGTTGCTTTCGAATAAAATATACCGTATCCCTCTTGCACTAATATTTCTGCTATCCTTTGGGACCATATTGGGCTATGCACAGTATGGGGGCGCAGTTCCTAGCTTTAACAACTCAGTCATACAGTTAGCAGGCAAGATACTAATCCTTTGGGTAATCACAGCAGTATACTCTTTAATCGGATTACTTCTCCTCTTGTTGATGGTTATCGATTGTTTGAAATACCAGAAAGAGAACCAATTGCTTTGGATCTTAGTTTTGGTTTTCGAACCAATATTTGGACCGCTAATCTACTATTTTAAAATAAAGAAGGAAAGGGCAAAAAATACTGCAAACCCAAATACCACTACAGACGCCCAATCTGCTTCCCAAATTATAACACATCCAAGTCGATTCCCTGTAACATATGTCTTAGCAGGCTTAATCGCCACAATTATTATAACTGCCATATTATTTTATTCAATACTCAGCTTCACTGCATCCGTAAACAGTAACATCATAAACAACTTTGTAAATGCAACCGCAAATACCCCATTCGCTAATCTAAGCAAACCATATATAGCAGCACTTAACCAGAGCTTTAATCCTACAGAATTTAATAACAACAATAACAATATATCGTGCGTAGGATTACCTGAATGGACTTGCACTCACGCAAGTTTCGATCCAGGCGGTCTATTGTATATCTCCCTCTTTAATGTAGCTCATCAAGCATTGGGAAATACCATAATTGCCTGTGCAGCTAAAACTGATACGAACGGCATGCCAATAGCTCAGAACACGAACCTTGGTAGTAGCTTTAAGGGATTTTATTCCCTTGGTGTGAACGGCACTGAGGTTTTCCCGGGAGGATGGATGAATTGTCCACCTGCAACTAGTCAATATGCTAGTGAGCCATGTGGGAGCAACATACAGATAAATGAATGTTTTGACTCTTCAGGCAAGCCACTCAATACGACCGAATTGCAGGAGCCACTTACTGAGTATGTTTACCTTGGTTATAATAGCAGTGATACGCAAGGCCCGATTGACACAATCAAGATGATTGCAGAATTCTCGAGCATAAAGGGCGCCCTCACTACAACAAGCACTACATCAACGGTCGCTACCACGTCGGTGATATCAAGCGGCGCAGGGCCTGGGACTAAAAATACCAACTTCGGGCCCAGCTGCCAGAGTTCCAGCGGCCAGTTCAATTGTTCCCTAGAAGGGCTGTATCAGAATGGCACAGCCATATTCAGCTTCAACGACACCCTCAGCAGCCAATTCCAACTCTACAGTCTTACCTGCTTCAGCTACTACCCTGGCTACTCATGGCAGAACAGCAAAAATGTTACGATATCAATAGGCCTAAATAATGAGAATGTGACGGGCAGTCCAATCACTCTTCAGCCAAGCCCACCCTATCCTTTCATCAGCTACGGAATATCGATACCATGCCGCAGCAGCGATGGCAGCTTCAACTTCGGGGAGAACGCTCAAGTGGAGCTATCTGTCCTAATGAAGTACAGGAATTCTGGATCTTCATCCAACGATTCGGTCCTGTTCAACGCCTCCACCTATGGCGGTTCGGTAACTTAGGAGACCTGCAAACAAGCGTTTAATCGGCCTTCAAAGAAACCTATAAATTCCTCGCACACGAGTCTAATCCTCATCGTCATCCTCCTCATGTCCTTCGTCATCGTCGTAGTCGTCCTCATCGTCTTCTTGTAGTTTGGGCTTCTTGATAAAGGGCCAGGTCATTCAAATCACTCTTCCTTGTTGAATTGTACTTTAGTTTGTTGTGCAATTGAAATCCGCTTAACAAATGCCTTTATTTTCTCTTGTTTTAACATTTCTGAAACTTTTGGAGAATCTTCCTCAAAAATATCTATTCCCTTTTCCCTACCCTCCTTTTCCATATCATCAAAAACACCAGAACCAAGAACTTCATCGCCCACATTGTCTATAACATCCTCCACGTCAGGTACGAATAGATCATACTTAACACAAAGCAAGGCCGCCTCATCTAATGCTATCGATCGCCCAAGACTGCCCTCTTCATGGCTCGGAACAATCCTTGCGTTCGCCCAGTCAGATTCTATTATAGCTTCAATAGCTGGCAAACCAAGTTGCAATAGGCGCTCAAAAATTACACTCTTGGATAAACCAATCCTACCCTTTATGGCTGCCATGAGAGCCTGATCAAGCTCCGGGTTTATTCTTATTCGCACATCCTTCGATCCATTTTCTTGTTGCATACAATCTCCTCTTTATCATGAATTTTGCTTACACGATGGCATATACGATGCCTACCCGAAGCCGCATACGATGTCCAATACGATGCCATACGTGATGCCGATATGTTGTTAATTCTTACATAATCGGTTTTACTCTCAAAACCGAGCTTTTCACGCTCAAAAAGCCTCTTGTGGATTTCTGACATGCTCACTTGCTCGCTACATACCCCGCCATTAAGCTGGAAGTCCGACATTCTACCCCTTTTTTCCGGCCTTCAAGGCCGTCCTAAGAGCGTTCCTCACGAATGGCGCCAGCTTGATGGTCCCCTTGCGCTTCTCAAGGGCCTCAGCGAGCTCCTTGTCGATCCAGACCGTAAGGCGCTTATGGGCCCGCCTTCGCACATCCTCGACTCTATCCGATTCTGGTTCTAGGGTTGTCATGGTTGCACCTCAACACGTTTTATCAAGATCAGTCTTCGCCGGACCTCACGGCCAGCGAGATCGCAGCATGTCCGGCAGCTCGGGTCATAGTGGGTCAGCTTCGCCAGGCTGCCAACGAGCTCGGGGGTCAGAGTCTCTAAGCCTTGGCGCTCAAGCCTCAGCATCTTTGCGATCGCCGCTGTTGGATGACTGAAGCTGTGGCCCCATCCCTTGCATCCTGTCTTATGAGCTGCGATTGTAGTCATGGCTTGCTCACCTTTTTCCGTATCCGTTCAGCCATGCGCATGAGTCCGTGCAGGATTGCGTAAGGCGCGAGGGTCCATTCGTTGTTAAGTTGGCCAAGAACTCGGACAAGGCGAGAGTATCCGGCCTCAAGGGTCATCAGTGCGGCACGGATTCCAGTCGATCGAGAAGGCAGGGGCGTGGACTTACTGAGAAGGCGAGAAGAGGTAGACGCATGGCCGCCCACGCCATCTGTCGGATCCTGTCGCGGCTCCGGGTCGGTGTAGATAAATTCGGCCGTTCTGCCGTCGTCAGTATTATTGTTGGTCATAGAAATACCACCAAAACCCTATGCTTCTCTCTTTTCTTTCTGGCCGCGTCCTCACGCTCGGTCTCGATGCGCACCTGGGCTTCATGGATCAGTCCCCAAAGCTCCGCTTTTGTGATATCCATCGGTACAATTAGGCCCAGGTTGGCGGCCGCCCTGAGCTGGCCTGGCGTCGGGGCTGTTGGGTCAGGATCAGAGGTCATTATGGAGTCACCTCGATTGTGGCGCACGTTGCGCATATTCTCTCGCCTGTGCCCTTGTCAAGCTGGCAGGTGGCATAGATACCGCATAGGGAGCAACGAGCCTGAACCTTAACATTATCGCTTGCCAGCCCTCCCCGAGGTGTAGGCCCGAGAGAGTCCGGCAAGCGCTCAACCAGTTGAGTAGGCCCTTTGGCTTCGTTGACTGTAGCCCCTGTAGAGAGCCGGCAGGTCTTTGCATCAAGGACCGCCGGGCCGAACCACCTCATGCTCTCCAAGGTCGTAGCCATGGCTAGGATTGACCTCTGCCCCTGGATGTTCACGCCTCTTATCGCAAGAGTCGTCGGCTTTTGTACTGTCTGCTGCATATAAATCTACACAAATATTCGGCTGATGGAAATATATATTAACTCCGTCTTACAGAGCTCCACATGGAATACAGCCTCGTCTGCACCAAGTGCGGCAACAATGAGCCAGATTCGGCGTTCAGGTGCGGCAGATGCGGCTCAATACTGGAGGTTGAATACGGAAAAGGCGCAAAGCCAAGGCTGAGAAGGGCAAAGAAGGGAAGCCCAATGAGCAGGTATATCGACTTTCTGCCCATCTGGGCCATAAGCCCGAGCCTCGGGGAAGGTGGCACGCGGCTGAAAAAGGCCAGCTTCGCCGGGGCCGCGCTCTTCCTAAAGCTGGAGACTGAAAATCCCACAAAGACCTTCAAGGACAGGGGTTCGGCTGTGGAGATCTCTAAGGCACTAGAGCTGGGAAAGAGGAGCGTCTGCTGCGCCTCCACTGGTAACATGGGACTCTCGGTCGCGCACTACGCCAAAAAGGTGGGCATCAACTGCACCATATTCATCAGCAGCGGCGCCAACCCGAAGAAGATATCCAAGATAAGGGCCCAGGGGGCAAGGATAGTAATGGTAAAGGGCGACTTCAACAGCGCGCTCAACAGCGCCGAGCGCTTCGCAAGGAAGACCGGGGCATTTGTCTGCGGCGACTATCACTTCAGGAAGGAAGGCCAGAAGACGGTTGGCTACGAGATCGTGGAGCAGCTTGGCAACGCGCCCGACTTCATCTTCATGCCTGTGGGCAATGCCACATGTTCTCCGGAGTGTATAAGGGCCTAAAGGAGTTCAAGAAGGCGGGGTTAATCGGTCGTATTCCACGGCTTGTCGCGGTACAGTCAGAGCGATGCGACCCGCTGGTGAGGGCATCAATCGACGGCAAGAAGATCGGCTACGTAAAGCCCCGCACAGCGGCAGATGCCATAGCTGTCGGTTACCCAACCTTCGGATTCGAGGCGCTGACAGCGATAAGGTCCACAAAGGGGTTTGGCGTCCCCGTAAAAGAAAAGGAGATAGCTGACGCAGTAATGGAGCTTGAAAAGCTGGGCGTTTATGCGGAGCTGGGCGGCGGAACGGGTTTTGCCGGCTTCCTGAAGAGTTACGGAAACGACAAAGCGCGATTCGGGGGAAAGAAGGTAGTTGTGGTGGTCACTGGAAACAACGAGGGGAGGTTCCGGGAGGCATAGCAGCACGCTAAACTGGCCTTTTTTTAGATATTCACTTGCAAATTATACTTATGGAAAAGCAGAGGCCCACCGACAGGCTCAGCTATACGGGTAGCCTTAACCCGGTGATTGACCGGCTGTCAGTGGCCTACGAAATCGGAAAGATAAGCAAGTTCTCGATAATAGAGATCGGCTACGAGGACTGCAACGTTTTTGTCGAGACTGAATCATCTAAATACATGGCCAAGATCTTCTCAAGGACGCGCACGCCGGGGGACATCTCACGCTATACAAAGACCATGGAGAGGGTCACTGCAGCTGGAGTCAACCATCCCGAAGTCATAAAAACTGCTAAAGGCGACTTCGTCTACAGTGACAAGGAAGCAGACGGACTGTCAATGGTTCTGATGAACTTCATCGATGGGAAGACATTCCTTGAACTGGACCGCGCACCAAATACCGCTGAGCTGGAAAAGGCTATCGAACAGGCAGCAATAATCAACAGGATAGATTATCATCCTCAATACATCTTTGATTCGTGGGCGATTCCCAACATTACGGAGATGTACAGGCGCGTGAGCCGATTTATCGAGCCCGATGACAAAAAACTCGTCGAAACGGCGATCGCCGAATACGCCACCATAGCTGTCGATTTGCTGCCCCACTGTTTTGTCCATGGCGATTTTACCAAGGCGAATGTCATAAAGGCCGACAATGGCGAACTTTACATCCTGGACTTCTCGGTATCAAACTGGTACCCCCGAATCCAGGAGCTGGCAGTCATCACCGCAAACCTCATCTACGACAAGTCAAGTGCCATGGCGCTGCGCAAGAGGTGCGATTTGGTCGCATCGATGTACAACAGGTACAACCCTCTCTCCAGCGAAGAAAAATACAGCCTCTACCAATATACGCTCGCTGGCATTGCTATGGAGTTCATGGGCTCGCACCAGGAACGGTACATCAATGGCAACGACACCAAAGAGACAAAGTACTGGTTCGATCTAGGGCGCACAAGCCTGATAAAGGAGTTGGGATGATTAGACGGACCAAAACCTAACCTCATTTGAGATGCGCTGCTACCGCCTACTAAAATCAGTGCCGAGAGGCAGGGTCACCACCTATGGTTCAATAGCAAGAGCTCTCGGGTCAAAGGCCTACAGGTCTGTCGGGAGCGCAATGCGGAAGAACAGGAATCACGATATACCCTGTCATAGGGTGGTGCTCTCGGACGGCAGGGTTGGCAACTATAATAGGGGCAGGTCCCTCAAAATGAAAATGCTAAAAAGGGAAGGAGTCAAAATAGTAGGGGGAAGGATAGACCTCCAGACCCATGCCCACAAATTCAGGTAGCCCAGACAGATTGTGATAAGATGAGAATAAACATTGGCTCAAAGAATCCCACGAAGATCGCCGCCCTCAAGGAGACAATAGCGGCCTACGACTTTCTTGCTGGAGCCGAGATAACCACACATGAGGCGCAGTCAGGAGTTTCGCCGCAGCCGAAGTCGATGGAGGAGACGATAACCGGTGCCACCAACAGGGCAAAGGCAGCCTTCGCGGACTGCGCCTACAGCATTGGCATAGAGTCCGGCCTTATGCACGTCCCTCAGGCGAAGAGCGGCTACATGGACTTCTGCGCCTGTATAATCTATGATGGGAAGGAGTCCTATCTGGGTCTCTCCTGCGCCTTTGAGTTCCCCTTTGAGATCACCCGGCTTATACACGAACAGGGCCTCGATGCCAGCGAGGCATCCTTAAAGGCCGGCCTCACCGAGCACAAGAATGTAGGCTCATTGGAAGGGGCCATCGGCGTGCTGACAAAGGGCAGGGTCAGCAGGAAGGAGTATACCAAGCAGGCGATCCAGATGGCACTGATACAGATTGAGAACCCATCCTTCTACAAAAGATGACGGCGATCCTATGAACAAAAAAGTTATGGCATTCGGCTCCTTCGACTTCCTACACCCGGGTCACGTGCACTACCTAACTAGGGCATCAAAGCTCGGCAGCTATCTCATTGTCGTGGTTGCAAGGGACTCTAGCATCAAGGCGATAAAAGGAAAACACCCTCTCTTCGGCCAGAAAGAGAGGGCGCACCTCGTCGGGTCGCTCAAAATGGTCGACAAGGCAATTGTGGGAAACCGACTGAGGAAGTCAGACGATATGTACAAGATAATAAAACAGCACAGGCCAGATGTGATCGTATTTGGCTATGACCAGAGGGTCGATCTCCCAAAAGTGAGGCTCTGGCTCAGCGAGAATAGAATGAAGGCAAAGGTTGTAAGGATAAAAAGCTCATTGAACCCGAAACTTTACAAGAGTTCCCGGATCAAATCACACCTGCACAAATAAACCCCTTCAATCCTGCAAACTTATAAATATCAGCAACGCCCAATTCCCTAAAGTGATATTTTGCCGTCAGGTTTAACATTAGAACGCCCAACGGACAACAGAGGAAAGAGCGAGAACGCTAGTTCTTCCATGGGCCGTATCAGGGCGCTTGAGGCCCAGCTCCCAAAGGAGATGGAAAGCAGCAAAATCCTAAGCCACCTGGAGCGTCCATTTAGGGCGAGGGCCGGTTTTGAGCTAGTAAAATTGATAACTGAGGGAAAAGCCAGGGGGATCGAGCTGGATGACAACAGCAGGGACGGCGGCATAAACCTCTCCCTTAAGGACATCCTGCCGTTTTTGACCATACCGTCGCCTCTCCTAAAGCTCTATCAGGCCCAAGAGAGGGAAAACCATGAAGGTACAAAGATCTGGCTCTTTTCTGGCGATGACCTTAACGCATTCATATCCCAGCCTGACCAAAGGGTCGCTGCCCTTGTTGATTTTGTGCTCAAAAAGTACCCCTCTGGTACACAGCTAGTCCACCTAAAGCGCGACAGCCTATACCAACAGGCCGCAATGGACTACTCACTCGAACTGCTCCGCCAATGCAAGGCTCTGAACGATTCAAGATCACAAAAAGAGAGGGAACTTCCCGAACTGGCCATCCTCAACAGGCTTACCGACGAGGTAATCAGCCTCTACGCCTCCGAGATGGATGTTAAACTATAACGCCATCATGCAGAATGCGCGAAACGAATCCTAGATTAGGAAATGGAGGCGCTTCCCACTTTTCCTATATCGCCACCCAAAGGTATAACCTTCCGAACCCCAGTGGCTTCGGAAGCCTTTGCTTCTCTTCTCAACAGCCCGAACTTGGGATCCTTTAAAACATCCCTGAATACGGTTTTCAGCAGGTCGCCTGCGCTCCTGTAATCTTTAGCCTTTGCGGCCGCGGGTTACTCTGAACTCCGGCTCGATGTTTGCGGTGGCAATGTCCCTCTGTTCAACATAAACGTCTATCAGGTCGAATACTAAGTTCATATGCCACCAACCCTGCCTTGGCAGCCTTCCATTTTGTCTGCCACCTTTTTTCGAACCAGCCCTTTTCCTCACCGCATCTTACATCATCCAGTTTGGTTATTGCCGCATTAAGTATTACACCGAACTGCATTTCCTTATTTGACAACCTGAGAAGTTCGGCAATCCCGATACTTAGAAATAACACGTAGTCGCGGGGTCTTTCCTCTATGGGC
>CAVXBR010000010.1:0-5982 GCA_963760035.1 uncultured Microcaldota archaeon | reverse complement strand
GGAGGCGGCGGGCATGATACTCAACAATATCATAGGCGAGATACGGAAACAAAAGGCAAATGCCCGGATGGCGCTGAACAAGGAGGTAGCATCAATAAATATAAAGGTTCCTGATGAATACTATACAATAGTTGATAGCTCAAAGGGTGAGCTCGCCCAGATATGCAAGGCAAAGGCGATAAACCTCCAGAAGGGCGATTTATCTATAGAAGTGAAGATGTAGAAGTTGGTATTAATGGCAAGAATGCATTCAAAGAAGCACGGCAAGTCCAAGTCGAAGAAGCCTGTGATGGAGGGTTTGGAGAAGCCCGAGATCGACACGGCAAAGATAGAGGCACTCATACAGGAGATGGCCAAGAAGGGGATGGAGCCGGCGAAGATAGGCCAGACGCTCAAGGAGGAGCACGGCATCATGTACATCAAGCACTCCATGGGAAAATCCCTGACGGAGATAATGAAAAGCAAGGGAATAACGCCGCAGATACCCTACGACCTTACGGACCTGATGAAGAAGGCGGTGAGCATAAACGCCCATCTGGGGGCAAACAAGCACGACGTCAGCAACAGGATAAGGATGAAGAAGATCGAGTCGAAGATATGGAGGCTCACCAAGTATTACATTAGAAGGGGCCAGCTGCCCGAGGGTTGGAGATATGACCCCAAGCAGGCTGAGCTGTTGATAAAGAACTCGGCGTGATGATATGGCAGTGCAAAAAAAGGCAGACAAGTGGAAGCTCAAGAAGTGGTTCTCCGTATACGCGCCGAAGCAGTTCAACGACGCCGTCATCGGCGAGATGCCGGCCAACGACGAGAAGTCGGCCGTAGGGAGGAACATAGTGGTGGGGCTTGACGTCCTTACGCACAACCCCTCCCATGCCTATACCAACGTGGTGCTCAAGGTCATCAGCGCCGAGGGATCCGCCGCCCACACGAAGATAGTGTCGATCACCCAGCTCTACAGCTACATAAGGTCGCTCGTGAGGAGGTACAAGAGCATAGCAACCCTCATCCTCCCTGTCTCGACCAAGGACGGAACCAAGCTCGTCTTCAAGATGCTTGTGATAACAAGGCAGAGGGCCACCAACAGCAGGATCTCCGGGATAAGGAAGGAGATGAACGAGAGGACATCAAGCTACGCCAGGGACACCGACGTAACCGAGCTCATAAGCTCTGTGATAGACGGTAAGTTCCAGGCGGAGATGGCGGCCCAGCTCAGGCACATAACCCCGATCAGCAAGGTCGAGGTAAGGTCGCTTGAGGTAAAGTCCTGACCTCTAAAGATCGATGCTGTTCTTTTTGGCAAACTCGTCCAGCGGTAGCGCTTTCGAAAGGAGGAGCCCCTTCATCCGGGCGTGGCGCTTCGCCTCCTCCCTGCCACCGATGTAATCGCTTCCGAGCCAATGGCCCTCTGAATCATAGTTCTGCACGAAAATGTGCCTTTCGTCAATGAGCCAGAACTCCTTGGGTTGGAAGGGCTTCTTTAGTTTTTCGTAATCGGTTCTCTCAATAAAGTTGACTGTCTCCTTCGTTATCTTGTAGGCGTCTATCTCATAGCGCATGTACTCGGACAGCGGCAGGGTGACCACATGCACCCTATGGGTTACCACGCCCCTCTCCCTCAGCTTTTCAAGATCCGATACCCATGCCACCATTCCAGGGCTGGGGTCCACCTGCTCCCCCCTCTTCCAGGCGGCGAAGTCCTCCCTCTCATCGTCCACCAGGTACTGGTCAAGCATCTCAAGCCTGAAGGTCTCCTTTTGCGCCGCCCTCAATGCCCCATAAAAGTCCATGGAAAGTAGTTGAGTGGCAAGACATATATATTTGACAAAAGCCATCATTTTGGTATTGGGTGAAACAAATGCGTGGAAACGACAGGTTCCGATTTCACTATGCGGTTACGCCACAGACTGAACCAACTCCTGTACAAAGGAGAGGCTCCTACGAGGTGGCGCGAGAGCAGTTCGTGGAGTCCGCAAATAGGTTAAGGGACATACTGCGAAAGACAAAGCATGTCGAGGTATCCGGCATCTCAATAAAGCTCGGCAATGTGGGCAAAGAAGTGCTCGACTACCTGCCGTAACGCTACGAGCCTACCCCTTCTTTGCGTAGTGGCTCACTATGTAGGCTTCCAGCCTCCTTTTGAACTCCTTCGGGGCATCGCTTGCCTTGACTACGGCAACCTGCTTGCCGTCCTCGAATATGGGGCAGCTTGGATTCTCGCCCGAACCTGGAAGTGAAATACCTATGTTGGCCTGCTTGCTTTCGCCAGGCCCGTTGACGACGCATCCCATGACCGCGACCTTCATATCTTCGACTCCCGTATACCCTTTCTTCTTCCATTCGGGCATCTGCTTTTGGAGATAGTCGGTCAGCTCCTGTGCCATCTCCTGGAATACAATGGATGTGGTGCGCCCGCATCCGGGGCAGCTCGAGACGAGCGGCGAGAAGTGCCGCAGGTCGAGCGACTGTAGAATTTGTCCCGCAACTATGACCTCCTCTGCCCTGCTCGCGCCAGGCTTGGGGGTCAGCGAGATCCTGATGGTGTCGCCTATTCCTTCCGTAAGCAGCAGCGATAGCGCCGTGGCTGATGATACAATACCCTTGCTCCCCATCCCCGCCTCCGTGAGGCCGACGTGGAGCGGCTGGTCTATGCGCTTGGCGAGAGCCCTGTAGGCCTGCACCATCTCCGGAACCTCGGATATCTTTGTGCTGACCACTATCTTGTCCGGCGCAAGCCCGTATTCGATCGCCTTGTTGACCGACTGCACTGCGCTCTCAACTACGGCGTCGACCATGATCGCCTTCGCCTCCTTCGGCTTCTTCTGCTTCAAATTGTCATCCATCAGCTTGGTCAGCACCGTCTGGTCCAGGGATCCCCAGTTGACCCCTATCCTGACCGGCTTGTCGTGATCCTTTGCTACGTCTATCATCTGCTTGAAGTTGGCGTCGTGCTTTTCGCCGAAGCCCACATTGCCTGGATTTATCCTGTACTTGTCGAGCGCGTCAGCGCACTCCGGCACCTTTGTGAGAAGCTCATGGCCGTTGTAGTGGAAGTCTCCGATGAGGGGTATGTCCATCCCCAAATCGTCAAGCCTCTTCCTTATGGGCATGACCGCCCTCGCCATCTCCAAATGCTGGACAGTGAACCTGACCAGCTCAGAGCCGGCCTTGCTGAGCTCGACTATCTGCTCCACGGTTTTGTCGATGTCGGCCGTGTCGGTGTTGGTCATGCTCTGTATCGCGACCGGAGAGTCCGAACCTAGATACATGTTCCTCACCTTCACCTGCAGGCTCTTCCTTCTCGGACTCCATTTCGACTCCTCCGGCATCTTTATTATCATTGCATCATCTCCTCGCGCTCTCCTGCTTGATCGTAAGCTCTCTTGGCATGGTGAACTTCATGTGCTCATCCATTACATTGTACAGCTCCACAGCAGCCCCTTTCTCCCTGAAGTAGCCGGCTATCTCCTGTACCACATACTCTGGCGCGCTGGCCCCCGCGGATATGCCCAGGCACCTCTTGCCCATAAACCACTCATTTTTTATCTCGTCTTTGGTATCGATCAGGTAGGCATCCACCCCCAGCTTCCTCGAGGTCTCGACAAGCCTGTTCGAGTTGGACGAGTTTTTGCTTCCTACCACAAGTATCACGTCGCATCTCTTGGCCGCCGCCTTTATCGCCGTCTGCCTGTTGGTCGTTGCATAGCATATGTCGTCAGACGGTGGAGCGCTTATCTTTGGGAACCTCTTCTTCAGCGCCGCGATGGTGGCCATGCACTCGTCTATGGAGAGCGTCGTCTGCGTAAGATAAACAAGATTGTCGGGATTCTTGACTTGAAGTCCGTCCACCTCCCCCGGATTGTCGACCAGTTGGGTCACTTCTGGCCTTACCCCCATCACCCCAACGGCCTCCGGATGGCCCCGGTGGCCGATGTATACTATCTCCCTTCCCTCCCTGGCGAACCTGTTGAGCTCTATGTGTATCTTCGTCACAAGCGGACAGGTCGCATCTATGGTGTAAAGGTTTCTCCTCTTCGCATCCTCCCTGACTGCCGGTGCGATCCCATGGGCTGAGAAGACGCAGACGCTTCCCTCGGGCACCTCTGCCACCTCCTCTACGAATATGGCTCCCTTCGCCCTCAGCGCGTCGCAGACTATCCTGTTGTGGACTATCTCGTGCTTCACGTAGACCGGGCTTCCGAACGCCTTGAGCGACTCCTCTACGGTGTTAACCGCCCTATCAACTCCTGCGCAGAACCCCCGCGGACCTATGAGTAAGACCTTATCCAAAGCCATCACTATCAATTTGAATATCTGATTATTTAAAGGTTTCACAGAGGCGTAGGGCTAAACGTCAAAAGACGAATGCCTGGGAGCGTCGAAGACGGGGCCCGTAGACGCGCCCGGGGAGCTTTAGAAGGAAGAAAGAACGGGCGGTCGGAGCCGTGATATCCCGATTGCTCAGCTGCTGCCTACCGAACCAAAGCTGGTGGCCGGCATGACCCCGTTCGGCGGATAGGCCCGCGTTCTTATCCACGAAGCACTCAGCGAGGCGGGCCATATGGCAGAATCCTGGAGCGTAACGGTTGCATAGCTGCCGACATAGGGATACGCATAGGACGCCTGCGAGCCCGATTGGTAGTTATACTGTGATATCGCCGTTGTGCCTGTGTCCATGTAGCTCCAGACGTAGGCCTGCCCCTTGTTCGGCAGGGGGGAGAAGGCGGTGAAGGTCCCCATATCAAAACTGGGTGTTATGGTCATCCCGGCCGATGCTGAGAGGTAGGCGGCACCCGTGACTATGGCATTGCCATACTGGTCATTCGACAGTACGACAAGCCCAGGCCCGATCCCAATCTGCGTTGACGTATCCCAGGACAGCGATCCATAAAACTCCACTATGCCCGGAGACGAGAACACGAAGAGGTTCGGCGCGGCCCAAATTCCCCCGCCGGGCCCCAGGTTAAGCCCGTTGCTCACCATACCCGGGTTGTTACCTGGATTGCTGCAGGTCCACCCGCTCGGGCAGGCGCTGCCGAAGAAGTTCTGATAGTTGCCGAACACGCTGGCGCCGTTGTCGTACTCTGCATAGGGGCCCGAGCACGAGGGGCACTCGCCCGCATAGACACCATCATAATCGACAGTGACTGTATTTTCGAGAACCATGTATATTACTGTACCGCTGTTGGCGGCCATCCCGTTCTGCAGATTTACCCAGAATAGCGCGGCCGAGCCCTTGGTGCAGCTGCTCTCGCACCAGGAGTAGAGCTCCGTGCCTCCCTGGTAGAACCTTATGTTGCCCAGGTCTGCAGACTCGTACTGCGAAAATGATGAGGGAACGACCAACTCCTGTTGGAAGTTTGAGCCGGTTGCGCTTCCCTGATCATTGGTAAGCGTGACTGGCGCATAGAACATGCCAGATGACAGACCCGGAATGCCGGTAGCCTGAACAGTGGTCCTTATCTCCGCCACCTGCTGGACTATGGTCGGGGCTCCGCTCTGCGTGGATGTTGCATACTGCACCCAAAGCGTTGCCGTTACCGGAGCACCTGCAGGCAGCCCGGCTACCCAGGGGCACTGGAACGAGGCACCGCTCGTCTGCCCGGAGGCGAGGGTTATGCTAGTGAAGTTCCATGTGGACGGCGCGGTCGCATTTTGGGAGCACCCGGTAGCTGTTATTATCTTTGTTACCCCTACCTGCCCTATGTCCGCCGTCAGGATGCCAGATGAGTAGAGGACTGGTTTGGAGCAGCTGAAACCCTCGATGACTGCGCAGCCGGTCGAACTGTTTGATCCCAACCCGAATATGCCAAGGGAGTAGAATACTGCTATGACCACGCCGATGGCAACTATCGCCCATCCGTAGGTCATAAGGTATTCCATCGCTGACTGGGATCTCAAGGTCATAGTAAATCTTCTACGCAGTATCTATAAAAGCGTTGTTGAATTGCCGAATTGGTGCCCTATCCCCTAATTAGGTGC
>CAVXBR010000009.1:0-4034 GCA_963760035.1 uncultured Microcaldota archaeon | reverse complement strand
GGCAGCATTCTAGAGAACTGCAGGATCAACGGCGCCAGCGGCTACGGGGTCGTCATGTTCTCCTCTTCCAACTCCACGGTTTCGAACACCACAGTCAAGCTATCCGGTAGCTCGCTGGGCGGGCTTCTGATACAGAACTCCGACTCAGCCAACGTGACCAACAGCTCCTTCACAGGGGGGCAGTACGGCATCACGATAAACAACTCCCAATCGAACAACCTGCTCGGGGTCAACTCGTCAAAGAACAGCTACGGACTCTACCTGTTGGGTTCATCGATAGGGAACAACTTCTACAACGTGAAGAGCGCGAACAACAGTAGGATAGACGTCTACGCTGGCCCAACCTTGGTCTCCTCCCAGGTGGAGTTCGTCTCCAGCATGCGCTGCGGCAACACCAACGCCCACTGGGCGCCCTGCCCGGTCTTCGTCGTGGCCAACCTGGGCTACACCCCGGTCACCGCCTGCATCACGGCCGACTCCCCGGGCACCTACACAATGCAGTCCGACATCATAAACGGCAGGGACAACTGCATAGCGATAACTTCCAGCAACGTGGTCTTCAACTGCGCAGGCAAGAGCGTTGAGACAAGCCAGATCACCAGCGGCGGCTTCGCGGTCACGGTAAACGGCGCCGGCAACGTTCAGATAGAAAACTGCATGCTCCGTGACTTCGCCGGAGGCATATCCGCCTCCCGCTCCAGCGGGCTCAGCATAACGAACGTCAGCATCATAAACAGTCCCCTCGCCAT
This sequence comes from uncultured Microcaldota archaeon, assembly GCA_963760035.1. Lineage (GTDB taxonomy): Archaea > Micrarchaeota > Micrarchaeia > Micrarchaeales > Micrarchaeaceae > JAJYUY01. Next base: position 3,285 of record CAVXBR010000009.1, on the reverse strand, counting down.
AATACTTAGCAACATGAGCGGCGCCGTAGTAACAGGGGACAGCGTGAACACCAGCACCGGCTATGGGATCAGGTTGACGAACGTGACGGGTAGTAAAATTACGCACAACAACCTCATGTACGGGCCGAGCTATGCGGTCGGGATTTCGCTCAATAATTCCAGGCTCAACAGCATAATCAACAACACGGTATCCCATTACCATGACGCCTACTCATTCGCCGGCGTCTCGAACAACAACACGGTAACGAACAATATTGCCCTCCTGAGCGGTGACCTTGACTATCTCTGCAGCGGCAACAGCAATAGCAACCTCGGCGCCGAATACGGTGGGATCAACTACGGCAGCACAAAGAGCGGCTGCTACTGGATGGCGCTGATCCAGAAGATAGGCGACGTGGTAAGCGCAACGCCACCCTGCCTCTCTACGTCAAGCCCGACCAGCGTTTCCCTGACCTCTGACTACATATACCCCTATGGCAGCGTCTGCTTCACGGTTAACAACAACGCCACCACGATAAACTGCAATGGCCACACGATAATAGCCACCAAGGGCGGCGTCTTCGCAGACCTGGCCGCCGGTGCCGGATCGGTGGTGGAGAACTGCCAGCTTGAAGGCTTCACCACCCCAATAGAGGCCGAGGGCGGGTCAGGCAACATATACAACAACACGATACTCCAGACAAACTCGAACGAGACCGCGATCATGGTCAGCGGATTCCAAGGAGGCACGGTGCAGGCGAACAACCTGACCGGGGGCCTCTACTCTGTCGCTGCCTATAACACGGTCAGCGCCCATATCAAGAACAACTTCGCCTTCCACTCGGCCACGGCCTTCTACGTATACAACGCCTCTGGAACGCAGATTAGCGGCGACTTCGCGGCAGCGAGCACAGGCAACGGCCTGGTGCTTAACGACACCCAGCTCGCCCAGGTGCAGGGGATGACCTTGAATTCAGGGATAATGGGGCTCAGCTGCCTGGGCAGCTCCGCCAATACCAAGCTGATTTCGGACCAGGGAGGAAACAGCTGCAGCTCGGTGGGCAGCAGCTGCAAGTGGCTGACCCTGTCGTCCAGCTCATGCTGAGATGGTTCTTTGCTCTTCGGCAGACTAGCTGAGTATTACGAGAGGCTTGAGCAGGCGTCCGCGCGGCTCAAGATGATGGAGATACTTTCTGAGCTCTTCAAGGAGGCCGGCAAGAAGGAGGTGGTCGAAACAGTATACATGACCCAGGGCATCCTGCTTCCGCCCTTCGAGGGGCTCGAGTTCGGAGTCGCGGACAAGCTGATGGAAGAAGCAATAGCGCTCGCCACCGGCTACACCAAGGAGCAGGTCAACGCAGAGTACAAGAGGAGCGGCGACCTGGGGCTGGCGGCGGAGAAGCTCAAGGGCACAAGCAAGCTCAAGCAGATGGTGAAGAGCGACTACACGGTAAAGGAGATATACGAGATGATGCTGAAGGTCGCCAGGACAGGAGGGCAGGGAAGCAAGGACCAGAAGATACGCATGCTCGCCAACATGATCGCATCGGCGGGGCCGCTGGCCGCAAGGTATCTGGTGAGGTATCCGCTGGCAAGCCTGAGGATGGGCGTCGGCGACTCAACGATAATGGAGGCACTGGCGATCGCCTATACAGGAGGCAGGGATGCCAAGGAGGAGCTGGAGAGGGCCTACAACATCTGCAGCGACCTCGGAGAGGTGGGGAAGGCGGTGGCGGAGGGCGGGATTGGTGCCGTAGAGTCGATGAAGGTGACCCTATTCAAGCCCGTTAGACCGGCGCTCGCGGAGAGGCTCCCGACAGCGGAGCAGATAATCGAGCGCATGGGGGGCGAGGCTGCGGTTGAGCAAAAGTACGACGGGTTTAGAATTCAAATACACAAGAAGGGCAAGGAGGTCAAGCTCTATTCCAGGAAGCTGGAGAACATAACCGAGATGTTCCCAGACATAATAAGGGCGGTTGTCGAAGAGACAGACGCCGACAAGGTCATATTTGAGGGCGAGGCACTGGCCTACAATGAGGCGACCGGCGAGTTTTTGCCGTTCCAGGAGACCATTCAAAGAAAAAGGAAGCACGGCATCGAGGAGAAGGCGCTGGAGCTGCCGCTGCACCTCTTTGCCTTCGACGTCCTCTACTACGAGGGCAAGGAGCAGGTCTCTAGGCCCTACAAGGAGAGGAGGGAGCTTATCGAGAAGCTCTTTGCGGGTGGGAAGGTCATAGGTCCGACCAAACGAATTCTTACATCGAAACCCAGGGAGTTGGAGAAGTTCTTTGAGTCCAGCATAGAGAGCGGGTTGGAAGGGATAATGGCGAAGGACCTTAGGGCCCCCTACATAGCTGGTGCGAGGAAGTTCTCATGGATCAAGCTGAAGAGGAGCTACAAGGGAGAGCTGAGCGACACGGTGGATCTTGTCATAGTTGGATTTTATTTGGGGAAGGGTAACAGGACCGCGTTCGGATTCGGTGGCCTTCTCTGCGCCGTCTACAACAGGAAGAGGGACGTCTTCGAGACCATCTCCAGGATAGGAACGGGGTTCACCGAGGCACAGATGACTGAGCTCAAGGAGAAGCTCACAAAGATAAAGTCGAAGACCAAGCCGGCGAGGGTTGATGCGGTCGTAGAGCCTGACGTCTGGGTCCAGCCCAAGTACGTTGTGATGATAAACGCCGACGAGATAACCAGGTCGCCGATGCACACCTGCGGCAGGGACTCCGAAGGGGTTGGATACGCGCTCAGGTTCCCGAGGCTCTTCGGCAATGAGACGATCAGGAGCGACAAGGGTCCCGAGGAGGCGACGACTACAGAGGAGATAATAGAGATGTTCAAACTGCAGAAGAAGGTCGGAGTGAAGGAATAGAGTTCAGGCTTTGCCCTTCTCCTTCCTTTGGGACGTCCTGTCGCCTATTATGGCTTTGACTATTTCTTTGGTTTCGGTCAGGTCCTTGAAGATCCTGTAGGGCCTTATTGATCCGGTCTCGAAGGCAGATGCGCTTGAGCTGCCCGTGGCGACGGCCAGGAATTTGAAGCCCAGGATCCTTGCGGCCTCCATCCTGCTCATGCGGTCATCAATGACAAAGACCTCGGGTCTATGAACTTTCTTCCCGTGCGATCCGGTGTTGAACTGGGCCAGGGCCTGACGGTAGCGCTCGGTCTCCAGCGTGCTGTTGTTGCGCCCGACTATCACAGGGAAGAAGGCGGCGAGACCGTTTGTAATTAGCAGCGACTTTATTCTGAATGTGTAGGAGTCGGAGGCGATCCCCATCTTTATCCTTTCGCAATGCAGCGCCT
>CAVXBR010000008.1:0-22445 GCA_963760035.1 uncultured Microcaldota archaeon | reverse complement strand
TTGCGCGGGGTCTCCTCTCGTTCGAGTTTATCTCCTACCGCATAGACGCACTGCTACTGCCCCTCTTCCTGATCTCGCTGGTCCTGGCGGTCGCCGGCATGAAGGGCATAAAGAGATTCGCCCCTGTCACGGCCTACCTGATCTTCGCCTCCCCTGTCCTGCTCATGTCCGTACTTAGCTTGAATGGGTGGCTTTCATCGTTCAGCGCCGGAGCTGTATACTCGGTCCTTAAGGCCACCGGAGCCCAGGTAGTCCAGAGCGGCCTGCAGATAATTGCGCCATCCGGCCAGGCGATCTCGATCGCCTCAAGCGGCGTTCCCATAGGTACATTCGTGGCGCTGCTGATGCTGCTCGTACCCGTCTCCTACCTCTACGGCGGGAAGCCAATCAGGAAGATCCTCTGGCTTGTCTGCGGCATGGTCATGTTCTTCGTGTTCAACCTTATCCGCATGGCCCTTATCGCGATTGCCTGGGCCTATTCGAACCTCGGCAGCGCGGTCGCAACCTTCCACACATTCGGGGGCGCGGTCATATTCTACGCCACCATAGTCATCATGCTCTTGGTCTACGGAAAGTTCGGGCTTACGCTTGACCTGGGGCATGACTGGGCGCCAAGGCTGAAGGCGGCCTTCAGTACCTTCGATATCGAGGAGAACTACGGCAAGGTCGCCATCGCGCTGATAATAGCCCTGGCGGTGCTCCTGCTCTCCTTTGGTTCAATCAACGCACCCAATATCTCTGCCGCGTCATTCAACCAGACCACCATATCCAACGCAACCTACCAGCAGCTCTACCGGAGCGTGATCTCAAAGATAAACGCCAGCGGAGTAACCTACTCCTACCTGGGGAGCTTCCGGGACACCATGCTCTTCGAGCTCGGAAAGAACGGGCCAACCAACTCCACCTATCTAGTAGTGGGCTTCTATCCCTACTCTGAAAAGGGAGTAAACATACTTTTCTACGCGCCCAACCCGAAGTCGAGCTCCTACATCCTGAGGTCTGGCATAACCGTGACATCACTTTCCGCCCGGTCCAACAATGCGACCTTCTTCATAAACTACTTCGCTGTTCCAATCAGTGTCGACGGAAGCGCCTACTCGGCGAACTTCGAGCTCTTTGCCATAGAGAGTACGCACAGCTCTGACTACTGCGATCCGTCGACATCTTCAGGGCTGCAGGAGTACCTGGAGTCAGGGATATACAACCTCCTGAGAGGCCAGCTGCAACAGCCCATCATCTGCTCGGCAGAAAAGATAGCGCTTACCTGATTAGTTCAGAGACCCCTGGAGCATACGCTTTACTTCCTCAACCCCTATCGATACGACAAGCTTGCCCATTCTGGGGCCCTTCTCCTTGCCAATTAGCGCCATGTAGATTACCCTGAAGAGCTCGTCTGGCTTTATCCCCGCCTCTTTTGCAACGCTGTAGATCAGGTTGTGCACCTCAAGGTCGTCCATTCCGACATTAAGTGCCGAGACGAATTTGCCGACTACATCCTTGTGCTCGGTGATTCTGCCCTGCTTCACCGAGAAGTTGTACCTCTCCGGGGCGAATCCCTTCGAAAGCCACCTCTCTATGTAGGGCGCCAGGTACTTGACTCCCTTCTCGTCGCCGAGCTTCGCGCCAACCTTGTTCCAATCCTTCGATATCTGATAATCAAGAAGCATGTCGATGAAGGAGGCCTTCCAGGACAGCTTTCCTATGGCGATGTGGAATGAGAGCCACCTCTTCTCGTCTGCCCTATTCTCCGGCTTCGCTATCAAGTTGATGCGCTCGATCTCGTTGTAGAGCAGAATCAGTTTGTCGCCGTTGGGGTCGATGTCTTTATTTTGCTCCACGTTGGGCTCTATGAGTGCGTACTTCAGAAGTTCGGGAGGTATGAGCTCGCTAAGTTCGACCGCCCCCATGGCGTTACCCTTGGACTTGGAGGCCTTCTTGCCGTTTACAAGAATGAAGCCGTATCTGAACAGTATGGGCGGCTCCCTCTTGAGAATTTCTTTGTGAATCGCCTCCGCCGTCGTGGCGCTGCCGCCCTTTGTCATATGGTCGATGCCGCTGCCCTCTATGCTTGATCCGAATATCGCCTGCCAGGCTGGCCAGTGCAGCCTCCACTGGAGCTTGTAGGCATGATTCTTGATGTTTCCCTTTCCCTTGTAACCGCATCCCTTCGTGTATTTGACATCACCGTCGCAGACATACTCGTAGTCGTCGCCCTTGTGAGAAGTTACTCTTGTCGTGGCAATCTTCCCACACTTTTCGCAGATGGGCATTATCGGGCTCCAGCCGGCCAGGCTCTCCAGCTTTCTCATTGACGTCCTTGCGACAACCTCCTTCACCTTCTCCCCTTGCTCCAGGAAGATACGCGCATAGGGGTCCATCTTCCCGCTGTCGTAGAGCTCGTTGGCCTGTATAACGTTTATGTTGAGCGACATCCTCCTCATGAGCCCCTTCGCCTGCTCCAGGTAGTGCTCACCGTAGGATTTGTGGCAGCCGAAAGGATCGACGACATATACTAGTGGCTTGCCTAGCTCTGGCATGAGCACCTTCTCGTACTTCTGCACATCAATCGGAATTCCATCGAAGGCGTCGAGTATGTCGCCGACGAAGTGCATCTCAACCTTCTCCCCCTTCTCCTCCATGGCGCGCTTGAGCACCGCGGGATAGAGGAACTCACAAACAGTGCCAAGATGTGCCGGTCCGCTGGTAGTCATGCCGCCGCTTATGACGTAGGGCGCCTTCTTCTTGGAGAGGACTTCGTCTGCCAGGTTCTCTGTCCAGTGCCTGTTTTGCCTTTCCTTCTTCTCCTCCATTTGTTTACCCAAAAGACTCTATCGATATGATAGGACAATCAAAGACTATAAATATTATATCCCTCGCATATAATACCATGTCAACCTCTTCAAAAGAGGCCAAGGCCTCTTCTTCAGAAAAACCTAAAGAGACCCAGGCGCAGGCTGCGCAGAGAATACTTGGAGAGACGCTCAATAGGGAGTATAATAAGGATGCACATGGAGACCGTGACGTTAGGCATGGCGTACTCCTCCTGAACGCCATCTCAGAGGCGCAGGTGATGAGGGCTGTAGGAGTATCCGATACGAAACAATTCAAGTCTCTGCCCAAGCTTCTGGCGTCGACAATAGACTACATGTCGGAGGTCGCCTTCGGGGAAGCCAATTCAAGCAGAATGGAGCGATATTCGGACCTGATGGGGAAATCCAAAACCGCCGCCCAGCTAATCATAGACGACGAGTATACGGCCAAGGCGGTGGCCAAGGCCTTCATAGGTTTCAGGGCCGCCGTTGAAATATACGAACATGGCGCCCCTTCTACCGAAAAGCTGGAGGAAGACTATAACAATGCGTTCAAGAAGATCCTTGACTACGCTGCCCAGGCGAAAGACCAGGCAAGCAAGGAAACAGGCACCTGAATCAGGCTGGAATAATTAGACTAAGACTATGTCTGTGGCAGGGATGAAAATGTAGTGAGGGGAGCCGGCTATACCGGGACGCCCCTCACTGTGGGGGTGAAACAATTAGCGCTTGCGGCGAGACTATCTGCAGATTCGCCATTCTTGGGTCGCACTTGTAGTAGACCGTGTGGCCCAGCTGGTGCCTCTCGAGGAGGCCCTGCTGGTAAAGTTTGTTCAACCTGGCGGATGCTGCATTCCTGCCCTTATAGCCCAGCTCCTTTTTAACATCGTCTGCGCAGGCGATGTTCTTGAGCTGGACTATTTGCAGAATTTTGGCATCCAGTCCAGACACGGGTTGAACTCTTGAAAGTCTATCCTCTACAGGGTCGAAGGCAGATTGGTCGTCTTGCTCGTATAACCCGGCCTCACCCACCTCGCTTGCGAGGCGGCTGACGGTTTCAGATATTCCCTTCAAAAGCATTGTGTTTTTCCTGTTGTCATCCATCATGAGCTTTATGATCATAAGCAGGTTTGAGCTGGTTTCATCGGCCTTTACCTTGCCCTCCAGCATGTCCCTGGCCAGCTTGTCGCTCTCCTGGATCTCACTGATCTGCCTCCTTATGACCTTAAGCTCTGTTTCAAGCTCCTTTTTCGAACGCATCCCACCAATCCATCAAGACTGTTGCATGATTCTTTCATGGAAGAATCATGAGCCAGTCACGATTTAGTTGTGTCATAATTAAGTATATAAAGCTTTGCAAGAGAAGGAGGAGAAGCGGAATAGCGGAAGTTCCTGCGCTTCGGGGAATTTTACCGCCAAAACCCTTAAAGCGACAATGCCTTATATAAAGTTTCTGCAATAAAGTCTAATGCCAGTGAAATGATGCAACAGTTGTATATAACGAAGGAGAGGCTAAAATCCCTGCGGTCAGACCCGAAGCTGCTGAAACAGGTCGAAAAGGTCTGCAAGTGCAAGATCTCCGTCGAAGAAGACGGAACCATCGAGATAAGCGCCAGCGACGCCTTCAACGAGTTCAACGCCAAGAATGTAGTATACGCCTTTGGCAGGGGCTTCGAGATGGAAACTGCACTCAAGCTCATAAATCCGGAGTTCTACTTCCGGATCATCGACCTCGGCCAGATTGAGTCAAAGCCAGAACGCATTAAGCAGCTGAAGGCCAGGATAATAGGCATCGGCGGCAAGGCGAAGAGGTACATAGAGGAGGTGAGCCTGGCCCACATCAGCGTCTACGGCGACACCATATCCTTGATAGGCGACATAACCCAGGTAGCAGAGGCCGAGACGGCGCTCAACACGATAATAGACGGCGGAACCCACAGGCTTGCCTACATAAAGATGGAGGCGATGCACAGGAAGCACAAGGAGGCCGCAGTTTCGGCGAGGTTCTAGAATGGCAGAGCGAAACGCTGATGAGATATTCACTGCCTTCAAGGAGCACTCGATAGCCGAGTTCTTCAAGAAGAACAGGCAGATGCTCGGCTACTCCGGGAAGGTGCGCTCGCTCGTCACGATAGTGCACGAATACGTGACGAACAGCTTCGACGCCTGCGAGGAGGCCGGAATCCTGCCGTCTGTCAAGGTGACACTCACGGCAAAGGGTGAGGACAGGTACCTAGTCTCGGTAATCGACAACGGTCCGGGGATACCGCGCAACTACGTCGGCAAGGCACTGGCCACCATACTCGCGGGCACGAAGTTCCACAGGTACGTGCAGCAGAGGGGCCAGCAGGGAATCGGAGCGGCGGGATGCACCCTCTTCTCGCAGATGACGACAGGGAAGCAGATATCAGTCCAATGTTCCACCGGTCCCGGAAAGGGCTACGGCTGCAAGATATCAATAGATACGGTCAAGAACAAGCCTGTAATATCGGACATGAAGGAGATGCCGGATGTCCCCAAGGGCCTCCAAGTGGAGGGCGAGTTCGCCGACGTCAAGTACGAGAACAGCGATCACGGAATAATCGAGTACATAAAGAGGACTGCACTCTCGAACCCCCACGCTGAGATATCGTTCGTAGATCCGGAGGGTCAGGAGCATCGCTTCCCACGCAGCGTGCAGATCATGCCCGAACGCCCCGAGCCGGCCAAGCCGCACCCGCTTGGACTCTATGTCAACGACCTGCTTGAGTACGCACACTCTTCGCAGGAGAGGAAGATATCTTCCTTCCTCCAGGAGAACTTTGCCAGGGTCAGTTCGGGTAAGGTCGCCGAGCTAAAGGCGTTGGTCAAGGATATTGACTTTGACAAGGAGCCGAAGCTGCTTACCTGGGAGGAGGCCGAACGATTGATAAAGTCATTCAAGGAGGTCAAGTGGATTGCGCCTGACAGCACCCACATAAAACCCATCGGTGAGGCCCAGATTAGGCTTGCCATGAACAACATATTCGAACCTGAGTTCATGAACGTAGTGCAAAGGAAGACGGCCCTGCTGAGGGGAGGGATACCATTCATAGTCGAGGCTGCCGTCTCCTACGGTGGATTCTCAGGGAGGAAGACCGAGGATGGCCACGCTGCTATGGTGATGCGCTTCGCCAATCGAGTGCCTCTGCTGTTTGACAGCGGCACCTGTGCCATAACGCTGGCTGCAAAGGACGTGGACTGGAAGCGCTACAACCTTGACATCGAGAAGATGCCGCTGAGCATATTCGTCAATGTATCGTCGGTTCACATACCCTACACGGGCGTCGGAAAGGAGTCGATAGCCCAGGAGGACGAGATAATTGAAGAAATCAGACTATCGCTGATGGAGGCCGCGAGGGGCGTGCAGAGGTACGTAAGCGGGAAGATGAAGGCGACCCACGAGGCGAACAGGTACAACGCGATAATGAGGTATGCTAAGCAGCTCTCCATAGACCTGTCGAGCATAACTGGGAAGGATCAGAAAGGGTTAGAGACGGCGATAGAGAAGCTGGTCTCCAGCAAGATACCCAAGGCCGGTATCCAGGACGAGGAAAGTGAAGAGCAAGTCGCAGTAGAGGAGCAGGGCGAATAGCCTCCTATAACCTAATTACGCTTACTGCGTCAGCCTATCGACTTCCCTATGTTGTCAGCGTCGACCAGCCTTATGAAGTCGGCCGATATGTACATCTTGAGCTTCTCCGCGTTCACTGATGACGTGCTGTAGAGCTTCGTCTTGAACTCCTCCATGGCGTCCGAGTTCAGGAAGACCAGGTGGGTCCTGGTTCCTGGATAGATCGGTATGTTCTTGAACCTGCTGGTCCTTGAATATATGACAACGTACTTCTTGTCGCCGTGCAGCATCGCCACCAGGTCGGCCTCGTCGCTGAAGTCTATGTCAGTAAAGGTGTAGCTGTGCGTGACGAAGTAGATCCTCAGCTTCTTGAAGGTGGCGAGGTACTCTATGTCGTGCTTGCTGGCCCCTATCCAGGCGGCGGGGGCGTAGAGCTCGTCGGCCCCGACCACATAGCCCTTCACCAGTAGGCTGTCCATTATCGTGTCTATGTTCCTGTAGGTCAGCTCGACAGGTATATTGTTGTACTTGAGGTTTATCGCTATGGCCGACTTCATCTCGGTCTTGTTGAGCGGCATGTACTTCCAGTGGTAGTTGGCGTTGAGCTTGTCGAAGACGGCCAATACCTCCCCTGCCTTAAGGTTGATCTCTATCTTCTTGCTCTCCGGCAGGTTCGGCACGTCTATGTAGAATTCGTCCCTCTGCGGCGCCCTCACGAAGACGATCATTATCACTATCATGAGAAGGACGATGCCCAATTCTATGTACTCCGAATTGATTAGGAAGGGCTGCACCCTGTTGGTGACCGAGAAGGTGTTTCTCTGACCGAGCATGTTTATGGTGAAGTTCAGCTTGCCGGTGATCTGCGGCGTTCCTGGTGGAAGCGTGTAGGCTATCAGGCCTGACTTGACGATTCCGTTGGTCGGATAGGCGTTGTTCACGGAGATACTGTATTGGATGTTGTTTAAGGGCCTCCCATTGTCGCCGATCTTGAATATGTAGATCCCCGCCGTGAGGTTCTCCTTGATGAGGCTTATGTTGTATCTCGGTATGACGAAATAGCCCTCGGCTATCGAGGTGTTGTCCGAGAAGTTACCGAGCATAACTATGTATCTGCCGGGCCCGAGGTTCAGGTTCTGGTGGACCGTGAAGGCGGGCGATGTCGAAGAGAAGCCGTGTATCGAAGGTCCGTGAACAGAGGAGACGATGGACAGGTTCTGGTTGAAGACGGTTATGAAGGTGGAGAGGTTTATCGGCTTTTTAGGCTTCGCGGTAACGTTGAACGTGATGGCCACCTGGCTCTCGTTGGGATAGACGAAGGGCTGCATCGCCACGACTCCCCTGGTTGCCATTGAAGGCTGCCCCTCTATGTACATGTAGGCCGGTGGTTTTCCCGTGTAGAGCGGCGTGACGCGCACGACAACCCGCAGGAATCCGCTGTTGAGGACAGATGGAACGTCGAGGTTGTAGGGTATTGCGGTCGCGTTCATTACAACTCCTATGCTTCCTGAGCCCCCCTGCGGAATCTTGCCTGTGCTCGAGCCGTAGCTGTACCGGGGAAGCCAGAACATCTGCCATATCGCCTTCGCTAGGTCGCTTCCGGCCTGCTGCTCCGTTGGCCATGATGAGAGGGTGTTCGGGAATGCCACGAGGGTCCCGTTGGCATAATCAACATAGGTGAGGGAGTGGTAGTTGGTGCCGTTCCTGAAGACGTAAACTGGCGTGTTGAAGGTGAAGGGCCCCCCTGAAACCTGACCGCTGACCGGGTAGGTGCGCAGGAAGCCTGGTACTCCGCTGGCAGCGCCAGGGGTGGAGCCCGAATCGGATATGAGCAGCTGGGAGAAGTTGAAACCGACGTATATTATGCTGGTGTGCCTGGCCAATAGGCTGTCAAGGAGACTGAAGTTTCCGGACTCCAGCTCCTCTGGTATGTAGCCGCTGACGATGACGAGTATGGAGTTGTTGTCTATCTGGTTAAGGTTGGCGACCGAGACGTTGCTGGTGTTGGCGTAGAGTCCTATCATGCCGTAGCCCTTTATCCCGGAGATCAGCGCCTCCACGGCCTGCGTGGCGTTGCCGCAGTTGTAGCAGTCGTTGGTGAAGTTGAGGATGTAGAGATGGGTCGGCGTAGGGCTATTGTATATGCTGGCGTTGGCATAGACCTGCACCGCGTTGGTTGCGCGGTAGATTACCGAGACATAGGGGTACTCGAAGCTTCCGTTGTTATAGGAAAGCACGGCGGGGGAGTTAAGATAGCCGGATACGGTGGGAGAGGGAAGCGCAGGGTTGTTGTTTATCGCTCTAAGACTGGAAACCAGCGAATCCACGTAGGCGAAGGCCGCGACCAGGAGTATCAGCGCAACTAGGCCAATCGCGACAATAATCCTCTGTCTCCTCGTTTCTAGTATCATGAGAGATCAGCCTCCCTCTGCTTCCTCGGACTTCTTCCCGGCGAATATCTGCATGAAAAGCTTGGTGATGGCGTTTTGCTTTGCACCGCTCTTCTTTAGGAGCGTGTATACCCTTATGTTGCGGACCTTCCTGTTGAGCCGCACGCGGTATATCATCGCTATCCCTTCATCTCTATGTTGCCGAGGGAGACCATCTTGTTCAGTATCTGCTCGACCCTGGTCGGGGTGAGCCTATAGACCTTGCTGAACTCCGTGATGTCTATCTCGTTGCTGTGGGCCTCCAGCCACTCCTCAACCAGGACCATCAGCGCCTCGTCAGAATAGACTTCCAACTCCTTGACCCTGGCCAGCAGGCCCTTGTTGTCCTGCGACAGCTGGGAAGCCTGCACGGAGAGGTTCTTGTTGGCCGCGGTGAGCTCGACATTCATCTTCCTCACCTCCTTGTACTCGTTGAATATCGCGTCATAGTTGTTGAAGAGGGAGCTGTAGCTCTGCGACAGCGAACCCGTAAGCTCATCGATGGCCGAGTCGAGGCACTGGAATATCTCTGTGTTGTCAATCGAGTAGAAGTCGGTCACCAGCGAAAGTACACTGAGCGTCTCCTTGAGCGCAGCCATCCTCCTTAGCTTCGGGCTCGAGTCGGAGGGCACCGTGTAGCTTATCGTGAGCCTGTCGGCTCCCAGCTCAATCAGAATGAATAGGAAAGGCCGCTTCTGTATGTCCCTGCTCTCAACCCTCACGACCTTTAGGAGAGCGTCGCCCTTCTCGATCTCAAGCGTCTCTATCCCGGAAAGCCGCTTCGCAATCTCGTCGAAGCCTCCTGTGAGCTTCGCCTTTATCGCGATCTCCTCGGTTTTCGGTTCGACGAAAGCGGTTTCTTCAGGCAAGCGGACACCAATCAGGCGGCTTTACTGGCAGTCGGACAGCCTGTTTTGAGCGGCCCAACCCCCTGCTGCCACCATCTGCAGGATATCACTGTGCAGGTTTATATATCTTTTCGCCACGCTATCGACGAGATTTTGTCTTCCCCTCATTCCCTGATTCTCCCTTCAGCGCCGGCATGTAGCTGACGAGTGAAAGGGCGTAGAGGAAGGCCGTTATCGCCACGCCATAGGCAATTATGCCCAGGTATCTCCCCCCGGACACCACCGCCACGGTAATCGTGAAGACGATGCCAAGGCCGACGTACATGAGCCTCCTCCTCACGAACTTGGCGCGCAGCTTTCGATACTCGGGCATGCACTCCCTGCAGACCACGATCCTGTAGCCCTTGGCGTTATGTGTCACGTTCTCCTTGAACCATCTCATGGCCCTTATGACGTGGTCGACCTCCACATCGGTGCCGTTCTTCTCCTTCCCGCATACCATGCAGGCTTTTTTGCCAGTCATAACATCAACTAAAATCGATCGTCGCGTCGTAGACCTTTCCTATTTCCGCGTCTATCTTGCTCTCGTCCACCATCCTGAACACGTTCGCAATGACCACGTCGTCCATGCCAATTCTTCTCAGGACGCGTATGCTCTTCTCCCTGTCCAGGCCCATCCTCTCCAGCGTTGTTACAAATCCGATGGCGTTTATGTGCCTGTGGGCCCTGTTCAGTATGTTGAAAAGAAGGAGGATGCTCTTCTCCTCCATGCCCAGGCTGACCAGTGCCTTCCGCAGATCGTTCCTCCCTATGGTGAAGCTGTCTTTCTCTACCATCAACTCACTCGGCGATCCTCGCTATCACCTGGTCCTCCATCCCCATGTTCTTCAGGAACAGAACAGTGTTGCCGACGGAGATGCCACCCTCCTTCAGCAGGCGCACAAGCACCTCTATCCCTATCTTCCTGTTGTTTTGTTCTACCACGGCGAATATCTTCTCTATGTCCTCGAGCGTTATGTTGTACTCTATGAGCTTGTTCCGGAACTCCTCCTTCTCCAGCTGGTACTCCTTCTGTATCACCTCGGTGCCCATCTCGCTGGGCGTCAGTATCCCGGTTACATCTATAACGTAGACGTAGAGCGGCTCCTCCCCGTATATCCTGTCGAGCACGAATATCTCCGGGAACCTCAGTGATGTCTGGAAGGCCATGTCCACCGCCGCCTGCCCGACCCCGAACTTGCCTATCTCGCCCCTTATGAAGGAGGAGAAGTTGAGCGAGCTCTGCAGGTAGTTCATGAACTTCTCGAACTTTATCCTGAGTATGAATGTGGTTCCGACGTTGGAGAAGATCGCCTCGTTGACGTCGGTGGGGTTCTGCGAGGCGACAATGAGCCCGAACTGGTACTTTCTCCCCTCCCTGACTATGGTTATCGCGTCGCTCCTGTCGTCGCTCGCCACCTTCCAGGCCTCATCAAGCACCACCAGCGTCCTGCAGCCCCTTCGACTCCACCCATCCCTCGCTCCTCATTATCTCCTTCATGGTCTGGAGTATGAAGAGCGCGGCGAGCGCCCTGAACCTCTCGTCAGGCAGCGCCGACAGGTCTACGGCCACCAGGCCCGAGTTGGCCAGCTTGTCTATGTCAATGGTGCTCTTCCGGGCGAAGAAGTCCTCTCCCTCCCGGGCGAACTGCCTGAGCCTGTATATGGCGTTCTCCAGCTCTGCCGGGTACTCGTATGTCCCTTCCTGGAGCTTCTCCTGCAGAAGCGCGATGACGTCCTTTAGCGTTGGGCACTCCTTGCCGGGTGGGGGCTTGGCCGAAATGACGAAGCCGAAGTTCGAATATGACTGCTCTATCGCCTCTTCTGTAACCCTGCGCTGCTCCGGATAGGAGCCTATGTCAGTGAGTATTTCAAACGAGTTCATGATCTGCTTGGTCCTGTCAATGGGCTTCATGGTCGAGAGGTCCATGATGTTTATGAAATCGCCCTTGCCCAGCGCAACGACGGTGCCGCCGCTCTGCTTCACCCAGCTTCTATACTCTCCGGCGAAGTCCACTATTATCGCGTTGGAGTTCCATACGTAGCTCGCCCTGACAAGCAAAGTCTTAACGAAGTAGCTCTTTCCGGAACCCGTTATGCCTACGACAGCTATGTGCGGGTTGGTGAGGTTTATGAAGGACCAGCAGAACGGGACCCCGAATATCTTTGTTGAGCCTATATAGAGCGCCTGGAGCGGGTCGCTCATCAGCACGCTCGCCGGAGGCTCGGGCGGCCTCGAGAGGAAGGCCCTCTTGGCCAGCTCGTTGGACATCAGCTCCTGCAGCTTTACCAGGGTCATCGAATCAAATCCTCATCAAATCAATATAAACACAACACATCAGCTCTGCTTGTCGAAGAAGGTCCTCGTCTCCTCGTAGGAGAGCGGCAGCGCGAAGTTGAACTTGAAGAGCGTGTAGAGCTCCCTGCCGACAATCCTCAGCAAATCAACGTTCATGGGGCTCAGAGCTATCTGCAGCGCCCCAATCTGCCTCTCCAGCTCATCAACCGCCGCCTTCTCGCTAACCCCTATGGCCGTAGTTTCTATATACATGACCGAACCGACTGGCTTTTCGCCGCCGGAAATCCTGTCCATCTTCCTCTGCAGTATCTTTATCTTCCTCTGGAGCTCTGCTATCGCCACGTCCTTGCCTGACGAATCCTGCAAAACCTTGGAGAGCTGGTACTCCTGGTAGGACCTCTTTCCTTCAAGCTCGTCCCTGGTGGTCTGGACGTTGAGCCCTGAGGAGAGCAGGTGGTACTTGAATGGGAAGTTTATGTTGGTTACCGCCATCTCCCATTTCAGCGGTGCTTCCACTATCTTGCTGGTCGTGTCCGTGTCACTGAGCTCCTGCTTGAACTCGTAGGCGAAGAGGTTCCCTGTTATGTATCCTGTTGCGTAGTAGATGCCGCCCACCTCCTTTATCACCGCCTTCTGCTCCTTGTTTATGGTGTAGCCCATGGCGGGCTGGAATGTTATGCCGGCCACGCTAAAACCTATCGAGACGAGCAGGTAGTCGGCAAAGTTCAGGATCACTATCAGGCAGGCGGTGACCACGACTATGAGGGCCGCGATTATCGAAAGGATGCCGCCGCCCATCTTGGGCGTGAAGGAGAGCACCATCAGCAGAACGACCATGGCGAATGCGAGGTACATTATTCCTTCTTCGTCCATCATTCCACCTCTCCGTGCTCTATCTTCTTCGTTATCTCCTCGCTTATGGTCGAGAGCGGTATCAAATATTCGGGTTCGACCAGCTTCAGGATCTCGTTCCCCACTATTATGTTGGGTGTTACCCCCAGTATCGTGCCTATCCCGTTCATGAGCTCCTTGGCCTTCTGCTGGGCTATCGTTATCGCCTCATACTCCTTGGAGCCTGTTGCCGACACGGCTACGAATGTTACCAGCTCCATCGACGACTTGGAGCCTATGTGGTCCAGTATCTTCTTCCACATCGACAGTTTGCCCCGGGCCCTCTCGGCCCCCGCCCTGTCCCCCTTCTCGACGGCGATGCTCTCCTCGTTCTCGGCGAGCCCTATGCACTCCTTTATCTTCTTCAGGTAGTCGTCCTTGTCCATGACCCTGAGCTCTGTGCTGAACCTGGCTACGTCCTTGTTCACGCTGACCAGCCTGCTTATCTGGCTGGAGAACCTCTCCCTCTCCTCGTCCGTCATCTCTGTGGCAGAGACGTACATGGGTATGTTTATGTAGGTGGTGGCGATGAAGTCCTCCGCCCTCTTCGAGACGATGGCGTCGCCCGTTGATGCAAGGTAGTAGGGTGCCTGGTCGCTCAGTATTATGTGCCTGCGCCTCTGCTTGACCATGGGCCCTATTAGGTAGCTGTAGTACCTGCAGGAGAAGCCGACCACTATGAAGAACATGCCTATGATGAACAGTATGAACTTCGGTATGTCAGTGGCAAGCCCGGGGGGTATGAAGGCCCCTATTACAGAAATGACCAGGCCGACCATAAGGAATCCGACAATCAGGAATATCTTCGGGTTCATCCTATCACATCGAAGTCTCAGCCAACCCTTTTATTACTTGTTGCGCTATATGAACCTCCTCATCCTACTGGTGGCTCTATAGGTTCCCCCTATCAGTTTCGATATTTCAACTATGGCCGAGTAGACAAAGCCGATTATCAGGGCAGGATAGAAGAGTATGAGCATCCAGAATCCGCTCAAAGCCTGTTGCGAGCCCGTCAGCGCAAGGACTGCGGGGCTGTTCGGAGAGGTGATCGACGAACCCAAAACGCTAACGCTCTGCATCTGCGCATTGGCGAGCCCCATGTCTTTTATAAGGCCTGGTGCCGTGAAGAAATAGACGGTGGCGAAGAGCGCCGGCATGATGAGGTAGAAGCCTATGGCCATGGCTATCATGACGCCGCCCAACCCCCTGGTCGGCAGCAGCGCCCTGAATATTACGCCTGGAATCAGGAAGACTGGTATTGCCGCTACGGAGAAGAAAACGAGCAGGTAGTACTCGGCGTAGAGTACCGCCATGCCCTCAAGTATAAGCTTGGCGACCGCGTTGGCCGGCTCAAGCAGGAAGACGGATATGATTAGGGAGTAGGCGTTGAGGAAGGTGCCGGTTACGGCAGCGGCCTTGTAGACGGTTGCGGTGCTGGACTTGGATATGCTGGATCCGGGACCTCCAATGCCTATGGAGACAGATGTCGATTCGGCCCAGGGAAAGTAGACATAGTATATGGAGCTGTACATGGTCTGGGCAGTGCTCAAGGTAGAGCCGATCAGGTGGAAGGCCGTCGAATAGGGGTTTATGTAGGCGACCAGCGAGCCCGGGCCGAGGCCGAATAGGA
The DNA here is from genome assembly GCA_963760035.1 of uncultured Microcaldota archaeon. Classification (GTDB taxonomy): domain Archaea; phylum Micrarchaeota; class Micrarchaeia; order Micrarchaeales; family Micrarchaeaceae; genus JAJYUY01. The sequence goes on along the minus strand of CAVXBR010000008.1, from coordinate 7,907 downwards.
CCGCGCAGACGTAGACGAAGGCAATGACTATTATCGCTGTTGCTATCGCCTCGTAGAACTCGGCGGCGCCGTAGTTCCTTATCCTGGCGCTTCCCAGCGCAGTGCCCACCATGAATATTATCGCAGCGAGCAGGAAGGATATGAGCGTGACTATGATCATGACCGGAAGCCAGGACTCCCACTGGGTTGTGACCTGGTTGCTTATGGGGCAGTACCAGGGCTCCTGGCTGTTTATCGAGGCCGCGAACTGGCCCGTAAGGAGCCCGCAACTGCTGACGTCCAGGAATGCGAGGTTGCTATGGAAGGCTCCCGAAAGCGACAGAAGCAAAAACACCATCTGTATCATTCAGCCACCTAGACCAGCCCCTGGAAGAGCATCGCGAACGACATTCTTTCACCAACTGCTTTCGAGAAGTCGATTATGAACACATCGACTATGAGTATGTTGATTATTGGTATCAGCGTAAGGCCGGCAAGGACGTAGCCGATCTCGTTGTAGAAGTAGGCGATCGCGCCAGCCAGGGACTGGAGGGGGCTCAGCGCAACGCCCCCGACCGTAGAGAGTGTAGAACCGACCGATCCGGCCAACGCCGACATTATCGGGAAGGGGCTGGTGACGCTGGCGAAGAAGGAGCTCCCGAAGCCGGTCGCCGAGGCGGCGCAGGCGAAGGGTCCGCTCAAGCAGAAGGTGTTCGCAGAGACGTCGATGTAGCCGTAGGTTATGGCGATGAGCAGCGGGTATATGATGCCAAGACCAAGTCCGAAGGCTATCATCGCCCCGCCGAAGCTCCTCGATATGCCAAAGACCCTGGCTATCAACCCGATGGTGAAAAACAGGGAAAGGAGCATGAGCGAGCTGGAGAGCAGTATCAGCTGCAACTGGCTCAGCAGCAACGCGATAAGCACGGCACCCATGGTGTAACTTATAATTTTGCTGTTGCCAGCGTCGAGGAAGTTCGGTATGGTGAAAATAAATTCAAGCCCGTCCCCCTCCTGCGGAGTCGGCTGTATGGCGAGCGTGGCGCTCGGTATCACACCCTTGGCAATGGCGAAGGCCCACATGAACCCCGCGACGGTGTAGCTCGCGCTGTTGAACTGGGCGAGGTCGCAGGTAGAGAGCGTATATATCGTATTGGCAGCGGTGCAACCCTGTGGCACCAGCCCGGCTCCGGCGAACCCCTGCTGGGGATTCACGAAGAAGATCTTCACTACCCCCAGAAAGAGTATTATCAGTATGATGGAGAGTGCCGCCTCGTAGATCTGGAAGAGCGACCACTGCTTCATGGCGCTGCTGTTTAGGACAGGGGCCAGCATGTAGATTGCGGCCGCGGCTATTATCACCACCAACGCCACCACGATGGTGACAGCAAACCAGGGGATCACGCTTATGGGGAGCCCTGTCTGCAACAGTATGCCGGGGAGCTGTGACAATATGAAGAGGGCGAATATCATATCACACCAACCTCCCCAGGAGTCCCTGGGTCGACAGGCTCGGCGCGCCGAGTATGTCCGAAAGTATATCAGCAAAGTCGAGGGCCACTATGAAGGAGAATGCTATCTCGACCATTATCATAACCGCGGGGCCCATGAAATCCGTAACGTAGCCGTTTATCAACCCCTGGCTGTTGGGGAAGCCGATCATGCTGTAGAGCACATTGCCCAGGAAGGCCATCATCCCCGGGCCGTTGTTGTTGTCCCCGCCGAGCCTGCCCACCGTGCCCAGATTGGTGGTGCTGGTGCCGGAGGTGAAGCCCGAGATGCCAGCGGCAGAGCTCGATGTGGTGTAGGCGACGTAGCTGTCGCTGTAGGTTGCCGAGGCGAATCCGCCTACAGTTGCGTAGATCATCAGCGGGAATACGACGTAAAACCCTATAAACATCGCTATGAATATGCCGCCCGCCGCCCGGGTCCAGGGGAAGGCGCGCAGGACGACTCCGAGATAGAGGAATACGGGGAAGAGCGCGTAGATAAGCCCAAGAAGGAAGTTGAGCGCGAGAAGCACGAGCATGAAGGCAGAGAGGATACCGTTAAGCTCGCCAATCGTAGTCGGTATCATCGCCAGGCCCTGCAGCGGACTGACAGCAAATCCGAATCCGCCTGGGGTAATCTTCATCCTAAACGAGTCGACTATGTTAAGACCGGTGTTTATCACTCCGGTGATGAAGACGGTCGGGAAGAGCTGGATCGAGGCGCCTCCGATCATCTCGCAGTCGCCAACGAAGATCGACCTGCCGGGGCCGTTGAAGTGCAAATTAGGATTTGTTACCGTAGAGCCCGAGCCCGTTGCCGATCCGGCGAGCGCCGCCGCGTAGAACCCGGTGAAGAATATTGCTATTATGGCCATCGTCCCGAACATTTCTGCCAGCTCGACCTTTATGAAGTTCTCGAGGCTAGGGACCCTGATGACCTGCGAGATCATGTAGACCACGGCCATGACCAGCACGACGGCAAGCATTATTATTACCGTAAGGCCCACCACGCTCCCCACGCCCTGGCTGCCCAGGCCTACGACAGGGTTCGCCGCTATTATCCCATTGGCCGTCGAGCTGCCCGCACAGGTATCCTGCACCAGGGTGCTTACGACCCCAGCGCTCGGCACCAAAGAAAGCAGCAACAGTGCCGCCGCTGCGATGACCGAAAACCTCGCCGCGTTTGATGTGATACCCATGGGCGCACCTATACGAACCTCGACAGCCCCTCCAGCGTCGTGTCACCGCCCATCAGGCCGGACATGCCTATTATGGCCGAGAGCGTCATCATCAGGTTTATCAAAGGCAGGAAGTAGGAGGTAACTCCGATCACGCCATAGGCATTAAGCATCTCAAGGTTTGTCGCCAGTGCACCCTCGGGCGGGCAGTAGGCAGGCAGGAAGAATACCCCTCCATTAAGGGATCCCGAGGCGAGGCCCACCTGGGTCGTAAGTGAGAGTATGGCGCCGGAAGCCAGGTTGGTCAATGGATTCAACAGATAGAATATGTCGGCGATCTCAGCGCCGGCGAGCGGACTCGGTGCCACCGATCCCAGTACCGTCGCCGCAAGCCCTGTACCGCCGGAAGCAACCAGCGAGGCAATCGCACCGGTGGCCGATATCGCGGGCCAGCACTTGTTGGCTGCCGCTATGTTCTGCAGGCTGGGCATCACATAAAAGTTGAGCAGGTAGTTGCCTGTAACGACGTTGCCGTTGACGATTGTTATCGTTGGCAGGGGCGGGATTCCGTTGGCCGGCGAAGTGGCGTTGAAGCCGTAGGTGGTGTTGTAGGGCGATGTCGCCGATGTGCCTGGAAGGCCGTTTCCGAGCACCGCGTACTCTATCCCGAACAGTGTCGGGTAGACTATGACAGCGCCTAGCGCTATGGCTATCATAAGGCCCCCTATCTTTCTGGTGAAGAAGGTGGACCTCAGCACGATGCCGCCAAAGAGGAGGTAGGGCCAGATGAAGACCATTATGGAGATTATCAACAGCTGGGCCACGTAGGCCTCGAAGGAGAGGCTGAGGAGGGTGCCAAGGGCCCCCATTCCCGTGAAGAGCATATTGTACCCCACATAGGGGGTGTACTGGAGGGTTATCCTGTAGTATTCACCGAGTATTGCGCCTCCCGGGACTATGCAGGGTATGCCCCCGTTGGCCGGAGCGATGCAGAGCGATATGGTGGGCGACAAAGTGGAGAGGAAGCCTATGTAGGCGTCGTAGGTATAGGCCGCGTTGATGTTGTTTGCCGTCTGGGCCGTCAGGTTCGCCGTCACCACCGCCGCCGTCGCGAGCGGATAGTTGACCTTGTCCGTCAGCGTATCGCCGTCAAGCATGTTGCATATGCCCACGAGCTGCTTGCCCGAGGGCGTCTGGGCTCCGGAAAGGAGCGAGTTGGTGGTGCCGAGTATATTGAGCGTGTTGCTGTTCTCCACATTGGCGCAGAGCGCCGAGATCACGGTGGGGTTCATCAGCTTGGTCGAGCCGAAGATGGCGTAGGAGAGCCCCGAGTAGACGGTTATCCCCCAGACCAGCAGAACGACGAGGAAGGCCGTCCCGAGGAACTGATAGTACTCGCCCTTCGCCGACTCCTTGACGCCGTCATTCGAAATCACTACGCCTATGAAGTACCACACCGCGACTATGGCCACATCAAGCAGCAACGCGGCGAAGACCAGCGGCAGCAGATTTCCTTCGGCTCCGGCTATGGTGGTGGGCGCGCTCAGCAGGAATGTCGGTATGATCATCATGTCACCAGAACCTCCCGGCCTCTCCGAGGCCGGACTTCAGAGCCCTGTGTATGCTTACGGCAAGGCCTACCGTTATCGATATGTTGAGCGCGAAGAGCAGGATGGACTGGAAGATGAACTGGGCCATGTCGTCGGTATAAAGATGGATGCTGCTTATGAGTCCGAATCCCGGCACCCAGAAGGAGAAGGATGCTGGATCAAAGACCGACCCGAAGACCAGGGTGGCCTGACTCCACACGATGCCGGCCCCCGTCGAAGCGGGCTGGCAGGCCGGGTCGTTGGCCTTCTGCTGGGCCACGGTGCAGTGGGGCTGGAAGAATGATGCGGGGGTGAGTGTGTTGACGGTGAAGGCCCCGCCGATGTACTGAGCGGAGGGGTTGCTCGAAGAGAATACGTAGCCGATTGCGTAGCTGTCGAAGGCGACAGTCATCGGGTATATTATGTAGAGCGCTATCGCGATCGCTATCAGGGCGTTGGAGGCGTCGCCGAGGCTGGTGCCGAAGAAGGCGATCGAACGCATCGCTATGGCGACCGGAAGGACGACGGTGAAGGCGGTGTACTGCATTATCGGAAGGGCGAGGAACTGTATGAAGAGCATGCCCAGGGCTATGATTATTATCGGGCTGTAGACGTCAAGATAGATGGCGGAGAAGAGGCTGTAGAGCTGGGAGAAGTCAAGGCTTGGAAGCCTTTCGTAGTCGCACCAGTTCGATCCGTCGCAGAGCCCTCCAAGGAATGGGACCGCGGAGGGAATTCCGTCATTCTTCTGGGTGAACCACTTGATTATCGGGTTGTTGAAGACCGACTGGTCGTTATACCTCCCGTAGAGCCTGACATAGGCCGACGGCAGCGTCTTGATCACCGCCGCCTCGACGGCGTAGGATATCGAAGTGGAATATATGTTCGACAGAAGGGTGAGGCCGGTGCCCAGGGAGACCGCCCCCACATAGTAGTCGGCGTACTGGAAGGGGCTCATGGTCTGGTGGCTGAGCGACTGGCTTATGGTCGTCGAGACCTTGCAGGCGCCGGCCGAGAAGGCCAGCAGGGCGCCTATAATCAGTATGCTGACGATCATCTGGATCATCTCGAACCTGACGAAGCCCCTCATCTTCGATCTGGTGTTGGCGGGCATGAAGGAGCTCATCGAGTAGGCGACGGCTATGGCCAGCAGGCTGATGATTATGACCAGTATGTTTATGGAGAGCCAGCTGTTGACGTAGCTCGTAGTACCCCAGAGCGCGCAGGTGTTTATCGTTGTAGGTACCACTGGCAAATCATCTCCCCGTGCTTATTGAAAGCTTGTTTCCGATACCCAGTCTCACCTTTCCTCCGAGCATCTGGGTTATCGCCCCTGTTATCAGCAGTCCGACCAGCAGGTCAACCGCAACTAGTATGAACTGCAACAACATGCCAAGCGTGTTGGCCAGGATGAAGTTGAGCGTTGGGTATATGCCCATTATGAGCGGAGTGACGAGCCCGACGCCCAATCCTTGGTTCATCGCGCCAATCACGTTGGCGTTGCCGGTGGCGACGGTCCCGAGCGCCACTTGGACAGGGAAGTCCACTAGGGGACCCGAACCTACGATTGACCCGGGAACAGAACTTCCCGTTACCATCCCGCTTACCGCGCCCAGCGGGTTCGCCGTCGCAAGGAAGGCCATCATCCCGTTCCAGCCCTTGCAGATTAAGCCGGAGTTGAAGGGGCAGCCGTTCGAAAGTGACTGGGAATAGGTAAAGGCATAGACGTAGTTGGAGATGGGCATGTTGAGGAGCAGCAGAAGCGAAGGATAGACTATGGCGATGCCTATGCCGGTGGCTATCAGCGTTCCGCCTATGTTCCTTATCAGCGGGAAGGCCCTGAATATCACGCCGATCGGTATGAGGATGCCGAGGCCAAGCATCATTATATCGTAGAAGAAGCTGCTCTGCACCTGGAAGAGTATGAGCATGGGTATCACAACTGTTCCAGTAATGCTCTGGGTCAATGAGTAGGCGCTCTCCCCTGGAGTGGCCGAGATGAAGTTGCTCTTGTAAATACTTTCTATCGAGCCGAACTGGAATGCCCCGAGCACCACTGGCGTCAGGGGTATCCAGATCGGGACAGGAATCCAAAGCCTGAACTCCGCGCTCTTCAGTATCCCAACCCCTGTGGAGAGTCCTAGCATGGCCGCATAGGCCTGGTAGGACAGGCCAAGCTGCTGGTTTATGTAAACATTGTCAGCATTGTAGAGGTTGGCCAGGTTGGTCGAGAGCGCACCCTGAGTGCCTCTGAGCGGCGTGATATAGTTGGCTCCGACCAGCATGTCAGCCATCGCGCTCATTATCACCAGAGCCGATATTATTATGCCGATCAGGAGCATCGTCTTGATCGACTCCCAGAGCTCGGCCCTGTACCAGTCCTTCAGGGGCTTGAAGTTCATGACGTTGCCTACCATGTAGACGATCGCTATTATCAAGAAGGAGAGGAGGACGCCAAGCGCCATGTAGGGTATCGAGCTGGCGATGCAGTCTTCGGGCGTAGCTACCTGGCCCGTTATTATGCAGGTCATGGCGAAGCTGCTGTACTGGATCTGTGAGGCTATGAGTAGGGCCGTGCTGGAGGAGTAACCCGGTACGCCCGAATAGTAGCCAATCCCCTGCCAGCCGCTCGAGTAGGTAAAGGGAGTGGAAGAAGAGCCGGAGCCTGTTGTTGGGACTGTCTGGGCCGTCGCAGAAAAGACTAGCGCAAGAGAAAGAAAGACCAGTGCAAGAGCCGCGTATCTGGTGCCCGACCGAAACCCCATGAGAAACTGATGGCAAACAAGATATTTATACCATCGCTCTCTCCGAAACGACGGTCAGACCTTCAGCAGGCCGAACCTGTTCAGGTACATCTCACCCTGCATCAGCATGAGCAGCGGAAGCACGAAGACCGAGCTGACAACGAGCATGACGTACCTGGAGGCGAAAGTCCCGAAGGCGTGTATGAAGACGAAGTCCAGCACGGTGAATAGTATTACTGCGACCACGAGCCAGAGCAGGAAGTAGTCGAACTTCTTGAAGAAGAAGGAGACGCTCGACTTCATGGCCCTGAAGAGGCCGCGTTCGTCTATCACTATCGAGGAGGGCGCGTAGAAGACCAACGGAGTCAGCACGAGCGCCACGATGGCGGTTATCGCCTGCGAGTAGCCCGTGTTGTAGCTCAGTATGTTCGCCGCGAATACTATGACCGAATATATCAAAAGGGTGGAGAAGACTATGCCCGTGTAGCGCTCCAGGCTGGACATCACGGCGTTCTTGATCTTTGTACGTGTGCGGCTGTGCTTCACTATCACGTTTATCATGACCAGCGCGAAGCTTATGAATACGAGGGCGAAGAGGAAGGCAATTATTATCACGGCGCTGTTGAAGATGTTGAGGTTCAGGTATATGCTCGATGTTCTCAAGAATACGCCGCCCAGGTCGTTGTAGGTTGGAAGGGAGGCGAAGACTGGAACCAGGAAGGCGATCACAAGAGCAGCAGCAGAGATCAGCACCAACCCAAGGTTGGATCTGTAGGATGCCCAGGTGCGAGAGAGAACATTTGCCATGATACCATCTAACTATCAAAGAATGAAAAGGAAGAGAAGAAATAAAAGAGGGTGGGTCAAATGCCACCCTATCTAGTTATGTTACGTGCCCAGTCCTGCGCAGACGGCAGCAGCGTTTTG
>CAVXBR010000007.1:0-4696 GCA_963760035.1 uncultured Microcaldota archaeon | reverse complement strand
ATAGCGATACAGGTGGTCGGGGTTCTCCTTATCTTCGCTTTGATGGTGGTGCCGGCGGCGATCGCGATCAGGCTGGCCAAGAAGCCATTGTATGCCATAATCCTTTCGGTGGTTATAGCGCTCATGGCCACCTGGGCGGGGCTCTTCGTAGCTTTTTACGAGCCATACCCTGTTAGCTTCTTTATAACAAGCATTGTATTTGTTGCGTACATAGCGGTAAGAGTGGGGGTCAGGAAACGAACATAACAAATAAGTTTGGCTGATGTTTATAGTTAGTGATTGATTGGAGATACTGAGCATATCAATAGATGACGAGACCAGGAGACGGCTCGAGGGCATACAGAAACGGCTGGGCCTCAAGAGCAGGTCAAAGCTCCTCCGCGACGCCATCGAAGGGATGGTCAAGGACTACGAGGAGCTCGACAAGTTATCTGGCACGATAGAAATCGTATTCGTGCTTACCTATCATGGATCTGAGAAGAACCGGGTCTCCAACACCCTGCATGCATTCAAGGACAAGATACGAAGCGAACTGCACCAGCACGGTGCCGGAGGCCTGCATAGACGTGATAACCATAAAGGCGGCCGCAGGCACTGTGAGGGATGTTTTCGCTGTTCTCGAAGAAGAACAGGAGTGTCCGCTCGATCGTGTATTCCGTGATAGCGTCTGAGGGAAAGGCAAGCAAGCGATAGCTATTTAACAGGAATTTGATGAATAGTATCGTTGATTGCATGATGGAAGTCAAAATGCTCAAGAAGATGAGCCTTGACGGTTACACGTTCGTAGAGGGATTCCCGGGTGTCGGTCTGGTGGGGCCCATGAGCATAAGCTACATGATAGACAAGCTTGAGATGGAGTATGTAGGATACCTTGACGGATCAAACTTCCCGCCCCTCATCTCGATCCACAAGGGGGAGCCGATGCCGCCGGTGAGGGTCTACTGCTCCACCGATTCAAAGGTGGTCACGATATTCGCTGAATTCTCGATGCCGCTTGACATGGTGAGGGAGGTGACAGAGACCGTTTATGACTTTGTCCAGAAAAGCAAGATAGGAAGGATCTATTCGATAGGAGGCATACCGATGGGGATCCCGAGCGGGCTGAACAGCCAGAAGAAGGCCGTCTTCGGGATCTGCTCGAAGAAGGCGCTTGAGCCGCAGGTTGTGAAGGCAGGGATGACGCCCATACAGGAAGGCGTCTCAACAGGAGTGGGGGCGATGCTCCTGCTCAAGTCCACACTCAACGGCCTTGACAACATAAATGTGATGGTTTCCGTCCAACCGGGAATCGTTGACCCGATATACGCCGAGAGCGCGATCACGTGCCTGAACAAGCTGATGAAGCTTGAGATAGACATCGCTGACCTGGACAAGGAAGCCAAGCTTGTCGAGGCCAAGATAAGGGAGATAATAGACAAGCACAAGGAAACCCACGAGAGCTACAAGAATGCTGTGAGCGACTGGCCCCTCGATGTACGCTTGACTTGGGAGGCGATGGTAGTATCAAAAGGATTTGAGCCAATTGTAGCAATTTGAGACCATGCGGGAGAGATAAGTCGTCTAGTAAAGCAACAGCGCACCTTGGCGTAATTGCTACAGCATGCGTTTTGGCTCTCGCCCTGTTCGCCGTGATCTTGGGGACTGGCCTGAATGCGCATCAGAACGCTAACAACTTGAACGTCCCCCGTCTTCTGGGCTGGGCGGTTCCGGTATCGGGAACGGGGCCTCTTTGGCCATCTATGCATGCGGAAGCGGGATCATCGGAGAGGGCCAGGCGTGCAACGGCGCTAATGTCAGCGGGCTGACATGTGCTTCGTTGGGATACGCGTCAGGGAAGCTGGCCTGCAAGTCGAACTGTCTTGGATTCGATGTCTCCCAGTGCGTCACCGGGAAAACAGTAGTCGCAAAGAGCTGCAGCCAGTTCGATGTCCAGAATGCGGTCAACAGCGCGAGCCCCGGAGACACGGTAATGGTGCCCGCAGGCACCTGCACCTATACCAGCCCTGTCATATACGTGCCCTCTGTTAACATCACCAAGCCTCTGACCCTTGAGGGCGCTGGGATAGGGAACACCATCATAAATGCGCAGATAGGCGGGCAGGCTTTTGAGACCGCAATATTACTCAGCAGCGGAGACAGGCTGACAGGATTCACAATCACAGGTACTCAGGGTGCATCCACGGGGATTGTACAGGTTAACGGGCAGAACTTCAGGATAGACCACGACTACATTGACGTCACCGGAAGCAGCCCGGGGATATCGACATCGGGGCAATCGTCTGGAGTCATAGACCACGACACGTTTATTAACGGGAATCCTGACCTTTCGATTACTGGCGCCGGCGCCTCCGCATGGAATTTTCCAGATGTTTTTGGCACGGGAAATACCATCATAATAGAGAACGACACTTTCAACCACACCGTAATAAACGACGGTGCGGTTGACGCGTACAATGGGGCGAACTGGGTCTTCAGGTACAATAAGGTGATCGGCGAGGTAACTATAGGCAACCACGGCCTTGATTCGGGAGGCCAGCCGTCGCCAAGGGACTTCGAGGTCTACAACAACACGTTCTACAACCCATACGGCCATTGGGTCTGGCCCATGAACTTTCGTGGCGGCACAGGCGTGATTTTTAACAACAATGTCAGTGCCGCTGGCGGCTCCTTTGATTCGTTTGCCATACTAGAAAGTTACCGTAGCTGTGCCAGTCTGTGTTCAGGCGGGTTGTGTGCAACCTGGGGCCTCTGCAACGGAACGAATCCAATAGACCAGAACAGGCCCGGACAGGACGGCTATGCATGCTACGAACAGGTTTCAAGGACAATCGGCCAGATGCTGCTCCCCGTCTTTGCCTGGAACAATATGTTTAAGGGGCAGCCTGGTGCCGCTTCGATATACGCCCCGTCATGTCCTGTCGGACAATACATCCTGGTGGCGAACAGGGACTACTACAACAACCAGGTGACCTACAACTCTACGTCGGGGTACTACCAGCAGTTCTTCACAGGAGAGAATTACCAGACCGACTACAACGGGGTGACCCAGCAGTGGAACTACAAACCATATGTTTACCCCAGCCCGTTGACGCAGTTCAGCGCGGTGGGCATTGGAGGTACCACAACTTCGACTAGCTCGGTTTCGACAACCTCTGTCTCTACGACATCTGTTTCAACGGCCTCCACGACTTCTGTTTCAACAGTCTCCACGACATCTGCTTCTACGATCGTTACCACGACGATCTTCCAGTACGGCTCCAACACGGTTCCGATAATCCTGACGAACAGCCAGGGATCGTCGACAGGGTCAGGATTCCAGCAGATGGTGACATTCAACCCCACCAGCACTTCCTACAAGACATATGAGGCGGCCGACCTCGGGAACATAAGGTTCGCACAAGGGGGCCTCGCTCCTCTACTCGTGGTGCGAGAGTGGCTGCACCTCGTCATCAACGAACGCAGTCTTCTGGGTCAAGGTTCCAAGCATACCTGGAAGCGGGGGCAGCATAAAGATAAACATGACATTCGAGTCGACGTCGACACACTACGACGGCATCTTTGCGGGCGAGGCACCGCAACTCTCCGCGGCATCGTACGCACAGTATGACAACGGCGCGAATGTGTTCAATCTCTACCAGGACTTCAAGGGAACGTCGGTACCATCCGGTTCCGACAGAATCCGGCAGCGGGATAACGATAAACAACGGGGTTACGACAAGTTCCTCGAACCTGGGGGCGGGATCTTGGATCACCACCTCCTCCACCTACGGGCTCTCGGCCAACCAGATCCTTGAGCTGTACGAGGACTACACAGGAGCGAACGGCAACGACTGCAGCCTCAACTCCGGATATGTGTCGCACCCGTCCACCCAGTGCGACGAGGGCCCGAACGGTAGGGTGGAACGGCGCATGCGTCTCGTCCTCGTTCACAGACTTCTCCTACAGCAGCACTTACTATTGCGGCTCGTTGACCCCTTCGACGGGGGCGTACCATCTTCTCTACACCTACTCGCCCTCTGCTTCTGCGGCATTTTACGGTTACGACTACTCGGAGCGACCCAGCAGATAACATCGCAGATTCCCGGCTCTCAGGCTTACATAGGGGTGTCGGGCTTCAGGGACAGGGAACCCTTCCTTGAAGCTGAGCTACACGAGGATAAGGACCTATCCGCCCTCTGGTGTGATGCCGAGCGCCGTGCTTGGATCATCGGGCTCCGCCCGAAGATATTCGGTTTGGTTGGGTGGAGCGCGGTGGACACGACGATGGAGATCGGCAGGCATCAGATACTCACGGCCTCGCTGGCAGAACGGATACCACCCTATACTTATAACTATAAGTCCAGGCGGCCGGTGGGGCGACCGTCACCACGGCCACGTATGTCACATCGTCGACTTCTAACAGCTTCTCGTTCCTCCAGAATGTTGCCTGGGGCTCGGGAACGTTCACTGCAGAAGCATCACCCTGTCCGACTCGGCTGGCAACTCCAGCGCCACCAGCCTCGGCTATAATGTTCTGCCTACCGCATATCCGCTCAAGCCAAGCGCGAACGGGAGGTACCTTGTGGATCAGAACGGCGTGCCTTTCATGATCGTAGGCGACTCGCCACAGGCCCTGATAGGCATCCTTACAGAATCGCAGGCCAGCCAGTACTTTGCCGACCGGCAGGCCCACGAGCAATACGCTGAGTCGAGGCAT
>CAVXBR010000006.1:0-9971 GCA_963760035.1 uncultured Microcaldota archaeon | reverse complement strand
GTGATCGAATCGATCGACTCCTTCACTCCGAATACCGCCTTGCCGCTGTCCACAGCTAGACGTATATCATTCGCCAAATCTGCCATAAAATCACAGAATTTCCTGACTACTGTATCTATTTCGAATACTATTATCACAGAAAGGTATATAACCATTATCTCGTTGAAGCTGGCCTGACGGTGCCTAGGAGAATCGAAGCAAAAATAGACCTGCCTTCCGTGGCTTGGCACATCCTACTTCTTCTTAGTTGATCTGGACGCCCGTTTTCCGGTCGACTTCCGATCCGACTTAGCTGACTTGGATTCCTCCCCATCGGAGTCTGCTTCCTCCTCATCGGCGCTTGTCGTGTCCTCCTCGGCCGTTGTCTCGCCCTTGTCCGAATCGAGCTTAGACTGCGTTCATCAGGGCTGAGCGGCCAATCGAATCACCGTATCCAGCCTCCTCGTCTTCGTGGGGCTGGGCTTCGTAGCCGCTAATGCCATAGTCGGTTGTTTCCCCACCATATCTGCCTGTGTTGTTGTATGCATACACTATGAGTATGGCGATGACCAGTATCACGATTATCCCTATCAGGATGTAGTTCAGTCGCCGATCCTGGTGTGACAGGGACGGTTACCGTGCTTACGACAGAGTTGAAGGTATAAGGTACTGCCACTCCTATGTCATTTACGGAAGCATCGTAGGATAATAGTCTGGCTTGGTGCGGTGAAGAACATCAGCTCCGTATCATTGGAATACGGAATTTTCTCATTGGCAACCCGGGTCCCGTCGGTGGCGTAGAGCGAGACGTTGAACGGTCCGGTGCCATTGACAATTGTCACCATGTAGGTCACATTGCCCTTTGAGGCCTGGTTGAGGTCAGGAGTTGCGATGACTGTAGGTGCGGCATTCACCTGCACCTGTGCCATTACGGGCGAGGTCATGTACCTCTGTTCTGTGCCGTCCTTGACCAGAAGCGATACGTTGTAAACCCCAGGTGCGACCCCCTCTGTCGATATTGTGCAGGTAGAGTTGGCAGGGTAGAGGCAGTGTGCCGTAAGCTTGAGGCCTGTTGCGTTCCATATGTAGGAGGCATTTCCCGCCCCTGGCGCATAAAAGCTCCTGAACCGATAGCTCTCCCCTTGGTCAAGCTTCATGCTGCCGGCGGAAAGGCTAATGGAGGGCAAGTTGGTTACTGTGAGCGTGCTGGAGTTCGAGACTGAGACCCCCTGCTGGTTAGTGGCAACAACCTCATAGGTATAGGTTCCGATACCGCCGGAGATCCCGGAAAGGGTCCTGGAATTGGCCCCTGCTATCTTATTCATATGCCCGTCCGTTGTGTTATACCACTGGTAGTTGTAGATTACCGGAACCGGATAAGGCGCATAGGAAATGATATGGCTGCCTGCCTGTGCGAACAGGGTGTAGTACTGCCCCCCCTCTGTGGAGATGTTCTGCTGGGAGTGCAGATAAAAGCCCGGGTTTGTCGACGCATTTGCCATAACCCCCAAGAGCCCAAGGACAAAAACCGCTATCAAAATCAGCCTATATGCGTTAGGATTAACATTCATGGAACTACCCCTTACAGCTAACACTGGATTTTCCAAATATATAACAGTTTACATGCCCCCTTTCGGTTGGCCGAGCCACATCAATATCCAAAGATGTCCCTTATCTCCTTCCTACGTTCTTTTCTAAGCTTCTCATACTCTTCCTTGGTGTTTGTTATAAACTCAGAGGTAGTAGAACCCTTGTCAAGGTACTCCAACAATGCGTCAGAACCCTTTCTTTTGTCTATCCCATATTTTTTGATATAACCCCTGACCTTCTGCAAGTCAATATCTGCGTAAAAGAGCAAGGTAACAACGTCTATCACATCCTTTCTATGCTTCGTCTCATCGACCCTGAAATAGCCGCCAAGCTTCAAAAGCAGTAACATCTCCTTTGACACAACCTTTTTCCCCCAATTATTACATAGCTATCTAGCAGATCCTTTACTGGAATTGGAAGATCTCCATCTGAATACTGTTCTATGAAAAGGTCAACAACAGTCCCATTGATCACTGCGTATTTGACATGTATCCCACTGTAATCCCCTATCCCAAACTGTCTAAAGTAGTTGAGACTGTCAAATGTTATGGCGATGTCTACATCTTCACTTTTTTGGGTATTCTTATACATATAGACGGCCCAACCTCCTATAAGGACGAAGTCGACTTTATTCGCTATTTCGTTCAATGTCTGGAAGCTCTTCTCGGTTTTTTCGCTATTCCAAAATTGCGTTTGCATATGCATCATCTATACGCTTTTCTAGCTTCTTCAAAAATTCATAGGCATACCAACTGCCATTTGTCCACAGATCAACATAAAGCTGCGGCAACGAAACTGACGAATTAGTGAGTTCACGGTCTATTATACGTTTCCCCAACACGCCATCCGGCTTTAATACGATAAGGTTGCTGTACTCCGAACCTTTTGAGATATTCTTAGGCGGAAATCGTATTTTAATCTCTTTCATTGCGGACTCAGAGGCATAAACGTACACTTCCCCGTATGAAGAAGCATCGTTACCGAAGAGTTTGACATACCCACTGTAATTTGTATAAGCTATCTCACCAGGCAACCTGTCCTCTATCTCTTGAATGTCCTTCACTTCTACATAGGTTCTATATGATATGTCTCTATCGAATTTTCTGTTCACGGCCCATACCAGAAGCAGCTTCTTGAAGTTTACAACCTCAAAGTGCCTCCTATACATCGCAATTGCCCCTATCTTCTTAAGCGGAGTCAACGCCGAACTCACGGTGTCAGGCGATGCGCCTATCCTCTTGGCAATTTCCCTACCTACAAGTGCAGTCTTCCTGTTCACGAGGACGGCTTCTGCCACCTCCCTATAAACGACATTCGTTTTGTTCATGTTGTCCACTTTTTAGGCAGCCAGATACTTATATAATCCGATAATTATCGGACAATATAAATATAAACCTTTCTGTAAATTCCGATTATATGACTAAAATGGGGCTCCTAGTTCTGTATCGTGGAGTTGCACCCGGCAGGCTCGCTGAAGTGGCTTGACAGTATTAGCTTCAGATACCCCAGATAGGGTATGCTCGCAACCACCTTGCCCTGCACAGCTGACAGGTTGGCCGGATAGTTTGAATACTGGACGTCAAGCCCTGGATTGTTGTCTCCCTTCGTCAGTACGTAGTAGCTTCCCGAGACGTTGAGCACAGCGTAGACCCGGTGCACTATGTAGCCGTCGCCCTCCTTGTAGAAGAGGTCCTTTGGTATCGTAGAATAGACGACAACGCTGTTGTTCCTGTCGCCCGTCACGGTTTCAGATCCTAGGGTTATTCCGCTGGTGTAGACTATCTGCCTCGAGCTTCCGTTGCTGAAGACGTCGGTTGTAGTGCTGCACACATACCTAAGTGGCCCACTCTCGCCGTCAACGTTTACCACAGAGCCTCCGCCAGCGCTCGAGTAGAGGCCGATCGAGTAGCCTGGTTCCATGTACTGCGACACCTGGGCACTATTGCCGCTTTCCAGGTACGCGACGCAGGATAGCGGGCCCTTGGAAATCCCGCCGAGAACACCCTGATAGGTGGAACTGCTGATATTTATGATCGGGGCCTTCAGCAGGGCAGGGCTCCTAATCCCCTGGAGCAGGAGCATGTCGCCCCTCTGCATGGTCGGAAGCATGCTGCAGCTTGGCACCACATCAAGCGGATACTTGGTGCCGAGGAAGAACTGGAGGGAGAACCAAATGCCAACCACAATGAGCACCACAACTATGATCTCAACGGCATTGCGCCTGAAGCCGTACTCCCTGACGCCGTTGAACGTCTCTATGCATATCACAGCAATAAGCGTAAGGAAGAGGGCGATCCCTACTATGTAGGACAGAATCAGCCCATGCTGGTATATTATGTAAAGGGCAAAAAGGACTATCAGCAGGACGTAAAGAGGCAGGGTGTTAATCTGTTTCCTTGCAGGCTTCTTTTCCGCAGCCCTTGCCAATCAAGCACCCGCTTCCGATTCGGTGGCGCCGCCGCTGTTCATCTGCAGGCCCACCACGGCCGACTCGCCCGCCCTCCTGACCACGCCGATGGCGGTGTCTGCTGAGGTTATCATCGTATCGTTGTGGCTTACAACTATGAGCTGGGAGCTCTTGCTGAGCTCGCCGAGCAGCTTGGAGAGCTTCTTCGCGTTTTCCTTGTCCAGCGCCGCGTCTATCTCGTCGAAGAGGTAGAATGACTGCGGCTTCCTCATCTGTATTGAGAAGAGCAGAATCAGCACGAGCAGCGCCTTCTCGCCTCCGGAGAACTGGTCCACATGCATGTTCTTGTTGCGCCCCCCCTCGACCAATATGTTGAGCCCGGCATCGAGGGGCTCCTTCAGATTATCAAGCTGCAACTGCGGCCTTCCCGTCGAAGATGTACTCGTGGAGCCGCTTGAAGCTGTCGTTGACCTGGTTGAACGTATCCTTAAAGACGTTGAGCTTCCTGGCATCTATTTCCTTGATCAGGTTAAGAATCGCATCCTTCTCGCTGCCCAAAACTCCCATCTTCTCCTCCGCCCTGACCAGCTCTCCGCTCTTCTCCTTGTAGACCTCGGGCGCTTTCAGGTTCACCGCTCCGAGCTTCTCGATTTCGAACTTAGAACGGGTCACCCTCTCCTCAATCTGCCTTATCTCCTCCCCTATTATTGGTTCAACCTTCTGGTAGCTCGCCAATTCATTCCTAATGTCCGATAGCCTTTGCTGCGCCTGGGCCTTTTTGATGTTGATCTCGGAGACCTCGCGCTCAGCCTTGTTCATCTCGGCCGTGCCTCCCCTTCTGTTCGGCCGCCTTTGTCATGGCGTTGTCCAGGACCTTCATCTTCGAGAGAAGCGCGCCGTTCTTCGCTCCCTTCACCCGTATCTCTTCGTTGAGTTCGACCTTAGCCTTGGAGAGGCCCATGATCTCGCCGTCGAGTATCGCAAGCTTGCGCTGGTCCTCTTTAACTTGACTCCGCACCTCTGCTATCTCGCCGTCGATCTGGGCGGAACGCTGGCTCTGCATATCCGTCTCCTTCTGGGTCTCGGCCAGTTTTATTTTGAGCTGTTCTATCTCCTCCATCACCGCCTTGTACTCAGCGATCTCCTTCTCCCTGTTCTCCTGGGGACCCTCTGCCGACTTGGACCTCCTAAGGGTCTCGTCTGCGCTCTTCCCCAGCCGCTCGACCTCCTTGGCAAGCTTGGCCTTCTCATCAAGGCTCTGCTTCCTCTTTGCCCTGGCGACCTCTGCCAGCTTGGTGAGCTCCTTCTCACTCTGCGATAGCTCCTTGAGCCTTGTTCCGACTGCCTTGAAGGACTCCTCCGCCCTTTGGCTCTCGAAGGTATTGTTAAGCAGCTTTGCCTCGATCTCGGAGAGCGACCTCTTTGCCGTATCGGCTCCAGACTCAGAGCTCTTGAGCAGGTCGGCAGCTTCAGCCCTCTCCTTCTCCAACGCCCTTATCTTCGACTGCAAAACGGTTGCGCTGACGCGCTTGCCTCCCTGGTCTCCGCCGCTTATCACTCCACTAGATTCAACAAGTTCGCCGCCATAGGTGACAAACCTGCCCTTGCCGAAGCCGGCACGCTTGGCGTCGGCTATGCTATCAACAAGGTAGGTGTCGGAGAATATGTAACGGAAGGCCTTTGCGAACCTGTCGTCGAACTTAACGTGCGATATGAGGGCATCGAGTTTGCCGTTGGCGGCCCTCTCGCTGATCACCATGTCGCTGAGCGGTATAAATGCCGCGCGGCCGAGCTGCTTAGCTTTCAGCGTCTCTATCGCCTTCTCGGCGACCTCTGCCGAATCGACTACGAAGTAGTTCATCCTGCTGGCGGCTGCTGCATTGACAGCGAGGTCATACTTATCCTCATAAGTGCAGAGCTCTGAGGCACGCCCGTAGAAGCCCGCCTTGAGCGATCTCTTCAGCTCGTCGTCGGCCTTCCTGTTGAGCCAGCTCCGCTCATCGCGAGCTGCTCCTTGAACTGGAGGACCTTGGTGTCGATCTCGTCAATCCTCTTCCTTGAAGTGCCAATACCATTGAGCTGCGAAGCCAGCTGTTTCTTAGCCGCCTCCACCTCCTTCGAGAGCGCTGCGGATGCCGTCTTCAGCCCTTCCAATCTTCCAGTCGGTGCAGCTCGGTCTCGTCTTCCGATATCTTCTTCTCGTTTGCAACTGTAAGAAGCTCTTTCTCGAGGCTCTCGGATCTCCAGCTCCAGCGTAAGAGCGGCAGACGATGCCGATTGAGCTTTTCCTGCTGCGCGGCCAACTCCTTCTGGGTCTTGCTGTAAAGTTCGAGGAGCGCGTTAGTTCCTCCTTGCGCGGCGAGCTGGGCCATCCTCTCCATGCCCTTGTCCGCCTTCCGGGCCTTGAGGACCTCCTTCATCTTGGCGATCTCCTCCTCGCCCCGGTTGAGCTTGACCTTGAGGTCGCCGAGCGCGCCTATCTGGGCGTCAAGGGCCTTCTCTCTCTCCTTGACATGGTCCCTTATCGACCTTGTCTGCGCCTCCTTGACCGCGATCTCCCTAGAGACCTCCTCCATCCTCTTGGTCGCAGAAGCAGTTTCAATGTTCTTCTCGTTAAGCTCCTTGAGGTGAACAGCCTTCTCCTGGTTGAGCCGAGTGACGTCGGACTCAAGCTTTAGGAGTTCGCCGTTTATCTTGGCGATGCGCTCGTCGATTGCTGTTATATCGCGGCTGGCACCCTCGAACTGGTTGGATACCTCGACCTCCCTTGTCTTGAGTATGGTGAAGTTCCCCCTGTTAACGTAGTCCTTGAATGAGATGTAAGATTCGGCGTCCTCCTTCTGCTTCTCGAGCTCGGAAAGGAAGCCCTTCTTCATGCCCAGCTCGATCTGGGCCTCACGAATTTTAAGGTCAACCCGGTCAAGCTCCTTCATCGATGCGCCCTTCTTCTCGTCGAACTCCCTGATCCCGGCCGCGATGTCGATCAGTTCGCGTCGCTCACGGGGATTGAGGTTCTGCATCCTATGAATCTCACCTTGGGCGATGACGTTGGTCTCGTCCGAACTAGACTTATAGGAGCGCAGGAAGTCCACCACCTCCTGGCGGGTAGCGTTCTTGCCATTCATCTTGTAGCCGATCTTATGATTAGATTTAATGGTCCTTGTTATCTCTACGTTGCTGTCACCCGAAAAGACCAGCTTGACGTAGGCCTTCTTGGTGCCGTTGTCCCTTTTCTTGGCACCGCTGTTTATCAGCTGGTCCGACTTGGTTACCCTCATTCTTCGAAGGGACATCTCCCCGAGGGCGAATAGTATCGCGTCTACGACGTTAGACTTGCCCGACCCGTTTGGGCCAACGATGCAGTTGAAGCCGGTCTTAAACTTCACGCTGGTGTGCTTGAATGACTTGAAGTTGTGCACAACTATACTGTCTAGGTAAAGCATGCGTCCACCAGTCGTCAATAGATTAGCTCTGTATCTATTTATTAAACTTTCTGACGCTGGGGCTTCCTGAATACGACTACCCAGAATGGCCATGCATGCACTGCCAGGGCCTTGTTGCCAATGACGTCCTTGACATAATATGTCTTCCCCATCCGCACAACGTCAAATTCTCTGTAGGCCTCGATGAGCTCCTCCTTCGAGTAGTGCTTCTCGAACTTCTTGCCGTTCACGAGGAAGCTGTTGGGCTCAGGACTGTTCCCTGTGCCACGGCCCGCCTTCATACCGTAGAAGAGGTAGTAGCCACCTGGCTTCAGGACCCGAAGGGCCTCCCGTATCGCCATCGATCTGGCCTCCTCCCTCATGTTTACTGTTGAGTTGCAGTCCACCAGGGCGTCAAACGCACTGTTCGGATAGGGCCATCTGGCTCCCAAATCAACAACCCGAAACTCGATCTTTAGGCTTCCGCTGCGAATCTCTGCTGTCTTTACCGCCTCCGCCACAAAGTCACAGGCCGAGACATTGAAGCCCTTCCTCGCCAGGTAGATGCTGTTACGGCCTGTCCCGCAGCCGATGTCAAGTATCCTTGCAGACGGCGACGCCTCCCTCCTGATTAATCCTGCAAAACGCGGCACCGGCCTCGATGGCATATCGGAATGGATTCTAACGAATGTGGAGCGCGTTTTATACTCATTTCTCCACACCTTAAGCTGGTCCATGGTACCCACTTAATCACTACAAATATAAAAGAAGCTTAGCCGACAACCGCCTTTATGCGCCTTACTCCGGTCGCGACCGCCTCCTGCTTTGTTATCTTGAAGCTGCCTATCTCGCGCGTGTTCTTGACGTGCGGCCCCCCACAGATCTCCTTGGAGTAGACCTTGTCGCCCTTGTGAACCGTGTAAACTTTGACCTGCTCCTCGTATCTCTTCTCGAACTCCCCCTGGGCGCCGGCCTTCTTTGCCTCGTCGACGCTCATCATCTCAAATGTCACGTCGGCCTCAGCCTTTATGACGCTGTTGACCCAATCCTCAACCTTCTTTACCTGCTCGTCCGTCAGCTTTGTGTTCCAGTTGAAGTCGAATCTGAGCCTCTCCTGCGTTATGTTGGAGCCCATCTGGTGTATGGACTTGTCAACGACCTGCCTGAGTGCCTCGTTCAGCAGGTGCGTTGCCGTGTGTAGCTTTGTTGTTGCCTCGCTGTGGTCCGCAAGGCCACCCTTGAACTTTTGCTCCGCGCCCTTTCGGGAAGTCTCTTGGTGCGCTTTCATCAGCGAGTTGAATCTTGCTTCGTCAACTGAGAATCCCTTTTCCTTGCACATCTCGACAGTAATCTCCAATGGAAAGCCGTAGCTCTGGAAGAGGTCGAACGCGCTCTTTGCGTCTAGAATCTTTTTGCCGGCAAGAGATTGCAACATCCTTTCAAGTACCCTCGTACCATTCTCAAGTGCGGTGGAGAACTTGGCCTCCTCCTTTGCCAGCTCTTCGAATATCCTCTCCTTGTTGACTATCAGCTCAGGGTATGATTTGCCCATGAGTTGGACAACTACCTCGGCGATCTCATTGCAGAACTCGCCCTTGATACCTATCATCCTAGCATGCCTTATGCTCCTCCTGATGAAGCGGCGCAGTACATAGCCTTGGTCGACGTTGCTGGGCACCACTGCCTTGTCCTCACCAAGTATCATGACAGCCGCACGAAGATGGTCCGTGATTATGCGTACGTTCCTGCCCCTCTTGTCAGTGTCAGCAGCCGAAATTGATACGACCTTGTCCAGGATTGGTGCAATGGTGTCGCAGGCGTAGACGTTGTCAAATCCGTTGAGAACGGCAACTGTCCTTTCGAGCCCCATCCCCGTGTCTACGTTTTTCTGCTTGAGCTCCGAGTAGGTGCCATCGGCGTCCTTGTTGTACTGCATCAGCACGTCGTTCCAAATCTCGCAGAAGACGCCTTCCTTTTGCAGCCTTAAGAAGTCAGAGGTGTTCTTCTCCTGGACGTCCTTTACATGGTAGAACATCTCGGTGTCCGGCCCGCAGGGTCCTGTGGCGCCAGCAGGTCCCCACCAGTTGTCACCCTTCGGCAGGAAGTGTATCCTTGACCTATCGACTCCCTGGGCCTCCCAGGCCTTGGCCGACTCGTCGTCCCGCGGGGCGTCGCTGTCTCCAGCAAAGCATGTAATACTGAACCTCTCTTTTGGGATCCCGAGCACCTTTGGTCAGAAACTCAAAGCTCAGCGCGATTGCCTCTTTTTTGAAGTATGAACCCAGTGACCAGTTTCCAAGCATCTCGAAGAAACTCAGGTGCCAGGCGTCGCCGACCTCATCGATGTCGCCAGTGCGTATGCACCTCTGGACGTTGAGCGGTGCTTGCCCCAGGGGTGGGGCTCCCCGAGAAGGAACGGCACCAGCGGGATGCATGCCGGCGGTGGTGAACAGCACGCTCGGAGTCGTTCTCCGGTATCAGCGAGGCGTTGGGCGCTACCTTGTGCTCGTTCCTCTGGAAGAAGGCGAAATACCTCTTTTTTCAGCTCACTGCTTGAAATCATTCCTGATCAC
>CAVXBR010000005.1:0-55043 GCA_963760035.1 uncultured Microcaldota archaeon | reverse complement strand
TCGCCGTCGCTTACGGACCAATGCAGGAACAATGCCGCCATCCTAAAAGCAACAAATTCAGTGGTTCATCCTGTCGAATGCCTGGTTCCGCTCCTCCTTTGAACCATCTACAAAACCCCTTGCGGGGCCGACCGCCACCTCGTATTCGTCGCTTTTCATCGCCGCAACCACAGCGCCTGCCACCTCAGCAGCGGAGACGCTGTTGGCACTCCTTTCAAGGAACTTTCCCTTAAGCTCGGTGTCATGAACTATGGGCGGGACTACCTCGAACACCTTTACTGATGTCTGCTTGAGCTGGTGCCTCAGTGACATGGAAAATGAGTGGATGGCTGCTTTGGTAGCGCAATATATGGGGAAGGCGGCTATGGGGACAAAGCCAAGCCCCGACGAGACGTTGACTATGGCGGCCTCCTTCCTCTTCAGCAGCAGCGGCACGAAATGGGCCGCCAGGCTGATCTGGGCCTTAAGGTTTATGTCTATCTCCTCCTCGATCAAAGAAGCTAAGACCGAACCATTGAAATCAACCGGCCTTTGTACGCCTGCGTTGTTCACCAGCACATTGATCTCCCTGAAATTTTCATCGATCCACCCGTAGAGCGCCTCCACTTCTGCCTTGTCAGAAACGTCGCACTTTTTAATGTGAAGTTGCGGTACCCTTCTCTTCGCCTCTTCCAACTTGTCCATCCTTCGCCCGCATATCATTACTTTGTTGCCCTCCTTCACCAGAAGCTCCGCCAGCGCGAAGCCTATCCCCGTCGCTCCGCCTGTGATCAGGATAGTATTGCCGGAGGTATTCATGTTATCACAATCTACGACAACAATTACCGCCGAAACTATAAAAAGCATCCTTCCTGCGACAGCCGTTGCCAAAAAGCGAAAGATAAGGCAAACTATATATAAGCCGCGAATCGATATTATCATCATGGCACAGAAATCGCCCTCCGAATCTGTGGTGGTGAGAAAAGTATACAAGACCTACCACTCCAACTCGATAGAGGTCAAGGCGCTCGAAGACATATCCTTCAAGCTCTACAGGGGCGAGTTCGTCGCGATAATTGGCCCATCGGGAAGCGGCAAGTCGACCCTGATGCACATACTCGGCACCATCGACAGGCCCACCTCCGGCGAGGTCTACATAGACGGCGTCGCCACCTCCAAGATGAAGGGCGACGCGCTGGCCGACTTCAGGAACAGGAAGCTGGGCTTCATATTCCAATCATTCAACCTGGTGAACGGGCTGACCGCAGAGGAGAACGTGGAGCTGCCGCTGCTGGTTAACAATGTATCGCACGTGGAAAAAAGGCGAGGGTCCGCCGCGCTCCTCACCCAGCTGGGCCTCCAGGACCGCCTCAAGCTCAAGCCGAACCAGCTGAGCGGCGGGCAGCAGCAGAGGGTCGCCGTGGCGAGGGCGCTGATCAACAAGCCCACCCTCATCTTGGCGGACGAGCCCACCGGAAACCTCGACACCAAGTCAAAGGAGGAGGTGATGAAGCTCTTCAAGGGCATAAGCAGGGATACCAACGTCACCATCGTGATGGTGACGCACGACCCCGACACCACGAAGCACTGCGACCGGGTCATTCATATTAAGGATGGTAAACTAGAGAAAAATGAGGTTCTAACATGAGACAAACAAAAATGGCAATACTGCTGCTGATGGTAGTGATACCGGCAATCGCATTCGCGGGCACGAGCGGTCCAACTCCGATACCCAACCCGCCGACCTTCCAGGTCAGCACCAACACCCTGCTGCTCTGCAAGGGGGTAGTCAACTATGTACCGATAAAGATCACCAACTTCGGCAACCCCAGCGGGGCCATAGGCAACATAACCATGCAGGGGCTCACCCTGGGCCTGGGCAACAGCAAGTACATCTCGGTGCTGGCCAACGGGACCACCAGCTCCATGGTTCTCCACCCAAACGCCAGTGCGACCGTCGTTCTCCCCCTCTTCGTCAACAACAATGCCACCACACTCATCTCATCCAACATACAGGTGAACTACAACTACCTCGGTTACTACAGCGATAGCGAGGCCAGGAACATTAGCTTCGGCACCGAGACCTGCCCGTCCCAGCTCTCCGTGGCGATATCGCCCAAGGTGCTGACCTCCGGCAAGATAGAGAACATATCGTTCACGCTCTCGAATAGGGGCTCGTCAGCGATAAAAGACGTGTCCATAAGGGCCTTCCTCTCGCCACAGCAGGGCCAGATACTGTCAAGCCAGCCGGTGGCGGTGGGCATAATACCCCCGTTCCGGAACTCCACCATAAACGAGACCATGTTCATAAACAGCACCTCCGAGACCTTCCCGATAAACGTATCGGTCAACTTCTACAACGGCACCAATCTGGTGCAGCTCTCCCAAAGCGTTGCAGTCCTGTCGAGCGGCATAATAAATCTCACAGCGTCTAGCATGACCCTCTCACCCACAAGCCCTTCCGTGGGCGGAATCTTCTCCATCTCCTTCGTCCTAACCAACCTCGGCACCACACCGGCCTCTGCGGTGACAGCCACCATACTTCCTCCCGCCGGCATAACGGCCTTCGGCTCCAACTCGGTCTTCATCGGAAGCGTTGGGGTCGACAGCCAGACCCCGGTCACTCTCTCCCTCTCCTCGTCGGCCTCTGCCAAGGGCGGAAGCTACACAGTGCCGATAAGGATAAGCTACCTGAACAATCTCAGGGAGCAGATCAACACCACCATCGACGTTTCAGTGGCAATAGGTGCAGCATCCAGCAACTCCCTCACTTCAGGAAAGGGCTATGTCGTCACATCCGGGGCCAACGGCACTACGGTCTACAGGAGGTCATCAGGGGGCGGGATAATAATCCTGATCCTTGTCATAGCGGTGATAGCCCTCGCCTACCTATTCTACAGGGAGAGGAAGGCCCACCGAAAAACCAGGGAGGAGAAGGGCATTTCACAGAACCGCAAGTGATTGCCATGCAAGCGGCCGGCGAGCTAAATGGACCTTAAAAATATCTTCTGGCTCAGCTTCAAGGAGCTGAGGGAGAAGAAGGTGAGGACAGCACTTACGGTCCTCATGGTCATGATAGGCGTAGCAGCCATAGTCGCTCTCACCTCCCAGACCGCCGGCATAAGCTCCAGCATAGGCAAGTCGCTTTCGGCGCTCGGCCCGACATCGATAGTGCTCAGTCCGACTAGTCCATCAGGCTTTACATCGGCTGACGTGGGCCTCCTTTCCTCGCTTCCCAACGCGACGACGGTGATACCAATAATCACCGGTTCGGGCAACCTCTACTCAAACGGCCAGAACACCACTGTGCAGGTGGTGGGCATAAGCCAGGAGGGGCTGCAGGAGCTTCTGGGCGGCATAAACCTGTCACAGGGAGTCATCTACAACGACACGGTAGCGCCAGACGCCCTGGTAGGGCACAGCGTAGCCTTCCCCTCATCTCTTTCCGGCGCGCAGAACATACAGGTCGGCTATCCAGTGAGCCTGAAGGTCGGCGCGGGCAGGTCCTCCGAGACCTTGACGGTGCCGGTGGTCGGCATACTCCAATCCTACGGAAGCTCCATACTCTCGGTCGACACCTCGGTGGCTTTCTCAATACAGTCCGCGGAGATCCTGCTCCACCGAACCTCCTACAACACCATACTTGTCAAGGCAAAGAACACCTCCAGCGTCAGCGCCCTCTCCAGCCTCATAACCACGATATACGGCAGCAAGGCCAGGGTGCTCACGACGCAGCAGCTGTTGCAGACGACTGCGTCGATAATCGGATCGATAAGCCTGCTCTTCTCTATAATCGCCGGCGTCTCATTGCTTGTCGCAGCGATAGGGATAATGAACGTAATGCTGATCGCGGTATTCGAGCGCACCCACGAGATAGGAATAATGAAGTCGGTGGGATTCAAAAACAGGCACATAATGACCATATTCCTGATACAGGCCATGATGATAGGCTTCCTGGGCGGGCTGGTCGGAATAGCTGCCGGCGCCGGTGCTTCCTACCTGGTGGCCAGCGTCTTCACCCATGCCAGCTCCTCATCGGCATCTTCGGCCTCCGCCCCGAGCGGAGGAGTGGCTGTCGGAAGTGGCGGCAGCGCGAACTTTAGGTCAGGTGGCGGCTCTGCAGCGGCCACATCATCCACCGCCTCATCGTCCAGCTTCGGCTCGTCATCGCTTTCCTACAGCCCCGTGTTTACGCCGCTTACTATACTCGCGGCCCTGCTGGTCGCCGTCATAGTCAGCATAATAGCCGGCATATACCCTGCCTGGAGGGCGTCAAAGATGGAGCCGATCGACGCACTGAGATCGGACTGAAGGGTTCGAAATGATTAGTTCGGCTACTCAGGTGTTGGCCACTGAACCGAAGGAGTAGCTTGGTATCTGCCCATTCGGCGGATAGGCCCTGACCCTGATCCACTGCACATACTGCACGGATGCTCCGGCCGTAGGGTCGTAGAGGCCCACGCTGAAATAGAGGCTGCTTGGCAGGGGCCCCGAAGTGGCCGATCCCGCCGTAGGAACGTAGTTATTATACCATACCTGGCTCGAGCTGCTCGTCCAAGCCCCTCCTATTAACCCGAATTCGGCTGTCGAAACCGCAGGGGAAGGATTATTAGAGTAGAAATCAGAGGGGAGGTTTTCCATAGACTGCCACGCCACGCTCAGATGGCCATAGGGCCCATTGAAGAATGTATAACCGTTAGAGGCCCCATCTGGGCCTGACTGAAAACCTATTCCTCCCCCATAGTTGTATACCTCATAGGCCTCGAATATGAATGGGGTCGGATAGGGCACTGCCGATATCAGGCCGCCATAGCTGTAGTCATTGGGGCTGCTTATCTCATCAAGCCTATTGCACCTGGATATCTCTGTTGGTCCCCCCATCCCGCTGTACGCCACCACATTATAGCTCGCCGGATTGAACTGATAATTTTGGCAGGTGGGAGAATAGAAGTTATCATAGAACGTGAAGACCGAATTGCCGTTGTCATACTGCCCATATGATGGCGAGCAGGTCGGGCACTCTCCTGCATAAACCCCATCATAATCGACCGATATGGAGTTCTCCAGAACCATGTATATCACTGTGTTGCTGTTGGCTGCAATCCCGTTCTTCAGGTTCACCCAGAAGAGCGCGTCGTATCCTTCGGCGCAGCTGCTCTCGCACCAGGAGTAGAGCTCCGTGCCTCCCTGGTAGAACCTTATGTTGCCCAGGTCTGCAGACTCATACTGTGAGAACGATGACGGAACGATTACCTCCTGTTGGAAGTTTGAGCCGGTTGCGCTTCCCTGATTATTTGTTAGTGTGACTGGCGCGTAAAGCATGCCGGATGATAGACCTGGAACGCCTACGGCCTGAACCGTGGTCCTTATCTCTGCCACCTGCTGGGTTATGGTTATGCTGCCGCTCTGGGTTGATGTTGAATACTGTACCCAAAGCGTTGCCGTGACCGGAGTACCTATGGGCAACCCGGCTACCCAGGGGCACAGGAATGAGGCACCGCTCGTCTGCCCGGAGGCGAGGGTTATGCTAGTGAAGTTCCATGTGGACGGCGCGGTCGAATTTTGGGAGCACCCGGTAGCGGTTATCATCTTTGTTACTCCCACCTGCCCTATATCTGCCGTCAGGGTACCAGATGAGTAGAGGACTGGCTTGGAGCAGCTGAAACCTTCAATGACTGCACAGCCGGTCGAAATGTTTGATCCTAATCCGAATATGCCAAGTGAATAGAAAACAGCGATGACGACACCGATGGCGACTATTGCCCATCCATAGGTCATCAGGTACTCCATGGCCGACTGGGATCTCAATGCCATAGTAAATCTTCTATACACCTCATATAAAAGCCTTGCCGGATACCCAGGAGGGGGTGTAGGCCCCACAATCTTGTGAATAAGAAAAACAGGATAGAGAGATCTCCTGGCCTGCCGCTCAGGTGCTGGTAACGGAACCAAAACCATAGGCAGGCATCTGCCCGTTCGGCGGGTAGGCGCGCATCCTAAGCCACTGGACGACAGTCATCGTGGTGACCTGCACGCTAGCGAAGGGTCCTGGGTTGGAAGTGGCTAGGATGCTTAGCTCCCCATAAGTGTACGGTAAGCTGGTTGGAATTGTCAGATCGCCTCCGTAATCATACTCCCCTGTAATCGAGCCGGTGTTGATGAGCGACCATATATGCATGCCGCCGCCAGGCTGCGGACTAAACGGCTCGGCACCAGTGCCGCTGTAGGTTACCTCAAAGCTTCCGTCTCCGCTACCTCCGTTGTAATATAAACCTGTTCCTATATCCTTTGCAGTGGTTTCGTTGACTCCGCCGAGGCCTGTCGTTGAAACCTGCAGCACGTTTCCTGTATAGGAGAAGCTTGCGTAGGTCTCCATTATGGCAGGGTTCCCAAACCATTGGCCGCTGCTGAAGCTAGGCTCCAACAACCAGCTTGTCGGGAAACGGCCGGAGCTGGGCGATGTAAGCGTCAGTCCGTTGCTGATTATGGCGTTCCCAGTCTCGCTCCACCCCGATGGTACGGAAGAGCCTGCGAAGTCCAGGTAGTAGTTGAAGACGCTGGCCCCGTTGTCGTACTCTGCATAGGGGCCCGAGCACGAGGGGCACTCGCCTGCATAAACTCCGTCATAATCGACAGTGACCGTATTTTCCAGAACCATGTATACGATCGTGTTGCTGTTGGCAACCATCCCGTTCTTCAGGTTCACCCAGAAGAGTGCGGCCGAGCCCTTGGTGCAGCTGCTCTCGCACCAGGAGTAGAGCTCCGTGCTCCCCTGGTAAAACCTTATGTTGCCCAGGTCCGCAGACTCATACGGCGAATAGGATGGCGGAACGACTATCTTTTGCTGGAAGTTTGAGCCGGTTGCGCTTCCCTGATCATTGGTAAGCGTGACTGGCGCATAGAACATGCCAGATGACAGACCCGGAATGCCGGTAGCCTGAACAGTGGTCCTTATCTCCGCCACCTGCTGGACTATGGTCGGGGCTCCGCTCTGCGTGGATGTTGCATACTGCACCCAAAGCGTTGCCGTGACCTGAGCACCTGCAGGTAGCCCGGCTACCCAGGGGCACTGGAACGAGGCACCGCTCGTCTGTCCGGAGGCGAGGGTTATGCTAGTGAAGTTCCATGTGGACGGCGCTGTCGCATTTTGGGAGCACCCGGTAGCTGTTATTATCTTTGTTGCTCCCACCTGCCCTATGTCCGCCGTCAGGATGCCAGATGAGTAGAGGACTGGTTCGGTGCAGCTGAAACCTTCGATGACCGCACAGCCGGTCGAACTGTTTGATCCCAACCCGAATATGCCAAGGGAGTAGAAGACCGCGAGGATGACACCGATGGCGACTATAGACCAGCCGTAGGTCATCAGGTATTCCATCGCTGACTGGGATCGTAACTTCATAGTAAATCTTCTATATAACACATATAAAAGCCTTGCTGGGTACCTAAGGGGGAGCAGGCGTTCCACTTGGCTTATGAGCAAAAATAAATTGTGGTCGTTGGCTGACCTAAAACTCTCCTGGCTTTCTTAAGAAATTACCGTTTAGGTGGTCCCTGTCCAGATGTCCCCGCCGGACTGCGCAGCAGAGATATGCATTCCATCTGCTGACAACGCCACGGACTGCCAATCCCCAGAGTATCCCTGATCAACCCAAGCAGCTCCGTAATTAATAGAGGTGAAGATGTCGCCACCATTTTGGGCAGCGACAAGATGTGAGCCGTCGGATGAGGATGCCACGGATGCCCAGTATTCCGGTGCTCCGCCGACATTCAGCTGGGTCCATGTCACACCATAGTCATTCGAAATGTAAATTTCGCCGTTGCCACCATTTTTAAGGCTGTAGGCCTGTGCGGCGATAAGGTACTGCCCATTTGACGAGGATGCCAATGCAGCCCAGTTGCCAGAATGTGCCCTGTCGGTCCATGTCACACCATAGTTAGATGAAGTGACCAAATCTGCCGAACTACCTAGATACGCCGCCACAAGATGGGATCCATCAGCCGAAGATGCCACTACCTTGTATGTTGTGCAGCCGAATCCGCTGCAGACCCCCAGAGGGCCGCTCCACTGCGCGCCGAAGTCATTCGAGGTTATGAAAGCTCCTCCCCGACCGCTAACAGTTGCAGCAGAGGCAGTAAGATTAGCTCCACTGGCAGAAGATGTTAGCGTATCCCAGGACTGTAATCCTCCCTGCGAGTTCCAACCCGCTCCATAGCTGGATGAGGTCCAGATGGCTCCAGCACCACCATTGGTGGTCGCCGCGATAAGGTACTGCCCGCTCGCATCGGAAGCCACCGCCCCCCACGATCCAGGGTTTTGATCATCATTCCAGTTCACTCCGTAGTCGCCTGATGTTAAAATGTTTCCGCCATCGCTGCTCACAGCGACAAGGTCCTGGCCGCTGGCCGATGAGGCTATCTGCTGCCAGTCTCCCTCCGTAGCGCTGCCCCTGTCAGTCATCTGGAAGACCGGCGTGGAGACCACCACACTGCTTATCTGGGCCACCTGCTGGGTTATGGTTATGCTGCCGCTCTGGGTATTTGTTGCATACTGTATCCACAGGGTTGCCTTGAACTGGGTGCCAATGGGCGCCCCTGCGGTCGATGGGCATGAGAATGAGACGTTGCTCACCTGCCCTGACGCTAGCGGCACGCTGGCGACCTGCCAGGCCGAAGGTGCGCTGTCGTTCTGCGAGCATCCCGTCGCGGTTATGGTCTTGGTCGACCCTATCTGCCCAATCCCCATGGTAAGTATACCTGAAGATGAAAGTACGGGCTGGCTGCAGCTGAACCCTTCAATGACAACGCAGCCCGAAGCGCCGTTTGATCCCAACCCGAATATGCCAAGTGAATAGAAAACAGCGATGACGACGCCGATGGCGACTATCGCCCATCCGTAGGTCATGAGGTATTCCATGGCTGACTGGGCTCTCAAGTGCATAGTAAAGCTTCTATGCACCATATATAAAAGCTTTACTGAGAACCCCAAAAAGCCCTAGGCAAGTCCCTGCAAAATAAAAATTATGGACTCAGCGGGATTTTCAAAATCCTTGCACCGCAAGGATTTATTTGAACCCGCAACCTCTTGCATGCCATGCAAGCGCGCTACCGTTGCGCCATGAGCCCATAAATAAGCATCATCATACGGGCGAGACAAATATTATGTTGCCTCCCCTGAGCACTATCGTCCCTATCTTGGCCTTCAGCTCCGTGCCCTCAAGCTCCTCTGCGCCTTCAAGGGCGAGGTTCATGTGCATGTCGAAGCACCTTAGCCTCCCCCTAATTACCATGTTGGACTTCATCCTTATCAGTACCTGCTGGCCTAGTGCCTTGCTGAGCATGTCGAAAGGCCTTTCCGGATTCATCATAAATATCCCATTTATAGATGGCACATTCATCTTTTTAAGCTTAACCTAAAGCGCAACCGAAACCACAGGAAAAAGTTATATACCAGGGCATCCAATCAGGAGCATGGCACAGGTGAGGGCGCAGGAGCTCAGGTCGGCCCTGTTCATATTGATACTTGCGGCGTCTCTGATACTATTCGCCGGCTCTGTCTACTCAGTCAAGGAGGTGACGCAGCTCTACGGCGCAGGCGCAGGGGCGGTCCTCCAGGCGAGGGCAGACAATGCAACGGTCGCGCCGGCGCTTCAGCCCATAAGCTACAACCTCGGCCTCTTCCATCTAGGGGCTGTACTCACCTACGTCCTCTCCCTAATCGCTATCCTGCTGTTCGGGTCGGCGCTACTCATGGTGGTGCGAAGGAACGAGGAAGATGCCTCATTCGCCCTGACCTATGGGCTCCTAAACGCCACATTCCTTGTAATATACATCGTATTGCTGGCAACGCTCCTCTCCTACTTCGGCGGCTACCTAAGCCAGACCTACCTGGCCATAATATACGCCGGAATCGCGCTAGGCTTCATAGCTAACGGCTACCTCCAGTACGAGCTCAGGGCCAACGCTTCGGCCCACATGATGCGCACTTCGATAAACATGGACCCAGCCACCCCCTTCTCCAATATGATAAACCTGCAGGACGAGATATTTTCCAAGATGAGTGGCCATCTGCGCATAATCGACAAGCATTTTAACACCACCGCATTGACTAACCTGTCGCGGCTGATAGATGGTTGCGAATCAAACTTCAACAGGATAACAGTCATAACCTCAAAGGAGATGCAGGACTCCAAGTTCTCGGCCAACGCATCGGAGTTCGAGAAGGAGATGGCAGGATTGGGGATCCCGACAGAGGTAAGGGTGATGGACCAGAAGGACTCGGCAGAGCAGCACGAGCGCCTGCTGATGGACGACTCAGTCGCCTACAAGATCCCGCCGTTCAACATAATCAACAGGAAGAGCGAGCATATAACAAAGGTAAAGTCCGCAGAGGCTAGGGCGCGCTTCCACCTCCTCTATGCTCAGGCCTCAAAGATATAGTTAATAAATTATACTGCATCATATAATCGTAAATTGATATCTAGTGGTAGGATGGCCGGCAAATTCGTTGTTTTCGAGGGAATAGAGGGAGCAGGAAAGACCACCCAGGCAAGGCTTTTCTACGAGGCGCTCCTGAAGAAGGGG
Source organism: uncultured Microcaldota archaeon (assembly GCA_963760035.1). Classification (GTDB taxonomy): domain Archaea; phylum Micrarchaeota; class Micrarchaeia; order Micrarchaeales; family Micrarchaeaceae; genus JAJYUY01. The sequence goes on along the minus strand of CAVXBR010000005.1, from coordinate 44,483 downwards.
GAGAAGTGCATATTCACCTCAGAACCCTACACGGAGTCAGTAACAGGAAAGCTGATAAGAGAACTGCTGAAGAGCGGCAACCCCATTGATATTAGAACACTCCAGTTGCTTTTCATAGCCGACAGGTCGAACCATGTCGAAAGCCTGATAAAGCCCAAGCTGGAGGAAGGATACACGGTAATAACGGACAGGTACGCACCCTCGACCATAGTATACGGCACATCATTCGGGAAGAAGCACGGGCTCAAGATGAGCTACCTGATAAACTCGCACAAGCCCATGCCCGGGCCGGACCTGCTCTTCTTCATAAGCATCCCGCCTAAACAGGCGTTCGAGAGGCTCCAGTCACGCAACTCGGTCAAGGAGCGCTTCGACGAGCTCAAGAGCCTCAAAGTGCTTGACAGGAACTACGAGAAGCTTGCAAAGAGGTATTATCCGGAAACCTGGAGGAAGATGGACGGCAGCAAGGCGATAGACTCGATACAGGCCGACATAATGAGTGAATGGGAGCGGTTCGGCGCGCCGAAGGCATGATGGGATGAACAAGATAATCTCGATACCGATCGATAGGGAACTAGGACCACTGATCGGCAAGAAAGGAAACGAGACCAGCATGAGCTTCTACAACCGGAAGGTCGGCAGCGACATAATAGTCGCCATAGCCCCGTCAGACATCCCCGGAAAGTTCTACGCGCTACCGAACACGATGATACTTGCGGAGCAGATAGTGATAGACACATCGGCGATAGACTCGCTCTTCGGCGAGGTGCTGATAGCCGCATCGCTGCTGGAAAAGAAGATCATATTCACCAAGGACAGCGACATAAGCAAGATAATATCCGGGCTTCAGTTGCCGGAGCACAGCTTTGTGGACAAGTCAGAGGTGGTGACCGCAATAGAGACCTATCCGTCAAAGAAAAGCGAGGGGGCGGTAAAGGTCGAGATAGACAGGTGCTTCAACGTCAAGGGAGTAGGCACAGTTCTACTCGGGGTAGTAACAAGAGGCGTACTGAAGAAGCACGACAAGCTCTTCAGGCCCGGGAAAAAGATAGTTGTAAGATCGATCCAGTGCCAGGACGAGGATGTTGAGTTGGCAGATCTGGGTTCGAGGGTGGGAATCGCGGCGAAGGGTATAACGGAGGAGGACGTCCGGAAGGGAGATGTGCTATCCACCACGTTGATACCAGGGCGAACAAGTCTGGTCGCGAAGATGAGGGTAAGCAGAGTTGCCAACGAGCCGCTGCAGAAAGGTACGCAGTACAGCATATTCACGGGTTTCAACTCAGGGAGCGGGATGATTGAATCAATGGAGGGCGACCTGGCCACCATAAAGCTTGACAAGGAGCTCCAACTCGAGAAGGGCGACACCATAATGCTCGGCAGGAACAAGTCGCCGCGGCTCTTTGCGGCAGGGACAGTCATAAACTAAGTTGGTGAAAGTCCATGACTTCAAGAGCCCAAAAGATTTTTGACCATTTTTTCTCAACCACAAAAAAAGGATTCGATGAGACCTACTGGATATTCGCAATAATCGCGGGCGCAGGTATAGTGACAAAATTGTTTGGGGTCGGGGGCTTAGTTGCGTCGATTCTTGCCTTCGCGTCATTCTACCTCTTCGGCAGACTGACCGTAAGGCGTGAGATAAGGATTGCAAAAGAGACGGAAGAAGAAAAAAAGAAGCAGCGAGCAAAAACCCGTTAATGCGAAATCTTTTATAGTAAGCCATAGATTGAATGGCATGAAAAGGAGGGGGTGGGTAGACGACTTTCTTGATGCCTGGGAGGCCGTTGAAAAGACAGTCGACTGGAGGACCGCTGAGCCGTTTACCGTAGACGCGCTCGACCCCTATTATTATGATCTCGTCCTTGATCGCGTAATATCCGCGCTGGGTAGCAATGCTGTGCAGACGGCAGATCCCAAGACTCTCTTCGCCGGCCCGGCCAACATAAGGAACCAGCTGGTCGTTCTGCTCTTCTATGCCAAGTTCTATGGGATTAACAGGCAGGATAGAATGAGAATAGCAGAGTTCTACCACAAGGCGCTGAAAAGCTATTCCCCTAAGGATCCCTTCACCTACAAACACACAAACTATCTCTATGACAACACCGAGGCCAGCCGAATCGCAAGAAAGATAAAGTGGCAGGTATCAACCAGTGGGGACGCCAGGGAACTTGGAAAGCTTTCGGTTTCACTTGCTTCACTCGCCTATAGCCTCTTCACTGATGCGACCCCAAGCCTCTGCGGAGAGTACCACGGCCCGTACGACGTGTCCGAAAAGTTCGGCCGAGGCCACAGGCTCCTCATCAGGGACTATCTCAAACTCAAGCCAACAGAGCTCTGGCCGCACACCAGGGGCTACAGACTCAACAGCGTTAGAATATATTCGGTCTACAAGAACGTAAAGATAACTCCGGACTTCTATGGTAACTTCGTCGCCGACAAGAACATGCTCGCCAATCTCGTATTCCACAAGGTGTTCATAAATGGTAGGCCTTCGCGCAGCATGGCGAAGGTTAAGAAGGCCAGAGAGTATCTGGCAAAGCTTACGTTGCAACAGGTCGACCAGCTTAAGGGGATGGACCTTGAACAGATAAAGAGGAAGTTCATGGAGACCGAGTTGCTTCAGTATAAGAGAATCTTCGAACTTGCCGGAATTAAGACCGGCCCTACAGCAGAGATGATAAAAAGAATAAAGGGCAAGAGGCTTCTGAAGGGCTTCGGGGTATGGGGCCAGGACAGGGTGCTAACCGGGAAAGATATAAAGTATTTCAGAAAGATAATGGATCCAAGGACAGAGATATACTACAAACCGAGGGTGAAGGGACTATGAAAATGGTATTAAGGGGGATCCCGGCTTCGCAGGGAACGGCTAAGGGAAAGGTCGTAATAGTACGTTCGGAGAAGGAGTTCAAGAAGGTCAAGGAGGGCGACATACTAGTCACAGAGCACACCGATCCCTCCATGGTAATAGTAATGCAGAGGGCAGCGGCAATAATAACGGATAAGGGAGGCCTAACATCCCACGCGGCTGTGGTGTCAAGGGAGATGGGTACCCCATGCATAGTAGCGACGAAATTCGGCACAACAAAACTAAAGGATGGCGACATAGTGGAGGTGGACGCCACCGTGGGAACGGTTACAAGGGCGGATTGACAATGTTTGTCAAACCGTTTGAGGAGTTGTCGAAGGCCGATGCTGGAATCGCGGGTGGCAAAGGCGCATCACTGGGCGAGATGACAAATGCCGGGATAGCTGTCCCGCCAGGATTCGTTATACTGTCAGAGGCGTTCGATACGTTCATCCTGGAGACAGAGATAAAAGCAGACATAGACGCGATACTCCATAAAGTTAACCACAACGATACGAATAGCATCGAGCATGCGTCAGAGAAGATAAGAGCAGTCATTATGGCGGAGGCGATACCAGAAAATATAAGAAAGGAGATCAAATCCGCGTTTAGGGGGCTGAATTCTAGATTTGTTGCAGTAAGGTCAAGCGCGACAAGCGAGGATAGTGCGGCTGCAGCATGGGCCGGGCAACTGGAGTCCTACCTGAATACCACCGAGACGGACCTATTAGAAAATGTTAAGAAATGCTGGGCTTCCCTATTCACCCCAAGGGCCATATTCTACAGGTTTGAGCAGAATATGCACAACCAGAACATCTCTGTTGCTGTCGTTGTGCAGAAAATGGTTGAATCGGAGGTATCTGGAATCGCATTTTCAGTCCATCCGGTAACACAGGACTATAATCAATTAATAATAGAAGCTGGGTACGGCTTGGGAGAATCCATTGTTTCCGGGCAAATAACTCCGGATAGCTACGTAGTCGAGAAGCTCAGCACAAAAATTATAGAGAAGGACATTAGCACGCAAGAGAAAGGGCTTTTCAGGTCTCCAAATGGCGGAAACAAGTGGCAGAGCCCAAACGGCAAAAGAGACGCACAAAAACTGAACGATAAGGAAATCATCGAACTATCAAAACTCATAATAAAGATAGAGAAGCATTACGGCTTTCCTGTGGATACTGAGTGGGCCAGAGAAAAAGGCAAATTCTATATTACGCAATCAAGGCCGATTACAACGTTGAATAAAACTCCGGTAGTTACAAAATTCCTAGAACGTGATGGCAAAGTTCAAGAACTGATAAAAAGACTTCACAGGTTCACATTTCACAGAGAGCTAAAGTTTCCCTGGGTCCCGATACCACCTGTAATGCCATATTTCCCCGCCTACGTGAACAACCCGTATCTTAAGAAAACAAGAAAACTTTCAAATGCCATAAACATAACAATAATCACTGATAAGTATGAAAGCTGGGAAAACCTCTCCGGAAAACCAATAATATCTGACAAGAGTGAGATACGGGAGCTGATAAACGACTGTAAAAATTACATAACCAAATACCCACCAAAACTTCTCAAACTTCAGAAGCGGATGGATGGCGCTTCGGACGAAGAGCTCAAGGCCATATTCAACGAACTTAGCGAAATGACTATAGAGATAAATCGTCCAAACGTCCCTCTCAATGAAAACAGCTTTGAAACAAAAGACCCTGCTCTACTGAAGCAGCTGCCGTTTATACGCGATCAATACTCAGAGAAAGTAATAACCCTGACATGGGACAGCTTCAATAAACTCCTGAAAGATGTATCAGAAAGGCGTGATTTGGACCTAAAGAGGCTAGAGAATCTTATGACCGAGGAATTAAGGGCTCTGATCTCTGGCGCGGCGGTCGATCTACCAAAGCCCCGGAGGCCGCTGGCGTTTGTCATCATCGACAACCACTTCTCAATATACCTGGGCAATGACGTCCTCAGACTAAAAGAGTATCTGGATGGCAATGATCCGGAGAAGAACGATGCTGCTCATGCGAGGGAAACAGGAATAATTAAGGGCAAACCCGCACACCCTGGTAAAGTGATAGGGAGAGTCCTAAAGCTGAATGAAAAGGATTATTACCGTGCCTCAGAAATACTCAAGGGCAAGAAGGACTACATCCTTGTAACCCCAATGACCAGACCCGAGATATCCCACTACCTCAAGAACGCGAGCGCCTTCGTGACCGATGAAGGTGGAATCACAGCCCACGCTGTAATCGTAGCAAGGGAAATGAACAAACCCTGCATCATTGGTACTAAAATAGGGACACAGGTACTGAAAGATGGAGACTTGGTCGAAGTTGATGCGGATAAAGGCACAGTTAAAATTATCGGCTAGGTTTTTATACCTCCCCTAAGAATGTCTATCATGAAGACGATATTGTATCTTGCCCAGACGATGAACGGCTACATCGCAAGAGAGGACGATTCGACTCCATGGTCAAAGGAAGAGTTTGCGGCATTCCATTCTGCAGTAATGGGCGCCAAAAACCTAGTTCTCGGAAGAAAGACCTATCAAATAATGAAGAAATATGGGGAGTTAAAAAAGTGCGGAAGCCCCTTTACAGTAGTAGTGACCAAATCGGGCAAATTCAGGCCTGGGGCCAATGTAGCAATAGCCGACTCGCCCTCCACCGCACTCAAGATAATTAAATCAAAAGGATTTAGGTACGCCCTGATAGGTGGAGGCAGCAAGCTTGCGACAGACTTCTTTGAAAAGGGTCTTATTGACGAGATATACATTGACATCGAACCAATTATTTTCGGAAAAGGAATACCCCTATTCCAGAGATCTAAAACGGATGCCAGACTCCGACTGCTCAAAATAGTCAAGCTTTCAAAGAACACTATACGGTTGCAATACAAGGTATTATGATGAACCTGTTTCAGATCGAAGCGCTTTTGATAACCGCAACCACGTTCGTGCTCAGCCTACTGCTGGCATTTTACATGACGAGGAAGTACAGGAAGACCAGATCCAAGCCGTTGCGGTTCTGGAGCCTTGGGATGCAGGCCTTCTCAGTAGGGGTCTTCATAGAGGTGGTCTTCGCCATCGGCGTGGAGTCAAACCTGCTGGTCTCGTTCTACTTCTTCCTAGTAGCTATGATAGTCGAGCTCCTCGCTCTAGGTTCGATCCAACTTCTAAAGTCCAAGCAGATCAAGAACGTCTACTATGTGTTCTGCCTAATCACCACCATCCTACTGCTGCTTTCGGTAATCGCATACAAGAGCCCTGGATTTGTCTCGAACTATGTTGCCTGGGGGGTGCCGCCGCTTCTAGTCACAATCTTTTCTACAATAATCACCATCCCCGCCTCCCTGGTCATTCTGGCGGTGGCGATAAAGGGCTACCTAAAAACCAAGAGCGTAAAGATGATAAGCATAATAGCAGGGGTGATATTTGTTGGGATAGCTGGCACCCTTTACATTGTCTCATTCCCCTCCCTGCTCTACGCCTCCGAGTTCATAGGGATACTGCTGCTCTGGTCCGGCTTCTATGGTGGATAGATGATACCTATAGTGCTGTTCGACCGGTTCCTGATGGGCTTCTCACTCTTCATACACATAATACTAGCTTCATTGGGGATTGCGCTTCCGGTGATCATACTTTCCGCTGAGTACATCGGAATAAGGAAGAAGGATACCTTCTATTCCACCCTGGCAAAGAGGTTGGCCATCGCATTCGTCGTCCTCTTCGCCATCGGAACCGCTTCGGGAATCCTCGTCGCCGTCGAGATGCTTGTGCTTTGGCCGAACTTCATGCAGCTGGTCTCGCAGGTCGCGATACTGCCTTTCTACATCGAGGTCTTCGCCTTCTTTGTCGAGACGATATTCCTAGGCATATACTTCTACTCCTGGGACAAGTTCAAGAACAGGTATCTTCATGTCCTTGCCGGCATTCCCATAGCAGTCGCAGCCGCGCTATCCGGTATTCTAATAACAATACTTAATGCCTTCATGAACACCCCGGGCAACGTATTCAACACGGCTGCCTACATCGCCAACGGCACTGTAACTGGCGTGCATCCGTTCGCCGTCTTCTCCACGCCCTCAGCCTGGATGGAAGTACTCCACGCCATATCCAGCTCCTACTTTGCTGGCGCATTCATATTCCTGGGTTTCATGGCATTCATGCTTCTTAGGACAAAGAACCCTAAGAAAAGAGAGTACTACAGGAAGGCAGCAGTTCTCGGAATTATACTCTGCATACTTGCCACAGCACTGTCCATATACAGCGGCATAACCTCGATAGCGACGCTCGAACACATCCAGCCGGAGAAGTACGCCGCGATAGAGGGCAACCTCTTCCACAACATGTCCCACGCTCCCGAGGCCATCGGCGGATTCCCTGTAAATGGCACCCTCAAGTACCTGATCGATATTCCTAATATGCAGAGCATACTGGCAAGCGGGAGCCCTGCCGGTGTCGTGCCGGGCCTGCTCAACTTCTCCCGCACCACCTGGCCGCCCCTAATCGTACACTCCATGTTCGACTTCATGTTCGGGATGAGCCTGCTGGTCGGTCTGATACTTTTCATACTGATGGTGCTCCATCTGCTGAAGAAAAGTCCGCTGGAGAGCAGGAAGATGCTCTGGCTTCTGGTGCTCTGCGGTATCCTGGCAACACTAATAATGGAGGACGGCTGGGTGATGTCCGAACTGGCAAGGCAGCCCTGGATAATCCACAACGTGATGACAGTGGCCTCGGCGGCCAACTACTCTTCCGGCGCGCTTCCGATAACGCTGCTAATACTTGCTTTCTACATCATAGCTTTGCCGCTGGTGTTTATCCTGCTTAGAAAGATATTCAGGGTCAGGCCCCTTGAGAAAGAGCTGAGAAGATGAGCCTGCCATACCTGATAAACTACGGCATCTTCTCCGTATTCATGGCTCTCCTCCTGCTGGAGGGCGCCTTCGCGATTACCTCCCTCTTCTCCTATGATAAGTACAAGAAGAGGCTGATGAGGTACGTAACTCCCATCTGGGAGGTGAACGGCACCTTCGCCGTCTTCTACCTAGTCAACTTCGAGGCAACCTTCCCAAAGCTTCTCGGCATTGGCGGCACCATCTTTGCCGTCCCGGTTCTGCTGGCGGCCGCGCTGATAATTATAAGGAACGCATTCCTGATCTACAGCCAGTACGTCGGCGAGACAAGGCAGGAAAGGAGGTACCTGAAGGTCTATGCCATAGCAACTTTGGCAGCGCTTGTCCTGGCTCTCTCAGTACTAAGTTCGAGCATGAGCGGAATCGGGGTTAACCTTTCAAGGGCATCGGCCTCCCTCCTAATCTATCTCAATCCGTTCAACCTCATCGTTATAGTGTCGGCCCTGCTCATATCGCTTTCGCTTGCCGCAAGCGTATTCCAGATCAACAGGCTGAAGAGAGTAGGTTGGCTCTTCCTCGCAGCCGCGATAGCGCTTCTCTATGCCGGCATCTTCCTCTTCGTCAAGCCCGTTCTAACGAACTTCGGCCATGTGGAGACTAGAATCCTTCTTCTTATGGCACTCGTAGCCATTCTGGGGATAATACAAGCCAAAAAATGGAGGCATTCAGGATTAGTCACAATCATTACCGTGGTATATGGCATAAACGTGCTCGGCGCAATGGAATATCCCTACATCTTCGGCTCGTTGAATATAACAGGCTACATGAACAGCGCCGCCCTCTCAGGGCCGATAACCCTGATAACCCTTTTTGGTGGCATGATCGTCGCGGTCTCGCTCTCCTACCTCGTCTATCTTAGCTATCTTAAGGGAAAGTCCTAAACCAAAATCATTATATATTATCCCCGGCTGAGCCATTACCGATGGGGATGTCATGGTAAAAGATTCGAGCAGCACGAGGACGGTCGAAGTAAAGGAGAAGACGCCGGTCATGATAAGTGGGCCGGGAAAGATGGGGGTGCTCGTTGCAAGTAAGATAATCCGCTCTGATGACTTCAGGCTACATCCCTTCGCCCTTGCGGAGGAGGGAGAGACCAGGGAAAAGATTGTCGTTGAAGGACAAGAGATAATACTGCTCAGCGGCGAAAAGCGAAGGTCGCCGAAGAAAGGATATCTCCCTGAGAACGGATTTGTGCTTGACTTCACCCTGCCAAATGCCACACTCGGAAACGTGGGATACTACTGCGACTTCGGCCTTAACTTTGCCATGGGCACCACCGGAGTCGAGCTGGCAAAAGCGACCGAGAGGATAAAGGCTTCAAAGATAAGGGCGCTTATCGCGTCGAACATGGCTAAGCAGGTAGCATCACTGCAACATACCATAAAAAACTTTGCTGATGGGAACCAGGAGCAGCTGGAAGGCTGCCCCATAACGATCGAGGAAAGCCATCAGGGTCCAGACCTGGCGAGGCCGGAGTTCAAGGGAAAGGCGGATCCGAGCGGGACTGCGATCGACATATCAAAAGACCTGGGCCGAATGAAGGTCGTGGGATGCCCATTCGATAAGAAAAACATAATGGCAAACCCTGACAACTACAAGACGAGCTTTGTTATGATAAGAGGCAGAAACTATCAGCAGGAGGTTCTCGGCGTTCCAAAGGAGTTCCTTGACGGCCACGGCTGGCACACCTATAGACTGACCCAAAATGGGATCGTCCCGGCGTTCTCTGTATTCTATCGCGTCCTATCCGACTTCATGGCCCGCGATCCTGTATTCGCATCCTATTCTCGAGTCGAGGAGCAGAATACCATACACAACCTGATAAGGAGGATAGCGCCCGATAAGAATGCACTCTTTGAGACAGAGCTCTCCTACACTCTAGAAAGCCGCGGCAAGAGCCCTGTACTCCAGCTGGTATGGAAGCACAACATAAACGGAAGGGGCATATACGGGGATGGGGCGCTCGATGCTCTCAGGTTCCTCAGGGCCAGGAGTGAAGAGGGTCACGTCTTCACCATGGCAGACACGCTCTAGCTAGCATGGTCAACCGTAAACCTATAAATACCAGAACCGCGTAAAGTTACTGGGTTGGAAGCTGGAAATTAAAACAGGTGTTTTAATTGGCCCGGGCATCCAAATGGGTTACCTACTTCATCGCTATTTTTGCGTTTCTCCCCCTGACCCACGCCTCCCCTACTGTCTACTTTACCCCAGCCAACCTAAGCATGGCGATAACCGAGAACACTACTCTTTACTCCAACCTGACTGCGGGCAACCTCACCATCGCCAACGGGCTTACCCTAAGGACCAATGGCTACGAGATCTACGTCGCCAACACGCTAGTGGCGCAAAGCGACACCTTCATAACCGGAAGTGGACCTGCGGGCGGTTATGGCTGCAACGGTTGCGGCGGCCAACCCGGCACGCCTGCAGTTCCCTCCTTCGGGGGCTCGGGTGGAGCAGGAGGCGGCTGGGCTAACGAATGGGGAGGCGGTGACGGCGGCTCGACCCAGGTGCGCGGCGGGAGGAGCCATATAGGAACCGGCGACCCAGGGGGCGTGCCTCCTGACCCGATATTGAACAACACCAACATCGCGGGCTGGTACTACTCTGGAATGCAGAACTACCTGGAGGGTGCGGGTGGCGGCGGAGGAGGCGAGGCATCAAGCTCGGCGGGCCACGGAGGGGCCGGGGCCTTTGGCCTCTACATCCAGGCAGGCCAGATGGTGCTGACAAACACACTGGTCTATGCCGCAGGCACCAACGGCATCATCGGATACATTAATGGCGGCGGAGGAGGCGGCGGTGGCGGATGCGGAAGGATAGCAATAGCCTACCAGACTCTATACCTGCCGGCCACCTACAACACTGCCGGCGGCGCTGCCGGCCCCTGGAGCGGCGAGGGCGGATTTTGGGGCGGATCTGGAGGAGGGCCCTGCAATGTTATGGTATTCCAGTACTCCACTGAACCGATAACTGTACTGGGAACCCCTCTACCGCCATTAAATCAAACTGGAGGGCCCTGCTACCTGGCAAACGGCATAACGCTCAACCGCCTCATCACCATTTACCTTGCCGGGAGCTGGTTTGACCTCTCTGCCAACGCAATGAACTTTTCAGGGATCACGGCAACCATAAACAGCGTTACTTACCTCCTGAAACTCGGTCAGCTCCAGCAAATGCCACCCTCGGGCGGCTACTCCTACATCATTGAGCTTAGGAGGGTAAACTCCGCAACTGGTTCGGCCGACCTGGCGATCTGCAGCATCCCTCTCCCTTCCACCACCACAAGCTCCACCACATCCACATCATCCACCTCGACTTCAATATCGCTGACGACAACCACAATCCTTCAATCTCCACCGCAGTCCGACCCTGGAGAAGAGGAAGAGATTGGAGGCTTATCCATAATACTTCTGATAATCGCGCTCATCGGCTTCTTCTCCGACAATGAGAAGAGGAGGCGGAACGGGGTGTAAGCGGGTGAGAACTTTTGATACCAAAATTATATTTAAATATAATTATGGTAATTCGGGCGGAGCCCCCACCTTCACCCCCTCTACCGAAAGCTTTAATAATATAGAGTTTAAATTAATATAAGATTAACCAAATAAGTGTTAATATGATAAAAAATTTAAACTTAGAAACCATCCCAGAAGTGCTTGTTCTGGACCGCTACGCCAGCGCATTGAAGGGCGCTGTTACCTTAAGGTCGCTGAGGTATTTCGTTGGAAAGATGGTCGCCCAGGGCGGCATGCTGAAGCTGAAGAGCAACCTCTATGCGAAGCGGATAGCAAATCCGTTTTACGTGGCCAGTAGCGCATATCGGGGTTATATAGGTCTTTCCAGCGCCCTCTATCTTCTCGGCCTAAAGGAGGAGGTGGAAGGCCAGATACTCGTCTGCGTCAGCGGCAACAGGAAGCCGTTGGACTTCCTCGGCAACTCCTTTGTCCCGGTAAACGTGTCAAAGATGTTCTACGGGACGACAATGGTGAATGGGGTGCTATGCTCCTCGCTTCCAAAAGTGGTTTTCGACATGTTCTACAGGCCCAGATACGCCAACTTCTTCGACCTTTATAGGGCGCTGAACCGAAGACCACTCTCGCAGGAGGAATGGGAGCTCCTTCTGGGCTATTGCAGGTCGTCGAATACTGCAACTACCCGGCGGATAGGATACTCGCTGGAGGGAATGGCGCCTAAGTGGTTCACAAGCTCGCTGAAAGCGCTCAGCGATAAAAAGGGTAAGGCCTCTTCTTTCATAAAGCCATCAGGGGGCCACTTTATTAATGGATGGAAGCTCTATGATGATATAGACATCAAACGGTGGGAAGATGCCAGATGACACGCTGCTTGAGATTTCGATAAAGACCGGGATAGGGTCGGACAAGCTGCAAAGGGAGCTGTCGGTAATGGACGCGATCACCCCGTTGTTCACCCTGCTGGAAAACGAGGACCTTAAGGTGGGCCTGTACGGCGGGACGGCGTTGAACAAGATATACTTTAAGGAAAGGCAGCGACTATCCTACGATCTCGATCTGTTCTGCTACGACTACTCCAAAACGTTGAAGCTGCTGAAGGACAACGGGGCCAAGGCAACAGTTTCGGCCAACGTCAGGGGAGAACTGTACTACAAAAACGTAAAGCTTGACCTCTGGGCGGTAAAGAAAACGCAGGAAGAGCCGAAGAAGTGCGAGATAAAGAGCATGTTGGCCTTTTTCGGCTACCGCATACCCACAGTAATGTGCCCGTCCTACAGCCTTGAGTTCCTGCTGGCGCACAAGATAATGGCGCTCTCCTCTCGGAACCTGCTGAAGGACATCTATGACTCTTGGATGGGGCTACAAATCCTCACTGACAAGAAACTCTTTCTAAAATACCTTGACGTACTAGAAACAGAAAAGGATCTGGACGCAACAAAGGCATTCAGGCAGATGGTCCTGCCGAGCATAGACTATTACAGGGACAAGCAGGTCGACGTGCCGAATTGCCCGACTCCAGAGCTGATGATAAAGGACATAGACTCAATGCTTAACGCACTCCAGAAAAAATAGGAATGCGATCGCCGGTATCTCAGCAACAATACGCTATGCGGAGGGTCAAGACATTAATATACATCTTTCGACGTCAAGGCTTAGCTCAATAAGCCCAGATTTACCAGCAAGCTGGTAACCCTGGGGAGGCTATGATATGTAGATGGCAGACAAGATTTATATTGATTTCGCCTTTTTGTTCTTGTTTTTGCTCGGTTGCTTTTGGTTCTATCTCATCTAGTTTCGCAAGCTCTCGCTCATACAAATCAAGAAGATATAAACCAGCCCCATCAAGTTGGGCCTTGTTCTTCCTCATCCATTCCATTGTCTCAACCCAACTCTCTAACTGCTCGTTTGTTGCCATTTTTATCACCTTTCCATAAGTATTTTGAAGTTCAACCCCCTCAACTAGCCGTATAACAAGAGGTTCTACTCTCTTCTTCTCTGAGTATAGAATTCATAAATTATATAACTCTGCACTTCTATAATAGTCTTGAGTTGCCGATGGGGAGCATGTCAAATTTAGACCCGATCAGTTCTTTAAATTAAATAAGTCCTTAAGTTAGAGAAAATAGGTGAATGAATGGATCCATTAGATAATCTTCGTGAAGGGTTAAAATTTATTACCATAATAAACGTTCTTTTGATTTCGGTATTGTTAGTAATAGCGACTATTGGAATAAATATTGAAGGAATAGCCGGATTATCATCAAATAATACATTTGGGCAAAATGTAACATGTAATGCTTATAATTTAAGATCACCATATTACAGTTGCATCTTAAATCAGACATTGAAAGTTTATCTTCCACAGTATAATGTTTTCTTTACCGCAATAGCTTACTTAGTTGGCGTCTTAGGTCTTGCTGCGCTATTATTGCTTATCTCACCTTCATTCAAACCTTCAATTAAAAGCATTATGTTGGTAGCTTCATCAGGATTGTTAACTATCCAGACGCTTTATTCAACAACAATACTCGCGCTGTATGCATCGATTATATCGAAGGTGGAAGTCGTAAGGATGTTCTTTAATGTAATGTTGGTTCTAAATTTATTGGTGTTTATATATACATTAACTATTGTAGTTATCGAGGCTAGAAAAAATAGAAAATTGATGGAGATGAACAAGATTAAAAGGATAATTATATCCCTAATAATAGCAATAATAGTAATTGTAGCAGTTATGGCTTATTTAATAAGCAGAAACATAGAACCAGATGTAATAGTCGCAGGTATTTTAGGTCCTATATTGGGTACGATAGTGAGTGTAGTAATATCACTTTCTGTTGAGAGTAGCAGAAAAACCGCTAAAGACATATGGGATCATTTATATGAAATAAAAGAGAAATGCTTGACACCACTTAAATATAATATACAAAATCTAGGTTCTGACGATGGATATTGGTACATATCAGAAAATACGGTCTTTCTGGATTCAAACGGCATAAAAGAGAAACTAAGTTTACCCGTACACACATGGGATAAGGGAGAAGGTGGAATTGATTTTAGGATATTTGCCGGAGCAAGCTTTTTAGGTCTGAAAAAAGTCGTTGATGAAAGTTTATACAATGATTTAAAAAATCATAAGTTAACAGATACTATAACACAGGAAGTAGATAAAGTCAAGTTGGCGTATACTAAGAATATGCCACTACATCTTGAAGCCTATGAGAAACTCTATTCAAAGATAATAGAAAATGACGAATTCAAGAAAATCTCAGAAGGCAAAAGCAGTTCTGAAAAAGATTTTATATTTAAGGCGATATATTTTAGTTTATGGGACATAGAAGTCAAATATTGGACTAATGTATTCACAATAACAAAAGCTTATCAGAAAAACATTGCTGATATCTCGTTATCAATAAAGGCATCAAAAGAATATGAAAGAGTAAAGACTATAGAAGGTATAATAAGCAAGTCAAAAGAAGACGCAATAAGACCGATTGATATCGCGTTAAATTCATCGTATTTGAGGGAAAGGTGTGATCTAGTTAAACAACAAGAATATTAACAAAATGCTATGATAGAAATATTAGAAAGATAATGCAAATTATAAGAAAAACGATGAAGTTATGATAAAGTTGTAAATAGGATAAGGTAAATAAAATGAAAATACCAAAATACTTAAGTCAATCTTTTAAAAGCTCGTTATATCTATCGTTAATGTTATTTTTCTTCCTTATATTGGCTACTGTACAGTCCTTAGGTTTGAACTCAGAAACTTCTTGTAATTTCTTAGCCTGTAGTTTCTCTGCCACTCTGAAACCCATAATCAATGTAATAAATATAATTCTTCTTCTTCCGTTTGTTATAATATATTCTTTGACGGTAAACTTTTGGTTTATACAAATAGCAGGAGTATTGTCTATTATCTGGTTTTTTGCATTCCCCTTATTACTAACAGTTATTTATCATACTTTAATGCATAAGGGCAACCCGATTAAAAAAGAAAATCCCGATCTAGTGATGTTTGATTTGTGTATGACTGTCTTAATAGTTGCTTTTATAGGGTTTTTTCTCCTCGGCTTTTTATTTTATCCAAAAATAGTGATAAATAACGTTAACTTTACAGATTATGCAATACTAGCAACTTTAGAAGCAACCATGCTTGCAATTTCAATACAACATATGGATAAAAATAAACAAAAATTGGCCAGAAAGCTAGGAATGGTGTCTATAATGTTTTTGGTTCTTGGTATGTGTATGACTATACTTTATAGTAACATTCAGAACACACTTCCAGCATACACGCAGGCAAACTATGGTACTCCCACTACGGCTTTATTGACCTTAGGCACTACTAACGGCCTAGAATTAAGCACAATAGTGGCTGGAGTGTTTGGAATTCTAGTTAACTTAATGTTTCTTATGGAACTGGACTCCCCTAATAAGAAAAATAGTCGTAAAAGAAAGAACTTCATTAGTAAAATATTAGGTATCTAATATTTGCATTTGTAGCTCAGATCAAACATTTACTAATGATCGGAGTTAATTCTATACATTCTTCACATTGGCTATCTAACAATCTCGAATAGTTTGGGTTTAGGTAGTAATTTTCAAACTTTTTGGCTTGGCCATCTTCGTTTATTACCATTATTGCAGTATGGAAGTCACCGTCTCCACTTATCAAAATGCCAGTATCATAGGCGTTTGTATATGCAAATTTTACCATGTGCGAGGCAAGATATATGTCATCCCCTTTAACAGTATATCTGATTTTGCCTGTTGATTTGTCGAATTTTTTGTTTCTGTTAACTATGAATACTTTATTCGTAACCTTTCTAACGCTCTCTATCCAGCGTCTTTGATTCGCATACTTGATAGGGTCTAAAGGCTGGATATAATATGCATCATAGTAATAGATGCCAACTAATTCTCTATCTGGTCTACAGATTAAATCTATCATCTTCTTTAGGTCTAATCTAGTAATTCCTTTGTCTAATAGGCGGTTATAGAAATTCTCCCCGTCTATAAACACCATAACTCTTTCTTTTTTAGGAGCAGTAGAATCCATCTAATCAGCTTAATTGGCTACCATGGCTTCTCTTGCGAGAAGCGAGGGTAGCGATGTAATAGCGTTATGTTTGCCAATATATATAAAACGTATGGTTTGGTATTTTTCATAATTATGAAATTTGTGTTAATTAGAGTAAGTTAGAGTAACTTAGAACAAACTTAGAGTAACAGGAGATAAATTTGTCTATAGTGCTACCCCGCCTATTTTGTCCTTCCGACCAAAAGCCCTCCTGGGCTTCAGCGTGGCAGCAAAAAGCCCTTTTTGGGGGCTTCTGTTACATTTCTACACCAAAAATACCCTTTATCCTATCAATAAACCTCTTCTTTTTATTAGAAGCCTTTTGGAGAGGTTCTTGTTTGGCCTTATCGGCTTTAGGTTTAGCCCTTTTTGTCTCCTTTGACCCAATTTCTTTACCGTCTTTATTCCATTGTCTTTTATAAGTTCCAAAACCGGTGTTATAATTTTCGTATGTTTTGCGTGTTATTTCTTCCATTTCCTTGTCTGATAAAGCCGGTTCTGTAGTTATACCAAGTTTTTTTCTTGCTTGTTGTATCTCTTTGTTAGACATTTTCTTTGTGGGGGTACTGCTATAAACTTCTCTTGGCTTAGAAATCTGTTCTTCTTTGTCTTTAGATGCCTCTTCTCCGCTAAAAGTATAGTTTTGCTGTACTAATTGTTCTAAAGCTTCTCTATATCCTTCACGCTGGTCTTTGACAAAATCAACATAGGCAGGACACGGATGATAATCTGGCTCCTTATCACCTATAGAAGGAGCACCAGGAAGAACAGGTTTGATATGTTCGTCACAAAAATATCTTTTACAGAGGATACATTGTTGCAATTTTCTCTTTTTTCTACATAAATGATAATTGCAGCATATTTTATCTTCTACCTCTTCCTTTTCTTCCTGATTCACGCGTTTTTTGTCATCTCCTATGATATATACAACACCTGGTGGTGGTCTCCAAGTAGCGGTACCCATTTCTGCTTTCATTCTTTTGAACTTGCCGCCATGGTCTTGAACTAAGCTATGAGCTATTTCATGATAGGCAGTGGATTCTATACCATTCAGGTTTTGTTTATGTAATTGGTGTTCTGAAATACAAATCTTATGTAAATCAGGATGGTAATGTGCTAATTGGTCTTGGGTTTCCTGCGGACATCCATTAAAGTTGATTTTAGGAACTTTGAGCTTATAAGTATCGCATACTTTGAGGACTACTTCAATTACTTTATCCTTCTTTTTTTCTAAGACTATATCACTAAGCTTATTATGGGCCATTTCATCTAATATATTTCATAGGGCTTAAATTTATCTAGGTTCTGATTGATATGTAACAGGGGCTGCAATGGGTTGGCATTGCCATAAATGTGGTCATTGGATAGTAGATAGCTGGGGCTTTTGTACTTATTGTGGTAGCCCTAAAGATTCCAGTAGTAGTCATAACGTAGGCAGCTATAATAGCTGGGATCCAAATAAACCTAGCTATAGTAGTCATAACGCAGATAGCTCAAGACCTATGAGAAAAGGACTTATAATTATTTTTTTTATTTTTCTTATATCTGCCATAGCGCTAATTTCTTGGTATTCTTACAAGAATTCTAACAGCGCTTTAGCTGGGTCTGGATCAACAATAAACCCTATTCTTCAACCTACTTTTAACAACTCGACAACGACAATATCACAGGTTACATCAGGTCAAAATATGTCAAATAATACTGCGGAGGATATTTTTGGGCAGACTAATGTTTTGAGAGAAAAAGAAGGTTTAACAGTATTACAATGGAATGACCAACTTGCACAATATGCCCTTTCGCACAGTATAGAGATGCTTGATACCAATAATTTTTCTGACTCAAATCTTTCGGGTTCTATGGCAGAAAGTATTGATGAGACTCCAATTAACGCCGATGTGGTTGGATGTGGTTATGTTGTAACTGCTGAGCAAGTTGCTACTTGTGTAATCCAGGGCTGGTCTAACGATTCTGAATCAAATCTAGTCAGTTCTTCGTATAGTGAGGTTGGAATCGGTGCTGCATGCAACTTAAACCACTGCATGATAACCTTAGAGTTTGAATAAGGAAAGCCTACACGTAAAGCTTTATATATCTTAATGATACATAATATATTGTAGTGTTATAATGGTCAAGATTCAATTAGAACTGTCTGAAGAAGAGAACGGCATAGTCGAGGTTTACAAGTCTATCAACAAGCTAAAGACCAAACAGGAAGCAATAAAGGCTATGATAAAGCACTTTGAAGTGAGTATAAGACCTAAAAACGTTCAAAATAAGGAATATTTCAAGTGAGAATGATGGGCCATAGGGGACAAAGAGGAAAAGGAAACGTTCATGCACAAAAGCGTAGATGGATGACTAGAAGAATGTCACAATCAAGCATTTCTGGGGCTAATGAGGACTTGACACAATGGAAGCCCATATACAATATTACTTATGCCGGGTACAAAAGAGGAGATAAGACTAATGAACCTGAACGGGCCGGAAGAGTAATAATCCATATGGGAGACAATGAACACATAGGTGGATACTATATTTATGGTTCTACTGCTAAAATGTGGTATAAGGAGGGTTATATTCAAAAAGTAATGGAAGTTCCGGTCCAATTGTGTACTTTTACTAAGCGCAGAGAGGAAAACTTAAACGTATATGATGTGCTTGTTGACATAAGAAAATTGAATTTACTATATGGTACTGGTGAGAATATGGCCCAAAATGATAGAGAAGGATTAATTGAATCGCCCTCTGCGGCAGATAGCAAAAACATTTGGACAACTCTTTTCAAGAGTGACCCTAGGTATTGGAAAGGCTTATTCCAGAAAGAACTCGATACACGTTGGCATATTTTTGATAAAAATATAGAGCATTTGACTTCAGAGTGGAAGGTCTTCAAGAAAATTAATATGGAGATTTCCGAAACAGGCAAGAACGCTGAAACCTATAAGAGCGAATGGGCAGAATCTCTTAGCGGCCTTGGCAATTTGATTAATAAAATTACCGAGCATGAAAAAGGTATGTGGGCTGAAACTCAACGATCAAGGGACATGAAAACCCTCAAAGTCAAACAGAAGTTTAAGGATTCTGATGTTGATGAAATACGTTTCAATAACATGATGGAGTATATAGAGAAATATCCCGAGTTGCAAGCGCATAAGACAATCGAGCGCGCTGTAGATGGTGTAAAGGAGAAAAGAGAGGAAGTAATAGCTGCGGAAAAGGCTTATCGTCAGAAAATAAAGGAAACGAATGTTTACTTAAACACAGCCAAAAGTGAATTGCAAAGGATAGACCATCAACTAACGGCATTTGAAAGCTTTAAGACAACGGGAGAAAGTAAAATGAATGCTGAACTAGGTAAACTAACTGTCAAAATAAGGAGCGTGTTTTGGGATGTTGCAACCAAAGAGAACATGAAATTATATGTCTTTGAGTTTGATAGAAAAATAGAGGAAAGCAGAGACCAGTTGAAGTTAATGAAAGAAGATTTAAAAGAGTATGAAAAAATGGAGTTTAAGCCCATAGTTACTAAGAAATTTGCTGATATAGAAGATTAAAATGGAGGACACCATAAAAGAACGTATATTGAAAGAGTTAAGCAAGCCCCTTAGAGGAAACGAAGTCTATCTCGCTGAAACAATAGGGGAAAGAATCGGAGTTTCTAAGGATCATACTAAAGCTGAGTGGCTAGTTTTTTATAAGGAACTGACTTATTGTATAGATGGAGGGTTGGTCGCTTTTAACTACGATTTTGACGCCAAGAGCTTCAAAAGCAATTTTCAAGTTTATAACAATACTTCCTTTTATATGAATTATTTGGCAAGTAAAGGGATCAGGATAACAACAAACGGCGAACTATGGCTGGCCCAGATTACGGGACATAAAACACCTGCTCCTAACATCCACGTTGCTAGTGGGAACACAGTAGGATTGATAAATATTGGTAGTATATCGTAACAGTTCAAGATTCGTACGGCATCGAGGGAATATGGGGTTTTAGGACATTTGACAAGGTTTCGATGTAATCCGTTCCCTGTAACTTGGTTGACATGTACATCGACATCTGCATCGCATAACTGTCCATGTTGTCTATCCCTCTGGTCTGCTGACTTATCCTTCTCTTTATGACCATTGGTCTCAGTGCCCTTTCCGCCCTGTTATTCGTCGGTTCCACGCCTTCATATTGCAGGAATGTGAACCATTCGCTATTGAACCTCATTATGTAATTCGTGAGTCTCGTGATGTTTCTGCCTTGTGTGGGTGCAGATTCCAGTAGTTTCCAGAGTTTATCGTTGTATCTGTTTCGCAGGTTGTTTGACAACTTCTTGTTTTTACCATCTACCTTTGCGTTATGGTACACTAACAACAACTTCTTTACGAACATGTTGTAATCTTCGAAACTCTCCTCTTCGCCGAATTGGTAAATCGGTTTCTTTGCTCTCCTGAGGAGGTGCGCCCAACACCGTTGACGTTCACATTTCAGTTTGTTGTATCCTGCATATCCATCAACAACATCGACACCGTTTGTACTCTCCATCCTCTTTGCTGCCTTATGGCTCCTTCTCCGTTCTATCGTGTAGTATACCCAATCTTTCGTCGCAATGACCCATGCCCAGAAGTTCTTTCCGTTGTGCCTATGTGAGGTTTCGTCTTTGTTTCTTGCATCGGCAGACTTTACCTTTTCCTCCAATTCAGAATAGTAGGGACCGAGATATTCTTTCAATCGTTTCATCGAATTCGTTATGCTGCCTCCAGAGACATCCATACCGAATAGGTGCAACATATCTTTCATGTCATCGACGGACATTTTTGCCCTAATGGACATGTAGGATAGGAATACGGAGGTGAGTATGTCGAATTCTGTTCTTGGAAGCGCATTTGGAACAGGTGCCGAAAAGACCTTTCCACATATCTTGCACTCGTAAATGTCAGATTCATGTTCAACAGTCTCCGCAGTCGGAAGTTGCAGGTGTATCACAATCCTCTTCCTTGTTGATGTGCCTCTTCGCCTTGCATGGCCATTGCAATCTGGATCAGGACAAATTGGATTTTCAAGTGAATGGTGTTCTTTTCGGTCTATCTGTTTCGGTCTCGCATTTCTGACGTTGTCCTTTGGGGGTTCATTGTCGCTTTTGTCGTCTTTTGCATATTTGTCTACTGTGTCTTCCAATTTCTTCAGATAGGGAGGAATAGAGCCAGAAGGAGTATTCTCATTGTTATACTTACGGAGTTCTGTTTGTAGATTTTCAATTATTTCTTTTTGTTTCTCAAAGATTTTATCGTAATTCTCTATAAGTTTGTCCTGTACTTCCATTTGCTCTTTCTGGGTTCCGATGATTTTCCCTTGTGCTGACACAATCTTTTCCAGTTTCTTTATCTTCTCAGATAATACTTGATATATGCCTTTCATTCTGGTCGGTTCTCCTAACGTCCCACTCCCCGAACTACTTCACTGAAAAGAATTGAATACCTTTCGGAAAATCTAGGATTAGTGGCAGACCTGTGATTTTGGCAGGTTAGCGTAAGTTTATTAAACTCTTACAGTATATTCAACATTCAAAATATCAATTTGAGTAACTTATTTAGTGGAAAAAGGACCGGAGGAGAAAAAACATTAGGTATAATTCTTATGATCATCGAATTGGTTGGTTATGGGATAGTTGCTCAGTTCCTACCAGGAAATCAGATTGCCGCTCTAGTATTTGTCGGGGTCTTACTTATAACAGGAGCTATTTTCTTTGGGGTCGAAGGCCTACTAAAAAATTCAGGAAAAGCTTAAACGTTTCGCTTGTCGATTTAAAGAATTGTCATAATTTATTCAGCTTCCTCACAAGTTCTCTTCCCTTCTTTGAGATAACATACGAATTGGCATATCCCTTATCAGTTTTTACCGGAGCATACTCAATCAAGCCATATTTCATCAGCTTAGGCAGCTTTAGCGATAACGTCTTTCTGTTCTTTATGTAGTTCACAAGCTCGTTAAACCGCTTTGGTTTATCAAGGATATTGAGGATCTTAAGCACGTAGGGCTCCATAGTCAGCTTGACAAGGTCAAACTTCTCTTCTTTCATAGAGGTTTATGTGTAAAAGCGTATATTTTAGATAACTAAAATTACACCTGCAGTGTATTCAGATACACTTAAATAGCTTCGTATAGAAAAACTATTTGGGGGTCATAATGCCAAAAGAAGATGGTAGTTCTACTTACAGCAATGAGGGTAAAGAAATAACCTATTTTCTAACGTATTTATTGCTTTGGATAACGGGACTTGTCGTTTATCTTACAAACGGTAAAGAAAACAACAGAATGAAATTTCATTCTTTACAAGCAATACTTTTAGGCATCGTCTCGGCTATTATAGCAATTATATTTACTTTGATGGGCATCTCCATAATAGGCAGCATAGTTAGCTTCTTCATCTGGGTCTATGCGTTGTATATTGGCTATCAAGCTTATTCGGGAAAAGACGTAAAGATACCTTACCTTTCAGGTTATGCTTCGTCTCATTCAGACTATCAGATAGAAGAAACTACTGAAAAAACTGAGGCTGCATCTAGCCAAAGTCATCATAGCCATAAAGCCACGAGCCGCAAAGAAGAGAATGAAGAACTATTAAAGACCTTAAAGAAGCGGTGGGTAAACGGGGAAATCTCAAAGAAGAAGTATCTCCTAATGAAGAAGGATATTGAAGAAGAGGAATGATTTTATGCGAGCCGGAATCCTTGTTTTAGGTATAATTTTCTTAGTTGGAGCATTCATCTTTAGTCATGTTATTTTCAATGCTCAACAACAAAGCCAATCTCAGATAGGTGGCAGCTTATGTAATTCAGGACTTGGAACCATCGGGTCTGCATTATCACACACGGTAGCAACTGACTGTCAAAACATAAACCTTTTAAATACACTATCGGCTCTTGTTCCATTTGCATACCTTTTTGGTGGCATACTCTTTATACTAGGCTTGGTAATTCCGGGATCTAAAAAAGCCGAAACCAGAAAGAGGAATAGAAATGAAGAAAATGACGATGAAAGACCAACAAAGAAAGGTGCAGAAGGACACGAAGAAGCTATGAAGATACTTAAAAAACGTTATGTGAGCGGTGAAATTAGCGCAAAGAAATACAGAGAAATGAAAGTTGAGCTAGAGGAATAGATGATTTAATGAAAATAAACAATAAAATACCGAAAATAGTAATCTTAGTATCCGTCTTTATGTTGTCCCTGATACCACTTGCCCAAGCAGGTCAAGGATTTATAGTTACTACACCGCCAACTCTTTCTACAATATTACATCCAGGCCAGTCTGCTTCTCAAACGCAATGGATTGTTACCGTCTCCTTAAACGGTGGAGGACAAAGTCTTGCAGGAACTCTAACAAGTTCAAATATAACTTATCAAGGATTTACCTCGGTCTATCCTTTACAAATATCAGCATCTACAAACCCGGAGCAAGCATTCTATATAATAAATAATGCACAGCCTACACCAATATACAGTTACACTTATTTGACTGAGTATGGGGGCATAAAGAAGGGACTAATCTTAGTGAATTTAACTTCTGCACCTGCTTGTCCTTCAACGGATGGCTCTGCAACATACTACTCAGAATGGGATACTATATTATCTGCTAGCGGACTTGGTGCAGCTTTAGGGAACTTTGGCAGCACGGGTCAAACCACTACAATAAGAACCTGTATTTATCAGCAGCCCATAGGATATGAAGCTGGCATAGGTCAGGTAAACCAATTATTCTCTTCGGTATTCTCATTAAGCGCAAATGGCCAAACAGAATCATTGACGATTAGTAGCAATAACCAATCAGCCACTTCTTCGGACGGTAATGTTCAGATTAACTGGGATGGTAGCCTTATCACAGGCACCGGAGTTCCAGAGGCAGGTCAATATGTGGCGATAAGCAATGACCAGCAATCACAGAGTTGGACAGCAGCATCAGAATCCGCTTACAGTAGCTATCAGGGTCAGTATTCAAGCACGTCGAGCCAATTAAGTTCAAAGACCTTCACACCAACAACATCTGGAAATAATTACCCATCTCCATGTTCATCCATCTTAACAAATATTAGTCAATCATATTTGACGGACGTAGGTAATTGCTTGGGAAACAATGTGTTGCAAGGTATCCTAACTCAAAATAACAATGATGCATCTGCTCTTCAACAAAGTGTATCAATAGGTGGATATAACACCCAATCAACAAGTTATCAGGGGCAAACCGCGTTCTTGGTAACGCTTCCAAGCCAATTCGTTACAACAAATCCTCAAATAACCATGCGAATAAACGGAGCGTTCTTAGGTGTAGTTATTCCAGAAGGGACACCGCAGATACTTAGTGCTACATCAAAGCCATTTAATTCGGGCAATGGTGGCACTATTTCGATTGACGTAAAGAATATCGGAAATTCAGCAGGTTCATTTTATATCTCGTTAGGTAACTGTGATGGAATTCAATCATCTACCTCACCCAACTATGCTTTCTCAAGTGGAGAAGTAGAAAATCTGAGTCTACCGATTTATACTTCTGGTGCAAATAGCAATCTTAGCGAGCAATGCTTAGTTACTGTTACGGATGCAAATGGTGGTGGTAGTAACAGCACAGAAGTAAATGTGCAAATGAAGCAAGCAAATGAGTGCACCCCGGGAGTTCAGATAGTTCAGGGAAGTTCGATATGCTCCTGTATTAACGATAACGGGGTGTATAAACCAGGTTCATGCAACGTATGTCAATATGGGGTAATATCAAATAGTAGTGGTAGCTATATCTGCGCAGACAAACCGGCTGGGATCAATACTAATGTTAATTCAAACTCAACAAGTAAGGTTGGGATAAACACAAATTCTAGTAATTCATCATTTATAATCAACGCTATAATTTTACCCGTAGCAACAAATCTTGTTGTTCCAGCGGTTTGTTCTTCTACAGGACCTTTAGATTCCATATGTTCGGGGATACTTGACTATTTTATAGGTTCTATTTAGGTAAATTCAAACGAGATGATCAACGAAAGATAAGTAGGTAAGTTTTTAATACTTAAATTTGTAGGTATAATTACGTTTTATCGGTGGAATGTCATGAAATATTGCAATAACTGTAAACAGATGGTCGAACCCGAGAAAAAATGGAGCGCAATCCTGCTAATCATTCTACTAATATTAGGGATAGTCCCCGGGCTTCTTTACATACTTTATATAGCCCTAAAAAAGGCGAGATGCCCTATGTGCAATAGCACAAATTGGGGAGTTAAACCTAACACGAAATAAGCACGTCAAAATGATTGTCTATGCCAAAACACCAGATTAATTATGTAATATTCGCTCTTATTGCACTGTCATTAATTGGAGTGCTTATCGTAAATGCCTCGACGCCTTTTACAATAAATACTCCCAGCATGCCATTACTCGGAATCTTTGGTTCGTTCGTTAATTTCTTTAAGGGGGTGATAGGTTCTATATCGCACATATTCTCGCATAAAACAACGAGCGCCTCTGTATCACCTCCAAATGGAAATGTAATTGGTAACAATGCGATATTACCCTTTTCTAATCTATTATCTACAACTAATTATACTCTACCAGCATTATCTAATTCTTTAAATCAAAAGATTGGGTCATTGCAACAGCTTAATGTTACTTATAGTATAAATCTAAACGTATCTGTTACCCCTATCTATCTTAATTTTACCTATGAGCAGTATGGAAATAACTATAGAATAGACCTAAGTAACTCTACAAGTAATCTTTTCAAGAGCATGGCTCCTCTTAGGGATTCTAATGGACAAACAATAGCTGAAAATTATACCATAACTTCATTTTTCAGAATAAATGGACAGAATTATGCCTGTACAAATAGAAATGTTTGTTTGAATCTTAGCTCAGTTTTAAGGAACGAGAACCCAGGTCAGCTAGAAGTGCTGTATCCGTTTTACCCGCTTAATTCAAGTCTGCAACAACGTTTTCTTTTACCTATCCTAAATCTATCAATTGTTGGTATGGCAGACGATACTGTAGTAATCGAAAATATTAGCAATTCCACTCTGGTCAATGTATCACAACGCTCATATGCAGGACATTCTTGTACATTTGTTCGTGCGAATTTTACGCTTATTACAGGTAGCTCTCTTAATGGCACAAGTAAAAAATGGGTACCGACGGTCGGCCCCGAGATGACATATACGGCATGTCTGTCTAATGAATATTATGTACCATTAAACTTCTCAATTTCGGTTCCTGGCTATAATGCCCTATTCTTGCCGTCTAGAGCACTATCAATAGGCAAAACCGTATCCCAAGCGTATATTACAACGTTACCCTACCGCTTAATTAACGCAACCACACCCATTGCAAGTGTAGATGCAAATCCGAGCAATTTTTCAGGAAAAGTGACTGTAATAGGGGCATTGCATTATTCGAACTTGATCGCACCAATTAATTATGAAGTAGTTGATAGCCAAGGAGATGTATTAAGGCTCCAACTCCCCACAACTACAAATAGGGAATGGATAGTAGGCTCTACATACGAGTTTACAGGATCAATAAGTTGTGGGATAGTAATTAATGGATCAGACTATACTCCAGGTGGCTGTGGTACTTTACAACAATTGCAAAACGATGCAACCGGCATAAGCAAGCTAAATGGAAACATAAATGTTACTCCGTACATTAGTATAGACGTTACAAATGCAACAATTATATCTACGTCAACACACACTTCTAATTTGACCACCACAATACTAACATCATCTACTCCTACAACATCACTTAACCCTACAACATCCTCCGATAGTTGTGCAACCCAACTAAACAGCGCCCTTAATATATTTAAAATTAAATTGGCTTCCGGTTCTCAAGTTTCGATAGTTAATACTACTGTTTTTGGAACTATTAACAGTCAATCTGCCGATAATGTGCAGTCCTGGGCTACGGAATGGGAAAGCAACTCTTACCCTGCGATAGCTGGCTATCCCACTTGTAATGCGGAGAATGGGAATACATATTTCTGCGATGACTTGACATTAGCAGCCAAACAACAAATGAATGTGGAAGGCATTGCAGTAAGAATAGAGTATGCCCCAAGTCAACAAGTTAGTGTGCTCCCTGCGTTATGTGGTAATGGTAATTTACTCCCAAATTCTACTACTTTTATTAGGTCAGCAGGGCAATCAACGCCAACAACTTCTAGCTCAACAACGACCTCGACTTCGATCATTCCATATAGACTCAATCAGTCAGCACCAACAGATATCTCTGCTTCTTGTGGGTTTGTAAAAGGAAATATTACCTGCGCAGGTAATGGAGACAGTCAAACTTTAGGCTGGATAGTCAATGTCTCTATTCTTCCTGGCTTTACCGCTACCCGTGATCTCTTTAATGGAACTTCATTTAATCACGATATGGATTCCCAATATGGAACCCCTACCTTTGACTTTGAACCTGGAGAAATTTTCTCAATTCTTGTTAAACAGCAAAGTGGTATTTATTGTGCAAAAGTTTACCAATACGTTGTTACATGTGGCGGCCAACCTAGCGCAGGGAACCCATGTTTTACCAATCAGTCATTGTATCTCAATACTTCACCCACATGGCTAAATGAGTGCATGGCTCCATTTTATCGAACTTGATGTTAACCACATAAAGTTTTAACCTTTCGTTCTCCCTCCAATCTAAGATAAGTCAAACAAAATAAACGTCTGTTTTCTAAGAACAAGCGTTTATCTATGTAAATAAGAAGGGATTTTTAAAGCTTCAATCCCAATATAAATTATGAATAATCAATTATTCCAGTTCAAGTTAACTGATATAAATATGGAACTAACTTTCGGGCTTGCAATGATAGCTGCCCTTTTGACTTGTTTGGCGATAGATTATGGCTTATATAGTCTAAAAGGAGGTGTCTATATTACAATCCTTCTCGCTTTTGCAATTATTCTTAGTATTGCTTTTGGGGTTATGGGTTACAGGTTTACCACCGATGCTCTTACAAGATGGGGAGAACTAAAGAAAAGAATAGAAAAGGAAACTAAGGAAAAAATTTCCTAGGCCCCCACTTTAGCCATCCTTCGCCAATCCGTATATCTTAATCTACTCAGTCCTCATCGTCATCCTCATCTTCCTCGTCATTGTCTTCTTCATCCTCATCGTAGTCATCCTCGTCATCTTCTTGAGGTTCGGATTTCTTTCCAAAAGGCCAGACCATCCCACCACCCTATACTTCGATAACGGGATCCTCGGAACTGGTAATGCCAATGATTTTCACCTTGTGGTTCCTGCTTTTGGGTTCGCTTTCCTTGTATTCTTTGACAATCTGGCGCCCTTCCTTCATCTCTGCCTCGCGTATTTCCTTGTACAAGAAGTCGGAAAACTCGGACCTTTCGCTCCGACCAATCTTCTCCGCTTCCACCTCAAGGAACTTGTCTATCGCGGCAAAGGTCCGCTCTTTCAGATTCCTTTCGAAGTCCGTCTTTACGACATCCACAAGCTCGGGTGGATAGTTTTCTGTTCCGGTTTTGCTGTTGTTTGCCATTTACTTCACCTTAACATACCATTCACATGGACTGGATGGATTCGTTTAGCCTAAGCTTGCCGTCAGCTGCAAGCTTCTTCATCACCCAACTTATCAGGTCCATCCTTTCGTCCAGCTTTTTGTATATCACAAACGGGTCGTTGTCCAGATAATAGTCCGTGCATACTGCCATAACGTCGGTTTCGAGCTCTGCCAGGGTCCTGTCTGTCTCATAAAACGGTGTCAGATACTCTATCCGGTTCGTGCTCACAAAGTCGGCATCCGACATCTGCTTGCCGCTCGCGCTTACCTCCTCCAAGTGCTTCAAGAGGCTCGTTAACTCCTCAAAGAACCCCCTTTGCCTGGCCGTCATGTAGCCCTTAAGCCGTTCAAAGACCGAAAGTCTTGAAAGCCTGTACTTCGTGGCGGCCGCCTGCTGGTCCACCACAAGCTTTCGCTCTACCTTATCTATTGCAGCCTCGAATTTGACATTGGAGACCTTGCCTATTTCCCAAAGCTTCCGTATGTCCCGCAGGATTCGGGTATCTTTGTCCTTTTTGTCCTGGTCCCAGCTGTCGTTTTTCTTAATCAGGTAGATGCAATTCTCAAATCCCTCTATCAGGTCGGGATTAGGGAGCTCCGGCTCTGTAGATGCATTAGCAGTAGGCTGTACCGGCTGTGCAATTTTGAGTTCCTTTAGCTTATCAGCATCGTGGATGAGTTCCGGGTGCTGGATGCCCCATACTGCACACCGGTGCAGGTATTCGCGCTTGCTTAGGCCGCCTAGTATCTTTTGGAGTCCCTGGGTCTCAGGTTCTGTCAGTTCTATATTGGTCTGCATGGTTCCACCCTATCTCAAATATGTATGCACTGACGTACGCGCAACGGACAGTACTACAATCCGTACTATAAGCGGCGCTACAAGCGTTACTACAAGCGGCACGACCCTTTGATGACGTAGGCAGGAGATACGCCCCAAATTGGCCGTTTTTGAGCGTAAAAAGCCCCCTGTTGGCAACCGACATGCTCCTTTTTGCACACGTAACCGCAACTTAACCGCCACGTTATTCACTTTGACCCCTGAACTTCGAAGGCCAAAGAGCCCTCCTGAGCGCATTCCGAGTAAATGGCGAGATCCTGGTGGTCGCCATCCGCCGATGGAGCTCGGCATAGAGCTGCGCATCAATCCGTATGTTCAGCCGTTTTGGGAACCTATTCGTGGTCTCCAGTCTTGCCTCTGGTTCGATCTCGGGATCGGTCATGACATTACCTCATCTTGAGTGCGATAGCAGCGTTGACAGATCAGTTCCTCGGCCCGGAATCCTAGTTGAAATAGGCGGGCCTCATCCAATACCCGGTTTGCAGGCTTGAATACGCCTCCACATCTGCATTGTTGGTTCCTCATAGTCTCGCCCTCTTTCGTGCCCTATGTTCTAGCTCCTCTTCGATACGGTCAACACTGGCCTTGATCCTTCTGAATAGCTCGGCCCTTGTGATGCCATCTGGCACGATAAGGCCAAGATTCTCTGCCGCTTCGAGCTGAAGGGCTGTCGGCTGGTTTTGGGGTTCTAGGTTGGTCGTCATCTTATCACCTCAGGTTTTATCTTCCAGGAAGGGAGCTCATTGATCTCCACTACTGCCTTGATGGTCACTGCATAGCGGTTCTTTGTGCGCGGCGCCTCCAGTTCAACCAGGCCGTCGCTCACGTCAATTAGCCTGGCTATCGTGCGCTGGTTCGTGTTTCCTGCCCTCTCGAACTCGATTACTACCAGTTTGCCTATTAGGTCCTTCATGGTTCGCTCACCTCCTCTGGCCGAACAAGCCTGACAATCCCCTCTTTGGGCTCGAATACGTCCCCTATGCGGCCATGATGCCCAACAAGCACCCATGCCTTAGGCCCTAACGTTGCCTCTGTTTCCGCCCTTGTTGCCTCGCCGCCGTGGCTCTTTAGGAAGGCGATGAGTGGCGGATCCTGAACCCCCGTTATGTCTGGCGCAGGGGTGTTTTCCTGTGGTTTATCATTAACCACATTATTCTTGGGCTGCGCCTGAGCCTCTTTTGAGATGAAATCCTGCAAGTTCAGCCCGTCAAAGCCTGCTCCCGCACATCTGATTTCCTGTGGTTTATGGTTTCCCTCGCCGTTTCTACCCTGCGTATATTGCAGCAGTTCGGAATATTCGGGGTTTATCTCGATGTAGAGCATTGGCCGCCCTTCGCCGAATGCCTCGACCTGGAGCGACTTTATGGTCACAATCCCGAGTATCTCGAAGGTCTTCATGGTTCGCCTTGCAGTCTCATCCGAGCAGTTGAGCTCGTTTGCGATCTGCCCCGTGGTGAGCTTGCCTTCGTGCTTCGCCAGTATCTTCAGGAACTCTGACCTGTCGTGCGGCATGCTCGAGAAGCATACAGCCCTTACGATCGCGAGATCCTCGCTCTTCAGGAACCTCCTCCCGTTGAGCAGCGCGTGCCCTTTGGCAAGGTTGTAGAGCGAGTTTATCGCCCTCGGCGGTTCCTCTACTACTGGGAAGTTATACTCGTAGCTAGTCTTGTCCTCCCCTTTCCAGGTCATGAGGGACGCCCGCAATCGAGAGAGGAACTTTGCGTACCTTATGATCTCCGGTAGCAGGAATATGTCCTGCTCCGCATTCCACTCGACCTGGCGGATTCCGTTTGTCGCAAACATGTGGTCCAGGAAGCTCTTTGTCGCTCCCCGGCACTCCTTGACCTTCTCCTCGTATGCGACTCCCCTGAACATCGCAAGGTAGTCCTTGTCGGTCCTGTTCTTGTCCCTCATGTTCAGGAAGAACAGCCTGTTGCCCACCTTGCCCATGACGTTCCATACAGAGCTGCGCAGAGGTGTTGTGCCCCCTAGCCAGGCAAACTTGTAATCGCCCGAGTACCCCCTGTGCCCATGCGTTCCGCTGTCCCTGTTCAGCCCCTCTCCGTCAAGAACCCTGACAAGGGTTGCAAAGGTGGCAATCAGGTCGTCCTTTGCGGCTTCGAATGTGGGAGCCAGTTCCGGTGTTACCAGCACCTTGTTCCTGATTTTTGGCAGCAGGTCTATGCCTTCCAGATCTTCCTCCTTGACGTTGGCAGAGTGCGACACGAATGCCCTTGGGGTAAAGTCGTCGCTGATGTAAGTCTCATTCTGGCCGTAGAAGAAGCTCAGTGTCGTGGTTTTTTCCCCCGATGGATTCCCGACGAGGATTAGCGAGGGGCATCCATTTAGGTTCTTCAGGCTCAGTGTCACGCTGGTCGCCAGGCACGCCGTTGTCTCGAACCATATTGACGGGAAGTTCTTTTTGATGACTGCCTCCAACTGGCTAAGCGTGGTGATGTCCTGAGCTGGTTGCACCGCTTCGTAGTCGAACTTGGGCTGCGCCGGTTTCTGTGCCCTCTCCAGCTTCTTCGCCTTCAGCGCATCTTCTATTGCCCTGTGTGCGTGCTCTTCTCTGGTTTTCCTCTCCTTCTCCGATATCTCTTCGGGAGTTAGCTTATGCAGGTGGACAATCTTGTTGCCGAGAAGCTTCTCGTGGGCTATCTGTGGGAACTTGTGGCCGTGCTTGTCGATGAGGTATTTCACGAAGGGGTCCAGGTCCGACATTGGGATGTCTACGTCCTGCGTGTCCAATTTGCGTTCGAGGTCCTCGAACTTCGCCCTGTTATCAGTCTTGGCCATCTCGCTCTCGTGTCTCGTTTCCATCCAAACCACATAGGGAGGAAGGCTCACGCCTTCCTATCACCCGCGTATCTTTTCCAAGTGAAGACCCCTCTGCTGCATTTGGCACAGGATTTGCACTTGCCTCCGCCCCGCTCTCCGCCGCTATCGTTTCTATGGCCGGCTCTGGAGTGTCCGCAATCGCAGAAGTCGTGGCTGTCGAGTTCTCCCGTTGCCTTCCATTGCCGAAGCTGCCTTGTAGTTGCCCTCGCAGACTCTGGTGCTGCACCCCTCCCTGTTATTCCTTTTTCGTTTCCCATAGGTTTCACCTAAGTATCATAGATTCCGGTTGCGCCTTCCCCTCTGCTTCAACCCTGAGCTCCTTCAGCCTGGCTGCTATCCTACTTTCTACCATCTCGATGAACCGAAGAAGCTCCGGCTCATGTTCCTCAAGAAGAGGCTTGTTGCGCAGGGCCCAGGCGAAGCCCTCGGAAAATTCTTCGAATTCGAGTTGGTCCATCATCGTACACCCTTCTTCTCCAGCTGTGCTATTCCGGCCGCACACCAGCGTCTTATTAGTGAACTCTGGCAGTACCCGAGTGCCTTAAGCTCCTTGAGCTTCAGGATTGTCTTTTCGTCAAAATAGCAGGCCACCATTTTCATGAAAACCATCTCATTCCATTTAATACTATATAGTATTACGCAACAAAACCTATATATATCTATTTGATTCCAAATGATACCATGGCTGATCATGCAGTTTTGATGGGGGCGAAAGAGATGGAAGATTTTCGACGTAAAATTGAGACAGCGGAAGCGCAAGGCGACTTCCTGTCCCTGATCTTGCCGCTGACAGAGACGGAACAGGACGTTCTCTATATTTTGATAAAAGAGAATAAGTCGATGCCGTTGAAGTCCATAAGAAATGCCATTATCGAAGAACTTGCATTTAAAAACGCAGAAAAGATATTATCCACAATACCGACAAAAATAACTAACGCAAAAGAGAACCAAAAGTTTTCAAGTTTGCCGGCATTTTTGGCAAAAATGGTAGACCAGCCCGGGTTCAAGAATGCAGTTAAGGCAAGTGCGGAATCTTATCAGCTGGTATTCAGCTTTGACGACAACCTTGCGGTAAAAAATGACTTTACTCCTTCCACTTATACTGAAAAAATCAAGATCTGGGAAAAGGCGCTGAGGGATATAAGCGAATCTGTTCCTTCGCTAAGCATTGTGGATTATGCCGTCAAAGCATTGACTGCTATTCAGCCTCCGTTTATCGAGAAGCGGCCTGTATTGAGCAAAAAGGTCACGATGCTGTTTTATGTTTCGCCGATGATATACGAACTTTGGATGAAGTGGCTGGTCAAGTTCAAAGACAAGAAATTAGACTACAGTACACGCGATTATCTCGGGCTGCGTTGGCTTATGATATCTCGTGAATTAGCGAACCAACACCGCAATAAATCTGAAGGCGCTAAGGATTGAGCACCGGCTTGTATCTCTTGCCCTTTTTCCCGAGATACTTCTGCCTTATCCAGCGCTCCATAAATTCGTCGGTCACCTCTAGGTCTGCGGCGGATTGGACGGCAAGGGACTTGTTTCTCTCAATCATTTCGACGACGTTTATGTCGAGAGGGTTGCTGCACCTGCCACAGTAATCGTTGGTCGCCATGTTCTGGGAAAATTGGCACTTTGGGCAAACCTTTGATTTCAGCTTCGCTTCACCCTGGTTTTCTGGCGGCCTGATGCCATTGGCTTCCAGTATCGCGTTATCGATATCCCTGCCACTTAGATGCACATATACGCTGGCCATCTTGCTGTCTCCGGTCCATCCGAAATAGTATTTTAGTCTCTGCTCAGTTAGCTTGTTCGCATAGTTGGAAGCCCTGCTGTGCCGGAATAGGTGCGGATGTATTCTCTTGGTTATTCCCGCCGCTATCGCCGTTTCCTTTAGCACCTTTGCCAGCGTCGCGTAATCAGCTTTTCTGTGAGTATCCTTGCCGTTATTGTAAGTGGTCCATAGCGCGTCATCCAGCGGCTTCTCCTTTATGGTGTTCATGTAGTTGCCGATGTAAGGGCCGGAAAACATTATCGGTATTTGCCTGGGCCCCGTCTTCCCGTCAAGCAGTATGTGCGCCGGGTAACTATCAAGGTTAACAGACTTCTTTGTCATGTTTAGGAGTTCCCCTATCCGTCCTCCAGAGTCGTACAGCATGGCGATAAACGCCTTGTTCCTCGGCGTCTTGGCCGCCTCTATCATGCGCCTTATCTCCTCCTCGCTCAATAGGTCGGTAGGCAGCTTCCTATGCTTCTTGTCCTGCGTGGTCTTCAGCCACCTGACCTCGGCAGGATAAAACTCGTCGTCGCCCTTCAGGTGCTTCCAGAACCCCTTTATGCACGCCTTTACGTTCCGTTTTGTCTCGGGGCTATAGTCGCTGGTCTCCAGCTTTGCCATCGCATACTGCATGTCCTCCTTGGTCAGTTCCTTGAAGTCCTTCTTGGGGTTTTTTAGGAGCCGATAGAACCGTCTCAGGTGATAGAAGTACTTTATCACAGTCCGTATATGTGAGCCCTTAGACTGCAAAAATGCGACGTGGTTTTCTATGTGCTGAGCGTTTTTCCTCGATAAACTCGGATCACTGAGCACTCTATCCGATACCGACTTAAGCGTCCCGGCGTCCTCCATATATGCCATGAATGTGTTAGGTAAGGCAAACCTATATAAAGCTTTAGGGAAGGGATTTGAACCTGCCCACGAGGAAAATGTAAATGCGATCGCCGGGATTTGAACCCGGGTTTTTGCCTTGGAAGGGCAAAGTCCTACCAGTCTAGACTACAATCGCACGATTCATACTTTAGGCGGTATGGTTATTAAGCCTTTTAGCCTGCTTTCACTTCCATTGTTTGCCGCCTGCCGAAGCGCCCCCAAACGCTTATATATTTCCTTCGGCGCTATAATGGTGATCTAAATGTCCGCCCCAATTGGAACCCTAACAAGGCCGAAGGCAGATGGAAAAATTTCAGGGCAGCAGGTCCTCCCAGGCTTCGCCATTAGTGCTACTCTAGAACTGGGTAATACTCAGAAGAATCCGTTGATAAGGAGCGAAGTCGCGACGAGGCATGCCGTGCGGCTCCATATCCGTGGCTTCAGGGTGTCGGCAAAGAAAGTCATAATCAGGGCCGCTGGCGCAAGGTTAAGAGAAGACGACGAGCCGGTTTTGGACATCCTGGAAACGATTTGACACCGGAATCAATATCTAATCTAATTAAACCGCAAGCTACGCTCCGCTGGAGTAGTTAAAACAAAAGAAAGAGAGAATTAACCAGCGAGGCTTATCTCGATCTGTACCGTGTCGGGCACCCTAATCCTCATTATCTGCTTGAGCGCCTGGTCGGTGCCGTCGATTATTATGAGCCTCTTGCTTACCCGCATCTCCCATCTCTCGTAGGTGTGGGAGCCGTCGCCGCATGGGGTCTTCCTGCAGGTCTGAGAAAGTCTCTTTGTGGGCAGCGGAATCGGACCTTTGCACTTGATGTTGGCCGAAGCGGCGATTATCTTTATCTGCTTGGCTATGTCATCGACGTCCGAGGGCGTCGTGCTGACCAACTTTATTACCGCTACCGACATCAGAGCCCCCTTAAGTCCTCGCGACTACGTCCAGGACCACTCCTGCGCCTACGGTCTCTCCCATGTCCCTGACAGCGAACCTCCCGAGCTGCGGGAAGTCTGCGTACTTCTCGACAACGAGAGGCTTCGTCGGCTTTATCCTGACTATCGCGACGTCTCCTGTCTTGATCGTCGCCGGGTTCTTTTCTGCCGTCTGTCCCGTCTTCGGGTCCTTCCTCTCGAGTATGTCTATTATCGTGCAGGCGAGCTGCGCGGTGTGGAAGTGGAATACTGGCGTGTAACCCTTTGCGATCACGTTCTGGTGATGTAGCACTATCATCTGGGCAGTGAACTCGAGCGCGACCTTGGGTGGGTTGCTTGCCGGCCCTACGACGTCACCTCTCTTCATGTCCTTCTTCTCGACGCCCTTGATGTTGAATCCTACGTTGTCGCCTGGTTCAGCCTTCTGGAGCTGCTTGTGGTGCATCTCGATCGACTTGACCTCTGCCCGACCTCCGCCTGGCATAATGACCACCTGGTCACCTACCTTCATGACACCTGTCTCAACCCTTCCTACCGGGACCGTTCCGAATCCTGAGATCGAGAATACGTCCTGTATTGGGAGCCTGAGCGGTTTGTCTGTCGGTTTCTCCGGGACCTTCAGCAGGTCGAGCGCCTGCATCATCGTTGGCCCTGTGTACCAGGGCATCTTGTCCGACCTGGTCTTCCCTGAATTTGATCCTTCGAGGGCTGAGAACGGCACGAAAGGCACGTTGTCGAGCTTGAATCCTAGCTGCTTGAGCAGAGCGGTGAGCTCTATCTTGAGCGTCTCGTACTTCTGCTGGTTGAAGTTTGATACGTCCATCTTGTTTATTCCGACTACTAGCTGCTTGACCCCGAGCACGTTTATGAGTATCAAGTGCTCTCTGGTCTGCGGTTTAATACCTTCCTCGACGCTGCATATCAGAATGGCTGCGTCTGCCTGGCTTGCTCCTGTGATCATGTTCTTGACGAAGTCCTTGTGACCCGGCGCGTCTATGATCGTGAAGTAGAACTTGTCCGTATTGAACTCCTTGTGGGCGATGTCTATCGTGATACCCCTCTCTCTCTCCTCCTTCAGCTCGTCCATGACGAATGCAAACTCGAAGGTTGGCCTGTTGAACTGCTGCGTGAGCTCCTTATACCTCGCAATGTCCCTGTCCGTTATCGCTCCCGATTCATAGAGGAGCCTTCCGACTGTCGTGGACTTGCCGTGGTCTACGTGACCTACAAAGATCAAATTCATGTGCGGTTTGTCTGCCATAAATTCACCGATTTAACATTAAACTATTGGTTTGCCATGACGGAAAAAAGAGGTAAAACTTCTTTCGTCTCCGTATGACTTTCCATATATAATCCGCCAAGATATAAATACCTATGCCTTGAGCACGATGACGGGAGCGGCGCAGGCCCTGTAGGGGCATTGGAAGGTATTTATATTGCACTGGCCAAATGGTAAGAGTTTAATAAACTTACGCTAACCTGCCAAAATCACAGGTCTGCCACTAATCCTAGATTTTCCGAAAGGTATTCAATTCTTTTCAGTGAAGTAGTTCGGGGAGTGGGACGTTAGGAGAACCGACCAGAATGAAAGGCATATATCAAGTATTATCTGAGAAGATAAAGAAACTGGAAAAGATTGTGTCAGCACAAGGGAAAATCATCGGAACCCAGAAAGAGCAAATGGAAGTACAGGACAAACTTATAGAGAATTACGATAAAATCTTTGAGAAACAAAAAGAAATAATTGAAAATCTACAAACAGAACTCCGTAAGTATAACAATGAGAATACTCCTTCTGGCTCTATTCCTCCCTATCTGAAGAAATTGGAAGACACAGTAGACAAATATGCAAAAGACGACAAAAGCGACAATGAACCCCCAAAGGACAACGTCAGAAATGCGAGACCGAAACAGATAGACCGAAAAGAACACCATTCACTTGAAAATCCAATTTGTCCTGATCCAGATTGCAATGGCCATGCAAGGCGAAGAGGCACATCAACAAGGAAGAGGATTGTGATACACCTGCAACTTCCGACTGCGGAGACTGTTGAACATGAATCTGACATTTACGAGTGCAAGATATGTGGAAAGGTCTTTTCGGCACCTGTTCCAAATGCGCTTCCAAGAACAGAATTCGACATACTCACCTCCGTATTCCTATCCTACATGTCCATTAGGGCAAAAATGTCCGTCGATGACATGAAAGATATGTTGCACCTATTCGGTATGGATGTCTCTGGAGGCAGCATAACGAATTCGATGAAACGATTGAAAGAATATCTCGGTCCCTACTATTCTGAATTGGAGGAAAAGGTAAAGTCTGCCGATGCAAGAAACAAAGACGAAACCTCACATAGGCACAACGGAAAGAACTTCTGGGCATGGGTCATTGCGACGAAAGATTGGGTATACTACACGATAGAACGGAGAAGGAGCCATAAGGCAGCAAAGAGGATGGAGAGTACAAACGGTGTCGATGTTGTTGATGGATATGCAGGATACAACAAACTGAAATGTGAACGTCAACGGTGTTGGGCGCACCTCCTCAGGAGAGCAAAGAAACCGATTTACCAATTCGGCGAAGAGGAGAGTTTCGAAGATTACAACATGTTCGTAAAGAAGTTGTTGTTAGTGTACCATAACGCAAAGGTAGATGGTAAAAACAAGAAGTTGTCAAACAACCTGCGAAACAGATACAACGATAAACTCTGGAAACTACTGGAATCTGCACCCACACAAGGCAGAAACATCACGAGACTCACGAATTACATAATGAGGTTCAATAGCGAATGGTTCACATTCCTGCAATATGAAGGCGTGGAACCGACGAATAACAGGGCGGAAAGGGCACTGAGACCAATGGTCATAAAGAGAAGGATAAGTCAGCAGACCAGAGGGATAGACAACATGGACAGTTATGCGATGCAGATGTCGATGTACATGTCAACCAAGTTACAGGGAACGGATTACATCGAAACCTTGTCAAATGTCCTAAAACCCCATATTCCCTCGATGCCGTACGAATCTTGAACTGTTACGCCAAATGGCATATGGGAGATGGTATGGTCGAATCAACGAAGGCGAAGGGAGGGTCTGAAGGGTCTGCTGCAGAGAGCGGAACTACCCGCAGGAGGTCGAGCAGGCTGGCCGATGCATTCAAGAGCGGCGTTCTTGCCGCTGCACTGCTGACGAGCACCTTCACCCCCACAGCCAGCGCCTCCCCTACCGAGCGCCACCGTGATGAGCCTAGGCCTGCCACGGTCGAGCGCGGAGGCTCAAAGGTCGAAAGGTTCGTGAATAGTCAGAGTCGAAATGCCGCACAGCAAAACAGGCAGATCCACCACGTGGTCACCTCGCCTGTAACCCTGCCGAGGCCGCC
This sequence comes from uncultured Microcaldota archaeon, assembly GCA_963760035.1. Classification (GTDB taxonomy): domain Archaea; phylum Micrarchaeota; class Micrarchaeia; order Micrarchaeales; family Micrarchaeaceae; genus JAJYUY01. The sequence goes on along the minus strand of CAVXBR010000005.1, from coordinate 4,946 downwards.
GAGGCTGAACGAGGCCAGGAGCGGGTTTGTCGTGCAGAGGCCGCCGCACCCGATATACGTCAACGAGGGCTGGCACGCCCCAAGGAGCGAGAGGGAGAGGGCAGCGTTCTTCGGCCAGTTCTTTGTAGGCATCGAGGTCAACGACCTGATACGCGTCGAGCTGGCAAACTCGCTGCAGACCGTCTACGCCAAATCGCCAGGCCGAATGGTATACCTGGTCAACAGCCCCAACGGGCTCGAGGTGGTGACCGAGTTCAAGGGGGTCGTGGTGGGGATCGACATGTACACGCCGCAGCTTGATGGATCAATGCTCTGCACCCGCTATTCGCCCAGAACGATCAGGCAGGGCATGGCACCCAACAGCTTCCGCCTTGCCATTTCGGGTGGTCGCCTCCTGTATGCTGATCTGTCGCTGAACCTCTGAGCCCGTCTTGCGCAAGCATCATACCCTAGCGGATGCCAGCAATCCTCCCTGCAGATAGCTTAATAAAACTGAAATGCCAACCCTCTCTGATAGTCCATGCCTAGTCCAGCAGTCGCGATATCTGTCAAGAACCTTGTCAAGAGGTTCGGCAACTTCACCGCGGTTGACGGGATCTCATTCAACGTGAAGGAGGGCGAGGTCTTCGGCCTGCTGGGGCCCAACGGCGCCGGCAAGACCACCACCATCTCAATACTATCGACCATAGTAAGCCTGACCTCCGGCTCTGCCCACGTCTTCGGCAGGGACGTCACAAGGGAAAAGGACGCGGTGCGCTCCAGCATCGGCATAGTATTCCAGGAGCCCAGCCTGGACGACGAGCTGACCGGAAGGGAGAACCTCGACCTGCACGCCCGGTTCTACGGCGTCAAGGGCGAGGAGAAGAAGAGGGCGATAGCAGAGGTGCTTAAGCTAGTCGAACTGGAAGACCAGGCCGACAAGCAGGTGCGCTCCTACTCGGGCGGTATGAAACGGAGACTGGAGATCGCGCGCGGCTTCATACACAAACCCCGACTCCTCTTCCTTGACGAACCGACCATAGGCCTAGACCCGCAGACGCGCCGCAAGATGTGGGACTACATCAAGATGCTGAACCAGAGGGAGAGGCTGACGATAATAATAACAACGCACTACATGGAGGAGGCGGACGAGCTCTGCGACCGGATTGCGATAATCGACCGCGGAAGGATAATAGCTCTCGACACACCCGAAAGGCTGAAGGACTCGCTGGGCGGCGACATAATACGCATAGGCACACCAACGCCCTCGAAGCTGGCCTCGCTCATAAAGAAGAGCGGGATGGGTTCCAGGGTGAAGGAGTTCGGAGGCAACGCCGTGGAGATAGCCTCGAAGAATGGCGGCGCCCTGCTCCCCAAGCTAATCGGGCTCGCCGCGAAGGCGAAGATAGAGATGGACTACAGCACCATAAAGAGGCCCACGCTCGAGGACGTCTTCATCAGCATGACGGGCAAGGCGATACGCGCCGAGGAGGGCGACGGCACCACCATGATGGGACGCAGGATGATGGGCCGCGGAGCCGTGGGGCGGAGATGATGGCGAACCTCATCGACACCATATATGCGCTCTGGCTGCGCGAGATAAAGAGGTACCTTAAATCAAAGTCGAGGATAGTCGGCAGCGGCGGGCAGCCGCTCATCTGGCTCGCCCTCTTCGGGGTCGGCTTCGGCTCCCTATTCACGCTGACGGGCGGGGTCTCCTACATGACCTTCATGGCTCCCGGGATAATGGGCATGACCCTCCTCTTCACGTCGGTATACGCCGGCATAAGTGTCATCTGGGACCGCCAGTTCGGCTTCCTGAAGGAGATACTCGTCGCTCCCGTGTCGCGGGTTGGCATAGTGCTCGGGAAGATAGCGGGGAGCTCGACCATAGCGGTGTTGAACACACTGGTGATACTGGTCATAATGGTTGTATTCGGCGTCCTCCCCCTCTCCAGCTTCAGCTTTTTCTCCGTATTAGCCATGCTCATCTTCATGCTGCTGATAAGCTTCATCTTCGTATCGATAGGCCTACTGGTCGCGGCCGTCATAAACAACATGGAGAGCTATGGCCTCATAGTCAACTTCCTCAATATGCCGCTCTTCTTTCTCTCCGGGGCAGTCTTCCCCATAACCTCTGCAACTCCTCTCTGGATGCGCGCCATATCGGCGGTGGACCCGCTGCGCTACGGAGTCGACGGGATGCGCGCCGCGCTTCTTGGCATCGGCGCAAACTCTATATATTTGGACATGGGCATCATGCTCGTACTGACTGCTGCATTCGTCATCGTCGCCGACTGGGCGTTCAAGAGGATGCAGGCTAAGTAACGTTGCCGCCGAAAGGGCGTCGACCAAATGGTGTACCTGATGAACAAGACCAGAAAAAACGGTTCGCCGCCTGCCGGTGGGCTCAATCCCTTCACCTCAGAGGTGAAGAGAAGTGTAGAAGCGATGCGAGCTGATCTGCTTAGATCCGGGGTCAGCGCTGAAGCGCCCAGACCCCAGATGAGGGCGGAGCCCGCAAAAAAGGCCGAGGCGCCTACCGCTCCCCCAGAGCGTGTCAAACAACCGAAAGAGGCGCCGGCATCGGCTTTGGAAAGCAAGGTCCAGGCCGCTGCCACTACTAATACTAATAATAAACCAGTGCCCAGAGCCTTCAATCTTCCCGCAGACAAACCCGGCTACAAAGTGATCAACGTGGTGGCCGATGTCACACTGGAAGAGATGATGGCGGAGGCGGCCAAGCGCCGCATGGAAGCCAGGGAAAAGGAGCAGCTGCAGCCAGTGAAAGAGGCCCTTTTTACCATCAGGACCGACGAGCCCGCGGGGGCAAAAGAGCATCATGGCAAGTCCTGGATTCCGCTGACGGAGGAAAGCAAGCTTCTCCCAAAGGAGCAGGCCGCCATCCTCTCCTTCGTGAGCTCCCCCAAATGCCTGAATCCACGCGATTACATAGCGATGGCAGTGGCGACGGATCTTGAAACGTTCAGGATAAGGCACTTCCTAAGGCGCCGCGAGGTCATGCAAAAGGTCGAGATGGTGGCAAGGCTCTGGAAGCAGGGCAAGAGCTGGGGTTTCATCGAGAAGGAGGCAAAGGAGCCGCAGGCCAACCTGAGGCGCTGGGCCATCGAGTTCGGACACACCGAGTTCATCATGGATCCGGCGACGGCAAGCCTCGAAAGCAGGAAGAGGCGCGAGCTGGAGCGCAAGCAAAAACCATTAAAAGGATAGGCTTCGCATCTGATTCGATGGCATGAAGCTTTTACGACCGTTCCTTGCGGCTCTAATATTCTTCGTGCTCACCCTCTACTTCACGCCATCCCTGCCACAGGGCTCCCAGGGGTCAGGCATCCTCTACTCGGTCAGCGGCCTCCTGCCCTACCACCTTAACCCGGCGGTCCCGCACACCTTCGCCATAGCCGGCTACACACTCACCATAACCCCGAGGGAGCAGTACTTCCTGGGCTCCCCCTTCGACATGGAGACAGAGGGAAATCCACTCTACAACCTCTACCTGCCGACGATCCTCATATTCATGCTCGGCCTGTATCTGAAGAACTTTAACAAGGCCTTCCAGAAGAAGTGCAACCTCCGTGCCGTATTCATCATCGCCATAGCGGCCAGCTACATCAAGTCCTTGGGATCAATGCTCTACTATACCGGATACTCGGACTTCGGCATAAGCCTTGGAACCTCGATAATAACGCTCTGCTTCCTCGCCGCCTTCCTGATCTCGCTGGAAGTTTACATCGAGGGAAAGGAGAAGGTGGAGCACCTCTACGGTCACTTCATGTTCACCGTGCTCTCCTCGCTCATACTGCTGCTCGCCGTCATGGTGCTCTTCTCTTTCTTCGTGAGCTCCAGCTTCCTGGTCCACGGCATGGGTCTCGTGGCCTTCCTGGTAATCTTCATACCCTACTACGAGCGCTCCAACATACGCAACTTCCTCTCCAAAGAGGAGAAGGCAATCTTCTCGCCGCGGAAGAGGGTAGCGGTGCGCCCCGCCTGATACTACAGGGCGCCGCCATTCCGTCATGACAACAAAGCCAAGCCAGCGTTGTTCATAAACTATAGGTTTGTGGACAGATACTTGAGTTCTTGGACAAGATGAAGCGTTTTTAGACAGATTTAGAGTTTATGAACAACGCCCGGAATTTCAGAAGCTTTATATATAAGGAGCCACGCAGAGCTAGTGTCCTGTTTAACGGCTATTTGGGTTTATATGAACAACTTCAATTTTGTTAGGACTGTAGTAGTGGCAGCCCTTATGCTGGGACTCCTTGCCGGCATCTCCGGAGCGCACCATGGCAGTGGAGGCGGCTGGGGCGGGGGCGTGAGCTCCACTGGAGGAACCTATTATGCGGTCCTCGGCAGCAACGTGAGCGGCGCAAGCACCATATACTTCGACGTGGCAATCAGCAATCCCAACTCTGAATACAGCGGCAGCTATACCGACCAGCTGGTGTTAATGGGCAACCCCAACCAGGTGGTAAACCAGAGCACTGTGCAGAATAGCGGCTCCCAAAGCAACGCGGAGCTCTCCTACACCTTCTCCAGGCTCGGTAGCTCCAACTTCTACAGCTCCATAAGCGACAACCAGGAACTTCTCCGCCGACGTGGTCAGCACTGGCTTGCCCGTGGGCGGCGACTGGGCGGATGCTTCGGTCGTGCTGACCAGCCACCCCGCGGATCCGCTACAGCCGCCGCCGGACCTGAAGCTCAGGCCGTGGGAGTCCGTCGTCTGGCGCCGCGCCTATTCCAGCACGTAGGTGCCGGGAGCGGGGGCGAGTGGCGGGTACTGGCGGTTGCCGAGGGTGGCGCGGGCTGCCTTCTCGGGCCGGAGCGGGCGATCAGCCACTCGGTCCAGGGCCCCCACCACGAGCCCTTCTCCACGGGGGCCGTCTTGATCCACTCGTCGGGATCCGTAGGCGTGGGCTATCGGCACGGTCCAAATGCTCACTGCTGGC
>CAVXBR010000004.1:0-27175 GCA_963760035.1 uncultured Microcaldota archaeon | reverse complement strand
AGGCAATTCTTGCCAAGTTGAATTCGCTTGCGGCAGGAAACACTCCCGCGAAAAAATCCGAAAGTCCGCAATAAACCATCCCGCACTGAAACCAAAATGAAAACAGACCTTCAACGCATGATTGACGAGCGCGACCGCTGCTTCATTCCGATAAGTGAATTCAGCTTCGCCACCTACCCGGTTCAAATCAATCATGTCTTTCGCTGTATTTCGGACACCGCGAATTCGCCAAACCAATCGCGCAACCGGCAGCGAAGCGAGTTGCGTCGGCATATTTCCAGATGGCTCCGCTGGGCGTGCGGAAAGCCAGCGGCGACGCCGTCCGACGGCAACATTCCACTGGGGCAAGCCGTCCATGAAGAATCTACAGGACAACCTGGCCACCGCTTTCCGATGCGCGAACGTCAACCGCGTGCATCGTTTGCCAGAAGCCAATTGTGGACAGCCAATGGTTTTGCCGCGTGCCGCAAAAGAATGGCGCGCCTGATTCCCAAACCAGAGGATTCTGGTCTGCTCTCCAAGCTGTGCCTACCGATATTTTACATTTTCAGACATCGGCGCTTCCCGAATTTAAAAATCGAAGCGACACGCCCGCCATTAACCACACCCAATCAGATATGAATGCAAACTGCGACCGGCTTGATGCTGCACCAGGAAATCACGACGAAAAATTCTGGCGCTCACACTTGCGCTCACGAATGTCTGGCGGCGGTGCACATGACGCGAAGTTTCTTGCGGATTCTGCATATGACTCCTCAGATGTCCGTTTCGTATTGAGGGAAAACAACATAGTACCCGTAATTGCAGTCAACGGAAGAGGTCACTATCCTTCAGAAACACCGAAAGATCTTGATTACAGAAAAAGGGGCGCAATAGAGAGGTTCTTCTCCATTTTGAAGATGAAACTCAACCTTCTGAATGTCAGAGTGAAGGGATTGCAGAAGGTTACGGCACATGTGAATAGTTGCATATTCGGTTACCTTATGAAGTACATACTCTAAACCTCTGATTTACGACGACTAGAGGGTGAAGTTTAGTTAGCTGAAGGCTTCCGCAGAACCCCATTTTTGACAGAAAAACGTCCAAATTTTAGGTTCGAAACGCAGATCCAGAACAGCAGGATACCTCAAAACTGCCAGATTTTTGGTATTCGACGTTAGGAAGTCAGATATTCAACTACCACCCCCCTCAAAGGCAGAATCTGGCGGGAAGGTAAACAAGTATCAGGATGGGTATTAATAGGCCTAGCTTCGCTATAGTTCTGAGTGATTTCATAATAAACGCCATCGTAACAACGCTGAGCAGGGAGAACATGCTGGTAAGCCCTACCGCAGCTGTCGAACTTGAAGGATTAGTCGGAAAGAAGATCAGGTACTGGAAGGGCGAGAAGGTTTATCCGGGCATTGTGGAGAGGGTCGAGGATCCCTTCCTCGTGATCAAGTTCGAAGAGTTTCCTACGGGAATAGGCCAGGGCCAGATGATAGAGATCCTGGAGGGCCCGGAAGACGAAACAGAAAGTTAATCTATCCGGTAGCTAAAGCCTAGGCCTTCTTCTTGTGAATCATGATCTTGTTGCCATCAGGGTCCGATATCAGAGCCATGTGGCATACAGGGGTCTCCTCGGGTTCCATTGCAAAAGTGCACTTCTTGGCCTTCAGCTCCTTTATGGTGCCATCGAAGTCAGCCACTTCCACCGCCACCGACGCTCCTCCCTCGCCGACCTTGAAGCTGTCGGCTCCCGCTCCTATGGCAAGGGTGGTAGGCCCAATATCATACTCGACCATCCCGCTCGTGTCGCTCTGGACCCATACGCTGGTTGCCTTAAGTCCCAGAATCTCCTCATAGAACGCCCTCGCCCTCTTTAGGCTCGTCACCGGATAGCAGGCGAATGCTATGTTTGTTGGCTTCATCAGATCACACTCTAATTTGACTGCAAAGCTATTTTATCCTTGCCCGTCCCCAAACCGATACTACTTGTAAATCCGCTAATCCGATTTGTACAAAGGGCTTTAATAGTTAATCAGTGTTTCAACACCAGACGACCAAAGTGGGAACATGAACAAAGCATCTATACGAGCTGCGGCACTGCCTCGAAGGGCGGTGTCCGCGATGACGCTCTCCGAGGGAGGGCTCATAATGAGGGGTACGGACGGAAGGAACGACCAAAAAGTACTGCAAAATATAGGAAGGATGACTGACATCTTCCCGTCACTGAGGATAAACGCCATAATAAGGCTGAACGGAGGCGCGACCAGGGAGTTCAAGGAGGAGATAGCGGGCAACAGCAGTGATCCCCACCCGGAAGTCAGGGTGGCGGTCATAGGCAAGTTGCCCCTGGAAAGCGCGGCGCTGCTCGACTCCCTAAGGAGGGACACGAGCGAACCGTTGGCGGTAAGGGATGCGGCAGATCGGAGGTACAACGGCCTTCACATGCTTCGGAGAGGAAAGGGCGGCCCTAGGGCCCGCCCCTCTAGCGGAGTTGCTAATGCTTAGGGCGGGAGAAACGGGCGGCCAAGTCCTTACCCAGTGCCGATAAGTAGTCGGAGAAGATTTTAAGGTTGGGGAAAAGTTCTCCATCCTCATTTTCCTTGCTCATACGAAGCGTTCCAAGAAGGGCAAGAGCCACGCCGCCGAGGACGGCGATATTAAGCGCCCAGTACCCCAATCTCTTGGCAAGGCTGTCATTGCTTGCAAAAGATAGGTCAGGCGGAGTGCCGAGTGGCACCGACTTTTGCCTCGCCTTCGCATAGGACTCCTCTGTCTTCTGCCCGTCGCTCTTGGGCTGCACATTGACTTTAATGTCACGATGCACAATGAGGGCGTTGCGGTCCGAGAAGACAGTATAACTGTCACAGAAGAAGGGAATCTCATGGTAGGCAGGCCAGCTGACCCACTCGGGCTTGAAGTTTTGCCTGTTAACGCTCCAGGCCGGCGCCGGCTTCGCTGCGGTTGCTCCTACAGGCTGCGCGTCGACCCTGGCAATGGACATGAATGCTAGAGCTGTAGCTGCCACTACCGTCACTTGTCCAGCCCTCTTCAGACGAGTCAACTCCCTTGGGATCCGGTCAGTCTCATGCTTCACGCTAGGCATAGCTATCCCCTGTCCCTCTTTCTGTGTTCGGGTCTTCATACTACCATAGACTTTAACGGCGTTTCAAATATATACGGATAATGCCCGCATTTGACAGTTGTCCAACATTGTAGATAGATGTTTACGGGCCACGTGGCCCGACTTTACCTTTAAAAACCTTGGCTGACAAATGGTACAATGGCCTATGACAAGGTGAGAAGGCTCTACAGGTCAAGGAACGACAAGATAATCGCAGGGGTATGCGGCGGACTGGCCAACTACTTCTCCATCGATCCTACCGTCATGAGGGTAATCTACGTGGTGCTCTTAGTTGTAACAGGTATAATACCCATGATAGTGCTCTACCTGCTTATGTGGGTCCTGATTCCTGTGCAACCCTAGGCCGGCTTCCGAGCCGTCGCTGGATTGCCAAAGGGCTATATACCGCCAATGCCTAACATTATTATGCGGAAACATATACCACTAAAGGGTGCCATTGCGATAATCAGGAACAGGTGCTGGGCCTGCGATAAGGGAGGCTCTGTCGGCGTCTATAGGCTTGATGCCGAAATAAAGGACTCCACCCGCGCCGTCCATTTCAAGGAAAAGTGCATAGAGGACGCGAAGAAGAAGTACAAGGCCTACGCCCAGGGCAAATAGTTACCGACTAGGCTTAGCCAACTTTAACCCTCTATACATCTCTCCTAATAAGCTTCAGAATCCCTGATAAATAGGAATTGCCAAGCCTAAGCTCGACCTTTGTTGTTAGTGCAGGCATCTTTAGTCTTTCGGCCATCCCATCCTAGGATTAGCGTGTTATCAGCTATATAACAGTTTTCTGCAGCCTTGGCCAACTGTCCTTCTTATCTGCGTTCGTTCATGAACTCCTTGATGCGCAGCCCGAACATAAGCATCATCAACCAGAAGCCGAGCAGGAGGGCCGGCAGTGCGTAGCCGTTGTAGAGGGTGAGCAGTATAAGGCCGGCCGCAATTAAAGTCGCAAGCACAAAGTTCGAAAGACCCCAGATTATGTTGACCTTTGGCTTGGACCTCTGGCCAAAGGGACTTCTGAACACCTTTCCGGCTGCTCCAAATACAAAGTGGGGAACTCCGTTTCCAAGAAGGGAGCCCATTATGAAGTACCATATCAGGAAAAGCTCCAAGGCCATCTCATCACCTTAATGCCATTATTCCAAGTTATAAATATCCACCGGCAGGACGGGCCAAGCCTCGGTTTTGGTCATATCCCACTTCCCAGTACCGGCTTTCCATCGATGTCCTTGTATCTGTAGATGGCCATGGCAACGATCCAGGAAAGAACGAAGAGTACAATTATGGCATAGCCCAAGGTCTCAAAGCTAAGGCTCCCCAGCCAACCCCCGAAGGTTCCCCTGAGGCCCAGCTCGCCTGACAAAACCTGCAGGAGCTCCACTGTTCCTATTAGAAGTGCGACAGCTACGGAGATTATCGTTATGGTAAGGTTGTAGTACACCTTCCGGATCGGCTTGAGGAAGGCCCAGCCGTAGGCGATCCTCATCGCCACTCCGTCCGTTGTGTCTACCAAGACCATCCCGCAGGTGAACATCAGCGGCAGAACCAGCACCATCCAGATCGGAACGCTCGATGCCACTCCGACACCGACGCTTATGGCGATCAGGGCGATCTCGCTGGCGGTATCGAAGCCGAGGCCGAAAAGAAGGCCGATGGGATAGATCTGCCAGGGCTTTTTCACAACCTTGAAGAGATGGCCGAAGTATCTATTCATGAATCCCCGCTTATTCAGGAGCCTGTCAAGCTGTTTCTCATCAAGTTTTCCAGTCCTCATCTTGGAATAGATCCTGTATATGTCGACCACAATTACGAGATTGATTATGCCTATGACCCAGAGAAAGATGCCTGATATGGAGGTGCCAAGAATGCTTCCGACCTGTTGCAGGGCTGGGATCCCGGCAGCTACCGCCCTGGTGGCGAAAACCAGCGCCACTATGAGCAGAACCACTATTGTGGAGTGGCCAAGTGAAAACCAGGTGCCGACCGTCAGGGGCTTTTCGCCGTCATGCATCAGCTTCCTGGTGGTGTTGTCGATTGCGGCTATATGGTCAACGTCAACGCCATGGCGAAGCCCGAGGAGGTAGGCAACTACGCCCAGGCCAGCAAGTACAAGATAGGATCGCCCCATCAGTAGGGAGGCGACGAAGCCAAAGAGCGTTACCGCGGTTATGATTGCATAAATCAAAACAAGTTTTGCTTTTTCCTCCTCTGAAATGCCGGTCTCCGTAGGATCATCCTCGCATCCTATCGGCGTTAGTCATTAAAATACCTGGCATTTGCACTTCAAAAAGCGGGCCAGGTCTGGGATTCTACACCCAAAAGGCCTTTCAAAAATATTATATATTTGAAAAGGGTGATACTATCCAATGAAATCCACCAGAATCAATATCATCAGAGCCCATAACGACTTCTTGGAGAGGGTCAAACTTGTGGCGCTGATAAGGAATGCGGAAAGGAAGAACTGCATACATGCGAATCTAGGCCCTTATACTGCCAGGTCCCTATTCAATCTGATATGGATTGTGGAGCGAAGGGATTGTGACTATGCAAAGCTTTCCGGAGTTGCTATCCAAAACCCCCCCGAAGCTGCGGCCAACGGGGAGGTTACTTCAGTGGTAGTAAAGGAAGATGGGATTGAGCAGCCAAAGGGGCGGGCAGAACCTGTTCTCACGAAACCCTTAACGATAGAGTCAGCTATTGCGTTCCTTAGTAGGAACATGGATAAATCAGGGTTCGCCGAGATGCTGGATGTCTCTGCAGCGATGGAAAAAAACAGATCCATTCCCATCCCAACCAATCCGGTCAAGGCGGCTGATAATTCGGCAGTCGAGCAGGTCAAAAAAGTGGCTCAGAACCCCACGAATGTCGCCATCCCGGCAACCGGTCCGGCTAAACCTGTGGCAGAACAGGCCAAAAAACAGGTTCAGAAGCCGCCGAGTGGTACTGCTTCAGTCAAGACCAAAAAGCCCAAGAGTCAGGCTGTAAACGGTTCAAGTAAGTTGGGAAGACCTTCGGAGGTGCTTATGGACCTGCACAGGGGTCTTGGGTCTGGTAATCAGAAGCTTACTCCGCCCCAACAGAAGGCTGACAAATCCACAGAACCCCTCAGGTATAACCCGGACAATCCACCCCCGCTTAACGAGTGCCTGATGAAGAGAGAGATTTTATTTGAAGGGAAGCCTGCCAGGATTAAAGGATACGACCTCAGCAACGAGTGCCAGCCCCAAATTAAGGTCGAATGGGCAAACAATACGGGAAGCAAGCAAAATAACTTTAACCTTATAGTTAAGGCCCATATCTGACTACTCCTCCCATATGTAAAGGTAGTAGAGCTCCAATATCCCGAGCGTATTTATCAGGAAGAGCACCGTAAACCAGAACTTGTCCTTGCTCTTTCCCGCTTTCCAGAGGCCCAGCGCCTTCCATACGGCAGACCACACAACCGCTACCGCAATCAGAACCCAAGCCCAGGCAGGTATCACAGACGGTATCATAGAGCCACCCTATCAATCATTACTTCAAATGAGAACTTATAATGCTTTGTGGGAAGGAGTGCCAATTAACCTTCCTTGGGCTTTCGAGCCTCAACCCTGAGTATTTCGAGCAGCTTCCGCATTGTTGGGTCTTCGACCGCTATAATCTGTGCCGCAAGCAGCGCGGCGTTCTCCCCAACGTCAACACCGAGAGTGGCGACCGGTACCCCCTTAGGCATTTGGACCATTGATAACAAGGAGTCAAATGGCACCTTGCCGGAAACAGGCACACCCAAGACAGGCCTTACTGTCTGTGCTGCGATTGCCCCTCCCAAATGAGCTGCCATGCCAGCTATGGCGATGAACATCGCCGAATCCGAAGTTGTCACATAGGCCTTCAGCCCGTCAGGATCCCTGTGGGCAGACAATACCCTAGTCTCGAAAGGTATCCCTAACTGCCTTAGCAGTTTCTCCGCCTTTTCGGCTATGGGCCTATCGCTTTCAGAGCCCATTATTATGCTTACTTTCTTTGTTGCCATGTTAAAACCCGAAATGGTACACAAAACATTCGCATTTATCAGATATATAATACTTAGCAAAGCCCAAAGCCGGTTCTAGCTGCGTTAGCCCCTCCAATTTGCATAATTAATATCCTTTTGATGAGATGGTATAGGGAGTGAACCGGCAGTTGGTCTAACTTCAGATCCCGTCTTCAGCTCATTGAATATCTTGGGATTAACCACCGCCGCACGCCCAATCATGGCGCCAAACAGGCCTAACCTTTCCAGCTCTTTGATCTGTTCCCTTGTTTTGATGTCTCCGTTCGCAACGATTCTTTTTCCAGTATCAACGCATTCTGGATAGATAGAGAAGTCGGCCGGATTTTTCTCCGTCTGCTTTGCCGTCCGTGCGTGCACTGCGAAGAAGGAGGCGTCAACGTTTTTGATCAGATTGAGGTACACTCCCTTTTCTTTTTCGTAGCCGTTCAGCCCAAGACGGAGCTTTATCGAACACTCAAAACCTGACCTGCCGATCAACTTCACAATTTCATTTACCCTTGATATCCTCTTTATCATCGCTGCGCCGAGCCCCTGCCGTATAAATGAGGGGGAGGGGCAGCCAAGATTCAGGTTGAAGCCCCGGAATCCCTCTGCCGCCTTGAATCCTGCCAGGAACTTTTCATATTCGCTGATCTTTGCGCCTGCAAGCTGGATCTGGGTCGGAGTTGAGTTGGTGATGCTAATCTTTTCTAGCTCTCCTTTTTTCATTTTGGAAAGGTTATCCACTCTGGCCATCTCTGTGAAGGTCAGATCAGCACCGTTCCTGTAGCAGAGAGTGCGAAGCTCGTTGTCGGTCACGCCTTCCATCGGGGCGAGCATCAGCTGAAATTTCACTGGATCACATGAAAATATCTTTCTTACTAATTATAAGCTAGTTGGTAGCCGTGTTGAGGGGTTCGGGAAGTATAAGCAAAGTAATAAAAATTTGTGTTTCGACAGGTTGTTATAATCGATGACGAACATGAAAATCAAAAAGGGGTACAAAACTGATCTTGAAAAAGAGACAACGAGGAATACCTACTTTCGACGTGTGTTATACACGGCAGAACACAGCCAACTTGTTCTTATGAGCCTTAAACCAAAAGAAGAGATAGGCGAAGAAGTTCATAGAGGTATAGATCAATTCTTCAGGTTCGAGCACGGGAAAGGTGCGGTTGTTATTAATGGTGTTAAACGTGCTGTCCGAGATGGCAGTGGAGTTATTGTACCGGCTGGTGCAAGACACAATGTAATTAATACCTCCGCAAATCTTGATCTCAAGTTTTATACCGTCTACTCGCCACCAGACCATAAAGATAAAATTGCATACCCTACCAAAGCCGAAGCAATTGCCAAAGATAAGGAATTTGATGGTCGGACAACCGAATAATGGTGCCCCGGCCTACATCGGGTATGTTAGGGAGTCCTAGTTTTCTGCTTGCCACCTTAACTTCTAGGGTGCGCGCCGCTCATATGCGCGACTAAACTGCCTTCGTCATTGAATCTTTGATTGCATATACTGCATTCAAAAGTTGGAGCCGATCGCCCTCCATGCGCGTCTCTTATATGGCCTGCCAATTCATCACCACTGGAGAATGTAGCTCCACAGATCCCACATTCAAAGTTTGGCATCTTCCCACCATAAAACGTTACGACTTCAATTACTTTATTTCTTTCCTTTTAGCCTGGAACCTGGGCTGGGATCCGCTTGGCTCGAAAGCTAGATATATTTGGACCCTCAGAAGATGGAATGAGAAGATGACTAGCTTGGTACTCAAGAAGGGCGCGGCAGAGAAGGTCACTAGCGTGGGCTTCAGGGCCGTAATCCCACTGACGGTGCGCGCGCCGGCAGAGAACAACACCAAACCCCACAATGCAGACAATGGCTGGTACAACCGGTTGTTTATAGATGTGGTGAGAGTGGGCAGCAGCATTACCATAGGTGCCCGCTTCAGATCATTTTTCGATGGGGTTACCGACAACGTCAAGATCGTCACTGTCCTGCTGTACCAGGATGGAAGCATGGAGCTAATGAAGGATGGAACCTCGGACAACCTGATGCGGATAAAGCAGACCGGTTCAGGGCCCATTTCGTTTTACTTCTCCCATCTCAAGCTGAACCTGAGGAATGATAAGGGGTTTGCTGATTTTTACCTCAAAGGTCCGCGTGTTCCTGGCGATGTGCCTAATGTGATGAGGGAGAGCAAAGAGCAGAAGGGAACCTTTGAGTTCGACAAGGTATCGCCGACCACAATGGCGTTGTTGAGGCTTCAGAGGGTGGTTGCCGGCACCGCTTTGGTGGCTGGCCTGGGGCTTAATGCGGTTGGGATGCTGAGGACAGAGAGCCATGCGCTGACCTACGGTTCTGCCGCCCTGCTGGCCCTCGGGGCCGGAAGCGCCATCAAGTGCGATAAAGAAAACACTGGGGCAGCGGTTATATTCGGTCTTGCCCTGGGCGCCGCTGCAATCCTGGGGGATGTGCTGGTGGCCCATCTCCTGAGACCATAATCGCTTCGGAATTCAAAGGCGCAGCTAAAAGCTAGGCTTTTAAGGCTTGATTGCCAGTTAAGATGGCATGAGGAAAGAGATAGCGATGGCGGGGGTCGGCTGGATCTCCTCCGGAATAATATGCATTGCCGCCTGGATTGTCGAGAGGAGCTTTGAGAACGCTACTGGCCTGCTGGGCACTGGACTGGTCGTAATCATAATAGGCGCCTGGTTGCTGTTGCTGAACAAGAAACTTGAGGGTATCATAAATAGGTTCGAGGCAGAGGCAGCTAAGCGTAGGCGTACAAAAGCTTGATATATTTGGTGCAGTGCTAACCCTTATCTGTTGGTATCATGAACGGAGAGATTCACTTAACTGAAGGGGGAGATTTAAGGCTGCCTAATCAGCCAATGGGGTTCTACGTATTTCTACGCAAGGATGGCAGGAACTCTGTGTATCTCTACCATTCCCAGGTGGACAGGATTGAAAACGGTTATCTCCTCTCCGAGGAAAGTCATTCGGGCGCCAGGAAGCCGGTGCGGCATGTTGGTGTATTAGCACCTGCCATTAGGAAGAGCTACAGAATGGCACTCGACCAAGCAACAAGGTGGAGCAGGCGGCTTGATCTGCCACTAAAAATAAGGAATGGCGAGGACGATAGGTTAATGAAGGTAGCCCACTCTAGGACAAAAATAAAAGCGTAGGCGAGAAGTAGTCCTACTAGATTAAGATCTAGACACTAGCCGACAAGGAGGAAGCGTTCATACCTTTACGTATTTCTTGAAGACGAAGTCAGGGAACTCCTTTGTCTCTATTTCTTTCCACTCCTTAAAATTAACTTCGGGGAAGTAGGTGTCGCCCTCGTACTCTTCCTTGACCCAGGATATGCACATCGTGTCTGCGAGCGGCAGCATCGCGGCGTAGAGCTTTGCTCCGCCTATGCAGAATATCCCCTTGTTGTTCTTCTTCGCCTCCGTCACCGCCTCATCAACACTCCTGCATACCTTGGCACCCATCTGCTCCTCCAGCTTCGTGCTCACTATTATGTTAGCCCTTCCGGGAAGTGGCCTGAACATGCTTGGTATGGAAAACCAGGTGGTCTTCCCCATTATCACGGTGTTTCCTTCAGTGATTGACTTGAAGAGCTTCATGTCGTCAGATATATTCCAAGGTACCTGTCCACCCTCCCCGATTACCCTGTCCTTCGTCATTGCCACTATTATGCTTATTCCCATGCTTACACCGCTATCTCAAATTTTATAGGTGGATAACTCTCATAGTTCTCCAGCTTGGTATCCGTGTACTTCCAATCGAATATGCTGGTGAAGCCGTCTGTTTTTATCGTGGGCAACGGGTACTTGTCGGGATCCCTCAGCAGCTGCTCCCTGGCTCCGGCCACGTGGTTGTGGTATATATGGACGTCAGCAAGGAAGCCCACCAGCTTGCCCTCCTTCAACTTCGCCTCCTTCGCCAGCAGGTGCAGAAGCAGCCCGTAGCTGGCTATGTTGAACGGAAGCCCCAGCATGGTGTCCACTGACCTCTGGTTCCAGAGCAGGTTCAGCCTGTCGCCGATAACAGTGACCTGATAACCATAGTGGCAGGGTGGTAGACCCATTATGTGGTTCTGCTGCGGATTCCACGCCGCAACTATCATGCGCCTGTCGTTCGGGTCACTCTTCAGCTTCTCGACAACCCGCTTGAGCTGGTCCACTCCCTTCCCTGAATAGTCAGTGTCATAGTTGAGATAGTCGGCATTGAAGTGCCTCCACTGGAATCCATAGATAGGCCCCAGATCCCTCTCCTCCCTCATCCTTTTCTTTGCCTCCTCGCTGTGGCCGTAGGGGGCCTTCAGCGGATTCGCCCACTCGTCCCAGATGTGGTTGTTTCTCTCCTGCAGCCAGCGCTTGTCCGTTACCCCGTTTATGAAGAACTCCAGTTCCGACGCGATGACCTTGAAGGGCATCTTTTTTGTCGTGAGCAGCGGGAAGCCCTTCTGCATGTCATGCTCGAATATGGCACCGGCGATGGCTTTTGTCTTTACACCAGTACGGTTGTCCTTCCAACGGCCTTCGAAGAGCTCGCATTGATTTCCGTCAGTGCTGTCGCCCCCTATTATCCTCTTGACAATATTGAGATACTCCCCATCCGCCCCCACTCAGACACCATTCAAAAGATGTTTCCCGCAAAAGTATAAATTATGCACAGCATTTTCCTTTACCTGCCCGGCGGACCGCACAGGGCGCAGGATATTTATAGATACCCTTGCTTATTTGTAGCGGTAGTAGGCAATGTCGCTAGCATTAAGAGTCAAAAAAGTGCCTTCCCACATAGCTCTCATACCTGACGGGAACAGGCGCTGGTCCAGAACGCAGGGCCTGTCCATAATGAACGGGTATAAGAACGGCGTCGAGAAGTTCATATCCTTCAGCATCTGGGCCAAGACCATGGGAGTCAAAACCCTGACAGTCTGGGCGCTCTCCACCGAGAACATAAAGAACAGGTCCCGGATAGAGCTAAGCACCCTCTACAGCCTCTATGTCAAGGCGGCCAACGACCCAAAGGTGCTGGCCATCCTCATCAAGAACAACGCGCGTATCAAGTTCGTAGGTAACATGGAGCTCATACCTGCCCCTGTGAAGAGGGCTCTTCTGGGGCTGGAAGCCAAGACCGAGGCCTGCAAAGATCTTACGATAAACCTCCTCATGGGCTACGGTGGAAAGGACGACATAGTCTATGCCGCTAACGAGCGGGTATCAAGCGAGAAGGAGTTCGGGAAGAGGATAAGAACCTCATCGATCCCCGAGGTCGACCTGATCATCAGGACATCTGGCGAACACCGGCTTTCTGGCCTACTGCCATGGCAGACTGATTATTCTGAGATATACTTCTCCAGGAAGTTCTGGCCCGACTTCCAGAGGCGCGACCTGAGGAGGGCGATCGACTCTTATGCCGCCAGGGAGAGGCGGTTTGGGAAGTGAGCGCCCTATGGCCTCATCAAAGAAGAAGGACTTCCTTAAGGATCTCAACCCCTTCTCGTTCGGACTGCCCGGACCGGCCGGGTTGATAGCAATACTGCTGGTGCTGAGCCTCATCATGGGCATCGCCGCGACAGCGTTGCTCAACTACCGTTCCATAACCACAAGCCTCTACTACATAGTGGCCAACGGCTCCCTTACGGGAATACTGATAATAATGATGCCGGCCCTGCTCACCGCCATAGTGATCAAGGTCTGCAAGAGGAAGATAGACCTCAAGTACATACTCTTCGTCGCGATAATAGGCGCCTTCTGCTACTCCGCCTTCATCCTCTTCTCATCCCTGCTCTACATCGCCTGGGGCCACTACGACCTCGCCGCTCTGGTGCTGCTGGTGGGCGACGCAAGCATCTTCGGCTGGTGGTTCTTCGCCAGCAAGATAATGATGGACAAGAAGCGCGCCGACCTGATCTTCGCACTTGCTCAGCCAACCTTCAACATCCTTCTCTACGTGCCCTACAGCAGCCGCATCATCTCGTTCGCAACGCCCTTCAACATCCTCCTCTTCAAGCTCTACGCAGGGATCTTCATCTTCCTTGTAACCTGCTACCTGATAATCTTCCTGGTCGACCGCCCCTACAAGAAGAACTTCGGCTTCCACAGCTTCGACGCCTTCTCCCAGCTGATCCAAAACTGGCTGTTCGACGCCAACATAACCGCGCCCTTCGGCTCCAAGTTCGGGAAGCCCAGCGACATAATAACAGACACGGTCACCATCAAGGACCAGAAGGGGAAGCTAAAGGCCATCTTCTTCGCACCCGACATCCACTACGGCCCTGCCGGGACGCTAGGAGGGTCCAACTTCCCCTACCTCCTCGAAAGCCACGCCAACCAGAAGTACGGAGTCCCTGCCTTCATAATGCACAGGGCGGTCGACATGGACAGCAATCCCGTCTCCAGCACACAGTTCGGCCGGATCAGAGATTCGATGGACAAGGGCATTAGAGAGGGGAAGCAGCTGCAGGGCGGCCTCTCCTATACTGAAAGTGTCTGCGGCGACTCGCAGGTATCACGGCTCGGCGTCGGCAGGTTATCTTTCGTGACGCTGACCCGGGCGCCGAGGGTGACAGAGGATGTAGCCCAACCGGCGGCAGCCATATTCAATGAGGTCATGGAGTCCAAGTTCGGCATCAGCATTGTCATAGACTCCCACAACTCCAGACTGGAAAGCGCCCCCAAGGAGGAGCTCGATGGGGTAAAGTTCAAGTCCCAGTTTGCTGAAGAGTATGTCAGAGCGATGAAGTCCATGGGGAAGCCCTGGCACACCTCCAAGGCAGTCAAGTTCGGCGTCGGGAGACACGAGCTTTATGACGAGCTTGGAGGCCCCACGGATCTGGCTCCCGGTAACCTGAACGTCGCGGTCTTTGGCTTCAACGGCTACCGGCGTGCCCTAATACAAATAAACGGCAACAACATGCTGCCCGCGATGAGGAAGAACATAATAAAGTACCTCAAGAGGAGGTTCCACCTGGAGGCAGAGGTCTATACCACGGACACCCACGCCGTCAACTCGCTGGGCTTCGAGGCCGACAACGTGGTCGGCAGGAAGACTAGCTTCGAGCGCTTGAGGCCGATCCTCGACGCCTGTACGAGAAGGGCGCTGGAGAACATGGAAGAGATCAAGGCATATCATAGGAGGGAGGTGGTGGAGAAATTCATGATCTGGGGCCAGAACAGCATGGGCAGCATACTTACCGTGGCGAGATCGGTATATGACTTCACCAAGATAATGATACCAGTGATAATAGTGGTGGGATTTATAATTGCAGCCTGGGTAATAACAGTGGTTTGATATGGCCCTGCTCTATACCTCTGTTGCCTTCATCGTGCTCTCTGCTGTCGCGGTAGCGCTCTTCGCCTACTGGCTGTTTAAAAGAAGGGAGCTGCGCCACATCCTGCCTGTACTAATATCGATGGCTGCCTCGGCCATCATAATCGTCCTGCTCTACTACCAGTCGCTGCCTCTCTCAGGATTCCTGGTATCCTCAATCGCTGTGGCCGCGCTGTCGGCCATGCTGCCGATACTTTATAGAAAGAGGCCCATGGCCTTCATGCTCGCCATATTCGTGCTTGTCTTCGGCGCCGCGATTAGCTTCGACACGGCCGTAACCGTAGGCATGTTCGGCGTCGGCACAATCATAGGGATGCTCTACTTCGACCGTTATATATCAAAGAGGAGGGAAAATAGGAGCCTTAGGAAGAGCAAGACCGAGATGACCAGAGATCTTGTCCAGATGGTGATAGGGCTTGTCGTGGTTGCGCTCATGCTATTTTTCCAGCAGGGTTACGTCTATCTGATATTCCTGATCATAATTCTTGCCTACCTGTTCAACAACCTTATATCGAGGACCGGAGCGGCCTTTAATCTGCTCTCCAAGTTTGAGAGGAAAGACGTGGACTTCGGTGTGGGCGCGGTGCACATCGCGGCAGGGCTCGCTATACTCCTGGGCTTCGCCGACTTCCGTCTAGCCCTCTTCGGCGTCTTCGCGCTCTTCTTCGCAGACGCACTCGCTACGCTGAGCGGGATCAGCTTCTACAGGTCGAACAAGCTGCCCTACAACAGGAGGAAGACGGTTGCCGGGACAACGGCCTTCTTCGTGGCCACTGTTATACCAGGTGCGCTCCTGCTGGGTCCCCTGGGTGTCGGGCTGTCTGTAATACTAACTCTAGTAGAGAGCATTGATCTTCCAATGGACGACAACGTTGCCATTCCAGTAGTAACGACTGTGCTGGGACTGCTGCTGGGCTTATGATCTAATTAGCTGTTCGCCTGTTTGAGCCCGCAGGACTTCAGTATCCGTTGCAGCTCCTTCATATTTTCGATGTCGTTTGAGACTTCATCCTCTGGCGTCTCCATCACAAAGTTGCCCTCCTGGAATAGCTTGTTAGAGAAGATCTCCTTGAAGCCCTTCTCCCCGATGTTGCCCTTCCCTATGTGGTAGTGCCTGTCGAGCCCGCTTCCCAACTCGAACTTTGCATCGTTGAGGTGCACAAGACCCAACCGCTCCCTTCCAATGTGCTGTTTTACCTCTTCTACCAGTTTATCCACCCCCTCCGCTGTTCTGACTTCGTAGCCGGCCGCGAAGGCGTGGCAGGTGTCAAGGCAGAGGCCGACCCTCTTCGACCCGATTCGCTTTATTATGTCCCCTATATCAGGAATCTTATCTCCGACGCAGTTCTTTTGGCCCGATGAGTTTTCAAGGAGTATCCCGACCCCGTCCACCGAGTCGAGGGCCTTCTTTATCAGCTCCGTTGTTCTCTGCTTTCCTGCCTCGACTCCGCTCCCCAGATGAGAACCAAGGTGGATCACAACGTTCGCCACCCCCAGCTGGCTGCAGTTCGACATGTTGTCCCTTAGGACCACAAGGCTCTTCGCATAGACTTCAGGATTAGAGCTCGACGGATTGCAGAGGTAGGGAATGTGGGCGAAGGTGCTTATCCCCTTTGAGAGCTTCCTGAACCTGTCGGCGTCTGAGGCAGGGATTTGGGTCTTTGTCCAGGTCCTTGGACTTGAGGCGAAGAGCTGGAATGCGAGGTAGTTGTTGACTTTTGCCTCCTCCGGGGCGTGGTACATTCCGCCCGCGACCGACATGTGAAATCCAGCCCTGATCATGCCAACCTTACACCTATTTAAACGATTCTGTGCGGCATGAGAATGCCGCTAATCAATTGAAAATGAAGCTATATAAAAGGCGGTTATGTGTTAGATTGCAGCTAGGTTTACAGGGGGTGTTTAGCTGGCAAGGATGCGTGGATTTAGCCTATATGACATGGAACAGTTTTTGAAGGATGCGGGAGCTGAGCGCATCAACGAGAAGGCGGTGGTCTCGCTCGAAAGGGAGCTCAATGACACGGTGAAGCAGCTCGTTGAGAATGCCCAGGTTTATGCTAATTATGCAGGAAGGAAGCGGGTGATAAAGAGGTCTGACATAGCGCTGGCAAGGACAGGAGGCAAGGCAGGGAGGCATATCCTTACAAGTAGAGCGAAGGGCGCAGTGCCAAGGGGTCTGCTCCGGAGGAACAGACTTGTCCGGGCAGTGCATAGGCACCCGGCAGTAATGGTTCAGGACCTTGTGGTCAGATAAATCCTTTTATATGCTTGTGCACGATAGATTAGCAATGCCCCTGTAGCTCAGTGGTAGAGCGCTTGCATGGTAAGCAAGAGGTCGTGGGTTCAATTCCCTCCTGGGGCTCGTATTTTTCACGACGTTAAATCGACGACAAGACTGATGAGTTTCTACACGCACAACTGCTTTTACATCAAGCACCAAGGTGAGGGTACTGACCGTAGGGCATTAGAACAAGTTCTCTTATGTGCGCATCTGTGCTTATTGCAAACACCACGGCTTCCCCGACCTTTTGGGGCTTGAAGACAGGGAAGGTTTCCTCTGTGTATCGATAGCCAAAGTCCTCTGAGGCAACCAGCATCGCCTTGAACGTCTCTGGATCATCATAGAAGCCCGTATCAGTGATTCCTGGCATTATCTCCGTTATGTATATTTTTTCTTTGGTTAGGTCTAAAGCTAGGCTTCTTGCCATCGCATGGATTGCAGACTTCTGGATCGCATCCAATGTATGGAACCTTTTTGTCCTTATTGCGCTTATCGCGGAGATTATTACCACTTTTGATTTTTCTTGCTTTTCAAACACTTGTTTTAGAGATTGCAGAAGGTTTAACAGAGATGCGCAGTTAGCTTCTACAAGTGGTGCCACCGATTCGCTTGGTACCTCCCATGGGTTAAGTGCCACTGTCTCTTTTGGAAGGTTCACTTTGGAGGCCGTCCCTGACATGCCACCATAATGGACGAGATGTACATCTAAGCCTTTGCTTTCTTTTAGTTTGGCGATCTCTTTTACAACCTGTTCTACTTGAGACCGATCCAACATATCGATTTTCTTGTAGTGATACTCATTAGCCATAAAATTACTGCCTATGTACTCCAAGCAGTCCTCGCAGTCTCCGATCATGTATACAAGGTATCCGGCCTTGCTCAGCTCAATGGACACCCCTGCCGGGGAGTTGAGCTTGCACATCTTACCATCTTTATTTACTATTTCCGCCGGATCTGGTGTCTTGAAACGCTTTTTTGCCTCTCTTAGGCCGACCCCAGACACAATTACAATTCCCTTGTAGCCCATTTAGCTCACCATTCCCCCCAAAGACTTGCAAGTGGATTGAATCCAGCATCTGCGTGGACTGACACAAGGTTTGATTTGGCCCTCATCCTGGCCAGTGCATATTTTCCTCTTTCCATCCAGTCTAGACCGTTCCATGAGATTTGCGCCGCTTTGTGGATGTATGGCCCTGCTGCGATTTCATATCTTGGGAACTTGGATATCTCTTCAGCTCTTAAGAATCTGGAATGATGTAGAAGGGCAGGCATCGCCGCTTCCTTTATTTTAATCATGAGGTGCTGGTCGGCCAGCTTTGGATAATCCGGGGCTCCATCTTCTGAAACCATAGAACTGTTGATAAGGACGCTGCTTATCAACATTCCGGCAAAGGCGTTTTGTGATGTGTTAGGCCGCTTGGCAAGTTCCTTGAGCGCGTTGAGCCGTGTCTGGTGATAAGCTGGAAGTATCATTCGCAGGGCGCTGTCGTCTCCCGAGTCCTTATATATTTCATTGGCGACCCTCTCCGCTTCATCAACAGGCGAATATGTATGTGTTACCTCGCCATTGGCCGTAATATTGGCCATATTGTTCTGGCTTTCCCTGTGTAGCCTTCCGAAAACAGCGAATCTGCTCTCTAGAGGTGCATTTTCTAGCATCTCCCTTGGCTTTTGCCCCGGAGCGATTGAAATCTGGTCTATAAGCTCCAATGGCAGCCCACCCTTTGCAAAAAAGACGGCATAGCCCATTCCGTTCTGATTCAGTGGTTGGCTTGGAATCGTTACTTTAAGGCTTGTTCTTTTCATGTCTATCTGCAAGTTATACTTTGGCAAGTGGCCCTTTGCCCTTGCTATTGATCCTGTCTTTGCTATCTGGTCAAGGATGGACAGTATCGTTTCGCAAGGCAATTCCGGGTCGAAGACCCTCAATGCCTTCTGGTAATGCTCGCCGTGGCTGTTAGCATGGTTGAACCCTGACGTGCCATCTAATATATCCAAACTCCATTTTGTCTTATTTTCTATTTCAAAGTAAGACAGACCGCCCTTTTCAAACGATATGATTGGGGCATGAGTATTTGCAGATTTTATAGCTCTCATTAGTTCCGTATTCGGCATTCCCTCAATGTTATGGGTTATGCCTACTATGCTTGCTATTTCCAGACCGGAATTGAACGTGGCAGTATATCTGTCGTCATTAAAGTCTCTTTGGGAGACTAGCATTATTACATGTTCAAGCCTGATTCCTTTCTCTACCGCCACCTGCGCCATCAGCGGAGGGTGCAGGTTGCCCGGTGGTTCCAGGAACAGGAGATCATGGCTCTTATCCCTCAATGCTGTGTCAAGTGCTTGACGCATGTCAATGATGGTAGGACAGCAAACAGAGGCGAAAGAAACACCTGCTGCATTGTTTCCAATTCCATATCTCCCTGCATCAAGTGCTATGTTGGCACTTTCAGCCACGAATGCTCCTATGCGGAGACTATGGTTGGATTCTGAGGCGCTTCTTATCAGCCCTATGAGGGTTTCCGTCTTTCCAGTACCATACTGTCCGGCTACGATTATACCCTTAGTTGCCGACATGCTTTTCATAGTTGAATATCTATAGTTATTAATATTTATACTTTTTGTTAATAACTAGAGACGCCAATAGGACAAAATATCTTGAAGATTAATTCTAGGTTTGGCAAGAAAGGTATAAGAGTAGCCCAGTATCTCACTTTTGGAATATCCAAATAAGAAGCTTGCCATCCAACCAAAATGTGGTTGAGGAACATGGAAATCTCTTCGTCTTCTGTCGAAATGGACCGAAAGGATATATATAGGTCGAAAAGCCCTCCCGGGGCTTTTTCAATTCCATTAAAGCCCAAGGTATATTTCGGGTTATACAAAGGGCTTCATCTGTTTTGATTAAGACCTCCTGTGGCTTGCTTTTTCTACGGCGTCAGATCGACGACAAGTTTAGGGATTTTGGGTTCAATTCCCTCATCAACGTATCAATATTCTGAAATAATACTTACAGCCGGTCAAATGAACTTAAGGCTGACCTTGGTGTATCTTTTATCTTTAGAATCAATTCTACAGGGTTGCTCGACACTAGGTCTGTAATTGTGGCCTTAAGGTCAAAATTGTTCTTGGCATATATGAGCATGGCTATTGCCGGAGCCCTTATCCCATATACCGACTTAGTGTCGGACTTGTCGGCGAGTTGGTTCATTGTTCTATCCAAAGATCTAAGTTCCTCGTACATCTGATCGTTTCCCCTTAATTTTCTCGCATTAATAACGGATGTTCTGTCCTCTAATGCTACATCTATCTGTTTTCGAGATACATTTACGTCAATTTCATTATATAATCTTTTAGCATAATTGACTACCTCTTTTCTGTCACATTCCCAGTGAGATGCCATTCTATCAAGAATAAAATGAGCCATGTTATATTTATTATCCCCACCAAATTCACGACATTCGAACGCCGCACCAACGAAGACAGCAGAACATTCGTTCATATATGTGTTCATAGAATTACTTGGTGAAAATTGCGCGAACATTGGAATCTCTCTTGCGGTTGTAGGTTTAACTTTTTCGTCTCCGCGCCAAAATTTTTCTCGCTTTTCTTCGGAATCGGCCAATTTGTTAGTCGCATAATGAGCGTATTCATGTGCAACAAAACCAGGCAGATCTACTTTAGGATAAAGATGAGCATTCACTCGCAGTTCGTTTGGTGCGTGTAGATCAAAAACGCCTGCAGTACATAATTTTCTTAACCCTGTCTTTCCTTCCATTACTGCAGATATTGCTCCACCAACGCTATCGTTAATTATTAATCTCGGCATTGGCAATGAAGTACCAGTCATTTCGTCCATCCATATTGTCACTTCCTTAAGTGAATTATGCGCAATCTCCTTCCGACTACCAGTTACTTTTATGCTATCTGTTTTAGGTGCAGTTTCCTCTTTGCGTAAAAGTATTTTTGTATCCCTAGTGACTTCTCTAGGTGCGTTAGTGGTGGCGATTGAAGAAGGGGCTTGTTTTGTAGTTGTTTGGGTTCCTCCGTCCATTACCATTACTTTTATTCTTCTTTTATTGCCTTTTTTAGCAAGAACAAGTTTGGGCTTATTATATATCAATCCGTATCTTTTTGCTTTGGAGGCGCCTAGCTTGTTCAATTTGGTAAAAAGTGTATTTAGCTCTAGTATCTCTTGTTCTTCTCCAATAACATCTTTGGAATTTATTTCAAGCAAAAATCCACTAAGCGCTTTATCGATATCCTCAACTTCAGAGAGATCGTTTGTTTGCAAATTCTCTAATAGCCCTATGTGGTTATCCAATTTTGAGGTCAAACTATTGACTTTTATATCTCCAACCATATTATTTGCCCCTATAATATCATAACTTACACCTAACCGAATATTTAAACTTTGGTACAAACATCACACAAGCCTTGTAATGTTGTATCAGTTGATGATACAAAAAGGCCTGGTAATGTATCAGTTACAATGGCACCAAACATTTTCTTATTATAAGATTCGTTCCCAAGCGGAACGAAAGATATAAATATTCGTTCCCTTAATATACTAACATGGAAATAGAGGAGGCATTAAGACTGCTTAATGATTGGTGGGTCTCTGGCAAGGTAAAGAAAGAACTGGCAAAAGACTACAAGCGGTCTGCCTTTGAGGAAACATACAAACTACTTACGAAATACAAAGAAGTAGTCGTGCTTACTGGCCTACGAAGAGTAGGAAAGACGACAATAATGTACCAAATAATCGATCTGCTGGCCTCACAAAACAGTCCACTCAATACAGTCTATTTTACAATGGATTACGGTTCTGTGGAAGTTGCCTCAATACTTGACGCATATCAAAAGATTACGGGAATCGATTGGAAAAAGGAGAAAATATACCTTTTCCTGGACGAGATCCAGATACTGGAAAATTGGGGTTCACAAATAAAATTTTTGTACGATGCATTTCCAAATATTCACTTCATAATTTCGGGATCCGCATCTCTCCAGTTAGAACGAAGGGCCATGGACAGCCTTGTGGGAAGACACTTCCTGATAGAAGTACCTGTTTTATCCATCAACGAGTATTATTCATTAAGGTACGACAAGCCTTTAACTAACCTCAAACTGCATGAAAATGCCATTGGAAGAGAGATGGATACTTACCTAAGGAAACCGTTCCCAGAACTTGCAAAGATAGACGATGGAAAAGTGATATATGAATACATTCATGGAAGCATAGTATCGAAGATAATAAGCCAGGACCTGCTTCACGAATTCGATAAGGTAGAAGTATCCCTTCTAACTTCGCTTGTAAATATGTTCTTTTCCGAACCTGGTATGATACTTAATGTAGATTCACTTTCCAAAACCCTAGCAAAAAGGAAACAAGAAGTGGAACGCCACATATACATGTTGGAATTCTCCAAATTGATCAGGATAGTGAAGAATTACAGGCCTTCGATGCTTTCCGAATCAAGAAAACTGAGGAAAGTGTACCCGTATGACATATCTCTGGCCCTTGCTGAAAATCCTTCGATAGAAAAAGGTAAGGTCATGGAGACTCTTCTCATATCCCGATTAAACATTAGAAGATATTGGAGAGACGGCACAAAAGAGATTGACGCTTTGTTGGGAGATAGAAAGAACATCATACCAATAGAGATTAAGACTGCAGACACATTAAAAAGCGATTTCGTAAAGAATTTAGATTATTTTATAAGCAAGTTCAAAGCAAATTATGGTATAATATTATACAATGGAAAACGATCTAACAGCGGAAAAATAAAGATTCTCAGCATAAAGGATGTACTAATATATGGTCTTGATAGTGCAGTAAACGGATAATATTAGGGAGACCTATTGGAAAGGCATAGAGGTAGTCCTGTAAATGGAATTCTGATTGAGATAATAAAGGTTTTCCTTTCCCATCAGAGGTAGGTTGATGGCAATGGGGCACCTGAAGAATTCTAGTAATTCTGGACTAGATTCACCTGAAACTGATCTGTTTAACATCTACTTCTCCTCGACGTCAGTAAATTCCGTATTTTCGGAAAACGTCAAAAGTCGAATGGAACCTATATATAGTGCGAAAAGACCTCCCGGGGCTTTCAAAGCTAAAGCAAAACCCTTATGCTAGTTATGTTTGCTTCCTGGCATGCTCGTTGGAAGGCTAATTTCTTTTAAGCTGATTTTGTGTAACTGGTATATCAAGCTGCTCTATGAGCGTTCTAAGTGTCTGTTCTGGCTCATTTGCTTTGATTCCGTTTATAATCTTGTCTACAAATTCAGAATCTACACTACGCCATTCATTCAGTTCACCTATCAGAATCGGATATATCATAAGCGCTTTTATATTCGTGATGTTTTCCGATTGAATGCATGAAACATCTCTTATAATTGGCGGAGCCAATCTAGCTTTTGTATTCTTTGTATCCTCCTCTGTAAACTCAAGGTGCATGACTGCACCAAAATCAATACAAACCGAGCTCGTGGCTCTTAGGCGCTGTATGAGCGGCAGAATAGCTGCAGAATAAAGTTCCTTTAGATCGGTTTCGGCATTTTTGCTCAGTCCCAACGCCTTGACCACCGTAAGATATTGTTCCTCAGTAGCTACAGTATTGTGCCCAGTTAAAACAGCTTCGAGTATTGAATTTTTTAAGGCATGATACGGCACCGTTCTTTTCCTATCTCCCAGCTCACGCTCTAAGCTTGCATACTTTTCCTTTCTTAATGTCTTATCCATCTTATCACCAAAGCTAGGCCTTTATCAAATATATCAAGCTTTCGAAGAAACATATTTTCAGTACTTTAAGGGTCTAATTACTCATTAATTCTTTCGAATGTAAAGCTCTAAAATTGTTGAAAAACCCTCAAATAAGCATAAGGGTTTTATTTCCACGAGAGAGACCTCCTGGGACTAAGTTTCCTACTTTTTGGGATTAGTCGCCACGTATGCCCAGAAACCCGTTGATCCTGGTGATCACTTTTCGAAGCGGGGATCGGGGATTTGAAATGCTTGCCTTTGCATCTGCGGGTGCATTCTCTTCAACAAATTCGGTAGGAATGTCGGCGTCGGCCCTTAGCAGGGCAGACTCTGTGGCAGCCCTGGCGGTGTAAACTATTAGCGGAGCTGTGAAAGTTGGCAACGTGTCAGCAAAAAGGTATACTCGGATGTCAAGGTACTCCTGGTTGTAAACCACGGCAAACAGCGGACCCTTTCCCTTCCAGGCAAATCCCCTCTCTGCAAATGGCAGCTTCTTCCACTCATTTTCCGAAATCGATACATAGGCATTGTTGGCATTGTCTATCCTTTGGTGGTCCGAAAGTTTTGTGCCCTTCTGCTCAATCAGGAAAAAATAGGATCCTATGGTCTGCAACGACCTTTCCAATTCCGGATTTCGGTTCAGCTCGGCTATGAGCTCCCCCTTATGGAGCAATCTACCGCCCCTGGCCTTTGCGAATTCGATTGATTGCTGCTGTGTTGCATTTAGGTGGGCGACGCTTACTCTTCCAAACGTTTGAATAGTAATTGGTTTGTCTTTTGTTGCAGTTTGCATTTTAATCACTCAATAGCTAGGATTTAACATAATATATTAATCTTGTCTTTGCGGCGTTCTACCAGAGGCCCCCGCGACGTTTGCGCATGACCTCCTCAAACTCTTCTGCCAGCTTCCTTTGGCGGCGCATGTCCTCCTTGGCCTTCTCATACTCTTCCTTAATTTTATTCCCAATCTTCTTCGTTAGGTACCAGCTGGCGATCAGGTAGGTCAGGAATCCTGGCATCAGGTACCTGTTGAACTGCCATTGGTCCGCATCGCTCATGATGTCCTTGGCGTTTTGGCTGGCCCTCCACTCCTGATAGAGCATCACCGGGAAGAACGGCCTTGCCAGGGCGTAGATCCAGTCGGTGTTGAATCTCTGGAAGTCTCGGCGGTGGCCCATCTCATGAGCTTCTATGGACTCTATGCTGCTATAAACAACAGCAGTCTGTGTAAACGGGTTGTAGTAGTCGCCCCTGTAGAGCTTTGACTCTATCCCGCTCTTTAAGACGTCCAGTATTCCGATGGTCGCCCGCGCCAAAAACGGGTTTCGTTCAACAATTTCAGGATCGTTGAAAAGTCGGTAGATATCAAGCACCGGGGCGCTGCAATTTACTCTGATGGTCATGTAGTCGAGTTCTCTGTCGCCTTCCACCATTGCCAATAGGGCTCTGGTCCTATCAGCGTCAACGCCCCTTCCTATGTTGTGGTCCCAGAAATACAGCTTGTTTATCGAGGAGCCGATCATGCCGATCGCCCTGAAGAAAGGCCACTCCTGGTTCTTCACAAAGTGGTAGCGATCGGTTGTTATGTCAATGTTATTCGAGGAGAAGTCTATGTCCTTGGTTTGCAAAATTCGATTTCCGTTGGGATCTGTGGTGTAGGGAACAGAGCTCTCCAGGACCCGGATCTGTGCGGGCAACTGGTACCGTTCTGTGATGTCAGGGAGGTTCTGTGGCTCGCCCAAATAGGTGTACCAGGCGGCCAACCCCACCGCGAGAATGGCAGTATTCCTTAGGAACGACTTGAACTGCATCTTTTGCTCGGGAAAACCATGTACCTTACGCAATGCTAAGATCTTCTCTCTAACCTTGGCCGGATCCGAACTGTATTTTTCCTTTAAAGCGGCCTCTTCGCGCCTAATCTGTTCGATTTCCCGTTTTTTCCACTTGTTCATTTTATCTACGGTCATATGTCGCTAGTTTCAAATATATATAGTTACTCTACAAAGAAATATCGATTTAGATGAAAGTCTATTTTGTGAGGCACGGGGAGAGCGAGGCCAACGTGAGCAAAAACCACAGTGGGCCATCAACGCCGCTGACAGAGACGGGCGCCAAGCAGGCCAGGATAGTCGCGGACCGGCTGAAGGATGTCGACCCTGACCTAATACTGTGCAGCAGATACACGCGCGCAATGCAGACTGCCAGGGTAATCGGCAAGGTGCTGGGAAAGAAGATCGTATACGCGCCCGTTTTCAACGAATGGCAGCTTCCATCAGAGATCAACCACCTGGACCGGAAGTCGCGGAAAGCAGAAAAGATACTTACCGAGGTAATCAAACACAGCGAGGACCCCAACTGGCACTACTCCGATGAGGAGACCACCTTCGAGGTGGTTGGCAGGGCAGAAAAAGCGCTGAAATACCTGTCGAAGAGAAAGGAGGAGAAGGTTGTGGTCGTGTCCCATGCAGCATTCATATCGGCCGTGCTCCACTTAGCGATTTTTGGAGGGGGGATGAACGCCGGGAAGCTACGGCACACATTTGTACTTTTCAAAATTAGCAACACGGGCATAACCGAATTGGAGATTGAGGAAGGAAAGGTAAAGAGGATAATAACCATCAACGACCACGCGCACCTGAAGTAGATAAGCAAAGGTTACTCGACAAGTTTCACAGGGTGCATCTGGGTTTTGGATCTAGGCAGTCCCGCGCCTAAGCATGGCCGCCTTAGCAGCATCAAAAACGTCCTGCTCGCCTCTTCGTATCGCCACGCTCCCCATCTCTATTATTTGGCCAGTGGTCACCTTTGGGTTGCTATCCAGCAGCGCTATTCTTACTATCGGGCTTGCATCCCTTGAGAGCTCTGCTATGATCCCGGGCTCCTTGCTGGATATCGCCACGGCCGCCCTGAGGCCCACTTCCCTATGATTGAATACTATGTTGTTTTGCATCTCCGGAAGCGTGAATCCGTTGTTTACAACAGGGACGAGGTCAGATGGTCTCTTCCACTTACGATTGGCTGTGATATCGCCCTTATGCAGCGTCAAAGCCACGGCTGAGTCTAGCCACGCTCCCCTGGCCGGCCTCTTTTGGCTTGTGGATTTTGAAGTCATTTGAACACTGTTGGCTTTGCCATTTTGCTATCCGTAGGTAAGGTTAGATGGCTTTAGGATAATATTAATACCTACCGAAAATCTGCCGAAAGCGGAAGTGAGGCTGTCTTTAGCGCCTTTTCCTCCGTACTGTCCCTCCGGGAGTGTTTAACAGGTATCCGCCGAAGATCAGCGCCCAAAGGAAGACGGGATATGCGACAACCCTTTCCAAACCGCCATGCCCGAACCCCAGCGTGGTTTGGAGGACGACGCCTGTGAACAGCGCCAAAAGCGAGATTAGGCCGAGCACCACAACAAGGTAGCGCAGGTTGCCCCTTACCATCCTGGCGCTGTTTATTGCCGTAAGGGCGCCCCCTCCGAAGGCAATAAGCGCGAAGGTGTAGTGGGGAATGCCTGTTGTTTCAGGGAACGCGCCCACCCCAAATGCGGCTATGCCAACAATGGCAATCATAATCCACATGGATCGCGACCTCAAGGTTTCCCTACTGACATAGGCAGTGGCGCGTTGGCGCTGGCTATTTTC
>CAVXBR010000003.1:0-44740 GCA_963760035.1 uncultured Microcaldota archaeon | reverse complement strand
GAAAAAGGGCGTCTCACTTCTGGCTGCCTGATGCCTATACAGAGGCATCCACCCAGGGCTCTATGCTCCTGGGAGGCATACTCACCAAGTTCGGCGGTTACGGCATGCTTGTTCTCTTTGCCATCTCTGGGATGGCTACCTACTACTCGGGCTACATAGCTGCTCTCGGAGGCATCTCCGCTGTTTATGCGGCTTTTCTCCTTATCCGGCAGAAGGATGTCAAGCGTGTTGTCTCCTATGCGGCAATGCTCGAGATGGGCCTGATCCTCGTAGTCATAGCCGCGGTCAATCCATTGGGCAACTCTGGAGCTGTCTACGGAATGTTTTCACAGGGGCTTAGCGTTGCCCTCGCCTTCCTCGCTGTAGGGGTGATCAGCAGGTTGTTCGACGAGCGGAACATAGACAGGCTAAGAGGTTTGGTGGACAGCGCAAAGTCCGCCGCTTTCGCATTTGCGACGGCTCTGCTCTCCATCATCGGCTTCCCAATAACCTCGGGCTTCGTTGGAGCCCTACTGATATTTTTTGGCGCCGTCCAGGGATTCGGGGCCTACGGTTTGCTTCCTCTCGGCGCAGTGCTACTGATGGGTGCATTCTTCTACATGCTCATAGGCAACTCTCTTCTTTCAAAGAACAGGCCACTGAAGGCGGCCGGCATAGCCACTGTATCGGAGCTCTTCGGCTTCTACGCGCTCTCAGCCGCCATAATACTTTTCGGCCTGATGCCCTTCCTGGTTCTCAGGCTTTTGGGGTTGTGATTCGATGATGCCAAACCCAATCCTGACTGCCCTGATCCTTACCCCATTTGCGGTGATGGTAATCACCAGCTGTACCGCGATGAGGACTAAGTCCAGGAGGTTCGCGCTATGGGGTGCGATGATCGGGGCACTGTTGGCAGCGTTAGGCTCGACTATCGTGATGAGCGAGAACATCTCTTCGGTGCTCTTCGGCTATCTTGCTGTTAACCCACTCTCCGCCTTCTTCATCTTCCTTGCCTCGGGCGGGATAATATTGGTCGATGTGCTCGCATTCAGGTACTCCGAGCTCTTCCCTGAGTTCGCCTTCACGCTCTCGCTCTCCTTCATAGGCATGTTCTTCATAGCGACGGCCCAGTCGCTGCTGCCGATAATGGTAGGACTAGAGATGATGGTCGTCTCCACCACCTTCATGATACTCGTCCACGGAAAGAGGAGGGCCGAGGCGGCGGTCAAGCTATTCATATTCGGATCGCTGGCCATAGCGGTCTTCGCCTTTGCACTTTCTCTGGTCTTCCAATTCAATCCCACTCTCGGCCTCTCGCAGATAGCTGCAGGATCCGGATATGTTGCCATGCTCGCACTTGCGCTCTTCATCGTCGCCCTGGGCTTCGAGACCGCCATCTTCCCGTTCAACCTCTGGATTCCCGACGTCTACCAGGGAGCCCCGGGATTCGTGACTGCAGCCCTCGCAGGTATAAACAAGAAGATCGCCTTCCTCGCCCTCATCGAAGTCCTCTTCTTCGTCTTCGCCAGGTATTCAGCTGTATTCACGCCTGCCCTCGAAGTGCTCGCGATCCTGACGATGTTCTTCGGCAACATACTGGCCCTTAAGCAGAACAGCCTGAAGAGGATGTTCGCCTATTCGTCCATATCCCAGGCGGGTTACATTTTGGTGGGGATATCAGCAGCGACAGCTGCAGGGCTCACTGCCTCGCTGTTTTACATCTTCGCCCACGCCTTCATGATAATCGGCGCGTTCGCCATCATAATGTTCCTTGAGTCGAACGGGATAGGAACCGTTGACGAGTGTAACTCCCTCTACTCCAGAAACGCCTTCATTGCAGTCTCCTTCACCATAATAATGCTTTCCATGGCCGGGATTCCAGGCACCATCGGCTTCTTCGGGAAGTTCCTGCTCTTCTCCAGCGCCTTCTCCGCCCAGCTGCCCTGGCTTGCGATCGCGGCGATAGCAAACAGCTTCATCTCGATCTACTACTACGCGAGGGTGATCAACGCCATCTTCCAGCAGAAAAGAGAGAGGACGATACTCATCGACCAGTACATCCTGATCGTCGTGGTCTTCGTGCTGGCGATCATATTCACCTTTGGCCTATTCCCCCAGGGGCTTATCCACATGGCCCAGCAGGCGGCCAGCGTCATACCTGGAATTTAGAGTTGGACTAAATGCCCTCTCGGGTTACCTCTTTAGGATAAATAACCCCGTCCTTTTTCGGCCGTTTCCTTATGTGAGTAGAACTCCTCCGTCTACAACAATCTGGCTGCCTGTCATGTATGATGACATGTCGGATGCCAGGAATAGGGCAACCTTGCCTATGTCATCTGGATCGCCAAACCTTCCCATTGGTATCTTCTTGAGAAACGCTTCGAGCACCACCTTGGTGTCGACTCCTGCGGGCATGGTGTTCTGCTGCAGTTTTTGCACTCCTGGAGTAACTATGCCTCCTGGTGCTATCGCGTTTACATATATCTTGTGGGGCGCAAGCTCCAGTGCAATGTTCTTCGTGAACCCCCACACTCCATGCTTCGAAGCGTCGTAATGCGCCAACCCAACCATAGAGGGATGTAATGCGTCTATTGATGTGATGTTTATTATTTTTCCTCCTCTGTTCTGCTTTATCATCTGCTCCGAGGCATATTTGGTGCACAGAAAGACACCATTCAGGTTTATGTCTATCACTTTTTGGAAGTCTGAAAGCTTCATGTCCTTTAGCGGTATGTCAGGATATATGCCTGCATTGTTGACTAATATGTCTATGCCGCCGAATGCCTTTACTGTTTCTAAGATGAGGTTGCGGACGCTGTCTTCCATAGAAACATCAGTGGGCACCGCAAATGCGTTCAGTCCTTTGCTTTTTAGCGCGTTGGCCGCCTTTTTGTCTTCTTTCGGGTTCCTGCTCGCTATGACAACGTTTGCTCCTGCTTCTGCAAACCTTGAAGCAATGCCAAGTCCTATGCCCTCGGCCCCGCCCGTGATTATCGCAGTTTTCCCCTTGAGATCCAAAAGATTTTTGACTTCCATAATATATACCTCGATTTAAGCCTTTTGTAATGTCGGAACTGCAGTCGGGGCAATGCATTTGCTTACCCTTATCTTACCGTGGTTTCGTTCATCGATCTGTTTCTTAAGCGGGAGTATCATACCCCTAAAGCTTTCATTTATCACAAAATCCAGATCATAGGTCGACCAGGCGGCTTCGGTGACGCAACCCAGCTTGCACAATTTACATGCTTCGTAAAGTTTATAGACATCCTGGGTGCTTTTTTGTTTCCATACTTCTGAAAGTCTTGTTTCACGCAGGTTAAATTTTTTCCCGTTGATGAAAAGGCATGGCGCCAACAACGTGCCTTCATGATTGATTTGTATGCAATTCCAGGGATTACACCTATAATCAGAGTTGCCTGATTGTTTGATGTAACGGGAACTATTGAGTATGGGATAGACTTTTTTGTGGTCCAGGATGGTTTGTCTGAAGAACCTTATCTGGTCCTCGGTCGGGACATAGTCCTTTGCGGTAGGGCTTCCTTTTGGATCCAACATGTTGAACGAAATACCGTCCATTTTCAGGTCATCAAATACCATATGGAGGATGTCGTGCATCTCATAAGCATTTTTATTTGAGACTGTCACCATGGCGCAAACCGCAGTTTTGGCCTTCATGGATGCGAGGCCTTCCATGAGCTTATGAATGCTTTGCTTATTGTGCTCTAGCCAGTTCACTCCTCGCGTTGCCTGATACACCTCTGGTTTTGTGCTGTCTATGGATGTCCCGAAAAAATCAAAGCTTTGGGCGATTTTCTCTATCCAAGTATCCCTAAACAGGCTGAGATTTGTAACCACCATCGTTATGAGACCCTTTGACTTGGCATAGGCTGCAAGTTCAAACAGGTCTTTATTGAGAAATGGTTCTCCACCACTAAAAGTAAGTGTGACAACCCCTACAGACTGTATATCATCTATGATTTTCTTCCATTCCTCCGTTGTCGGTTGGTTACCCCTCTTTGTCTCCCACATATTGCAATAATTGCATTTCGAGTTGCATATCGATTCTATGGTTATGTATGCATAGGTCGGCCGTTTTGGACTATTTGAAAACCTATTCTGAAAATGATTGTGCATGAATCTTAGCCCGTTTCTGGCATCTACCAATGCATTGTTCCTTTTTTGTTTCGATGACATCGAAATTCCTGGTTCCATTTCATCAGCTACGACTTAAGTCACGAATATATTTTTAGGGGGGTGCAATATATAAAGGTCTGCCAACTTCGCCTTCCATACGGTTTCCTTTTTCGCCGCAACAAAAGTGGCGGACGCGCTAGGTCTTCATTATCCTTTTTCCCACCGGGCGGTTTTTGACCATCCGAAGATGCAACTTCTTCCCCCTCCCGGGGCTTATCCACATGGCCCAGCAGGCGGCCAGCGTCATACCCGGACTAGGTTAATCAAAGGCCGTTCTTGTTTCTTGGTGTATTTCACCATATAGGGGTCATTGTCCCAGGCCTCCTCTTGGTTGGAGGGTTCATTGAGGGATAGATTGGAGTGGTAGGCCAAGAATAGGCCGGCAGGGTCCAGAACACGATTTACTTCGTTCTCTACCTCTCTTAGGAAATCACCGTCGCCCAGAACGATAAAGATGTCGATTCCGCTTGCGATAACACTAACAGAATTTGATGGTATCCTCTTAAGTGTAGTAAGCATGTCTTCGCCAACTAGACTTGCCGGAATCAGTGGTTTTTCCGGGAAGAATTTATGTGGTATTCCGGTGACTACCATCTCCCCGGCATTTCTCATGTTTTGTAATAGGGATTCGCTATTATGGCCTTCTACTGCCAGGTACCCTTTGGCCTCCAATATTCTGGCAAGATGGTAGCAGTCTGTTTGCGCACCGGCACCAAGATCTACGACCGTCTGTCCCCTAAACGGTTGCAGCCAATCGATATGTTTTCTCTTTGCCAGAGGGGGGTGGGTCGCCTCATGGTCTATTGACTTCATAAGGTACTGCATGAAGTTGGTAGGCCACGGCTTACCCACTTTCGGGCGTGTGTCCATATTTGATGCCACGCCAGCATTAGCTAATCCCGTCGTATTGAATCCAGGGATGATTGATGTGACTGGCACCATATGGCTTGCATCTCGATTCGCGATGCGAAGCTGGATTGGGGCAGGAGCCCTTTCAACAGTAGCTAGCATTTTATCAGTAAATTAGCGCTTTATGAAATATATAAAGCTACCTTATCCCGACAGTCCCCTGAAAAGGAATCTTTTGAGGATCAGGCTTGGGCTGTCCATGTCTCCGTATTTTCCTAGGAAGCTGTCCATTCCCAAAATACGTAGTATCTTGAAAGTGTGCTGCAGGTCGGTATTAGAATAGTAGGAGTGAGCAATCCTGTGAAGGCCGAGATCCCTGCCGTAGGCCTTTCTCCATGCTTTTTCATACTCCGTGAGCGGTTTTCCAGATGTGATTACCTTTGATAGGAGGTCTGCGCAGAGGCAGCCGTATATTATCCCGCCACCGGTGGTGGCCTTTACCTGGCCGGCAGCATCACCCACCAAGGCCACGTTTCCCTTCACTGTATTTGGTCTTGTCGAAGTTGGTATAATGCTAGCATGCGCTGACAATGCTACGCCTTTTGTCTTTATTAGCGACTTCAGCTCGTCACTCCTTGAAAAGATGTTGAAGGCAGCGCTGCTTGGCGTCTTGGCTTTTTGGTTGATGCCTAGTCCCAGCTCGACCGTGTTATTCGAATAGGGCACATGCCAGCCGAAGAGGCCCTTCGCGAAGCTTCTGGAGAAGTAGAGGCCCACCATCCCCGTATCTTCAAGCCTGTCGCATTTGAACTCGGCTTTGTAGGTGAGGACGTAGTCCTTTATCGAAGGGAATCTGAATGCGCTTGCTACCGGTGAAACTGCACCGTCAGCCCCGATTATTATGTTTGACTTATCTGAACCCAATTTGAGAAGCTCCTCTTTTCCAACTCTTCTACCTAGACTTATTTCTGCCCCTGCCTTTCTGGCGCCCCTCTCACAGCTTTTTGCCAGCTTCCTCCTGTCGAGGACGTAGGCCATAGGCTTCTTTGAGGCGATCTTGAGTTTTTCCTTGCCGGCAACCAGGTATGCACCGTAGAGCGTGTTGACCATCGACTCCTTGTAGTCCAGACCTATCTTCTTGAGCCCGCTTATGGACAGTATGCCGGATGCCCTCTCCGCTCCCTCAGATACGTCCCTCTTAGACTCGAAAAGCTCTACCTCTACACCTCCCTCCGCTAACCTGCGGGCAAGGTGTAGGCCGACTATCCCTCCGCCTATTATTATGGTCTTCTTGTCTTCGTTAACGCTCAAGAAAAGGCACCTGTTCTATCTATTTATACCTGGTATTTAAGCCTTTTCATCTATAGAGTATGTATTGGTGATTAAACGGCAGATCCTAAACCTCGAAAAGGCCCGATAAAGGCTCCTAAGATACAGATACAGAACATCGTAGTGAGCGCTGACCTTCATGCGGTGATAGACCTTTATGCCCTTTCCAAGGGTGTCAAGGACGTCGACTACGAGCCGGAGCAGTTCCCAGGTGCCATCTTCAGGATAATAAACCCGACGAAGGCAACCATCATACTCTTCAAGAACGGCAAGATGATCTGCGCCGGTACCAAGACAGAGGCAAAGGTCAAGAAGGTGCTCGAGTACGCTTCAGAGGTCATATCAAAGTACGTGATATCCCTCAATCCTCCGGAGACCAAGAAGTAGACCGTACTTTTCTACTATCTGGATTCAAACGCTACTGCAACAGGCTTAAATATTTGGCAGGGCGCTAAAATCTATTGTTGGATAAAGTGCAAAAGCAACTACACGAACCGAAATCACAAGAAACAATAGCGTCAGCAATAAGGCAGGAGCAAAGGCCGATCCAAAAATGCCTTGGCCTGCTGAGGCGATTTGCAAAATTGGCCGCTCTAGCAGATGGATTACCCATTGGCGAAAAAGCCACGACAAAGAACCCCTCTTCTCCGCCCATGGCTTCTAACACGGTAGGCACAACAGGTTTAGAGCCGGCGCAGCAACAAGAAAGGGATAGAAGGCAGCTGCAACAGGAGTCAGAGAAGTGGGCGAGGGTAAATAAGGATAAGGCGCAGCAACAAGAAATGCATAGAATGCATCTGCAGCAGGAGTCAGAGAAGTGGGCAAGGATAAATAGGCGCAACAGGATTGTTGATTGGCCCAACTATCCCCCTGATGATCCACGCGTGCAGAATAGATAGGCTCCGGTCTAAAACAAAGCAACGAGCTGCTCAAAGACCAAGAAGTAACAACTATTAATTTTCCCTAGCCAAGGTAGTGTGGGGAGTCTTTTTGGCCATACGTCTTAGAAAGTTGATTGAGGACCCAAAAGCCAGGGAAAAATTCTTTCGGAGGCTAGAAGCGGATAGCCATGTTCTTAAAAATGTAGAGGATTTCGACTGTCATGACGATCCTCGCATGAAGGCCCATTATGAACTGTTGGACAGCATAGGCGAGATGGTAGACAGGGGCTGCAGGGTTAGGGGCGTAATAACATTAAGGGGCAACGGGCCGGGCGCGGTTGTCGGAGTCGATCCTGTTTCCAAAAATAGGCGGAGGCAGAAAAGGTAGTGTGGGTATCGCCAGAAGACGTCAAAATGATATGAGTGACCCTTTTGCAGCATACTTTTTTATATCTGCTCGACCTGAAGGCTGAATATGCAGCTTTCAAAAGTTGGCACCAGGCTCATACCTGACAGCAAATCCTGGGGAATACGGGGAGGCGTCCTCGCCCTTCGGGAGGGAAGTGCCGTTGTACTCCGGTACCTCGATCAAAATAATTATGTCAGGGGGGACCTGGGTGCGCTGCGCAGGGCCAGCAGGGAGTGGCTGGCCGGTTCTGTTAA
This sequence comes from uncultured Microcaldota archaeon, assembly GCA_963760035.1. GTDB lineage: Archaea > Micrarchaeota > Micrarchaeia > Micrarchaeales > Micrarchaeaceae > JAJYUY01. The sequence goes on along the minus strand of CAVXBR010000003.1, from coordinate 36,845 downwards.
CATACCTGTCGGAGAGTCCCGTACCCTTCTGATATGCCTCACCGTCTTGGACAAACTGGACGGAGGGCATAGAAATTTCATTAGGGAGGGCACGCTCAGGGATAGGCCCGTGTCCCGATGTCCTGAGTTAGGAGAGCTTCCGCCCCAGAAGCTTCTCGCCATGGATGGCGGCACCACTCAATGGGCCACGGCGATGTATCTAGCAGGTGACAGAAGGAAGGTGCAGAATCCGGACCCGAAGCTCGCGATGACCTACGAGGCGGTCGATGAGTGGAGGGCACGCAGGTCCATGCAGTTGCGCTGGGAGACCAGAAAGGATTCGGTGCTGCTCGCCCAGGCGGAGGCCTACGTCAGATTTCTTAGGACAGGGAAGATGGAGTTTGAGCCCAAGGAGGCAGAGGACTTCTGCTTCGCGCGTATGTTCGGCCTTATGACTGATGGGGAGGGGGCAAAAAGGTGGCCGAAGCTTGCCCTGCACGAGAGCGATAGGCTAAGATCTGTTTCGGTGGCATGGGGACAGGTGACCAGGGAGTTAGGAGTAGACTCGACTGATCATAGGGTAGTACAGGCAGCCGCGATGTTCGCAAAGGCGCATAGTCTTGAGGCCAAGTTCTATCACCCAACTGCGGTTGACAAAAGCTGGCCGCTGTTCTGGGATTGGCTTGATTCCACTCACGCCCAGTCGACAGTTTAGGCAGTTAGCCTAAGCAGGCATATCGTGTCGAGGTCAAGGAAACTCCTTCCGCCCAGATGCCTGAAATAGTATTCGCCATCGCCTGAACGCAGCTTTTTCATCTCCTCTATGATGGAGTCCCACATCTCGCTCCCAGGTTTGAACATATCCAGGAAGAAGGGCTTCTGCCTTGCGGGTGAAGCAGGGTCGCAGTCCTCGATTCTAAACTCCAGGACGTCGTCTCGCGCTATGTTTGAGGATATTACGAATGCGCCGTCTCTTCTTGGCCATTTGGCGAGTACCGCTGCGTTCACCGCAGTGGCGACCCTGGATTGTATCTGATCGCGCACTGCCGTTTCTGGCATGGTGGCTTTGGTTCTGGGCACGACTGGAGACGTCTCGGTCGGAGTGACCGTTGTCTTATAGGTCATTGGAGCACCTATAGATTGCTCGTGTTCTTCAAATATTTATTAAATTCGGTGAAGAACCTCTCCCACGAATACTCCTTCTCCACCCTCTTCCGCCCCGCCTTTCCGAGCCTGGCGGCTAGCTCCCCGTCCCTGGCCACCCTTTCCATCGCAATCGCCATCTCCTCGGGGCTGTTGACGAGCATCCCTGTCTTGTTATGTAGGATTGTCTGCTTCGGACCCCCTTCGTTGACCGCTATGATCGGCTTACCGCTCGCCATCGCCTCCAGCGGCACGATTCCGTAATCCTCGTTCATCGGGGGGTAGAGCACGGCCGTGCAACGGGAGAACAGTTCGATCTGCCTTTTTTCCGGAATCTTGGTAAGGAACTCCACCTTGCTGAGCCCCTTTGCCGATTCGTATATCTTCCTGTAGTAATTGTAGTAGAGCTTATCCTTCGAGACGGGTCCGCAAATTATCAGCCTGTATCCCTTGACCTTCCTGCTGAATATCTTGAACGCCTCTATCGCGTAGTCCTGCCTCTTGTTCGGCGATATTCGCGATGGGTAGAAGAAGTATCTCTGATCATCCCTGTTGGAGAAGTTTTTGTAGTCCACCCCGGCGCCCAGAACCTTGGCATCGTTCCTTTGGTAGTATTTCGACACCCTTGACTTCGTGTTCGGGCTGTTGGCGATTATGTAGGGTATCTTTTTCACGACCCCCTGGTCGATTGCCCTTACCGCTGCGGCACCCAGTATGTAAAGCGGCTTTGTGTGGGGCTTGCGCATCGACATCCTGTACTCGTAGAGGTCGTATATGTCCCTCAGAGGCGTGTGGCAGTACCAAAGCACCCTTTCGTTCCTGTTCGCCGCCCAGTGGCCCGGAGCCATGTGCGCGTTTATAACGTCGAACTCGTCCTGGAGGTCGAGGTTGTAGAAGCCGAGCCCGTAGTTGAGCCCTTGGGAGGCTCTTCCGTAGGGAAGCCTTGAGAGTACGCCCCTCCTTGGGATGATCCTGACATCGAGCTTCCTGAACTCCTCGAAGGTGTTGACCGGGTCGTACTCGGCCACATAGATAGGGGCTTTGTAGTGCTGCGCTATCTTTAGCACGACTCGCTCCCCGCCGCCCTTGAGCGTCAGGTTCGACTGCGTTATCGCCAGCTTCATGATGGCCCACCGTTCGATTTATATAGAGGTTGTAGCTCATTAATAAATGATACGATGGACGTAACTAAGGAGGTACCAATAGAGGAACAGAAGAAGGCACCAGTAGGGGAGCAGAAGACTGTAAAGCTTGTCCAGCTGCCGGATGGCTTTGACGGAAACCGCTGGCTCGGGGCTTTGAACCGCCAGCTCGCCCCAAATCACAGGCCGCTCTGCAAGCCCCGCTACAGAGTTATGGCACAGGTGCCACTGCGTACATCTAAATGACTGATCTCTATGGACCTGGGAGAGGGGCTTAGGCAGGCTTTGGCGAAGCTTAGCAAGGCCACCATAATCGACGCGAAGACCATAAAGGAGTTCAACAAGTCTCTCCAGAAGGCTCTTCTCAGCTCTGACGTAGAAGTGCAGCTCGTCCTGAAGCTAACAAACGAGGTTGAGGAGAAGGCGCTGAAGTCCAGCATACCCAAGGGAGTTGATCCGAGGGATTACATAACCAACATAGTCTACGACGAATTGGTCAAACTGGTCGGAGAGGGCTACGTGCCGAAGATGGAGAAGAAGAAAATATTGATGATGGGCCTCTACGGATCGGGAAAGACTACGACATCGGCAAAACTGGCCAAGTTCTACCAGGACAGGGGGCTCAGCGCAGGGCTTATCTGCTGCGACGTATCAAGGCCTGCTGCTTATACGCAGCTTGAAACGCTGGCGAGACAGGCAAATGTACCATTCTTCGGCATGAAGGACGAGAAGAGCGCTGACAAGATCGCGAAGGAGGGGCTTGGCAAGTTCAAGGACAAGGACATTGTAATCTGCGACACCAGCGGAAGGAGCTCGCTGGATTCGGAGCTCATAGAGGAGCTCAAGAGGGTCAACAAGGTATTCAATCCCGACGAGAAGGCGCTGGTGATAAGCGCTGACACAGGGCAGATAGCTGGAAAGTTGGCGAGGGAGTTCGACAGCGCTGTCAAGATATCTGGCGTAATAGTAACCAAGATGGATGGATCTGGGAAGGGAGGCGGAGCGCTTAGCGCGGCTAGCGCCGCAAGCGCAAAGGTCATGTTCATAGGGGTGGGAGAGAAGCTAGGCAACCTTGAGCCCTTCAACCCCAACACGTTCATAGGCAACCTATTGGGGATCCCGGACATCGAGTCGCTGGTGAAGCACATAACAACTGCGATAAGCGAGTCCAAGATAGACACCAAGAAGCTGGAGAGCGAAGAACTTAACTTTGAGACCTTCTACGACCAGCTGGGCGCCATGAACAACATGGGCCCCCTGAAGAACGTATTCGGAATGATGGGCGCTGGCAATGTGCCGAAGGAGCTCATAGACCAGGGTGAGGTCAAGCTCAAGAAGTACAAAATCATAATCGGGTCTATGTCGAAGGCGGAGAGGAAGAATGAGCGCCTTCTCCACGAGCCGGGCAGGGTGGCCAGGATAGCTAAAGGAAGCGGAGTGACTGAGAAGGACGTGCGCATGATGGTCGCGGAGTTCAACAAGATGAAGAAGGCCTTCTCGATGCTCAAGAACGACAGGAACTTCAAGAAAAGGTTCAAGTTCGGGTGATCTCCATGCTGTCCCTTCAGGAGCCGGCGAATTTCAGGCCGAAGTTCGAAGTAGTGAGCTGCTTTATCAAGGATGGGGAGAGGTTCTTGATGCTGCATAGGACGGATGGCGAGGATGAAGGCGACCGGTGGGGAGTTCCTGCCGGAAAGGTTGAGAAAGGGGAAACTCTGTTGGACGCCATCCTAAGGGAGGCGTTCGAGGAGACAGGGATTGGGATAGGAAAAATGAACATTAGGTATTGGGGTAAGACCTTTGTCCGGTATCCCGATTACGATTTTATTTACCATGTGTATTCTACTGTACTGCCTGAAAGCCGTGGAGTCAAAATTAACGAAAAGGAGCACAAGGACTTCAGGTGGGTAACTCCGGAAGAGGCCTTGAAAATGCCTTTGATAAGGGACGAGGAGATGAGCATCAAGCTCTTTTACGGGCTTAAGGAGTGATGGTTTCTTGGCGGACGAATTGATTGACATTGTTGATGAAAACAACAAGCTTACAGGCGTCAGGAAGATGAAGAGTGAGGCCCACAAAAAGGGGCTGTGGCATAGGGCTTCGCATGTCTGGATCTATAACTCCAAAAATGAGTTACTGATTCAGCTGAGGGCGAAGGACAAGGTGACGGATGCAGACCGGTGGGACATGGCAGCGGCAGGACATGTTGGAGCCGGTGAGGAGACGCTGGCCACCGCGGTGAGGAGACGAAAGAGGAGCTGGGTTTAACCATAAAGCCAGAGGATCTGGAATTCGTGAAGATCAGGGTGTGCAACAAGGTCTACGACCATGTTGTCAATAGGGAGTTCCAATACGTCTACTTCCTGAAATCAGACGTGAGGATTGAGGACCTGAAGATCCAGGAAGAGGAGGTCCAGGCAATAAAGTTCGTTCCATTAAAACAGGTGGATGTTGAGGTCAGGACGACAACAGGAAGATATCCAGAGAGGCACATTGAGTATTGGATTGACATGCTGGATGAAATTGACAAAAGAGTAAGGTTCAGGTAAGCTTCTTCTGGCTGCTGGACTCGGTTTCCTTCGTTTTTGGTTCAGAGAATTCCACTTGGCCATAAACGCCATCATAGCCAGGCTTTATCTTCAGCTTCCCTTCCCGATTTACCATTATTATGTCGACAAGTTTTGGGTCTGCCTTTGCTAGTTGTTTCTTGTCGGCCTCCATTAATATTTTTAGCTCATTTCCAAATTTGTCAATTAGGTCGTCGTATATTGCCCAGGCCTTCTTCCCCGCCATCGGAGTCTTGTAGATGAAGGATATCAACTCATGCAGCGGAACGAGGTTGTAGTATAGTTTGGCATTGGCCGGTTTGTATCCTGCAGGCTCCTTCGCTATCTCTTCGACCCTGTAGTCTACCCCAATTATCAGAGGCTTATTGCAGACGGGACAAATGCCTTTGAGTTTCTTAGTTTCTTGGGGTGACGACGAGAAATTGCAGTCCCTGTGGCCATCCCAATGATATTTGCCATAGGCAGGTGGTGTTTCAATAGTTCCAACTAAGCCCTCTCCTGTCCTTATGGCCTTGATTATGTTGTCGTAACTCAATTCGGGGATTTCGAATATCGTTGCTTCGCGGCCCAGTCTCCACGGCCAGAAGGAGTGCAGGTCGCTGAAGCTTACGACATTGACCTTTTCCTTGAATCGCCACAACATTCCGGGATCGGCGCTCATGCCGGATTCAATGGCGTAGATCTTGTCCGCCATGTCAAGAAAGCACTCTTGAAGGGAGTCGAAGCCCGACTTGCTTCCATATAATCCGAAAAACGGCGTCATGCAATGAGCAGGTATTATTTCTATCCTGTCGTCTATTTTCTTCAGGTCCATTACCAGATTCCTGCAGGTCATCCCAAAGATGGGTCTTCCGTCGTAGTCGAGTCTCCCTTTGCTGCCGAGGTACTCGGTGATCCTGTCGGCAAGCTTCGTGTTGGGTGCATAGATGAGAAGGTGGACTGCCCTTCTCTTTCCCGCCTGGCTGAACATCAGGCTTACCTCTGTCTGCCAGATGAACGGGAAACCTGTCTTTGTTCTAAGTATGCCCTTGTCGTCTTCTGTTAGGGCCGCGTCCAGCTCCTTCCTATGCAGGGGGTGCTGGAAGTCGCCTGTCCCGAGAACGTCTATGCCCTTGATCCTTGCGTACTTCTCCAGATTCTCGACGCTGAGGTCCTTGCTGGTGGCTCTGGCGTACTTAGAATGAATTTGTAGGTCAGCGATAACCCTCATGAAAAGCCCCTAAATATATTCGTGAGATAACTATTTATCATTAGTGAAGGCATGGACAAGGACAGCCGGAGGATAAGGAGGATTATGGCTCTCCTCAAGAGGCGCTACGGAGCCGGAAGGCCGGCATTCCTGCACTTCTCTACGCCATGGCAGCTGTTGGTCGCGACGATACTGTCCGCACAGGCACAGGACCCTACAGTTAACCGTGCAACCGCCGGGCTCTTCAAGAGATATCCGAAGGTAAGGGATTATGCATCCTTGAGGCCCGAACAGCTCTACAAATATGTCAAGAGCATTGGGCTCTACAAGGGCAAGTCGAAGAACATTGTTAACTCGGCCAAAACCATAGTCAGAGAATACAACTCGGACGTGCCGAAAAGCGTTGACGAGCTTGTTAAACTGCCCGGCGTGGGGAGGAAGACGGCCAATGTTGTGCTGGCGAATGCCTATGGGATAAACGAAGGGATAGCAATCGACACGCACTGCATACGTGTATCTAACAAACTTGGCTTTGTGAAGACAAACAACCCAGAGAAGATTGAAAAGAGACTTATGGCTATCGCGCCTAAATCTGATTGGAGGGAGATAAACCACCTCTTCATCGATCTCGGCAGGGATGTCTGCACTGCAAGAAAAACCTATTGCGATAGATGCGTTCTCAAAAAGATATGCCCGTCAAGCACGGTAAGAAAATGATAGCTGCACTTTTCAGCGGGGGCAAGGACTCGACGCTAGCATTGCACAGGATGGCGGAGAGAGGGAAGAAGAGCGATCTGCTCCTGACGATGATTTCGGAGAACGACTTCAGCTACATGTTCCATAAGCCCAACATCATGCACACCAAGTTGCAGGCGGAGGCCCTTGGCATCAGGCAGGTCTTCGCTAACACGCAGGGGAAGAAGGAGGAGGAACTGGGGGACCTAGAGAATGTGTTCGTGGAAAACGGCGTAACAGAGCTCATAACAGGCGCGGTTGCAAGCACCTACCAAAAGGACAGGATAGAGGCGATCTGCAAGAGGCTTAGGATCGAATGCCACTCTCCGCTGTGGAAGATAGACCCAATGGAGGAGCTTGGCGTGCTTTCGAAGGATTACAATGTGATAGTCACCCAGGTGGCGGCAGAAGGGTTTGATAGCAGCCTGCTTGGCAAAAGGATTGACTCTTCGATGATTGAGAAGCTGCTTAGGATTCACAAGAAGTACAAGACCAACCTGCTCTTTGAGGGGGGCGAAGCGGAGTCCTTCGTGCTTGACGCCCCGTTGTTCAAGAAAAGGGTTGAGGTAAGGAAAAGTCACCTGGAGAAGGAAGGAACTGTCGAACGTTATATAATAGACGAGGCAGAACTCATTAAAAAATAGTCATCGTCTTCCGTAAATGACCACTATGTCGTTATCGGTGCCGTTGGCGTTGAACGCCTCCATGAACTTTTCCTTTGTCACTTTCATATTGGCCTGCGCCTTCAATGGACCCGGGTTGTGGAGGTAGATGTTTTCGTCGTCAAAGCCTGTTATTATTACCATGTGACCTTGGTAGGGTTTATCGACCTCCGTTATCTTAAACCAGTCAATTATGGCCATTTGCACAAATTTATTTTTCACATTTGCTTCTATTTCAGGGATGCCCAGCTTCTTTATGGCAAAGAGGTCGTATTTGAGGAGATTTTTTATCGAACTGATCGTGACGTCTACATCTATGAAGCCGAGCATCTTGTCTGCGGCTTCTCCGTACTGCTTTCGTATAAATGATTCGCCTTCAAGGAAGGGTTTTATGTCGATCTTTGAGTAGTAGCGCAGGTTTAGGCCAAGGTCATATAGTGCCGGTACAATTTGTGAGGGGGTTGTCCATTTTCCTTTCTTTCTATTAGTTATTTGGTCGAGGTAAGCCACATCAAACTCTTTGTTAAGGAAATAGTCCAGAACCGACTTCATCGAAACCTGGAAACATTGGTTTGGGTCTGGACCTGTATTGGCATAGAATGGGATGTTTAGCATCGTGGCAGATTGCGGCATGCGCATCACACTAGTATTATAATTGGCTACGAAAGGGATTTTATACCATAATACAGATACTAAACAGCCACGGGCTCGTGGTCCAATGGTACGACGTCAGCCTTACACGCTGAAGACCGGAGTTCGATTCTCCGCGGGCCCACTAGTTTCCATTCCTTGACCGGGTAAGAAGTTTTCCTAGCTGAGCATGGGTTCTTACCACATAGGTGGGTTTATGGCGCAGCAGGTCATCGTAGTCGTGGGTCTTGCTATGGCAGCGCGGGAAGAAGAGCACCGATGGTATTCCAGCATTCGCGGCTGCCTGTATGTCTGTCTTCGCATCCCCTATGTATATGGCGTTTGTCTTTTCCGCCCTAAGCATCCCCAATGCAGCAAAGATTCCGTCAGGGTTGGGCTTGTGTATCTTCATCTGCCTTGAGCAGACCACCGCCTGGAATTTGGAGGTCAATCCATTCCTTTTTATTATCTCCGCCGCGTAGTAGTTGGAGCTCACTATCGCAAGCCGCTTTCCGGCTGCGACCAATCTCTCTGCCATCTCTGCCGCACCAGGATAGAGTGGCGCCCTAATCGCCAGCGGGAGGCCCCTTTCTCTTATCTTGTCCATATAGTCTTTAAGTTTGTCTTTCGGGAGTCCGAACTCGACGGCTTTTTCGCACTCTGCAGACAGTATCCACAGCTGCTCCCTGGTAAGGTTAAGCCCATATTCCAGTGAGATCTGACCTATTGCCTCAAGCCAGATTCCAGGGGTCCTAGTAAAAACTCCGTCCCAGTCGGATATTACATTGTCAAAAGAAGCCATGCTGTGATCCCCTAACTTCAACCGTGCCTGAAATATAAATAGTTTGCCCTTGAGTGGTTCTTGTTCTATGTAGTTTGCGTTTCAGTTTTTACTTCTTTGCGTGCTTTTCAAGTAGCTTTTTTACTTTCTCTTCCTGCTCTGGGTTGTGGTCACGCACCAACTTCTCTCCAATTTTGAAGAGCCCTGTTCCGGACCTGAATATTATTGGCTCGCCATTTCCCGCTGATACCGAAACCACTTCGCCTATGAACATGGAGTGGTCGCCCATCTTTTCATGCCGTATGAGCCTGCATTCAAGGTTGAGAGCCGCCCCTTTTATCATGTAGGCACCTATCTCCTTTGCCTTGTAGAATTCGAATCCCAGTTCCTTAAGCACCGCGATCTTGTCGGTTTCCTTGCCGCTGCTGTTCCCGGCTATCTTTATCATTTTTCCCTGCGCCTCTGAAGCCACGTTCACGCCGAACTCCTTCGATTGCATTATATTCTCAGCAGTGGCGTCATCTTCATGGATGTTGACCATCACTAGTCCGGGTTTGTAGGATATATGGTGGACCCACTCGGCGGTCATTATGTTGTCTCCCCACTTTCCCCTGCTTGTTATGAGGCTGAGGTTCGTTACGAACTGCTTTGCCTCGGCTCCGCCATATTTCATTTCTATTAAATCACTATTGCAATTAATTATAAGGGAAGGGAAGAACTAATTGTTCTTCCCGAGGTCCTTTATCCTCTCCTCTACCGCCTTTACCTCTTGCTGCAGGCTTTCCTTGTATTCCTTCAGCATCGCTACCTTCTCTTCCTTGGTGAGGAATCTCCTCATCTCGCTTCCGAATCCGTTGCATTCGCAGCTATTTTCGTACATTTTTCCACCTTCCTACACTTTCGTATAGGACATACGATATTGTGATGCAGAAGGTATATAAACGTATAGGACATCATATATGTAGCTGGTTAAATGAATGACGGGGGCTGCTGTGACATGCGCGGATTTTTATCGTTCCAGATACTCTGGCTGCTTTCCAAGAAGGAGATGTGCGGGGAGGAGCTGGCAAAGGAGCTGGAGAGGAGGCGCGGCGAGAAGCCCAAGGCCGGCACTATTTATCCTGCCCTCAAGGAGCTTAAGGCCAAGAGCTTCATAAAGGGCAAAGAGGACGGCAAGATGGTCGTCTATGCGCTCACCCCTTCGGGAAAAAGGGCGATGGCAGTGGCAAAGGCGAGGTTCGTCCGCTCCTTCGGGGATATACTACTCGGATCCTGATTCGATGCCCATAGAGGATTTTGAAGCTGCAAGGGCCTATCTGGAGTCCCTTATCCCAAAGTATAAGGTGAAATACGAGATAATAGGCCTCGATAGGATGAGGGCCCTGCTCCATGAACTGGGGAACCCGCAGGATTCATATCCAACTGTCCATGTGGGAGGAACCGCGGGCAAGGGCTCTGTTGCAACGATGATAGCCAAGATAACAGAGACCGCGGGCTACAAAACAGGCCTCCACATATCACCGCATCTGCACGACATTAGAGAGCGTATGCAGGTGAATGGAAAGTTGATGAAGGAAGGAGAGTTCGTAGAAGTCGTAAAAACGGTGAAGACTTGCGTCGATAAGGTCGAAAAGACCACGAAGTGGGGAAAGCCCAGCTACTTTGAGGCGATGCTGGCGGCGTCATTCGAGACTTTCAGGAGGGAGAAGGTCGACCTGGCCGTGGTCGAGGTGGGTATGGGAGGGCGTCTGGACGGCACCAACGTGATAGTTCCCAAGGTCATTGTGCTCACGAACATAGGGCTAGACCACATGGAGTATCTGGGTGACACGGTAGAGGAGATAGCCCACGAGAAGGCAGGGATCTTCAAGAGGGGCGTCGACATCGAGAGCGGGGTAACCCAGCCTTCGGTAATCGACATCGTCAAGGAGAGTGCCGAGGAGCTGGGATGCAAGGTCGACCTCCTTGGAAAGGAGATAAAGTGCGACCGAATCAAGCGCCGCAAGGCAGGCAGCATGTTTGATCTTGTTGCAGGAGGCGAACGGTATGCTGACGTTGAACTGTCGATGTTCGGGGAACACCAGGTTTCCAATGCAGCTCTTGCGGTGGCAGCGGCAATGAAGCTCAACAATGCCGGGTTTAAAGTAACGGAAAAGGAGTTCAGGAAGGCGCTTTCGCACGTCAGCGTCCCAGGCAGGTTCGAGATCGAGAGGCGGAGCCCCACAGTGATAATGGATGGCGCCCACAATCCGATGAAGGTAGGGGCGCTCGTCAGGACCATTGAGAGTTATTATCCAAAAAGGAAGATCTACTTCGTCTTTGGGGCGATGCGGAACAAGAACGTCAGGGAGATGCTGGCCCTGCTTTCACCAATTGCCGCTAAGTTCTACTTCGCCTCGTTCCAGTCAACCACCGACTTCGGGAAGAGCATGTCCTACGACCCTTCAGACCTGAAGAGCTTCACGGACGTCGATTCGGAAGTAATAACAGATTCAAACGAGGCGTACCGGAAGGCCCTGAAGGAGGCGGGATCCGGCGGCATCGTTTGCGTTACCGGCTCATTCTATCTGGTGGGGGAGCTTAGGGCGAAGACCGTCTAACCTCCGCCACTTACATACTTATTCTTTATCGCCCACATGGAGAAGCTGTAGAAGAGGAAGATCAGCAGCAGCTCGAAGCCCATTATCGCAAACAGGTAGGGATAGGATATCTTGCTCAGCAGCAGCTCGGCAGGATAGAATACAGAGACGCCGAACGGCACCAGCACTGTGAATACCGCTACGCCTAATCCACCGTAGATCTTCAGCGGGTAGTTGGTTGCCTGCTGGAGACTGTCAAGGAACCAGTAGCCGAATCGGCCCTCCTTGAATATTATGTAAAGCAGCTGGCCGAAAGCAAGCCCAAAGAGTATGACTACCAATACCCCAAGTGCGAACGTCGGGATGAACATCAGGAAGGAGAGCGGGGCGATGTGCAGGTTCCAGAGCGAGTAGGCCAGCATGAGCGTGCCGCTCACTATTGTCGGCGCGGATGACTGGGAGGCGAAGAGCATGGTGATGTATATGACAGGATTTACCGGCTTGGTCAGCATCATGTCTATACCGCCGTTCCTCATCTTGGCCACCATCGAGTATATCGAGACGTAGTAGGCGAGGAAGCCTCCAGCCATGTTGGCTATCGAGGTCAGGGCAAGCAGCTGGAAGTAGCTCCAGCCAGGTATTCCTGACGATACCCCGTATATCACCGTGACTATGACGAAGCCCGTTATGGTGCTAAATATGCTCCCGACCAGCCAGACCAGCATCTGGAGCCGGTAGACCAGCAGCTCCTTCCAGCCCATCATGTCTAGCTTGTGGTACATCTTCAAATTCCTGAATATTGATTTCATCATACGCCCACCGCGTCTATCTTTTTCTTGGTGTGGTTCCACATGAGGTAGGAGATCGTCGCCAGGAGGGCGACCCAGAAGAGCGCGAGGGGCAGCGTCGCTGCCGCCTGCGTGGCAGAGAGATGGCCGTTGATTATCGAGAGAGGGATGTAGTAGGCGAACTGGAAGGGCAGAAGCTCTGTAAGCTGGCTTGCCCAGTGCGGAAGCAGGTTGAGCGGTATGAATGAGCCTCCGAGAAGTCCGCTGATCCCGCCAAAGAGGTAGAAGAGTCCATAGGTCTGCGTAAAGTAAACGGCGCTGGCGCTTATCATCATGATGAAGAGCTGGATCACGGCAAAGCCGATCAATGCGAATGCCGAGAATATCAGGATCGTGCTGAGGCTCAGTTGCACATTGAACAGCACTATGGCTATCACCATCATTGGCAGAGTTCTGGTGAAGGCCATCAGGACAACGTCAGGGAATCCTATCAGGAGAATTTGGGTTATTATCCCCATCGGCCTTGTAAGATATCTGGCCACCGTTCCATCAGTTATGCTGCTGGCCAGGTTTGATGTCAAATCAGAGTTCATGAAGGAAAGAAGGCCTCCGCTGATCAGGTAGTATGCTCCGATCGCCCCGACCGTATAGCCAGAGATGTTCGCCGTGTTGGAGTAGTTGAAGACCGCAAACCATAGCGCTATGAGCACGAAGGGCCAAATTAGCCCGACAAGGAAGCCGACCAGCACCGCTGCCCTGTAGGCAAATGACTCCTTCAGCCCGATGGAGAGCGTTCCCGCCCACCCTCTTAATGCGTACATCTACTTACCGAAGCTCTTGTAGAGCGAGCTCAGTATGTCAGAGAGGCTCTGCTCGCTTATGCGGAAATCGACTACCTTCCTGTTTCCGAGGAGATCTAGGAACTTCCTTTGCCTTAGGGTTGCCGGGTTTATCTTCATTCTTATGAAGTTCTCCCCGCGCTCGGTTACCTTTCCGAAGCTGTGGACCTGCAGGCTATCGGCGTCTGACGAGTATAAAGTCACCGAAAGCTCCTTCCCGAAGGCCTTCCTAAGACCGTCCTGGCCCCCGTCGAAGAGCTTGGCGCCCTTGTCGAAGACTATTATGCGGTCTACATCGGTTATGTCCTCGACCACGTGGGTCGTTATTATGAATGTCGTGCCGTTCTCCTCCCTGAGCTTCTTTATCGCCTGCTTTATCGCATTCCTCGACGGAAGGTCAACGCCTATGGTAGGCTCATCAAGGAAGACTACCTTGGGCGAGTGGAGGTTTGCGGCGACCAGCTCGCACTTCATCCTCTCGCCGAGAGAAAGCTGGCGCGTCTGGCGCTTGTATACCTCCTTGAGGTCCAGCAGCTTCACGAAGTACCTCAACCTTTTTTGGAAGATCGCCTCCGGGATGTCGTAGATGTCGCGCATCAGCACGAAGGCGTCGAGCGGCGGGAGGTCCCAATAGAGCTGCGGGTGGGTCGAACCCAGCACAACGCCTATGTTGAAGTCCAGAGTCTCGCGGTCCTTCGATGGATCAAATCCCAGTACGCGGGCTGTCCCTTCGTCCGGTTTGAGTATTCCTGTAAGTATCTTGAGCATTGTGGACTTGCCGCTGCCATTCTTTCCCAGCAGGGCGACCAGCTCACCGGCGCTTATATCAAAGCTTACGCCCCTCAACGCACGCTTCTTTATGTCGTTGCGGTGCAGTAGGACCGAGAGGAAGCTTTGGCCTTCCGTGCGGTAGGCCGTGAATGTCTTCTTCACGTTATTGGCGCTAACTACAATGTCTTTCATGGGATCACAGGATATATGCCGTCCGGTAGGACGGTTGTCTTGCTCCAAACTAGTTGGATTTATAGTAATTTATAGGTTTTCTACAGCCCATGTTTGGCCAACGGCTCCTGTTAATCGGACTTTCGCCTATGGACGTATTTATGGGTCGGAAGGGCTTTGAGGATTAGTTGAGCGCCCTCAGTCTTGACATCATTATCCGCCTGCTGCGTGTCTTTATGAAGTTTTTCCTGTCGTTTCTTTCCAGGTATCTGGCCACTCGGTGAGGCATCCGTTTTTCATGGAGCCACTTCTGCCCGAACTTCAGGGTGTAGATCACTCCGGTGAGTGGGGTGTAGTTGATTACCAGCCAGACCATGTCCATGGCAAACTCCCTGTGCTCCGCGCCAAAATGCATCCTGGTGCTGGTATACACATCCATGTTCTCCCTCGTCAATTCCTCCAAACCGCTATGGTGCTACTGGTCAGGCACACAGCCACAGCACAAATCCTTCGGATAAGAAAGTTTAAAAGGGGGACCGAATATCCTTTTTACTGGTAGTTGTTGGTTTGGTTGCTTTGCCGCAAAGAAATTTATAAGTTAGGTTTTCTATACTACTGGTGTGTTAGATGGGACAATTCGTAATAAAGTTTAGAGCTACGCAGCCAGATACAAAGGGATATGCCGCTCCGGCAATAGTAGAGAAGAGTGGTGAAAAACCCTCGGTTACGCACCTCTGTTCTTATGCTAGCTCTCATACACCTAAGTCTACCATTGCACTCCGCAGGAAGTAGCTTGAAAACATAATAGGGCAACTTATGTTTTAAGACCGCTAAGCCTTTTCGAGAGTTCATCAAAAACAAGACGCTTTTTCTCTGCACTTAAATGGAATACGGTCTTTAGAATAGTCTCATTTGTGATAGTGAAGATGTAGTTAAGTTTCAGCATGCTCTCCTGCGCCGCACCCTCTCTTACGGATAATGGTATCCCCTTCATTTGCAGATTAGTGGTTATTCCGGCTATAACCACGTTCCCGAGCTCCTCGAACAGCACGAGGGCTGGCCTTATTTTAGACTCGTGGCTATCGGTGTACTGCATCCTTGCAATTATAACATCGCCAGCCCTAGGCACTTTCCCACTTCTTATAATCTCCTTCGCCCCACAGCTCCTTCATCTTCGCCTGCTGAGCTTTATGCAGGAACTCGTCGTATTCCGTCATGCTTTCGGCACTCTTTATGAGATCTAGTATAACTTCGTTGTAGGTCTCTCTTGGATACTTTTTTTTGCCTTGTAGCTCCTTCACCACGGTTTTCTTGAGCTGCACTGTTGTTACCTCCTCTTTCATTATATATCACCTATATTTAGTATATAATATGCTATAACAGATATATAAACCTATGCAATCAAGTGGTTTGTGTAGAATCCTCTTTGGTACGACGTCGTACAACATTAAGTGGACTCTGCGGGAGTCGCACCCGCCGCCTCCCCGTTGCAAACGGGGCGCTCTACTGATGAGCCAAGAGCCCGGAATTAGGATAAGTAAAGCACTTTCAACTCTTTAAGATTATCGCTTCCTCCTTGAGGACTTCTTCGCTTTGGCTGCCTTTCTCGGTTTTGCAGCCCTCTTTACCGGTCTTGCCCTCTTCGCTATGACTGCATGCCTGCCGGGCTTTGCCCTCCTTCCTGCAGCGTGCACGGACGATCTTTGTGGCGAGGTTTCCTCATTCACCAGGTTGTCCAGCAGCTCCAGGTCCTTCCTCTCGTTCTTGTCGGCCTGCAGCTCCTCCAGCATTCTCTCTACGGCAGTGTCCTTCGAGGTCTCTGTCTCCTTGTCGGTGTTGTTGAGGAAAGCGTTCTCTACGTCTCCCTTCTTCAGAACCTTGTTTATCGCGCTGAGCTGCCTAATTCGCTTCAGCTCTTCCTGGAAGCGCTTCCTTTTTGAGTCCATCCAACCGCGATTAATCTCTATTTGATAGATTTTTAACACTTCTGCTCTGCTTTGGGTCTTCGATGCCAAAAGGCCCCTCCCCTTTGGCTTCCAAACCGCCCTATACCAGCAGGCATGGGCTACGTCGCAACCTATATATACCTTTTTCTCCTAACAAATAGCTGGTGCTGAAATGACGGATCAGGCTGTATAGGCTGACTGTATTCTGAAAGCTCGTTTTAAAACAACACCGCTTTGTGAAGATACAAGGACTAGAGCAATCGCTCTGTGTCAAAAACGTCATACCGTGAAGTCGCCTGTTTGGGCGATGGATTTGAGGAGAAGAGGTTATGAAGTACATATTCATGCCACCTAGAGGATGGCTAGGCTGTAGTAGCTGTGAAGGTCGTGGCAAGCTGCGATAAGCCCCGGGGAGCCGCAAGTCAGGTTTTGAACCGGGGATCACCTAATGTGCCGACAAGGCACGCACACGCGGCGAACTGAAAAATCTTAGTAGCCGCAGGAAAAGAAAGCGAAAGCGATGTCGTGAGTAAAGCGATTAAAAGCGACACAGGGCAATCTGAATCTTCCTCCGCAAGGAGGGTAGAGATGTGGAACGATTTATCATCCCGATCATGAGTTGAAGGTTCTGGAAAGAGCCGCCATAGAGAGTGACAGCCTCGTAGATTAAGTGAGAGGGAGTTATCGTGATAGAGTAGCTCTGGTTGATTATCCAGAGCGAATACGGGGGCATTAAACCCCAACCCTAAATATTGACTATAGACCGATAGTGGACAAGTAGCGCGAGCGAAAGCTGAAAAGAACCCATACGTATGGGATTGAAAAGATCTGAAACTAGGTGGCGACATGAAGGTAAGGCGTTAAAGTGATGATGCATGCGGAAGCTGAAAATCGTAAGATTTATGCGACGCGTGAGTAACAGCGTCTTACCATTCTTCTTGAAGCAAGAGCCAGGGAGTGTATTTGAGTGGCGAGGCGGAGCAATCCGTCGCAGCGAAAGCGAGAGCGCGCAGCATGCGAGGCGCATGGTATGAAAATGCCAAAGTCACTTTTATACGACCCGAAGCCGTTGTGAACTACGCGTGATTAGGGCGAAGCTAGGCTAAAGCCTGGTGGAGGCCCGCAACCTGTCATGGCATGTCCTGTTGGGTGAATTACGGGTAGCGGCGATATACCATTCGAACACGGCAATAGCGGGTCCCCTCTGAAGTATCTTTAGGATAGCTCTGGGCGAGCTTGCATATGAGGTAGAGCTACCGATCAATCAGGGCGGACTCGGAAGGGTCCACTGATTTGTCAAACTCCGAATGCATATGCTGCGTAGACCCCGGGAGTCGGCGAGGTTGGGTAAGCCAGCCCCGCGAGACTGCAAAGATAGTGAATATGGTTAAGGTCCCAAAATCCAAGCTGAGTGTCTTGAAGGCTGAAGGCGGCATAGACAGCCGGAAGGTAGGCTCAGAAGCAGCCACCCTTTAAAAAACGCGTAATAGCGTACCGGTAGAGTCGCTTTTGGCTGAAGATATACGGGGCTAAGCTTGGTACCGAGACCATATCGTGCGATAAGCACGGGTAAGAGGGCATTTGGCACGGCAAGAAGTACGTTCGAAAGGACGTATGGACCGTGCTATAGGGAAAATCCTGGTATCAGTAACATCATATATGGGTGAGAATCCCATACACCGGAAGCACAAGGTTTTCTTCGCGACGCTCGTCAGCGGAGAGTTAGTCGATCCTAAGTGCAATGCTAATCACAATTGCACAAAAGGGAAGCTGGTTAATATTCCAGCACTTAGAATGTAGGAGTGGCGACACAAGGTGGATTTCTGACGGTTGGGGATAGGTCTGAAAGAAAGTGCAAAGGGCTGCGGAGTCTCGTTATGAGGAGAAGCAGCTAAATGAACTGATAGACTGAATTCCTGATCCAGTGAAAAGGGAATCCGCAACGATCATTTTAAACCGTACCTAGAACCATTAGAGGTGCTGCTGGCTGAAAAGGCCAAGGTGTGACGGAATAACCAATCTTAGGGAAATCGGCAAAATAGTGGCGTAAGTTTTCGAGAAGCCATGTCTGCGTATAGGATATGCAGATATCATTGACTAGGGGACAGCAACTGTTTATCAAAAACACAACTCACCGCAAAGCGGAAACGCTAAGTACAGTGGGTGACGCCTGCTCACCGCCAGTACGTGAAGGCCCTTTTCAAGGGGAGTAAGCGCTGGCAAAGAGCGGGAGTAACTCTGACTCTCTTGAGGTAGCGTAATACCTCGTCACTTAATAGGTGACTTGCATGAAGGGCGTAATGACTGTCCCACTGTCCCAAGATTGGATCCGGTGAACTTACTGCGCGGTGAATATGCCGCGATCTCTCAGTGGGAAACGAAGTCTCCATGAATCTTGACTACAGCCTGTTGTTGTTGCAATGCAAATTATGCATAGCGTAAGTGGGAGCATCGATCCGTGCCTTCAGGGGCACGGGGAGCGACAATGTAACACCACTCCTAGTTTGCCTTGCAGCTAACTCGTGAGAGGACAGCAGCAGGTGGGTAGTTGGACTGGACGGTTGCTCTCGATAAAGAAACGAGAGTGACCAATGCTCTGCTTAGGTGGATTGGGAATCCACCGGTAAGCGTAAAGGTAAATGCAGGGCTGACTGTGTTCTTAAAAGCGTGGAACGCAGACCGGAAACGGGGGCTTAGCGAACTTTGGTACCTCTTTTAATGGGGGTCCAAGCTGTCAAAAAAGTTACTCTGGAGGTAACCGATTCGTCGCCCGTGAGCGTCCACAGCGACCGGGCGGTTTGATACATCGATATGGGCTTAGGATATCCTGGCTGTGCACAAGCAGCCAAGGGTTGGACTGCTCGTCCATTAAAATCCTACACGAGCTGAGTTCAGTCCGCCGCGAGGCAGGACGGTAGTATCTACTGGGAGTGTCAGTGTCAGAGGGTAAGCTCCCCTCAATACGAGAGGAACGGGGGATCGGCGCCTCTAGTGTACCGGTTGTGATTGCACTGCCGGGTAGCCACGCGCCAAAAGGATAAGCCCTGAAAGCATCTAAGGACGAAGCCAGACCCGAAACTAGACACTAGGTCGGCCGCAATAGACGGCTTTGATAGGACGGGTGCGTAAACAGCGAGCGCAAGCGAGCTGTGAACATACCGTTACTAAAGACTAATTGTACGATAACCTCTTCTCCGAATTTAATTTTTAAATTCAAGTTCAGCGTGAGCCTTGGACGGAATCTTTTTATAAGAGTTGTTCCAACCATCAGCATGCCAAGAACAATAACAACAGAAACTCTAAGGGGCTACAAAGGCCAAGAGGTAATCAGAGATCGGACGGGGAGTAGGGAGATAAGAGGAATACTTAGACGTGAGTACCTCAACTCTGGTTTCTTTCTGGTGACTCACCGAGGACGCAGAATGGGGACTAGGGAAAACCCAAAGTACCCTCTGAAAGCTGGCGATGGAGTCTTGATAGAACAGGGTCAATCAAGGAAAGGAGCAGATGGAAAAAAGGAGGTTGTAAGCCAGTTCCGCAGGTATGAATTTACCGGATGATGATTTTATTTTTAATTTAGACGTTAGCGCGAGCTGGAAAACTATAGTGATTACCCCAAACCAGCATGAGCCAGTTAACCTTATATATTTGGTAAAGGTGAGGAGTAATAACGAATTGACTTAGTGATTTTATGGGCCAAAAGAGCAGGGTAAGGAAGCTGCGCAAGCAGGTTGACAGGTTAAGTGAAACCGTCAAAGGGTTAAAGAGGCAGGACGCCGCCAGCAGGGCGGCCAAGATCGGCGCGCTGGCGCAGACGGTATCAGCGAAAACCAGTCGCTTCAGGATCTCCCTGAAAGTGGAGTCAGGCAATAAGGCCAGCCTGATAGACATCTTTAATGCGCTAAGGAAGGTTGAGGAGGGTGAGAAGGTCATTTTTACTGTAGGCGAACGCATTTTCCTGGAAAAGCTGGAGAGGGAGGCACTCGGATCTAGCCCCATCGATCAGGAACAGGTGGTTGGCGCCTTCAAGATTCTGAGGAAGTACGACCCGACCGAAGCGGCGAGGCTCAGACCGCTCGGGCACAGGGAGGCGGTGGCCAATTAATCCGGTTGGAGGACGACCAGTGATAGGATGCCCATACCAATCTCGATAAGAAGGCTCGAGAGGCAGCTGGGCGCAGACATAATCCTGGGGAGGCCCCACGGCGTCGAGATCAGGGGAATATTGCAGAGGGACCAGGAGACAGCCAGCTTCTTTATCAGATATCCAATGTACAACCTGGAAGACGGACCAAGGCACTGGGTGAGGAAAGGAGACGCAGTGCTGCTGCATGCCGCCTGCAGGGTCAAGGGAGTAACAGGCCTTGTTAGGAGAGAGCCAGAGTGGTGGCGCACCTATAGGTTTACCGGCTGATCAGTCCGTCAGAGCCTTCAGGTATGCCAGGCGTATCTCCCTGGCAACTTTGTCAGCTTCGCCCTCTCTGTTCACTATTTTGAGGTCCACCATGCTCTCATAGATTGTCTCTAGGCTTGCTATCTCCTTGCTGTCCTCAAGCAGTCTTGTGGTCTCGATCTTCCTACCAGCCTTCTCCAGCCTGCTTATGATTGCAGTGGGATTGGGAGGTAGTAGGTATATACAGAAGAGCTCGCCCGAAAGCTCGGCTTTGAGCTCGGCTGCGTACATTATCTTATAGTCGCACATGGGGAAGAGGCCGGCCTCCATAGCTTTTTCAATCGGTTTTTTGGGAAGCGCAGCGTCGTAGGCGCCGTAGATGTGGTTTATCTGCAGTGCCTCGCCCCTCCTGCGCATCTCCTTCAATTCGGGCAACGAGAGCGAGACCCTATCCCTCTCTCCAGGCCTGAGAGGCCTGGTGACATGCGTCTTGATCAGAACGAATCTGCTGTCGAGCTTCTGGAGCTCGTGCATTATCGTGCTCTTCCCGACTCCGGAGGGACCCATCACCGCCATGAACTTGGTCTGCATTGATTGCTCATCTCATGTGGGCATTTTAGCCTTTACGTAGGATCCATGTACTCTTATGTCATTGGCGTGCCTTTGCAACATGTCAAGCGCCTTTATCATGTTACTGCTCCTTGCACTGGCCGCACATACCATGTAGAAATAGTTCTTCCATGCATCATCCGGCCTCTTGGGGTCTGCAAGCGGCCTAGAGGTTAGGAACATGTGCTCTATTCCATTGGTCGAAAAGCAATGAAGGGCATGTTCCAGTGCTCCTACGCCCTGATTTAGAACAAATGTAATGGCGGTCCTGTTGTCCTTCGGTTCCATGATTGCCAGAGTGGCGATTATGATGAATCTTGTATAGTTGAACTTGGTGTTTGCCATATTCGGTCTGAGCAGCTTCAGGTTGTGGAGCGCGCCTGCTCTGCTACATGCTATCACGGCCTGATCAAGATTCCCATCCTTTGAAACCTTCTCGGCCGCCGCCGAAGTGGAGCTGAATGGCAGCAGGTCGACACCCATCTTCTCCAATACGATGCTGCACTGTTCCAGCGGCTGCGGATGAGAGATAACGATTTTGATTTTTGGTAGCTGGGCCTCAGGAAGAGCAAACAGGCTGTTTTCTATAGATGATATGTGTTCACTGATTATCTTGGCCCGAGGGGTGTTGAAGAGCAGATCGCATGTCTTTGTGACCAGTCCCTCTGTTGAATTGTAAATTGGTAGTATGCCATATTGGGCGATACCAGAATCCAGAGCCGAGAAGACTTCAGAGGGGTATCTCGCGGGGATTAGGTTGGACGGATCTGTCCTGAAGAACTCGATTGCCGCGACCTCTGTATGAGATCCCGACATCCCCATGAATGAAACAGCGACCATTTAATCAGTACTATGCCTGAGTAGGCACTTTACAGTATTGCTTTCCGTTTTTCCTAATATTTAAGCGTTCTGTTCTCTCGAGTTTTTAGCCCTTTCCAGCTATAATTATCTGTGGTCTGATGAGTATAGCCCTTAAGGACAATCCCACCCAGAGGCTCATATGCGTTGACTCGGACGGCAGGGAGACCGGAAGGGTCGTCGACAGGAAGACCGCCCATAGCGCCCCAGGAGTCAAGCACCTGGCCATCCAGATACTAGTCTTCAACTCGAAGAATGAGTTAATTCTGCACGAGAGGCCGATGACCAAGGTCGGCGGAGGCGTTCTAGATGCTCCAACAACCCACGTTCTTTCCGGTGAGACAAAGGAGGAGGCCGCGGCGAGGTGCCTGAGGAACGAGTACGGCATCGATGGAAGGCTTAAGCTGAAGGTGTTGGGAGGATTCCCCTATGACAGGGACTACGGCGACGGCTCCTGCGAGAATGAGTTCTGCGTTGCCGCCTTTACGGTCTACGACGGGCCGATACTGCCAAATAAGACGGAGGTGGTGAAGGTTGTTAGAATGCCGGCGCAGGAGGCCCTGCAGGACCTCGTGGCAAGGCCGGAGAACTTCCCGGTGTGGTTCAAGGACACCATAAGACTGGTCAAGTCGGACAGCGAAGGCAGGACTCTCTTCCTATGAGGTGTATGCATGACCATCTGGAATCGGGGACATCTGCTCCTTGTCATGCCGCTGCTTCTCGCCTTCCTGGCTGCGGCATCCAATGCAGGCTACATCATCTCATATAACACCACCCTTACTGTTCCCTCAACGATGGCCATAGCCTACAACGTTAATGGGACCGGGAATTTGGTGGTTCTTAACTCCACCCAGTACGGCAGCTACCAGGACAACAAGCCCTACACCCAGATCTACAACAAGAGCGTAACAGGGGACGCGATGGTCATCATGAACCTATCGCCCGGACTATACCACCTGCTTCTCTATACGAGGGGCCATGGGATTAACGGCACCTTCGGCTTTGTCGATGCGCCGCTGGGCCAGGGTCACCTGATACATATAACCTCCAACTATAGCTATCCCGTCTCCTGGAAAAACTACAGCCAGGTCAACATAAGCTGGATAGGCACCAGGCCATTCAACCTGACCTCTCCCTATGGCACCGAGTTTGCGACCAACACCTCCATAGGCTCCTGGAACGTGAGCTACTACAACAGGGGTGCCTACCGCATTAACTTCTCGCCCTCCTACCCGACCGCGGTCTTCTTCTATGTAAATGCCACTCCCGTGCTTGTGAATCCATTCGGCCCGCTAATAAACAACTTCTCCCAGGGAGTCCCGGTAGGCATAGTCAGCTACGGCCTATCATATCTCTCGGGAAGGCTTTCGGCCTACCAGGTAAGCACCAATGAGATAGGGGCGATGGCCAACATAACATCGATAGAGGCCTACAACGCCTCCCCTCCGCCAAAGACCTCCAGGTACGGGGCAACCCTGCAGCTCAACGTGCAGCTTAGGATACAGTCCGGCGGCAACTCCTATACCTACTGGCTGCAGAACGCCATGGACCTCAACACCAGCAACAGGACCTATTCGCTCGTTGACAATGTTTGGAACGAGAGCGGGCTCTTCGCGAATGTCTACAACTCCACTGTCCGGGGGATGGGGAACACCAGCGTGACGACTGTTGATGAAGGCAGCGCGAGCGTTAGCCAGAGCAGCTACGCCTTCTCGACCAGCAGCACGCCCTACAGCTACCCGCTCTACTTCTACCCGGTCACAAGGGTAGGGTACAGCGGCGGCTATCCCGTGGTCTATTTCAGCTACTACAACACCACAGGGCTCCAGTATTACGATAATGTGACCTTCCACATACCTTCCAACAATGCGACCCTGCTGGTGACTCCCTACTACCAAACACCGTCACGGAACCAGTATAACAGCGAGTTTGTCTTCGGAGGGGAGGGCAGCGCAGAGATGGTAGACTTCTCCAACACCAGCGCCTACCTTTCCATGTACTACAGTTCGGGAGGGAGACTGGTCAGCTTCCCCTCTTTCCTCACCTTCGGGTCCGACAGCGCCGAAACCGGCACTGGAATAAAGGTCGCCGAACAGGGCAATGTGATCAGAGTGGGTGATGGGATACAGGACTTCAACACCATAATATTGGCCCAGACTCTCTCGCCATCGAATCCGCAGCAGATCGTAACTACGAAGGAACTTCCGAAGACCAGTGCGGCCACCACTTCCATGGCACCACAGATACAGACGCCTGTGGGTGGCGTGCAGAGCCATGACCGGGTGGTGCTTATCATGATTTTGGGTGCGGTGGTGCTGGTGATAGCTGTTTTGGGATTATACAGAGCGCTTAAAATAATGAAGAGAGGCTACTAGCCTAAGCCCGAAACCGAAACAATACAGATCACTTTTATACCCAATTAAAGGGAAAGTGTTGATTGAATGAACAGGATTGCGATTTATGGGGCTGTGGCAGTTCTGGTAGTTGTCGGACTGGTCGCCGTGCTCATGATCGGAGGGGGTGGAGCCAGGGCGGTCAGCACCAGCGCGTCTAGTACCGTCTCCGGCGCTGCGTCCCAGCAATCCAACAACACAGGAACGCTCTTTTCTTCCGAGCCCTATTACGGATATTCCTACCTCATCGCCCCGGGCAGCGTTTCGCAGCAGGCAAAGATAGCAC
This sequence comes from uncultured Microcaldota archaeon, assembly GCA_963760035.1. Taxonomy (GTDB): domain Archaea; phylum Micrarchaeota; class Micrarchaeia; order Micrarchaeales; family Micrarchaeaceae; genus JAJYUY01. The sequence goes on along the minus strand of CAVXBR010000003.1, from coordinate 12,384 downwards.
TTGACGGCTACAACATGACGAGCAGCCAGCAGGCAAACGGGACAGAGAGCGTCACGCTGAAGGTCGTAGGTACCAACAGGAACGTAACTGGGACTCTTTCGGCCGGGGAGAAGCTCTACATCGTCGAGACCTCTTTCGGTGACGATGGGCCGAACTATGAGGGATCCTTTGGCGACGACGGATTCGTTGTCGTGAGCCAGGGCGGCTATGTTGTAAATACCTTTGTTGTGTGATTTACCACTGATACGATGAAGCTAGGGGGCCATCACCTGGGGAGGATGTACGTTATAACGATAGCTCTGCTGCTCCTGCTCGCACTGGTCGGCGCCTATGGCTTGAACACATTCCCCTGGGCCCTGGTGGTGGCGGTGGTCACCTGCCTGCTGATAGAGTTTGTTATAGTCAAGATCAAGAAGCAGAGATACAGGATTCCACTTCCGGCCATAATAACAGGGCTGATAATAGGTTCAGTCGCCCCGATAAATGCCTCCCTGTTGGTGGTCGTTGTTGCGGCTCTCATCGCAGAGGCCACCAAGTTCTTCCTGAAGGCGAAGGGGCGTAATATCTTCAACCCGGCAGCGGTGGGCCTCCTGGTGGCCCTTGCTGTTTTCGGGGCTGGTGACGAGTGGTGGGCTTCGCCTAGCCTACATCTCTATGGGGTACTGATTCCGCTCGCGATTGTGCTGATCGTATCGGCCTATGAGGCGCGCAGGCTTCCCGTGGCGCTGGTCGTAGCTGGTGTGGTGTCGGTCGGAGTTGTCGCCCTGTCGGGCATCGCCTTTTCGGCAGCGGCTTTGCTGGCCTCCTTCCTTGCGGTCAACTACTACTTCGTATTCCTCATGGTCTCTGATCCTAGGACCTCGCCCAACAAGATGTCCGGCCAGGTTATCTATGGCATTGGTGTCGCCCTGTTTGCTTTGGTGCTTGTCTGGACCAGGCTACCGTATTCGCTCCTGATTGCGCTGGTCGTCGCAAACGCTCTTTATGCAGCCTATAGGGTCTTCAACCGGGAAAAGACAAAGGCCCATACAGGTATTGCTGCCGCCACTTCATAATTTATAGGCTTTCTGGTAGTTTATACATCATGGATGCCAGGAAAATATTGAAGGCCATTGGCTTTGTCGCGATATGCGAACTGGGTGGTGGAGTTCTTGGATCGGTATTCACATTCAGCTCCCTGCCAACCTGGTACGCTGCTCTCCATAAGCCCTGGTTCGCACCTCCGGGATCCATCATCGGTATTATCTGGACCGTCCTCTATGCGATGATGGGGATCTCGGCATTCCTGATATGGGAGAGCAAGAGGCCAAAGAAGATTATAGCTTACGCAAAGGCGGCGTTCTCCATCCAGTTATTGATCAACATAGCCTGGTCGGGCATATTCTTTGGGCTTAGGTCACTGGCGGGCGGCCTTGTCACCATAGTTGCAATGTGGATAATGATAGCCGCCACCATAGTCTTGTTCTACAAGATAAACAGGAAAGCGGCATGGCTAATGTTCCCTTACATAGTCTGGGTCTCCATCGCTGGCGCGCTGAACTTCTTCATCTGGAGTATGAATTAGCTCACTTGAACGCTATTACCTGGAAGCCGTATCTTTCCACATCCTCCTTGGGGAAGAAGCTCTGATCTTTTGTCTTGATTACATAGGTCACTGTTTTCTCCAGTGATCTTCCGGTAAATGCCTTCTTGGTTGGATCCCACTCTTTCAGCACAAGGATGTCACCCTGGCTTATCTCCCAGTCCGCCAGCCTCAGCTCAAAGGTCTTCTCACCTGAAAGAATCTTGTCGAAGAATTCGGGCCATACCTTCTTTTCTATCCTTCGCATATAATCACTTTAATTGAACCTCTAGATTGGACCTTATTTTTGTAGCTATAAAAATGAGGAACTCCGGACTATTGAATCTCTTGCTAACTATCTCTTTTATCACTGTTGCGAAACCGTATTTCTTAAGAAGAGAGGTGTAGGTCGAGAGTGGCCAGTAGGCGTTGTCGAATGAGAAATGGGGACCTTTCCCTATTATTATCTCGGCCTTGTAGCCATCGCCTGGTTCAAATGAGAAGCCCAGAGGCAGCAACACCTTCCTCGTCTTAACCTTTCCATTCATGAGGCTTACCATGTCAAGGTCGGTGAATATGAAACGGCCGACCGGTTTCAGGACCCTTGAGGCCTCTGCTATTGCTTTTTCCAGCGATCCGAGACTTGGCATGTTGAGTAGGACCATGTTCATAAGCACCGTATCGAATGATTCGTCCTTGAATCTGAGGTTTATCGCATCGCCGAACTCGTAGGTTACATTCTGCCTGTCGCCCCAGGTCGATTTGCAGTAGCTTATCCATCCCTTCGCATTGTCGATTGCACTGATCTCGTGTCCCTTCGAGCCCATCGACTCGGTCAGATAGCCAGGTCCGCACCCGATGTCCAGTATGTCCTGTTTTGTGTATCCGACCGCATCGATCACATGGGGATAGAGGGTCTCCTGGATGTAGGGGAGTACCTTTTCCAGATAGCCTTTGACAAAATCAGGATCGTTGTAGGTAGCAACATTTGTCAGAAGAAAACCCCTTGAAAATATAATGGCGCCTCGAGCAGGACTCGAACCTGCGACCTATCGGTTAACAGCCGATCGCTCTACCTGCTGAGCTATCGAGGCATGCCAATCAGTGTATCTCTTTTTCTATGATCCCTTTTATAGCCTTCGGGTCGGCCTGCCTCTTGGTCTCCTTCAGCACGAGACCTATGAGGAACTGGAGGGCTTCTCCCTTTCCGGACTTGAACTCCGCTACCGTCTTTTCGTTCTTACCTATTACGTCCTTCACTATTTTAACTATATCTGATTCGGTCAGTGCCATCTTCTCCTTCGCCGCAAGCGCCTTGGGTGACTTTCCGGTGTCGACGTAGACCTTTATCAGCTCCTTGGCATACCTTTCGGTCACCTCTCCCTTGTCAATCATCCTTATGAGTTCTACGAAGGTCTCAGGCTTCACCTTGGAGTCCTCGACCCTCTCGGACCTCCAGTTCAGGCTCTTCAGCAAATAATTAACAATCCAGCTCGCGATCAGTTCCGGCTTGTTCTCCAGCTTCAGGCACGCCTCATAGAAGTCTGCCATTGGCTTGCTCGTGTAGACTATGACGCCAGCGTAGTTGTCCGGTATCCTGTGCTCTTTTATCATCCTGGCGATCCTCTGCTCGGGCAGCTCCGGCATCTTTTCCATAAGCGAGTCGACGAACTGCTTGTTGAGCGTTATCATAGGCAGGTCAGGGTCGAAGATGTAGCCATAGTCCTCTTCGTACTCCTTCTTCCTGAGGGCCTTTGTATTCTTTAGCTCGGCATCGAAGTGGCGGGTCTCCCTCTTTATCATTGTCCCCATCCTCGCCATACCGTTCTGCCTCACTATCTCGTAGTTGAGGGCCCGCTCCGCGTTCTCGAAGCCCGTTATGTTCTTTATCTCCACCCTTTCTCCGCCGTTGATTGATATGTTGGCATCTATCCTGAGCGACATCTCCCTCTTGGGGTCGTAGACGCCCAGATACTCCAGTATCGATGAGAGCCGTTCCATGAAGAGCCGGACCTGCTTGGGGCTCTTGAAGTCTGGCTCTGTGACTATCTCGGCCAGAGGTACTCCTGCACGGTTGTAGTCCATGAGCACGCTGTCTGCTGTTGTTATGTCACCGTTGTTGTAGACCAGCTTTGCCGGGTCTTCCTCTATGTGGACCCTCCTTATTCTGATCTTGGCGTCGCCGATGTTCATGTAGCCTCCATTGGCCACCGGAACCTCATATTGGGTGATCTGGTAGTTCTTGGCCAGATCCGGATAGAAGTAGGCCTTCCTGGAGAAGAAGACGCGCTCGTTTATCGTGCTGTTGAGCGCGAGTCCTATCATAACGCCGTGCTCTACCGCTTTCTTGTTCACTTTGGGCTTGGAGCCAGGGAAGCCAAGGCAGATGGGGCAGGTGTTCATGTTGGGCTCGGCGTCGCCATGCTCGCTCCTGTCGGAGCAGAACATCTTGGACTTCGTGTTAAGCTGGACGTGCGCCTCGATCCCTATCATCACGCTTGGCTCCATCATGATCCCTTTACCTTTGAAATTATCTTCTTGGCCGTCGCCTCCTTGTTGGCGACCTGAAATATTATCGCGCTATAAACATCGTTGTTGAGATGGACGGTTACGCACTTGTCTACGTCGTGCATGACGTAGAAGTAAAGCTTTCCATTCGAGAGGTACCTGCCGTCCTTTATCACGAATGGTATCCTCGCCCCGCCCACCTTCAACTCTGTAGCGGCGGTCCACCACTTCGTCTTGTCAGTGGAGACTGAAACGACATGGTTGAGCGGTATTACGAGCTTGCTCTTCAGCGAGAGGAACTTGTCGGCCGCGCTGATGTTGAAGACCAGGTTCTTTCCCACAATATCGATTGTGTTCTCCATCATTTCGCCTCCAGCTTAGCACCTATCTGGATTAGTTTTCCTTCCTTGAAGTGGTCACCCATTATCTGTAGTCCTATGGGGAGGCCGTCCACCTTACCGACAGGTACGGAAAGACTTGGGATCCCTGCCATGTTGGATGCTATGGTGAGTATGTCCATGTTGTATATCTGGATCGGTGTCAGCTTCGCTATCTCGGTGAACTTGGGCGGAAGGATCGGCATAGAAGGCGCGACAAGCGCGTCAAACTTCTTGAACTCGGACTTGAACTCCTTGATTATCTTGGCCCTCACCCGAAGCGCCTTGAGGTAGTAGGCGTCTCTGTACCCTGCCATTCTCGCATAGGTGCCAAGCAGTATTCTTCTCTTCGCCTCGTTTCCGAAGCCGGCAGTCCTGACCTTGGAAAAGTAGGTGTCGAAGTCTCCCTCTATCTCCGATTGGAGCCCATATCTCAGCCCGCAGTACTTGGCCAGGTTTGTTGAGGCCTCTGCTATGGCAATCAGGTAGTATGACGAGAGAGCGTACTTGGTGAGCGGCAATGAGGTCTCTGAGACCTTCGCCCCCATGGACTCGAGTTTTTCGATGCCCTTTCTGAATCCGGTGATTACTTTCTTGTCTGTTGTGTCGGACACGTACTCTTTTGGTATCCCAAGCTTTAGCCCTGTTATGTCTTTTCCGACGTAGGATGTGAAGTCCTCGCTCTTCTCCTCACTGCTTGTTGAGTCGAGTGGATCATAGCCGGACATCACTGAAAGCATCAGTGCGGAGTCGTAGACCTCCCTGGATATGACTCCTATCTTGTCCATGCTGTTGGCGTAGTCGATGAGTCCATACCTTGAGACCCTGCCGTAGGTGGGGGTAAGGCCCACTGTTCCCGTAAAGGCTGCCGGAGCGGTGATGCTGCCCCCTGTCGACTGTGCTATCGCAATGTGTGGGAAGTCGGCCGCTATGGTTAGGCAGGCCGCCCCTCCGCTGCTTCCTCCGCAGGCACGTTCGGTGTCGTTTGGGTTCTTCGGTACTCCATAGGCGCAGTTGGTCGAGAAGGTTCCGAATCCGAACTCGTCCAGCGCCGTCTTGCCTATTATGACTCCGCCGTCCTGCTTGGTGTTTACCACGCAGGTAGCGTCAAATGGAGGGATATAGCCTTCGAGTATCTTCGACCCTGCTGTAGTCTGTATTCCGTTAGTGCATATGCTGTCCTTGACCGATATCGGAAGACCAGCCAGCCTGCCCTTCGCCCCCTTCGTGTCGGGCCTCTTCACCATCGTTATGAAGGGCTGGTACTTAGACTGGATCTTTCCACACTTCTCCATTACCTCCTGTATGAACTCGTCTACCTTCACTTCTCCGTTCTTCACAGATTCAATATAATCTCTTACGCTTTGCACCATTTGAAACCCTATATTATCTTTGGACCCTTGAAGTATCCCTTGTCCGTCGCCTTCGCATTGCCCAACGGCTTCCACTTTGTCGACTTTACCTCGTCCTCCCTCAGCCGGTCCTTTATCTCGATCGGGTGGAATGCGGGCTCGTCCTTCGCATCAAGGCTGTCGAGCACCTTGAAGGCCTCAAGGACATCGGAGAGCTCCTTTGCATAGCTCTCCATCTCCTTTTCAGTTAGATTTAGTTTGGCAAGTAGGCAGATGTGTTCCATTGTCTTCCTGTCTATCTTGTTGGCCTTGTCCAGAGTAGCACCTGTTTTACAGATAATATCTATTTCTGCTGTTTTTATGGTTTTAGATTCCCAGCTAATTACGGGAATTGGCGGACTTTTTCCCTCTTTCAACCTGATCCGCTCTGTACATATCGCTAAAAATTCTTAATGATCTGTCTACGATTTCCGGGTGTGCCCTAAGGGTTCTGGTTAATACATCCCATGGGTCTTCAACAGTGCCGGCTGCTATCTCCTGCCTATAAAGAAAAAGCTCAAAATCACCTGGCCGGGGAAGGGCGCTCGGGATTAGTTTTCTGCGGAGAAGAGCATTTATCTTCGCATAACGCGTCGATTGTGCTCCGCCCGGTTGCACTCTATGCTTGACTACGCTCATGATATTGTATTCCGATTTAAGAATATATAGCTTGTGTTCAGCCTGCAGATTACACCGGGCAGTGCAAGACTTTTATAGGATTGCATAGAATCAGTTACGGTATTCATGGTCAGCTGGGTTACTCTGATAGGACTCGCCGCCAGCTTCCTGGTAACGGTGGCCTACATCCCAGAGGTCTGGAAGACCGTCAAGTCGAGACATACGCGGGATCTCGCGCTCTCCTGGATCATTGTTCTTGACATCGGCCAGGTATGTTTCTTCATATACGCCATTGAGATAGGGAGCATACCGGTGGCGATAGCGGCTGGATGCGCCGTAATCATGATGACGATAATGCTCATCTGCAAGCTCGATTACAAGAACAGGTAGTCCCGACAACCTTAAATATTAGGCAAAACTGATGCCTTTCAGTGGTAACAGTGGGGAAGCTCACAAAGGAGCGGGTCAGGGCGAAGATCGGCATGACGGAGGCCGGCATAATATCTGACCTGCTGGAGAGGTCGACCTACGCGCTCAACGGAAAGATATACATACCGGGCGGCGTTCCTCTGAAGGGTAGCCCCTACAGCTTTTTTGAGTCCATATTCAGGGGGAAGGAGATCGTATTAGCCAGCCATGGATGCTTCAGGGACGGGAGGGAGCACCCTTTCTACAAGGAAAGTCTGAGTGTGAGGCAGGTTGCAGTGAGGGAGAGGAGGGGAGATGATGAGGTTCCTAGGGTCGTAAGCAAGAACTCCGAACTGATACGCATCTACATGAACATGCTTAGGACCATATGCACTCCGGGCGAGAACGAGGGTGATTTCGGCAGCTGCGCTGACCTGGACTCGGACTGCTTGAGGAGGTTATCATACAGGGTCCATTACGGAGAGGTAGTCGCAGAGGTCAAGCTACAGGCCGACCCTGTTTTGTTCGCAAAGCTGATCCAGGTAGACGGTTGGAATGAGGTACGTATGCTGCTCAGGGATGAGGGAGTAGAGAAGAAGGTGGCCGAAAGAGTGTTCAAGAAGTGTGAGGGACTTGGCCTCGATACCAGGATGGCAGGAGTTATCAGCTCGTTCTACAACCTAGAGATAATGCCGTTGACTTTGGACGTTGAGGTCGAATACCTGAAAATGCAGAAGGAGCTCATTCTTAAGCGACTCGCCGGAAGCCAGACAGGCTGAAAACCCGTTTTAAAAGTGGAATGCGCCCTCTCCGGCCCTTAGGAAGGAGGGTAGGTTTGTAGAAGTGCCGTCGATATTTGCTTTTATGATACGGAAATCCGGATTTGTCTGATTCATGAAAAAGATTCGGGGATTTGGCATTATGACTTCCAGCATATAGTTTGTTGAAAGCTTATATGCACGCACGGTGCCATTTCTGGTTTCGACAGTCTGGGTTATTATCTGGTCTAGTGAGGCCTTTGTTCCGTCCCTGTAGGTTATGGAACTGGACTCTCCGGCTAGTTCAGCCTTATCGGCTACGAATCCCAGGTTATGTAACTGTTGATTAAATCGTGCTTGGCTGCTATCAGAAAGTGTTGCAACCGCAACGAGCATCCCTGCTGCAAAGGCGACCGCCGCTACCGCTCCGTTGATGTAGAGAGATCCCTGTTCCTTTCTTCTCAAATTAGTTGTTGGCGGTACTTTGCCTTTGGGCTTTGCGCTTAACTGCATGGTATCACAGTTTGTATCAAAAGGACTGCCTTTATCCAAATATTTAATACTTGCTCTGCATAACAGCCATATATGGCGGACTCCGGACATGTCCTAGTTGTCTCTAGCTCAAAGCTTAGCATAAACGAGCTTCTGGACAAGATATCAAGCAAGGATGGGGTAGTCCAACTCTTTGACGAGAAAGCGATAGCATGCAAGGAACACCTCGATTTTGCATATCTTAACGCGGTCAAGATACAACAGCGAGGGGAGTCGCGCACCAAAAGCGTTGCCATGGAGATGCTGCTCTGCGCGGCGATGACATCCCAGATCGGCGATGCAATAGAAAAGGCAGGGGCCAAGAGCGGGAGACCATTCATCGTCTTCTCGGACAGCAAAAAAGCCTATGCCAAGATCTCAAAATACCTTGTGAAACCTGTTGAATTTAACCCAGGAAGAGAGGTAAAGGCCCGGTTGATTCGCATAGGGATAAAAAGCGGAAATGTCGAGGATCTCATCCAGGAGATAGCATTGCACGCAATGGGGCGCTAACCGTCAGTTTAGTAATATGTCAATTAATAATTGATATGTCAATAATTCTTCGTTCTAATAGAAAGGTATTTATAAGTTTCGTTTCATAAACACTACCATGGAGCAGATAGTTATCAGGTTCATCGAGAAGCCGGATCAGAATGACGCAGAGAGCATAATCAGGTGGTTCTGCGATGTCTTCGGGCTTTCAAACCAAGACGCAGAAAACCCGGTGGAGGAGCAGATCCTCAAGTCATTCGTTGAAGCCGCAAGGGATGGGAAGGGGCTTTCTAGCTCTGAGCTTGATCTTGAGACCAAGCTCGCGAGAAGCACTGTGATATATCATCTTAACAGGTTCAGGGATGCAGGTCTCGTAGTGAAGAGAGGCAGGAAGTACTACCTCCGTGCCGGTGAGATGGAGAAGGTCATACAGGAGATAGGCTACGACCTGGAGAGAGAACTTAGAGGACTTATCGACTCTTCGAAGAGGCTCGACATGATGATGCACGGCAACATGATATCGGTAAAGAGCAGGGGGGAGGGCAGAGCGCAAAGAAAGTGATGTTATGGCAGATGAAGAGAAGATGATAGAAGGAGCTGGGAAGGAGGAGGTTCTGGAGGCAGGAGCGGCAGAGCCTGCGCCTGATGAGAAGGCGGAGATGAGGGAGAAGATGCTCAGGCTTGCGGCCGAGTTCGACAACTACAAGAAGCGCACGAGGAAGGAGGTCGAGGAGGCAGGGCTCGTAGGGAAGGCCAACCTGATGAAGGAGATGCTGCCTGTCGTTGACGAATTTCAATTGGCGATAGTCGCGATAGACAAGACGGGAGACAAGGACATGTTGAAGGGAATCACGATGTTATACTCAAACTTCATGGACACACTGAAACGGAACGGCCTCTCGGAGATAAACTGTGAGGGGAGGTCAGAATCCTTTCAGGCATGACATTGTGATGGTGATGCCCAGCAAGGAGAAGGAGGGTACAATACTCCAGGTGGTGAAGAAGGGCTACGAGGTCAACGGGAAGATGATAAGACATGCCTCGGTCATAGTGGCCAAACCGGAAGAGAAGGAGAAGAAGAACGAAAAGAAAGACGAGTGATAAAAATAATACTAAATTGGTGATACAATGACAAAAATAATAGGAATTGATTTGGGAACAAGCAACAGCGCAGCGGCAGTACTGGAAGGTGGAAGGCCGGTAATAATACCGAGTAGCGAGGGAACCTCACTCTACGGGAAGGCATTCCCGAGCTACGTCGCATTCACGAAGGATGGACAGAGACTCGTTGGGGAGGCGGCAAGGAGGCAAGCAGTGGCAAACCACGAGGGAACAGCTGCCGCATTCAAGAGGAAGATGGGAAGCGACTACACCTACAAGATATACGGCAAGGTTTACAAGCCGCAGGAGTTGTCTTCGATACTTCTACAGAAGATAAAAACGGACGCAGAGGCATTCCTCGGAGAGCCGGTCACGAAGGCGGTCATTACGGTGCCGGCATACTTCGATGACAACCAGAGGCAGGCGACCAAGGACGCCGGAGAGATAGCAGGGCTTGAGGTAGTAAGACTTGTCAACGAACCAACTGCGGCAAGCCTGGCCTACGGGCTGGACAAGGGCGGAAAGGACATGAAGGTTATGGTCTACGACCTGGGAGGCGGAACGCTGGACGTAACGATAATGGAGTTCGGAAAAGGGGTCTTCGAGGTCAAGTCGACAAGCGGAGACACCCAGCTGGGAGGGACGGATATGGACAATGCCATAGTCAACTTCCTTGCAGATGAGTTCAAGAGCCAGACAGGAGTCGACGTAAAGGGAATGCCGCAGGCGATGCAGAGACTCCGAGAGTCGGGTGAGAAGGCGAAGATCGAGCTCTCTTCAACGCTTTCCACAGAGATAAACCTGCCGTTCTTCGCGCAGGACAAGGCAGGGAAGCCACTCAACTTCACCTATGCCTTCACAAGGGCGAAGCTTGAGAGCCTGGTCGTACCGATAATAGAGAGGTCGACCAAGCCCGTAATGCAGGCGATGAAGGACGCCAAGGTAGAGCCGAGCGGGCTGGACAAGGTAATACTTGTAGGCGGACCCACGAGAATGCCGATAGTGCAGAGGTACGTCGAGCAACTGCTCGGAAAGAAGGTGGAGAGGGGTGTTGACCCGATGGAAGCGGTCGCGCTTGGCGCGGCGGTCCAGGCAGGTGTTCTAACGGGAGAAGTAAAGGACATAGTCCTCCTTGACGTGACACCGCTATCGCTCAGCATAGAAACGCTGGGCGGGGTGGCTACGAAGATACTGGAGAGGAACACCACCATACCGATAAAGAAGTCCCAGACCTTCACAACTGCGGACCACAACCAGGGAAGCGTAGACATACATGTAGTGCAGGGAGAGAGGGCGTTGGCCAAGGACAACGTAGAGCTAGGAAGGTTCACCCTTACAGGGATACCGCCGGCACCGAGGGGAACGCCCCAGATAGAGGTTACCTTCGACATCGACTCCAACGGCATACTGCACGTGGGCGCCAAGGACAAAGGAACAGGGAAGGAGCAGCGTATGGACATAGTCGCCCCGCACAAGATGTCCAAGGAGGACATAGAGAAGAAGATGAAGGAGTCCGAGGAGCATCAGGAAGAGGACAAGAAGATCAAGGAGCGGATAGAGACGAAGAACGCGGCAGAGTCCCTAATCTATGCAACCGAGAAGTCCCTCGATGAGTACAAGGACAAGATACCGGCAGAGATAAAAACAAAGATTGAGGAAGCGAAGAAGGAGCTCGAGGAGGCGGTGAAGAAGGAGGACTTTGACAAGATAAAAGAGAAGACCGACGCCCTTGGGAAGACCCTGCAGGAGATAGGCACCTCGATGTACAAGGATCCAAACAGAACAGGAAGCGCAGGCGCTGGACAGCCGCCTCCCCCAGGAGGGGGAAGCGGAGGAGCTTATGAAGGAACGCAGGCTCCAGGGCCGGAATAGATAGGTAAAATCTGATGTCAGAGGACTACTACAAGGTACTCGGAGTGGCAAAGACGGCCACGCAGGACGAGATCAAGCACGCCTATAGAACCCTGGCAATGAAGCTACACCCCGACAGGAACAAGGAGAAGGGTAGTGAGGAGAGGTTCAAGGAGGTGAATGAGGCCTATGCGGTGCTGAGCGACCCGGAGAAGAGGCAGCAGTATGACTCATATGGAAAGGAGGGCTTCAATCAGAGGTTCAGCCAGGAGGACATCTTCAGGAACTTCAACTTCGAGGACATATTCCAGCAGTTCGGGGGCATGGGAGGCGGGGGATTCGGATTCCCAGGCTTCGGCGGAATGGAGGAGCAGCAGGAGCAGACTGGGGTTAACCTCTACCTCTCCTTCGATGATCTTGAACATGGAGTGGACAAGGAGTTCGAGGTTCAGCATGTCAAGAGATGCGACCATTGTGAAGGAACCGGAGGGGAGCCGGGATCGAAGCAGGTGAAGTGCACCACCTGCGACGGGCATGGAAGAAGAAGGGTACAGCAAAATACAATCTTCGGCCGGTTCGAGATGGTGACGCCATGCAATAGGTGCAAAGGCAGAGGCAAGACCTACGAGAAGCAGTGCAAGGAGTGCAGAGGCGAAGGGAAGGTTCTTGTTCGGGAGCGATTCACGATAAAGGTAGGGAAGCCCGGAGAGCCGGGTAAGAAGGAAGACACGAGGAGGAAGTTCGGCGTATTCTAAGGTATTGGACCATCCTAGGCAGCAAAGCGGGTT
>CAVXBR010000002.1:0-7166 GCA_963760035.1 uncultured Microcaldota archaeon | reverse complement strand
TGCACGGAGGTACCGCGATATGGAGGTGCTATGGGGGAAATCGGTTTTCTCGTGACATTGATTTCTACGTAGATATTCCAAGGGCAAGAGAGAGTGGCTTTCAAAAAGACGTTCATAAATTGCTCATAGAAAAGGGGTATCCAATCAGGGAGGAGAAGTATAACAACAAAACCGACACTATTCATTTCATAGTTCGCGGCTACGGCACCACAGGAAAGCTTGACATCACGTTGGGCGACTCAACAGGAGAGGCAGCGGAGTATCTGAAGGTTGACGGGACACGCAAAATAATATACGCACTCAGTCCGGAAGCAATACTAAATGAGAAGATTGCGGCATATTTTGACAAGTTTGGCAAGAAAACCGCTGAGATACATGACTTGTATGATATGCTGATCCTTAAAAACAAGATACGGAATCCATCCGTTGCAACCTTGAAGAAGCTGAAAGGTCTTCTGGTCTTGATAGAGGAATCTCCGCCGGAAAACGAGAAGGAGCTTTCAAGCCTGCTCCTAAACGGAATCGCCCCTAGCTTCAAAGAGATAATAAAACTTTTGAGGGATTGGTTAGATGAACATCCCAAGTGAGATAACGAAGATGTTTGGAAGCTGGCCGGTCTTTACAACAGACGACGCCTTCAACTTCTTGAGCGGAAGCCGGAAGGTTTCAAGAAAAACCGTGCAGGTGACACTTTCACGGATGGTGGCAGGAGGAAAGCTTTATCATCTGTCAAAAGGCAAATTCAGCTTCTCCAAAAGCGCCGAGATAGCAGGATTCTCTTATAGCCCGTTCTACTACGGCGGAGCGGCGGCGCTGATGATAAGGGACTTAATAGACGATCAAGTCAAGATGGAGGTCATGACCACAAAGGTCGTAAGAAAAAGGAATGCAAAAATATTAGGTGGCACTGCAATCATAATGCACCATCTACCCAGAGATTACTATTTTGGGTTTAACGATGTAAAATACTTAGGCCGTACGATACCAGTGTCGGATCCGGAAAAAACATTCATAGATTTGCTTTACTTTAGGATACGACTATCCGGGCAGGACTATTATCCTTTAATAAATGCCATGGACGGGAGGAGGTTGGCATCCTACTTAAAGCGGTACAAAAAAAGATTCGCAGACAGGGCAAAACGGTTCTACAGTTTGACGGTTAAGAGGGTTGTGGCAGGAAAGCTTGAGAATCCATACTGATTAGGAACCCCGGGAGGCCTCTCTTCAATCTACTCAAGGAGATATATTAGTATAAAGGGCATTTAGAAGAGAAGCTTCTGACTGCCGTTCAACCAAAAGGGACTGGAACCAATCCTTCTGTATAATATCAATGGAGAAGGTCCTGTACTGTAAATGATATTTTGCCATCAGCTTACGAACATGTCCATCAATGATAGAGGAGAGCAAAGGATTTAGTAGTGACTCTAATTTATCCTCTTCATTTTTGTTTTCAATTTTGGGTGTTTTTAGGGTCTTTCTCGTAAAAGAATACGCTAGTACAATCCCGTGAGCAAGTTCACGCGCAGCTATTATCATTGTTCTTTCTTCAGAGCGATTCAAAAAAGTGTGTATATCCTGTGCACTGGGCCTGCAACAGGTTTCTGGATCTTCGCCAGCATTGATGAGTGGATGCGTATGCACACTAACACATGTTTCCCTCCCCAATCTTCTCAGCATGACTTTTATCTGCTTGATGTCCGAATCTACACTAAAACATGTTGGATTTAGAGATATGTCGACAAGCTGCCTAAGAGGAATTTTGAGATAAACTCTTTCTTCGCCAATAGGGGATCGTGTTATCTCTTCTGCAACTGTTCTTCGTTTCGTCTCCAGTAACATAAGTAAACTTTGGATTTATCAAATATAATAAGCTAACTTTTCTGTTAAAACGGAAAGGAAAAGGGCTTCTTACCGATAGTATAGCGCCCCGGGAGGGAGTTCTAGTACATCGCGCCTTCGTCGGCACGCTTGTAGCTTACTATCTCGGACTTCTTGAACCAGACCGCGATCTCCCTGGCCGCCGTCTTCTCGTCCTCCGATGCATGGACCAGGTTTAGTATTGGCCGCTGCCTGGCATCCGACTGGCCGTAGGAGTCAGTGCTGAATCTTCCCCTTACAGTGGATGGGTCGGCCTTCTTCGGCTCGGTCGTGCCTATCAGCTTCCTCACTATTGATATGGCCTCGTTGCCCTCTATCACCATCGGGACCACGGGCCCGCTGACCAGGAACTTTATGAGATATCCCCTGACTCTCTCTCCGACCTGCAGCGCCGTCTCCTTTATCTTTATCCCCTTCTCCGCAAAAGACTTGATGGACTTGTTCCCCACCGTCTCCAGCCAGTCCTTGTCGTAGATGTAGTGCTCTCCCGCAATCTTCTCATCCGGGAGCACCATCTTCATCGCCACGACCTTTAGTCCCGACTCCTCCATCTGCGAGATTATCTTCCCTATCAATGCCCTGCTGGCGCCATCGGGCTTCACGAGCAGGAGAGTTCTTTCTATCATCAGCATCACGTTGAGACTATTGGGGCGTATCAGGTTTTAAACCTTGGGCTTTCCCAGGGATTTGCGGAAATGAGCCTCGCCCTTGGCTTTCCAGCAGGATATAAGAAGATATTTATTGGTTGCACAATAAATGATATACTCTCTTATCCTGAGAAAGGGTATTTGGGTACCAAACAGCACAAGTGATATAGTGAGTGAAACGAGCGCGATAAACGAAGTTCAGACCGCAGAGAAGAGGGCCGCCGAGGCGGTCACGCACGCCGAGGAGGAGAAGAAGAACAGGGTACTGGAAGCCCACGAGAAGGCCAAGAAGATAGTGGAGGAGGCTGAGGCAGAGGCGAGATCCCTCAGGGAGGCGGCTGCCACCAAGGGAGGCGATGAGGCAACCAGGGAGACGAAAAAGATGATGTCCGAGGCGGAAAAGGCCGTGGCTAGGATAAAGAAGGCAACTCCCACAGCATCGACGATCAAGGGCATTGCAACAGAGATAGTGAAAGGGATAGTTGGTGAATGATTTTGCTTAGTTCGGAGCCCATGCAGAAGATCAGGATAATATGCCTAAAGGAGGCCAGGTATCCGGTAGTCTCGGGGCTCCACAAGCTGGGCGTCATCGACCTCAGGAAGAGCGACCTGGCCATAGGCGACGACATCCCCCCGCAGAACTACACCGAGCTCAGCGAGATGCTGATAAAGGTGCAGGGGGCGCTCGACATACTGGGCAAGAAGGCCACAAAGCCAGGAAAGCTCCTCGGGGAGCAGGAGGTCGCAGCACGCTTCAGGGAGCTTGAGGGCAGGCTGCAGAGGGTCTACGACCTCAGGGACCAGCTGCAGTTGATCGCGGAGGACAACAAGGCGCTTGACAACGCGGAGTCCATAGCCAAATCCTTCGGAAGCCTTAATGTCAACCTGGGATCGTTGGGGAGCAATGTGCTTTCGTTCATGGCCGTCGTCGTCCCGGACAAGCAGATGGCAAGGGTGGTGGAGCACTCGAGGAAGTTCAGCAGGAACGCTGAGATACTGGTAAACAAGGCCGGCAAGAACAGGAACCTCATATTTGCAGCCTACAGGAAGGGCGAGGAGTCGGTGGAAGAGTCGCTGAAGGGGCTCAAGGGTGAAGAATTAGACCTAAAGGTCAAGTACCTGGACTCCACCCCGATTTCAGTGATAAAGTCGGTGGCGAAGAGGAGGGCCGACAACCTTTCCGCGCAGGAGAAGGCGAAGAAGGACCTTGAAGCCATCGGCAGCGGCAACAGCCATGCATTCATGGTATTGAGGGAGTCGCTGGCGGTTGAGTTGGCCAGGGCAGAGGTCAGCTCGACGTTCAAGAGGACGGAGAGGACCATCGCGATAGAGGGCTGGATCCCGAAGAAGAGCGCAGGAGGTCTCAAGGCTCTCCTTCACAGGGCGACCAACAACAAGTTCGTGCTCGAGGATGTAAAGACCGACGAGCTCGCGCCGACACTCGTCAACAGGCCCGGTTTCCTGAAGCCCTTCGACTACCTCATGGAGTTCTTCTCCATACCGAGGAGCGACGAGATAGACCCGACCTGGATATTCATAATATCGTTCCCCATATTCTACGGCATCATGGTCTCCGACGTGGGCTACGGCATCGCGTCGTTCATACTTTCGCAGCTGATAATAATGAAGACCGACCCGGAGGGCCTGATGTGCAACGTTGGCAAGGTATGGAGGATGTCGGCGATACCTGCGATAATTGTGGGAGTGCTTACCGACCAGTACTTCGGCTTCGGGCTGAACCACTTCTTCATCCCGGGATTCCAGTCCGTATCGTGGCTGGGCGACATAACGACGATAATAGTGCTTACGATAGCCTTTGGGCTGATACAGGTTACCCTGGGATTCCTGTTCGGATTCGTGAACGAGTGGAGGCACGGCCACAAAAAGCTGGCGGTCAGCAAGCTGACCTCGATAGTGGGGCTGTTGGCTGGAATCGTGGCAGTTGCCGGGATATTCTTCCATGCGCTTCCGATCGGCATATCGCTTGACGCCGCCATCGCGGCCATAGCGGGGATAATAGTCACAGGTGCACTCAGCGGGACAGAGGCGGCGGAGATAACCAATCTAATAACGCACCCGCTCAGCTATGCGAGGCTGATGGGGTTCGGGCTGGGCAGCATAATAATAGCGATGCTGATCGACCAGGCCTTCACGCCGCATCTTGGCAACGGGATCGTTGGCATTTTGATGTTCGTGGTTTTAGGGATTATATTCGTTCTTTTACACGTGATGAACATGATACTCTCGATATTCGAGGGCATCGTGCAAGCCGCAAGGCTCAACTTCGTGGAGTTCTTCTCGAAGTTTTACAAGGGAGGCGGGATAAAGTACAGGCCGTTCTCCTACAAAAGGGTTTATGCTGAAGAATAAATGGTGAAATATATGGCTTTAGACATGGGAGCTGCAATAGCAGCGATTGGAGCTGGATTGGCTATCGCGGGAGGCGCGATAGGTACAGGAGTGGCGCAGAGCGCGATAGGAGCCGCAGGGCTTGGACTTGTCGCCGAGAAGCCGAACGAGATGGGAAGAGTGCTTTTGTTCTTGGTGCTTCCCGAGACGCTGCTCATATTCGGATTCGTCATCGCGATACTGATAATGCTCTGGGCAGGGATAATATAAGGAGAGTCCATGTCCCTGGAAGAGATCAGGAAGAGCATTGACAAGGAGGCCAGGGGGCGCGCCGACTCCATCAGGGAGGAGGGCGCCGCCGAAGCCGCCGCGATCCTCAAGAGTGCGAGGGCCAGCGCGGCCGAGCTCCTGAAGGCCGCGAAGACAGAGGCCGGGAAGGAGAGCGAGCGCATACGGAGCGGGCAGGTCTCTGGCGCCCACATTGAAATTAGTTCGATGATGGTCGCCGCAAGGGAGGCCGTTCTGGAGCGCCACATGGACCGGCTGAAGAAGAGCATCAGCTCCGAGCTGTCGGGGAAGAAGCTCGACAAGATAGTGGCAGGAGCGGCGAAACAGTTCTCCAGGTTCGCGCCGAAGGGAGAGATGGTCGTGAGGGTAGGAAAGAGGAACGCGGCCATCGTCAAGAAGCTGGGTTATGCGACAGTGCAGGGCAAGGAGGACCAGCTCTCCATCGAGAGCAGGGACGGAAGCGTGTCCATCGACGCGAGCCCACGCGGGCTTACGGAGATGCATGCGGCCGAGGCCAGGTCGGCGCTAGCCGCCAGGCTCTGGAAGGTGAAAGGCTAATGGCAGGAATTCTGGGCGGCTCGATCTACAGCTACTCGAGCGCGAGGGTCAAGGCCATGGAGTCCAACCTCATAGGAGCCCAGGCGATGCAGAGCATAATAGACGCGGGCAGCATCGATGCCGCGCTGAGCCTGCTGTTCCAGCAGCCGGCCTACAAGGACAACATAGCCAAGTACGGCGGCACCAGCATAAAAAAGGACCTCATCGACTTCGCGCTGAGCAGGAACCTCGCCGAGAGCGTCAACAAGCTCGTCGAGATTGCACCGACGGCCCAGAGGAAGGTGATGCGGGCGCTTGTGGGCAAGTGGGACATCCAGAACATAAGGCTTGCCATAGAGGCAAAGGACAGAGGCGCGGGCTTCGAGAGAGTTGCGGCGCACATAATAGAGACATCGATGGGTTCTACGGTGATAAAGGAGGCGATGAGGGAAAGCACCGTTGAGGGTGTATTGGCAAGGCTGGCGATAAACTCGCCCTATGCGGAGATAATAAAGGGCGCATCGGCTGCCTATTCGAAGAGCAGAAACCTGGCCGATGCGATAGCGGCGCTTGACGTCGGTTACTACGCAAGCCTCAGCGGCGTCATCTACGAGATAAGCGGCGCCCACTACCAGTCGGCGCTGATAATAAAGATGGAGATTGACTCCAAGAACATACTTACGCTGATAAGGGGAAAGAGGGCAGGCATGAAGTTCCAGGCGATCGAGAGCTATCTGGTATCGAACGGCAGCATGCAGAAGAAGGAGCTGGAGCATGCCTACGAATCGGCTTCAAGCCTTGAGGATCTGGTGCAGCACATAACCAGGTTCGACCTAAAGGCAAGCCTTGAGGTCTACAAGAAGACAGGTCAGCTTGTTTCCTTTGAGATCGGGATGAACAACTACATACTCAACAAGGGACTCGGGGTCCTGAAACCGGCGATACTCTCGTTCGGCACCATGCTCGCCTACATATACCTGAAGGAGCTTGAAGTACGAACATTAAGAATCGCGATAAACAGCAAGATCTACGGACTTTCCTCTGAGGAAGTGCTGAGGCTGATAGCATGGAGAAAGTAACCACATCGTACAGGATAGCGGTCGTCGGAGGCCACGCCCTCCAGCTCGGCTTCAAGATTGCCGGCATAACCACGGCCTACACCGCAGAGACAGGGACAGAGGCGGAGCCGATTGTGCAGAAGTTATTACAGCAGGAGGAGGTCGGCATAATAGTCATCGCCGCGAGCCTCGCAAAGGAGATCAGGGACAGGAAGATCAACGAGGCCCTGACTTCGAGCATGAAGCCCCTCTTCATAGTCGTGTCAGACTATGGACAGAAGGAGGAGTACAAGGACAACCTGAGGCAGCTCATCATAAGGGCGCTCGGGATTGACATAATGAAGACAAAAACAGGATCATGATTAAACGGTGATTTATTGGGAGAAATAAGCAAAATATCAGGACCTCT
>CAVXBR010000001.1:0-36972 GCA_963760035.1 uncultured Microcaldota archaeon | reverse complement strand
AACCGAAGCCAGCCTGGCCCAAGCCAGAGCAAAGTTTGGATCCAGCTCGAGCGCACGTTTGTACAAGCCGATGGCCTCGATCTCATAGGCGCTGAAGTGGTTGGCATCGCCTAGCGCAAACGCGCGCAGCGCTTCCAGGGATCGGGTGGTGGCTTCGGGCAGCGGCTTCTCGAACCTGTGGATCGAGGCCAGAGATTCACCCAACCGTTTCCGCAACTCGGACCCGGCCTGATCCACCCTGCTCAAGACCTCTTCTTTACGGCTGGCCTGCCTGTGATCCTCCGCCAGCACCTCTCCGCTTACGGCGTCAATCACCTGCATGGTGAGCAGGTAATCGTTCCTATGTTGTCTATGCTGCCCACCAGCAGCGCCTTGATGCCGTTGCGCTGACACAAATCAGTGCCCAGTTCGGGCGTGAGCTTCTCCTCTGGATCGCGGCCCATGCGCTTCAAGGCCCCCGCCACCTGCCGATCAGAGACCACATTCAGGTATGGGGACTGATCCAGGTCCAGCGCGACGGCCTTGCGCAGCGTGCCGTCGAAGACTGAGTCCCCGGTTCGGTTACTGAGATCGGTGACGAGGATGTAGTCTTTCTGGGTTATGGGAGGCCCGGCGAGGCCCGACTGGCCGCCGACCCGATACCAGGCTGCGACTGCTTGGCTAGCGATGCGGTGCCGTATCGCGGGCACAACCAGCAAGACAACGAGGGCGGCGAGAAGCACCGCGAACAACGAAATCGCTGTGCCCCGGAAGCTGAGGCGGGGAACAGGGGCAGGGAGAGGCGCGTCCCTTGTTGCCACGCGCTTGAGGTGGATGGCTAGCTCGCGTGCTGTCTGGTAGCGGTTGTCTGGATCCTTCTCCAGGCACCTCCCGATGATCCTCTCTAGTTCTGGAGACAACCTGGGATTGAGAGCATTAGGTGATCGTGGTGGCCGGCGCAGAATGGCACCGATGAGTTGCGAGCGTTCCACGTCAGCGAACGGGCGTTGCCCGGTGGCCATCTCGTACAGTACGGAGCCGGCGGCATAAATGTCGGTGCGAGCGTCGATCTCTCCCCCAAGCAACTGCTCCGGCGCCATGTAGGGCAGTGTCCCGGCTAATCCTTGCGTCTCACCGAGACTCTCTGTCGTGGCACTCGACGTCGTCGGCAGCCGAAGTCTCGCCAGCCCGAAGTCTAGAATCTTCAACCGTCCGTCGATTGTAATCCGCAGGTTGCTGGGCTTGATGTCGCGATGAACGACACCGTGGTCATGGGCTGCAGCCAAGGCTTCCGCGAGTTCCACACCTAGGCGGAAGACGTCCTTCTCTGGCAGCGGCCGGCCAGCCACCTTCACGCTGAGTGTGATCCCGGGGATGTACTCCATCACCAGGAAGTCCACACCCTGCTGCGTGTCGAAGTCGTGAATGGTAGCAACGTTGGGATGGTTGAGCTGCGAGAGAATGAGAGCTTCTTTGTGGAAATGCTTGCGGGCTGATGCGTCAATCAGGGTGTCGAGCGGAAGGACCTTGATGGCAACATCACGAGCAAAGTGCTCGTCGCGGGCGCGATAGACTTCTCCCATGCCGCCAGCGCCGATCTTCTCGACGATGCGGTAATGGCCCAGATCACTGCCGACGAGGGAATCCTGTTCCGGCACTTGGCTGGCCATTAGAGACTTTCCCTCACCTCAGGGGTGCTGCATCTCAACTGGCGGGAACGGCTCTTCGGAGAGGCGAGATTTGACCGATTAATCCTGCGCGGTTGTACACGTCATGTCAGTGACGCGGATCACATCTCTCTGTTCCATGAACTGCAGGCCGTCACGACTGATGCAAAACTCACAGGAGAAAAGAAATTCGAGCACCCCTTCAATTTTTCCCTACGCACAAACTCATCGTTGTATCCAATCATCGGCCGAAAGTCGATTTGGACGAGGGCATGAAGCGCCGCCTTCATTTGGTTCCGTTCCGACAGGTCTTCGATGCCGACAAAACAAAAAAGGGGGCGAAACCTCCTGACCCAATGTTGAAAGAAAAACTTCTTCGGAAGCGCCGGGAATTCTGGCTTGGATGATAAAGGGCTGTTTAGCTTGGCAGGAACGCGGGTTGGATCCTCCGAAGCCTGTCCTCGACTACACTACCGAATTTTTCGCGGATAGCGATACGCTGGGAGAATGGATCGAACAGAGCTGCGATACAACCGACCCCAAAGTGCGCACTCCGAACGAGGAGCTATTTGCGGATTGGAAAATGTTTTGCAACAACGGACACGGTGATCCCGGCCCGCACACCGACTTCGTAGAAAATTTGCAAAAGCGGCGCTTTAAGAGGTGCCGGATCGATAATTTGAAACGCAGCACGTTGGGATTGAAGATCAAACATACGCCCTATTCGGCGGTCGTATAGCCGAGATGCAGGTTCGACGTGACGGGATTTACTCGGGCAGAGGTTATCGAATGTATTCATGCGGGCTGTCCTTCGACTGCGTGGCTGATTCGCTTCGCGAACCAGCCACTTCGCTCAGGAGGACAGAGTAGATTTATGTGCGAATTTACGTATCCCGCCACGCTTTACCCATACCCAAAATTTCGATTAGGACGCCGTCCGGCAGACGCGAAAAGCACAGACTGGGCGCCCACCCATGCTATAATCTCAGTTCGCCTGAACGTGATTATGTCGAGGCTGATCCTGTGATTTCCTCCGCGGGCGGATCCATCATTCCGAGAATCAGCGCCTTTCGAGTATTCTAGAGATGAGGTAGAGCTATGTCCGGCCATCTTCGAAATGGGCAACTATCAAGCACAAGAAGGGCGCGCTTGACGCTAAGCGCGGCAAGATCTTTACCCGTCTCATCAAGGAAATCGCGATGGCGGCGAAGTCGGGTGGCGATCCCGACATGAACCCGCGGCTGCGGACGGCGATCCTAGCGGCGAAGAACGAGAACATGCCGGCCGACAACATCAAGCGCGCCATCCAGCGCGGGACCGGCGAACTGCCGGGCGCGAGCTACGAAGAATTTATTCTTGAGGGCGACGGGCCAGGCGGCGTGGCTTTGCTGGCGGAAATTTCTACCGACAACCGCAATCGCACGGTTAGCGAAATCCGCCACGTGGTGTGCAATCTTATATAAAATGTTACTGATTAGATAGGATTCAATGGCCCAGGAAAAGAAGATGATAAGCACCCCAGTTGCAACCGCAGTGGGGTTAGGCGCGATAATAGGCGCAGGCATATTCGTGCTCAGCGGCACAGCTATCGCCCTCGCCGGGGCCGACGCGCTCATCGCATTTGTCATGGTCGGGATCGTCGCGTTCATAATAGCGCTGGAGCTGGGCGAGCTCGGCACCATAATGCCCTACGTGAAGGGAGCATCATATTCCTACACCTACAAGGCATTCGGCAGCGAGCTCGGCTTCATAACAGGCATGCTTAGGTACATGGCGCTAGCCACATCGATATCCGCGATATCACTCGGATTTGGCTCATACCTCTCAAGCTTCCTGGGCATATCGGTGGCCGCCTTTTCGATACCGTTCGCCATAGTGCTGATCGTCATACTCTCGCTGATAAACATGCTTGGGGTGAAAAAAGCTGCTCAGACAGACTTCGGGCTCGTGGTAGTAAAGATCTGTATATTGCTGGTCTTCGCGGGCTTCGCATTCTTCGTTGCGCTCACAAAGATACATGTCGGCCCATCCAACTTCGCGTTTAACCTGTCTGGAGGCGGGTGGGCGGGCATATTCGCGGCCAGCGTGGTGGTCTTTTTCGCCTATTCGGGCTTCCAATCGATATCAACGGTCACCGACAGGATAAAGGGCGGAGCGCGGGGCTATGTCAAGTCCATAGTGGCGGCCGTGATGATAAGCATCATCGTTTATGCGCTTGTCGTGTTCGCCCTCCTGCTGCTGATGCCTCCCTCGGCCTACAAGGTCACCGCAGACCCGCTCTCGTTCGCGCTCAAGAGCGTAGGCGCTCCGGTATGGCTGTTCATAGTGGTCGACATAGGGGCACTCATAGCCACTGCGTCAGCAACGATCGCAATGATACTCACCGCCTCCAGGTCGCTCTACCAGATGAGCGTGGACAGGCTGCTTCCCAAGTTCCTGAGGAAGTACAACAAAAAGACGGACGTAGCAATGAACGGCATCCTAGTCTCGGCCGCCATAGGCGTGCTGATGCTCTTCTCCGGCAACATATACGTAATAGCATCGATCGCCAACTTCGGGCTCATGTTCGACTACCTGATAATAGGGTTTGACGTGATACATTTCAGGAGGAGGGGCATAAGGGCTCCCTTCCGCACCCCGCTGTACCCCTACCTGCCGATCATAGGCATAGTCGCCATACTCACCTTCTTCGTGGGCATGCCCAGGATCGCCCTGGTGATAGGGGTGGTGCTCATCATGTCGCTGATTGTCATATACTACTCGCTGAGAGAGGCAAGGGAGAAGAAGACGATACGCATAAAGCTTTTCAATTAGGGGAGTTGATCACATGCTGATAGGAATAGTGGGTGCTCCGAACAAGGGCAAGTCGACGCTCTTCTCAGCGTTGACGATGCACGACGTCGCGATTGCCGATTATCCCTTCACAACAATCGATCCAAACAAGGGCATCGCCTACGCGACTGATAAATGCCCCCACACCGAACTTGGAGTCAAGTGCAAGGCAAGGAACTCGCTTTGCACCGACGGAGTTAGGCAGATACCCGTCAACGTCATAGACGTGGCCGGGCTTGTGGAGGGCGCCCATCTGGGCAAGGGTATGGGGAACAAGTTCCTCAACGACCTCGCAGCTGCGGATGCGCTGATAATAGTCTGCGATGCCAGCGGCAAGACAGACGCGGCAGGAAACCCCGCCACAAATCATGACCCCATAGCGGACGTGGAGATGGTGCAGGACGAATTGGTCGAATGGCTCTCCGACATAGTGAAGAGGCACATGAAGGTCATGTCGAGGAACCCCGACGGACTCGCGGCGCTCGGGGAGACGCTGACGGGACTAAAGATAAACAGGCAGATGATATCCGACGCCATAGCTCAGAACGAGTTATCCAGAAGCAAGATAGACTGGGATGATGAGGGCATTAACAAATTTTCCACGACCCTGCTGAAGCTGGCGAAGCCCTGGATCGTGGTGGCAAACAAGATGGATGTCGAAGGCTCAGACTCCTCAGCAAAGGAACTGGAGGCGAAGTACGGGAAGGACAAGGTCTTCAGGATGTCGTCTGCAGTAGAGTTGGCGCTTGAGAAAGCAGAGAGGGGCGGGGCGATAAAATGGAAAACAGAAAGGGAGCTCATCATAAGCGACAACGCTACGCCGGAGCAGCAGAAGGCGCTCAACTACATGGGGCGCTATCTCTCGGCACACGGGATGGCATCAAAGGCGCTGATCAACAAGATCGTCTTCGGGTTACTGGGTAACATAGTCGCCTACCCTGTTGAAGATGAACACAGGTACTCGGACAGCATGGGCAATGTCCTGCCGGACGCGATATTGCTCCACAAGGGGGCGACAGCCCACGATCTTGCCGCGGCCATACACACCGAGATAGCTGACAAGATGCTCTATGCAATAGACGCAAGGAAGAAGATGAGGATCGGAAAGGACCATCAGCTCCAGAACAACGACGTCGTGAAGATTGTCAGCGCCGCGCGATGAGGGGGGGGGTAAGCTAACGGCATGTAACGTGGGATGTGGAAATACAGTTTAAAGACGACAAAAGCAGGCAGTTAGATACCGGTAGCAGTAGATATAGTTGCATTGCCCAGTTTCGTAACAAGATAAGTGGTGTCTCAATAATTATCAAATGATAATTAACAAAGCACAACATTTAAATAGGTTGTGCGGCATAATACTGCTATGCAATCTGATGTGTTCGTGAGGCGCCTCAAGGAGAGCGCGATGCCGGTCTTTACATTCAACGATGCTGTAAAGATGCTGCAAGTCAAGCGCGAGTATGCGAGGTTATTCCTGCATAGGGCGGTAAAGGACAACCTTCTGGGGAGAGCGGAACGCGGGGTGTATTATCTAAAGGATCGGTCTAACGAGTACGAGGTTGCCTCCCATATACTTTATCCATCTTATGTAAGCATGATATCTGCCCTGCAATATTATGGCCTTACGACTCAGATACCGAACACGGTATACGTAGTCTCGACAAAAAGGCACAAAACCATAAGAAATGTCATGGGCTTTGACATAGTTTTCAAAAGAATAAAGCGCGACATGATGTTCGGATACCATAAGGAGTCGGACGGCAACATATTCATTGCAGACCCGGAAAAGGCGATAATAGACATATACTACTTCAGGGATGTAAACGATCTGGACATGAGCGTTTTGGAGCGACCTCCCCGCATCAACATGGACAAACTGGCCTTATACGCCGAAAAAAGCCTTAATCGGCATGTTATCGTGAGTACTCTAGCTATTCTTGCTGAATATGGATATGCGCGCCAGGCCAAAAGGTTGGGTGCTTATGCTAAAAAACAGGGATTTGAATGATGGACAAAGACGCACTTCTTGCCACCAGATACTATGAGTACCCTTACCAGAAGGAGAAGGATTATCTCCAAGAGCTGTACCTCTCTCTGTTATACGGCAATTACGGCAATTCGGCCGGTCTTGTATTCAAGGGCGGCACCGCGTTATCCAAATTTTACGGGCTACCGAGATTCTCTGACGATCTGGACTTCTCCCTAGTAAAAGAAGCAAACACCAATCTAATCGGTGACTTAGACGGCGTAGTGGAAAAGGTATCGGAGTCCTATTCGACAAGGATTCTGAGAAAGACCGACAAAAAAGACATCCTGGCATATGAGATCAGCATAATGGGCCCCCTCTTCGAGGCGACAAGCAAGTACCAGCATTTAAAGGTGGAGGTAAACCGGAATGCATCGATTATGGAGGGCGCGGAGGCGCTGCGCAGAAACCCCAGATACCTGGATCTAAGACCGTATGTCGCCTTAGTAATGAAAAAGAGCGAAATACTTGCGGAGAAGGTGGATGCGCTGCTCTTCAGGCATACCCAAAAGGCCAGGGATCTTTTCGACATCTGCTTTCTCCTGAAGGAAGGAACTATGCTAAAGGCCAGCCTGATCGATAAGAAGATGAGAGAGCATGGCCATCTTTTCACCATCGAGAGGCTCGAAAGCAGAATCGACTCGCTGGATCCGGTATGGGCGAACGAGCTTCCCCGGCTGCTTCCCAGAAAGAAATTTGTTTCCTATGGCGAAGCCAAAAAGACCGTTCTGGAAGGCTTTACAGCCGCTGGTATTCTTTAATGGCAACACGATGAGTAATGAAACAGTAGCGATAACCAAATCAATAGTGGTTACCTATGTCACCTCTCCATACACCTGAAGATTTGGCCCTTAAAATCGGGTTATCTTCAACATAACACGTCCATCTCTGTCTTTTGAATTCAGCGCTTTCAACGCCTCTCTGCCTTCCTCCAGCCTAAATCTCTTCCATACTTTTACCTTGAGCCTACCAGACAGCCCTACCAGCTCCTTAAACTCCCTGATTGTGCCCCCCGTAACCCCCAATATCCTGGCGTTCTTGGCGTACAGATCATCTATCGCAAAATTTACCCTATGCCCTGTTATGTAGGATCCGAATACACACAACCTGCCGAGCTGGGCCAGGGAGCCGACACTATCATCCCACACCGCTGCCCCCACTGAGTTAATCACAACGTCTGCCATATTGTGTCTGGTTATGCCCTTTACAACGGATGTCACATTCTTCCTCCCAATCACATAATCGGCATCTAGTTCTGTGCCGAGCCAGCGCTTGCTTGATACTGCTATTACGCTGGCGCCCATTAGTTTGCCAAGCTGAACTGCGAACATGCCTGTATTTCCTGACGCGCCGAAGACTAGGAGAGTATCACCCTTCTTTAAGGCGGCTTCCACCACCGCATGATAGGATGTAAGCGCCGCGATTGGAAGGCTAGCTGCCACTTCCCAGCTCGTCCCAGAGGGCAACTTTACCAGGTTTTTTGCTGGAAGAACGGCGTATTCAGAAAAGCCGCCGGTATAATCAAGGCCAATTAGTCCCCAACCACGCCTATTCTTGCAAAGCATCTCGGTGCTGTTTGCGCACATCGCACATTTTCCGCAGAAGATGTAAGGATAAACTGCGACACGGTCGCCTGGCCTGAGCCCCTTTACACCATTGCCGAGCCTTTCCACTATTCCGGCGAACTCAAGGCCAGCTATATGCGGATTAGGTCTTGCTGGAAATCTTCCAGTGACGGCCGACCTGTCTGCTGGGTTGAGACCCAGCATTTTGACCCTGATCAAGACCTCTCCTGTTGATACGGCAGGCATCTTCACCTCTTTTAGGCGAAGGTTGGCAATCCCAGGCTTATCGAGTACAAGCGCTTTCATCATCTCACGCAAACTCAGAACCTCCTGGCCGAAGAGACTATGGCGAAGAGGGGGGCGACGACCAGGCATATCACTACGGGAAGCACAACTATGTACTCAACAAAGCTGGTCAGCGGTATCAAGCCCAGTGCGCCGGTGTTGTGTGCGCTGTTTGCTATTATGTAGAAGACAAAAATTTCAACAAGGTAGATAATGCCAACGTAAACTGCATTTATCACTGCCCTATAAGCTATGGTGTCCATCTTTCCCGTGGTTGCGCCGGCTCTGCTGCCTATCCAAAGCGCCGCGAGTACCGGCAAGACTAAGACTCCGGGAATGTAAAGCGCGTAGGACGCAAGCGTGTTGAGTTCTGCGAGCGCCGGCGGCACGACACCCCCGACCTGTACCGACGGGAAGACAAAAAGTTGTATTATGGCTGCAATCGCGACAAGGCCTATCCAGAGAAGAATCGGGCCTCCGATGCCCATCTCGGCATTTTCATGCCTCGGCTCCCCGGGGATTTTATAGTTATTCTGCTCGATCTGCTTCAACCAATCACCATAATCCTGATTCCGCAAAATATATAAGCATGTGAAACCATTATAAGTTGATTGTCATGCCAGGACTTTATTCACCGCAGAACCAGGCCGGGGTACAGAGCTTCTACGACGCCCCCACAAAGGGCCCCAAGATAGACCCGCGCTTCATAATAGTGGCGATAATAATATTCACTGCGGCAGTTCTGATAGCGGACCACATTGCCTTCGCGATCTAACCTTATCCTTTCCCGATCCATTCTCGGCGCTCTGGAACAGACACAAAAGTGCTATATATCTGAAACAGGGCTAACCAAACTGATAGAATGAGCACTGCAAAGCCCAGCAAGAATACCGCCGCGCAATCCGACAGGGCCAAGTTAATGAGCATGCTGAAAACGCTATCTGCCGACCCGTCGCTGGAAAATAGCAAGATAATCTATACCCACTACCTTGACCGCGCGATAGAGCTTTTCCGTTCTGAGCCCTCTATTTTAGAGGTTAATACCAAGAACGCTGTGCTGGTCGGGGACCTCCACGGAGACACAGACACGTTCAGGAAGATAACAAAGCACTACCCGCCCACAAAGCACCTCTACGTCCTGGGCGGCGACTATGTGGACAGGAGCAAAACCGGCACCGAGCTACTCGCTCTGATACTGGCGCACAAGCTGGTATACAAGGACAACTTCCTGATGCTGAGGGGAGACCACGAATCCCCGATAGGCGAGTTTAACCCACAATTGCAGGTGTTCGATTCCGAGCTGTTCTGGAAGCTCTCCTCGCGGGAGATCGTGGAGAAGGTCTACGACCAGCTTTTTACCGAGCTGCCCATGGCTGTGGTACTGAACAGGAAGTACTTCATCGTTCACGGCGGAATACCCGTGGGTTGCCCCACAATAGCCAAGCTAAGGGCGATTGGCAAGTCCCCAATGCCAAAGGCAATTACCGAAGTCGACCAGATGATGTGGAACGACCCCTCTGATACAAACGGGGCAACCGGAAATGTAAGGGGCAGCCGCATCTATTGTTTCGGCCCTGACCTGGCAAGAAGGTTCTTGGAGAAAAACGGCTTAGACCTCATAATTAGAGGGCATGACCACACGCTTGGCGGGTTTGCGCTTCTGGACAAAACGGTCACCATCACCTCAACGACATCCTATTCGGGCGGAGATCCCTACGTCGGCGTCCTGCGAAACGGGAACCTTGAGGTCTACAACCTAAGCACCCCCGCTCCCTTCCCTATCCGCTTTTCCGCCCTCGTGAAACTAGAGCGCAAATCTTATCCCCTATCTACAGACGTTAAGACCTAATGCCTCTGGCCAGTCTTTCTACATTAGACGAACGGCACAATACCCTTCCTCGCCTGGGCGATTACCCCATTTTCGAAGATGGGCCTCTCCTTGTTGTAAATTAGCGCATTTCCTGAAAGATCCGTTACCGCCCCGCCCGCCTCCTCGAGAACCACCTGCGGCGCGCAGGCGTCCCACTCCTTCAGATGGAAGAGCTTGGAGCCTATGACGTAGGCGTCAAGCTTGCGGTCCGCTATCGCCGTAAGATAGCAGCCGTACACGACCCCATAGGGCCGCTCTATGTGGGGAAATGCGGCTACTATCCTATCAACACCGGGCATCCCATGAAGGTTCTTGTTCAGGACGACATCGTGCTTTTCTTCGCCCTTCTCGTCAATCTTCATCACTCTTGGGCCGCCGTCTCCGGCTACCTTGTAAGCTCCTGATCCCCTGACGGCATAGAAAAGCTCCCCTGTCGCGGGTGCGAACACCACGCCTAATACTGGTACATGGTCGATTGCAAGCCCGATGTGGACAGCAAAGTATTTTGCCGCCTCATTCTTCTGAGCGGAGGCCGCGTAATTGCTGAAGTTCTTAGTTCCGTCGATTGGATCGATTATCCAGACCCTCCTGTTGCCAAGGCGCCTTTTGTCGTCTCTGCTCTCCTCCGTAAGTATCGCATCACCTGGGAACGACTTCTTTATCCGATCTATTATGTAGTTGTCGGAGGCCATGTCCGCATTCGTCACCACGTCTCCCCTCTCCGGACTCTTCTGGGAGACCTTCAGCTCGGGATTTGCAAGCTCCATTATTATCTTCCCGGCCTCCTTGGCGGTGCCAAGAGCGAACTCAAGCTCACCACACTCTAGAAGCAAATCAGAAACCAAATCACCAATATGACAAAGGTCTCAGGCGATCCTGAAGATCTCTCTCCTGACCTCTGTTATGTCCCCCTTTTCGGCGAGTATGTAAAGTATCGTCTTCACTGCATCGACATCTATGCCGACCTCTGAAGCGATATCCTCCGCGCTTATGCTTTTCCCCCTCTCCAGGACCTTCATGATCTTGGGGCCGTTCTTGTTTATGAAGCCCCGCAACCCAATGTAGAATCGTTTGTCGAACGCGCGCGTTCCTATCACCAGCCCCTGCTTTATGCTGTCCTCCAGCGCAGCCGACGCGCTGGCGGCGTCCGCCTCGTTCTTGAGCACCACATAGCCCTTGGTCTCCAGGTCCTCTATGTACCCTGACTCTGACCTCTCCTCCCACCTCTTCACCGCGTTACGGTCAAGCTTCCTCGCCGGTGCAGCAGGCTGTGCAATTATGATAGGGGCCGGTTGCGGCTTGGGCGTTTGTATTGGTTCGGGTGCACGCTGGACCCTCTTGCCCATCAGGAACTTCTCATAAATACTCTTCGCGATGCCGTACTTGTACTGCTCCTTCGGGTCCTTCCTGTAGAGCGTGACGAACTTCCTCTCCATCAGCCTGGAAAGCACCGCCCTCTCGCCAACGTTTAGTATAGAGTCAACCTTCTCCTTGGTCCGCTCGTTGTACCTCATGGTGTCCAGCTTCCTGAGCAGCTCGAGCTCCCTTTCGCTCAGTTCGGTTGCCCCTACCCCCGCACCAACCACCACAACGCCGGCCGATGGCTGCACCACCCCTTTCTTTGAAACCAGGAAGCTGGTGCTGTCCTTCTTGAAAACATCAAGCTCCTCGCCCTCCTTTATCGAGAGCGAGTCCGCTACCTCCTGAGGTATGGAAACGTAGAACCTGTTTTTTGACTTCACGACTTTAGGCAACCCACCACCAGAGTATTAATAAATACAAGTAAGATTATTGTGTATAAGTATAAATCTGTTTGGAATTGGTGCCATGGAATCTCTTTTCTCAATAATCAAGGCCGAACTGGCCCATGCCCTCTGGAATGCGGCAAAGGCGTCAGGATACGAGACCAGCGAGGCCTCCGCAGCAGTAGAGGCCTCGAAGGCATTCGGAGATCTGTCGTCGTCTTTGGCGCTCAAGATAGCCAAGCAGAAAAAGACAAACCCGATGGAGGTCGCGAAGAAGATTACGTCGTCTTTGAAGCTTCCCGAATATGTTACACAAACCACGACGGAAAACGGCTTCATAAACTTCCACTTCGGCAGGACGCAGTTCACTGACCTTCTACTGAACCACGCAATCCTGGAAAAGGCGCTCAAACCAGTCCCGCTGGACAAGAAGGTGGTAGTTGAGTACCCGAGCGTCAACCCCAACAAGCCCTGGCACATAGGCCATGTGAGGAGCGCCCTGATCGGCGACTGTCTCTCAAATCTATACCTCGCGCTTGGACATATCGTCGAGAGGGAGGACTACATAGATGACTTGGGCCTTCAGGTGGCCGAGATTGTCTGGTGGTACCAGAGGAACAAGCTCTCTGCAGTGAAGGGAAAGAAGTTCGACCAGATGCTCGGTGAAGAGTATGTAAAGGCGAACGCCTACATAAAGGAGCATGAGCTCGACTCCAAGAATGATGTTGCAAAAGTATTATCCTTGATGGAGCAGCATGGAACCTACGAGTCAAAGCTCGCCAGGGAGATGGTCTCCGAATGCGTCAAGGCCCAGTACCAGACCGCCTTCGCATTTGGCGTCTACCATGACCTGATGGTTTGGGAGAGCGACATAGTGCACGAGAAGCTGCTGGACAAGAGCCTCGAAATATTGAAAAGGAGCGGATTCGCAAAGCTGGAGGTTGAGGGGGAATACAAGGGCTGCATGGTGATTAATCTAAAGGAGGCGGCGGTCAACAAGGAGCTGGCCGGGCTAGAGAACTCGGTCAAGGTGCTGGTCAGGAGCAACGGAAATGCAACCTACCTGGCGAAGGACATCGCCTTCCACATGTGGAAGTTCGGCGTGTTGTCTGACAACTTCAAGTATTCGAAGTTCATAGAGAAGCAGCCGAACGGAAGTCCGATCTATACCACCTCGGCAGAGGGGCAAAAGATGGAGCTAGAGGTAGCCCACCGCGCGGTCAATGTCATCGACGTGCGCCAAAGCCATCCGCAGCTGATCATGAGGATCGCGTTCGAGGCGCTAGGCAAGAAGGAGATAGCTGAGAACATAAAACACGTAGCCTACGGCGAGGTCGAGCTCGAGTCTGGCGGTCTGTCGGGAAGGAAGGGCAACTGGATAGGCTACAGCGCCGACGAGCTGCTGAGTGAGGCGATAACAAGGTCGCGGAAGCTCATATCCGACAGGTTCAAGTTCGACGATGCGGAAAAAGAGAAGGTCGCAAAGGCCGTCGCGCTGGCCGCGATAAAGTTCGAGTTCCTGAAATACGGAATAGAGAAGAAGATAGTCTTCGGCTGGGATAAGGCGCTTAACTTCGAAGGTGGATCGGGACCATACCACCAGTACATGTGCGCCAGGGCGAACCGCATACTTGACGAAGCGGCGTCCATACGGCCAAAGCTAGACACGTCAGAAATAGACGACTATGAGTTCAGAATGTTGAAGCAGATGTCCTTAGCGCAGGAGACGATAGAAAAGGCCTGTTCGGAAGGGAGGCCGAACGTGATAACAGATTACCTGAACACACTCTCCTCCGAGTTCGGGACCTTCTACGAGAAGTGCCCTGTGTTGAAGGCCGATGAAAAGAAGATCGGGCTAAGACTCGAGATTACTAGGATGTTCAAGGAAACCTCAGCTTCGATGCTGGCTCTCCTTGGAATAGAGGCGCTCTCCAGGATGTAATCGGTACTTCATCCAGACGCAAAGTATTTATATCTAATTAATACCATATTAATATGGTGTTAATATGGTAAAAGCGCTTATAGATATAACCGACAACGCGAACAGGATATTGAACGTGATAAAGGCAACCTACAGCCTTAGGGACAAGTCCCAGGCCATAGATGTTATGGCTAAAGAGTATGAGGAGCTTATTTTCGAGCCAAAGATCAAGGCCTCCTACCTAAAGAAATTCGGGCAGATATCCAAAGAAAGAACAATACACGTGGGCAGCATAGCCGATTTCGACAAAAGGTACCACATCAAGAAGTAGGTAGATTTGATGGCTGCCTATTCCTACGCTGAAAGGGAGCACATATCGAAGCTATTCGGAAAAATGGCAAAGAAGGACCAGCGGCAGCTCCTGATTATCAGAAAGAAGCTAATACAGATACTTGAAGATCCATATAGATTCAAGCCGCTCGGCGTACCGATGCAAGGGATCAGAGCCGTTCATATAGACAAGAGTTTTGTTCTAACCTACTCGATAGATGAACCAACAAAAACTGTAATTATAGAGGACTACGACCACCACGACAATATCTATGGGAACTAGCCGTAAAAGCTACGGCCTGTCACAAGCTCTATTTCGGTCCCCTGCGATGGGCTTATAAAAGTTAAGAATATACTATATGCTTGTGGGCCTGTAGCTCAGCTTGGATAGAGCGGCATCCTCCTAAGGTGAAGGTCGTGGGTTCAAATCCCACCAGGCCCGCTTCACATTGCCGCAGTTAGATTGGTAGTTTTAAATCCGGCAGGCGTAGGTATAAAACCCTTGCCAGTTATTCCTCTACAATGAGGCCGGCAATCGAGATGAAGAAGGGCAGGATGCAGTCCGCCATGGAGTACCTCATAGTGTACGGCATAGCATTCCTGATAATAGCGATCGCAGTCATCCTCCTATACCGCGTTTTTGCCTCACCCGCCTCAAAGATCTACAACAGCTGCTCCTTCGCCGCGGGAGTTACCTGCAGCGAGATAGTATTTGGCACCAACAGCCTAACGAGCAATAGCGCCCCTGATCGTCCTGCTTAACAACGCAGAAAGCGGCTATATAAAGTCCCCCACACTCAAGGCACAGGTAAAGGGCGTAAATAGCAGTTCGTTCCCCTGCCTCCCTAGCTACGTACAGGCAGGCGGCTCGATAGTATGCCTGGTAAACCTCACCTCCAAATCCTCGGTCAACCAGCCCCTCTCAGGCTCCCTCTACCTATCCGAGCAGAACTGCGCCTTCTCGAATCCAGGGACATGCCAATCGGTGGCAAACCAGATCTATATCGGCTCTTTCGAGACGACTTCACAATACACTCCGCCTAACTTTGGCCTCAAACTCCAGATCGATGCCGCAAGCCTAATACCGACGCCCAACAACCAGAAGGACCAGCTTACCGCCACCGTCACGCTCTTCGGCACTCCGATACAGGGAGTCACGGTGAACTTCACTTCGAACAGCCCTGCATACCAGGTCAGCCCAAGGTACGCCTCCACAAACTCGAGCGGCCAGGCCCTGAGCTACATATGGGGGTCCAAGCCCGGCGCCGTCAAGCTCTTCGCCAGCTTCTCAAACACCGTCTCCACCTACCTGATACTTTCTTTCGGCGGATCAAATCCGATCCCCATCTGGAGCCTCACGCCTGCGATGGGCGCAAGCACTCCTGACGGAAGCGAGGCGCTGGCTGTAACGGGATCCGCTGCCCCTCTCTACATCTGCGTTGGCGCACTCAACGGCTTTTACGGGACCGAGGGCGACTCCATCGGCAGCACATTCACTGCCAGGCGCGGCACCGATGTAACCGGTGTCGGCGACCAGATAAATGACGGCTGCGGGGCCTGGAGCACCGATGGAAACGGCGACGACTCCGCGGTTGCGGCCGCACTGGGAGTAAAAGGGTTTGCCTCCTACCAGTTCTATGGGACGAGTAGCGGAGCGGCGAAGACAGAAACGGATCTGAACGGCGTCACTGTTACAAGTACGGACCAACTAGTGGTTGTGGCGGTAGCCTGCGGATACGATAACTGCGACCAGGGGGGCCAGGAGTACATACAGTTCCCGCCTGCCTGGACCTGCGTCAATCAGATAACCCAGGACTACGGCGCAGTCGAGACAGCCGCAATCTATGCCTGTTACCCATCTGCAGCAGGAACCTACACAGTCTCTGCATTCAGCGGAGATGGTCAAGGGGCAGAGATGGCGATAGGGGCCTACGTATTCACTCCGCAAGTACAGCAAATCAGCACGACATCATCCACGTCCTCCTCAACGTCAACATCTAGTTCATCATCCACAACTTCGACCACATCAACCATCCTCTACCCCCAAGTGGGACTAACCGCCCGCCCGAGTACTCCCACAACTCTCGACCTTGGGCAGTCGATCCCTGCCAACTCGGTTGCAACACAGGGAACGCTACCCTACACCTACTCATGGACCGTAGCGTCCGGCGCTAGCTGCCCAAGCGCCACATCAGGATCAGGAAACACAAACACATTAATCTATACGCCAACAGCCCAAACCACAACCTGTGCCTTCACATTTACTGTTTATGATCCATACACGTCAAACACCGCAACAACAGCCGCAATAATGGTTAATCCTGCCCTGGGTACAGCCACCCTATCCCCAACCACCGCAACCTACGACACGGGACAGACAATAACACTAACATCATCAATATCAGGTGGTTCCGCCCCCTACGCTTATCGATGGTATAACGCAACTACCGGTGCAAACATATTGATGTCAGGAAAGACCGCCAGTTCGCTTATCGAAACAGCAGGTTCAACGGCCCAGACCGTAAAGTACTACGTCTCCATATCGGACTCCGGGACCACGAACGAGGTGGCAAACTCGGTAATAAAATCCTACGCCATAAATACTGCACTATTGGCCGGAGTTCCGACAGAAACCAACACCATAATAACTTCGGGGCAGTCAAGTACATTAACTGCACATCCGTCTGGTGGCAC
This sequence comes from uncultured Microcaldota archaeon, assembly GCA_963760035.1. Taxonomy (GTDB): domain Archaea; phylum Micrarchaeota; class Micrarchaeia; order Micrarchaeales; family Micrarchaeaceae; genus JAJYUY01. Next base: position 20,058 of record CAVXBR010000001.1, on the reverse strand, counting down.
CCCCTCATACACGATAAATTGGTTCAACCAGGGAGGTTGTGGAGGGCCATCACAGGGCACAGGCACGACCCTATCCGTATCCCCTGCATCAACGACCACCTATAGCTACAACGTGGTAGATTCGGCGACTTCGGCAAACGTGGCCTGCTCCGCCAGCAACTCGATAACGGTCCATGCCGCTCTCCTGGCCAATACATTGACAGAAAGCAACACCCTAATCGATAACGGACAATACTCGACACTCTCGGCAGGTGCCACAGGGGGAACGCCTCCCTATACCTTCCACTGGTTTAACCGCGCCACCTGCACTGGCGCATCACAGGGTACAGGCACGACCCTATCGGTACACCCGGCATCAACTGCCACCTATGTCTACAACGTGGTCGATTCGGCAACTCCCGCTGGCGTGGTCTGCGCCCCCAGCAATTCAATAACGGTCAATTCCGCTTTGGGGGCCGCTACGATATCAGCCACCCCTCCCTATACTGTATACGGCACGCTAACAGTAACGTCCCAAATATCAGGAGGTTCAACCCCCTACGCCTACCAATGGTATAACGCAACCACTGGTGCAAACGTATTGATGTCAGGAAAGACCGCCAGTTCGCTTAGCGTAGCGACAGGTTCAACGGGTCACACGGTAAAGTATTTCGTCTCCATATCAGACTCCGCAACCACCAGCGAGACGGCAAACTCGCCAACAGGCACCTACACCATAACCGGCACCACGACCACCTTCGTGGCGAAGTCTCTGCCCGCGGGCGCGACGTTCGATATAGTCTACGACTCCATCACCAACACCATAGTGATGCCAACAGCAACCAACTCAGTTACATTCTTCACGCCTTCTGGAACCTACGCCGACCTAATACCCAACACGATCTACAACGGCAGGACCTACTACGTAAACGCTAAAACCGGCACGTTCCAGGCAGGACTTACAATAACAGTGACCTACTCATCTGTGGCTGGCAGCTATCCATGAAACGAAACGTCCAATGGGCACAGACACCAATCACAACGCCCATAAACCTAAAAACACCGCCAAACTTAAAGGTTTTGTGAGCGAAAATTCTCACTGCCTTCAGCAGTGGGATGAAAACGAACCGTCAACCCCGAAATCTCAAGTAATCATAGAAAGGTGTATAAATATGGACGCCAATAAAATAGACATGGATCGCATAAGGGCCTACAAGTTCAGGATATACCCTGACCAAAAACGCAGGTCTGAGATAGACCTTCAGCTAACTCTGTCGAAGAACTTCTACAACAAACTACTCGAGAATGCGAAAGCGGCATATGGAGGGAATGCCGGATTCAAAGCGAAGAGGAGTTCGCTCAACAGGATAAAAGCGGATATCATAAAGGAGAATAAGGACTTCCTGAAGATATACTCCCAAACGCGCTGCGAGATAGAGGACAGGGTGATAAAGGCGTACCAGAACTTTTTCAGGAGGACCAAAATACGAAAGTCGGGCAAGAAGGTGAAGGTCGGGTTCCCCAGATTCAAGTCAAGGGACAGATATTACAGCATAGTGTATCCTCAAGACAACGGCTCATTTTCGATCGAGAAGGGGAGGCTCAGGGTGTCTCGGATTGGTACAATGAAGATAGAACTGCACAGGAGAATGGTGGGAGTAGTGAAGATCCTGACGATAAAGAAGGAAGCTGGGAGGTACTATGCGATATTCATCGTTGTAAAGGAGATAGAATGCCCGAAGATAGAAGACATCAACCCAGTAGGGATAGACCTCGGCCTCAATTCCTTCGTCGCAATGTCGAACGGGTCCAAAATACAGAAACCCAGATTCGTGCAGGAAAGGAGGAAGAGAGTCGCAAGGTGGCAGAAAATAGTCTCAAGAAGGCAAAAGGGCTCGAAAAGGAGGGAAAAGGCAAAACTTAAGCTTGGGGGGGAATGGGCGCACATCAACAACCAGTCTGGTGACTACCTCCACAAACTTTCAAACGTGTTGGTTAGGTCAGGTTACACCTCATTTGCAGTGGAGAAACTAAACATCCAAAACATGGCAAGGAACCACAGCATTGCAGGTGCGATATATGGCGCTTCATGGAACAGGTTTGTACAACTGCTTTCATACAAGGCTGAAAGTGCCGGTCTGAAGGTAACCTCCGTAAATCCGCAGAACACGTCGAAGATATGCAACAACTGCGGCAGCATCCAGGACATGCCGTTATCTGAAAGAATATACGTCTGTAACAGGTGCGGCATGAAGAAGGACAGGGACGTGAACGCAGCAATAAACATACTCAATAGAGCTACCCCTGGACGAGGGGAAAGTTACGCTCGGGGAGATATTGCCTCTACGGTTCAACAGAAACCGCAAGCAGCATCATTGAGCCGAGAACATACCCTGCCGGTGCAGATCGGAGGGGGAAGCCCACGGCTTTAGCCGCGGGAGGATGTCACATAGCTTAATACATTAAAATCCTATATGCCATTGGGTGTGAGAATGAAGAAGCAGAACCGGCAGAGCAGCAAGCTGAGCGGCAAGGAGCCCGTCTTCATAGTCAAGCCGGTGATCAAGGGCCACGGACTTGATTATCTGCACATAACCCTTGCAGTGCTAGTAATAATACTAATAGGCGTCGCCTTCGCGCTCACCTTCAGCAAGCCTGCGACTGTGGTGACCCAGTCCTGCCAGAGCTCAAACTCGATAGCCGGATGTGGGCCGGCCCACAACCAGAGTCAGGTTCTTTCAGCAGCAGAGCACGCCCTGGTCTACTATGGTAACATAAACAGTTCGCTCTCGCTGCTTCCCTACTACTCGCTCATAAACAGCTCCACCGCCTACTACGTGCCCAGCGGCAAGTACTGGCTGGTGCTGATACCCTACCTGAGCCCCTTCAACCGGGCGGCGGTACTAAACTTTTCCATGCTAATATACGACTCCAACCTCTCGGTGAAGAGCGCCTTCGTCAACAGCCTTACCCCTATCAATGAGGGCGGAAAGAGCGTTGTAGGCCTCGGCACAGTGGGCCTTGACAACACGGCAGTCTGCAATACCACCCGTCCGCTTCCCGTCTACCTGATAACCGATCCCTACGCCCCCGGCGCACTACCCGCGATAAGGACTACCATAAACGCCAGCGCCAAGTACGGCGACAGCATTGATGTAAAGTACTTCATGGTCTTTAGCAGCTATGCCATAGCCAAATACCAGGGCTACGGAGTGCAGCAAACGCAGCAGCTCGGCAACTACATGTATTGCGCATCAAAGCAGCAGAACTTCAGGCAGTTCATATCGAACCTCAGCATAGCCTACACGGGCCAGCCGCCGAGCGACGCCACCCTTGAAGACGTTGCGCTTGGTTCGTCGCTCAATGCCACTGCGCTCAACGCGTGCCTCTCCAACTCTTCGACAGCGATAGACTACCAGGCGGAGTTCGCCAGCCATTACAACATAACATCGACGCCACAGCTCATAGTTAACTGCAAGTACATCACGATACCCCAAACGCTCGACTACGCCATAAACTACTCGCTAGCCAGGGTAAGCTGATGTACCTGATAATAGGCGTTGATCCCGGAAAGACGATCGGGATTGCCTGCCTGGACCTGAAGGGAAGGCTGGTATCAAGCGGACACTATCCAAACCAGAGCCTCGAGATGGTCGTCGGTGAGATAAAGAAGGTGGGAACCCCCATCGTGGTCGCCGGTGACAGGATGCACGCGAGCGACCTGGTGCGAAAGGTTAATTCGTCATTCGGCGGCAGACTATTCTCGCCGAAGAGGGAGTTCAGCATGGAGCTCAAGCGTAGGTTGGGAAGGTCGGCCAGCCTGGCCAACCAGCACGAGTGCGACGCCTACGCGGCAGCCCTCTCGGCCTACAACCACTACTCCAACAAGTTCAACCAGATAGACCACATCTCTGGGAAGGAGGAAGCGGAGCTGGAAAAGATAAAGAGGCAGGTGGTTGCGAAGCACTCGATCTACGAGGCGTCCACCGGAAGGAAGGCCAACAGGCAATAGACAGGTATAAAACCCTTATCAGCTAATCATTTTCAATGCAACCGACGCATAAAAGGGGGAAGCCAAGGGGTCAGGCAGCTTTCGATTACCTAATAGCATACTGTGTGGTCTTCCTTATAATAGCGATATCGATAACCCTACTGTATAGGCTCTTCTCAGCACCCCAGAGCGCGATACCGAACACATGCATATTCTCCGGAGGGGTGACCTGCGGCTACATATCGATAAACACGAACAGCATAACCGGCAACACCGCCATAGTGCTGGTGATGCACAACGCAGAGACCGGTTATCTCCAATCGCCATCAGTCATAGTCAATACCCAGGGCGTCAACACCACCTCATCATACTGCCTGCCCAGCTACGTTAAGGCCGGCGGCTCAATAATCTGCGTGATAAACCTTACGTCAAAGACCCCGATAGGCCAGGCGTTGAGCGGCACCAACTATCTCTCTGTCCAAAACTGCGCCTTTGCGACTTCAGGGAACTGCAAGAACGCCCAAACTCAAGTGTATGCAGGCAAGTTCTATGCCACGGCGGCCTACGCGGCGGGCTTCGGCCTAAGCATAGCGCTCACGGCGGCGACAAACACGCCGTTGGCAAACAACCAGAAGGATCTGCTCACCGCGACGCTCACCTTCTCCGGGAGGCCGCTTTCCGGCGCCACGATAAACTTCACCCAGAACATCACTGCCTACCAAATAAACCCCAAGTACACCTCGACAGACACCTCCGGATCCGCCTCCAGCAGCATATGGGGCACCACGGCCGGGAAGGTCAAGGTATTCGCCAACCTCTCCAACACAATCTCCGCCAACATGATACTAAACTTCGCCAACTCCGGCCCAATACCCTACGTCCATGTCACGCTGTCGAACGCGCAGAACACCCCGACAGGGGCCAACTTCCAGCAGATGATAACCTTCAACCCGGCATCCTATTCGCCCTACGAGGCCAACGACCTGGGCAACATTAGGTTCTACTCGGGCACGGCACCGGCCAACTACATCAATGAGCTCTACTCCTGGTGCGAATCCGGTTGCACGCCGGGATCGGCCAGCTCGGTCTTCTGGGTCAACCTGCCGAGCGGAATAGCGGAGGACAGCAACGTGATAATAAACATGACCTTCCAGCCGACCAGCAGCACGGAATACGACGGCGTCTATGCAGGAGAGGCACCTACACTATCACCAAGCTACGCACAGTACGACAACGGAAATACGGTGTTCACTAATTATTGGAACTTTGCTGGGACAAATTTACCTAACGGATGGACAAGTTCAGGAACTGTGACTGTGAATAACGGTATCACAATCCCAGCCTCTCAAACTGCATATGCAGTTACAACCAGTTCATCCTCCCAGAATGCCAATGTAATATTGGAATACATAGGAACCTTGAGCCAAATAAGCAGTGGCGACCAAAACATTGGATTCCAGGATGGTCAAACTGCTACAGGTCATGGAGTCAATGGGGCAGCTCAAGTTGAGTGGGAGGCGTGGTATGGGCAGTATTCGGGATATCCAAGACCTAACCTCTGTGCCGCTGATATTGGGTGTGGAACTGAGTCGGACTTACATCCCCCCGCTTATAGTATCTATTATATACGTTGGACATCCCAGACAACAGCGGCATTTACCTACAATTATGGATCGGAATACACCGAGACTGAAAGTTCAATAACAACTGCAACAGAACCGATACTAATCGCTCAAGAAAATAGCAACCAGGCTATCGGGCCGTTCTATGTAACCCGCACCCGTGCCTACCCCCCCAACGGCGTGATGCCTGGAGTTAGCTTCGGAAGCATAGGCGGAGTACCGAAGACCACGACCACCACCATTATCTCCACCACCACGACGACAATCCCCTACCTGCCCATCACGCTCTACAACAACCAGGGCACATCGACGGGCCCCAACTTCCAGGACATGATATCCTACAGCTCATCTAACATTGTCCTCTTCCCATACGAGGCCAACGACCTGGGCAACATAAGGTTCTACCAGGGAACATCTGAGCTCTACTCTTGGTGCGAGTCAGGATGCACAACTATTTCATCAAGCTCGGTCTTCTGGATCAACCTGCCAAGCGGAATCGACGCCAACAGCAACGTGGTGGTCAACATGACATTCTTGCCGACCGACACAGAGTATGACGGCGTCTATGCAGGGGAGGCCCCTGCGCAATCCTCGAGCTACGCCCAATACGACAACGGGGCCAGCGTGTTCAACTTCTATGACGGCTTTGCGGGAGGCGTCTTAAGCAATCAGTGGGTAACAGGAACCGGTTCCAACGGCATCATAACTGTTAACAACGGCGCAACTGTGGCCTCTAACGGCTTGTCGCAAACCGTGATACAAACTGTGAATCCGATAGTCACTCCACATTCCGTCGTAGAGAGCTACTCAAAAGTCACTTCTGCTCTTGGAATTGGCGGCAATAACCTCGGTATGGGAATTGTGGACGCTAACGAAAACACAAACACGAACGGCTACTTGAACTTTTACGCCACATCCGGTTCATCACCAGTTATGAACACCTATTATAGAGAAGGCACAGGCTGGGTAAACCAACTTATGGGTTATAGCTCCTATTCCAATGGCGCTTTCTACATATTGGGAACGCTAAGAAGCGGTCAAAGTATAACGCCAGAGTTGAATTACATCACCTATGCAACAGGAACCGGAACATTCTCGCCCACCGCAAACCTATACCTGATAATGAATAGACTATGGATAGAGCCTACTACAGATACTGGTTCTGTGCTTTACCAGTGGGTCAGAACTCGTGCCTACCCCCCAGGTGGCGTGATGCCAAGCACAAGCTATGGCTCAATTACCTAAACTTTAGAAACATCATATCCTTTTTATAGCAACCTAAGCGTCTTTATTGCTCGAGGCAGATCTTCCCTACTCTCCATCATTTTTACTACGTCAAATTGAAAACAATTTTGCATTTTGTTCGGCCAGATGCCTACTCATTAGCTTATTATGACCGATAAATCGGTTAAATTGCCATATTGTGATATAGATTCTAGAGTTGTAGTGTTCAGGCTGGACTTATTTTATTATGACAGATACATCGGTTGAATATCAAAAGCTTCTAAAGAGCTGAGATGCGATAATCTTACGGTTATTACATTTGATTATAAGGCCGAGTCGAAAATAGTCAAGGGCAGCAACGTGCACTTCAAACCGCTATGGGAATGGCTGTTAGGTTAACAACCGCCCGTATTCGGCATCGAACACCGTTACATAACTGAAGTTCATCTACGAAGGATCTATGGCAATAACATATTGGTAATGTTATAATTACATGATTTAACCAATTACTAATAGCTTAAATATAAATACCTTTGCCTGCATAACCTAATCATGAACATCGATAATGCAATCATCAGGTATGTGGGCTACGACAAGACTGCCGACCTGATAGGGCGTGATATCCTCATCCATGAATCCAATTTCATTAATGCCATAATAGGTCCGAGACGAGCAGGCAAGACATCTCTCATGATGCTGTATATGAATAAGTTGGCCGTTGCCGAAAGCAACAAGATTTTTATAAACGGAGAAGATGTGGATTTCGTAGGTATAAAAGTTAACGATCTGGACTCCATAGAAGAGGCAATCCATAAGATTTATAAGCCAGCAAAATCCGATAAAGTGTATCTATTCATCGACGAAGTCCAAACATTTCCTGAATGGCAGAGATGGTTGAGGACACTTTTCGACCAGCATAAATACAGCATAGTTGTTTCGGGATCCACCTCCGAACTGTCACTGGACAAGTTGCATTCAGAGCTAAGGGGCAGAGTCATCAACACGTTGGTCCTCCCGTTTTCTTTCAGAGAGTATTTAAATGCTAAAGGGGTCCAGGCACCCGAATACCAAAAAATAGAGGAGTCTGCAAAACTTTCGGTCATGCTTGCGGATTTTCTCGAATTTGGCGGGTATCCCGAGATAGTCAAAAGCGAAGACAGCGCATTCAGGCGAACCGCGCTCTCTGCATTATACTCGACAGTCGTACAACGCGACCTCATCGAGCGCTACAAAATACGAAAGACTGAAGTATTCAAAGGCTTCGTAAACTCACTTTTTGGGTCGGCATGTAGAGAACTCTCAATACGGAAACTGGTGGCATGGTTCGCATCGCAAGGCATAAAAATCAGCGGTCAGTCTGCCTCCAATTACGTATCCTATGCCGGATCCGCGTTTCTCGTATTTCTGATTTATCCGTATTCGAGGAAGATAAAGGAGCGCAACACGAAACCCAAGCTTTACGTCACAGATTCAGGGATATTGGGAATTTTCGATGCGGATAAGACAAAAAAGCTGGAGAATCAGGTATTTGTAGAGCTTATCCGCAGAGGCGAAAAGATACACTACTACAAAACCGGATCTGCTGACGTAGATTTTCTGGTCTTAAAAGACGACAGTTCCGTCAAGGAACTTATACAGGTAAGCTACAGTATCAATAATCCCGAAACCCATGAAAGGGAGTCAAAGTCGCTTTTTGAGGCATCAGCCAAGCTAGGTTGCGACAAGCTAACCATAATAACATTCAATGAGGCAGGGCGAATAAAACAGGGCACAAGATCGATAAATGTCATTCCTGCATGGAGGTGGTTTCTAGAAATCACCAGACCAAAATAATCAGAGTATGTACCGATTTACCACATTTCGACTTCTAACAGGGTTCTATCGGCCTGGCGGCGTAATGTCACCCATGAGCTTCATACCAATCATCTAAATCCCAGAACATCATATCCCTTTTTATAGCTACCCCTATCATCTTTATTCTGTCTGCGCATACGACCCGCAAACCCGTGATCGATTGGAAAGGACTAGGATTCCCTCGCTGAAGCTCTTCTCCAGGCCACTGGGCCTTGAGATAAGGAGCCGGGCGAATCTCCTGCCCTTCAAGGCCCTGATCTATGTGACCTCAAGTGCCGTGCTCAAGTCGCCCCGTTCCTCCAAGGTGAGGCTAAGGGAGCACTATCGGGACCTCTCTAACAGCATAAAGATCCTCAACTCCTACGCCACAAGGCTCTACGGAGCAGCGGATCCTAATCCAGCCAAGCCGGAGTCCGAGCCGGATCCCTACGCCATGACCGACACACTGAAGTCGGCGGTCGACAACTACGTCTCCCTCTTCTATTCTATGAACACCCAGGAGCGCACTGCCTATGTCAAGTCAATGTCTGCTGTGCGGCACCGGGTGCGGAAGGAGTCGAACATGCTATTCATACCTGCCATATTCAGCGAGGAGGGCGAAGACCCGAAGGTTGTCAAGTCAGACCTCTTCAAGCACCTCTACGCGATGCCCTTCAAGATGCTCTACAACACCAGCAAGTCCGGTCTAAGGTTAATGCTGCTCCAGAATGGGATGGCGGTGAAGAGCATGAACTACGAGATGGTCCACGAGTTCTCCAAGTCCGTCTCCATGCTCGACGCGCGCATCCTTGAGATAGGCGAAGGGAAGATAAACCCGATAAAGGACGAGGAACTCAAGAACGGCTTCATAGAGGAGGCCGTGAAGATGTCCAGGGAAACAGATATAAACATAGTCGAGATAATATCAGATAGGGTCAGAACGGAAAGCCAGATAATGCGGGAGGCCCAGCGGCTAATGAGGAGGGCAGTCCACATAAACAGGCACGCCAACAACTAAAGGCTCCCATCGTCTAGCCCGGTCAAGGACGTTGGCTTCTCAAGCCAGCAACACGGGTTCAAATCCCGTTGGGAGCATTCGATTCGTTTTTCGCAGAGTTCTATATCTGCAAAATTCCGAAAATACGGCACGGTTGGAATCCACGAAAGTACATCCAACTTTAAGTTAGATACACCTAAATCAGCAGAAAATCTAAAACATATTTTTCAATACGTAATCGAGATTCTGGGCAAATATCTTTTCATTACCAACCTGCAGGTACTGTTCTGCCCTTTTCTTGAACTGTCTCTTCTTTATCTTGTAATGTTCAATGCAGTCCTTTATGTCCTCCATATCCGCATCGTCAAACCTGCTAATTTTCGAACAGGCAATATCAATTGGCGCCAATACCTTAACACTGATCTTGTCAAAATCCGATTTGTACAAGCTTGCCAACTTTACATAATCCTCCGGCAAAATCTCCGTAAACACCATATTCAAACTCCAACAGTCAATTTGCACGCCAGGTTTTATCTTGTCTTTAACGCGAACGAATTCTTTATAATCCTCTTTTGAGGGAATGTTGAAATCCACGTCTTTGGTTGAAGCCTTTATGCCCAATAACGTCAGCGCTGTTCCTCCTACTGCAATGAGTAAAATGTCCCTGTCTAATTCGCCATCAAAGGCCTCAAGGAAACCTAGAAGTTCATTTTTTGCAACTCTACCCATTTGCATACAACCCAACATACTTCTTAATCATCCTGCCATCATAGAGTTTATCTGCCTTATCCGGAATCAAATTAATGTAAAGACCAATGTTTTTATTAGCTTTCAAGTTCCCTAAACTAGATAAAGAAATTAAAATCGATTTTAATTTGCCAAGGCCATCGTACCGTTTATAAATATAATAGAGATAGCCCAAATTTATGCGTTCAATATTCTTATACAACAGCGTAAGAGCACCATATTGCATCCTAATCTCTTTTCTGATGCTCATCGAAAAGATTATCATTTCTATCGAGATCTTGTCAGAAGACCCAATATCTTCGTTTAATCTATACCCGAACCTGTTATAATTATAAGCCAACTCACCCTTCGTCAGATCATGTGGAAACTTGCCAAGTTTTTTATACTTGGCAGTTATCGCATACTCTTTTATCAGCCCCCAAAAGCCGCCGCTATTGTACAAGATACTCTTATTAAGGATTAAATCCTTCAAAGGACTTAGTTCATCGGCTTTCATTATTTGCGCAAAGTCCCCCAATCTAAGTATAATCGGATCTATCTTCAAGTTATAATGCATTTCAATTTCAGACAAAGATGCAATTATCTTGCAAAATTCATTGAGATCTCTGGTCAGGATCAAAAGTTCTATCCTGCCCATTTTAAGGTACTTTTCGGTTTCCAAAGCGCAGATAGAAAAAATGTCAAACTTTTCGGGAAGATCTAATATACCATCAAGTATCTCTTTAGGCATGCTTATCTTCTGGGCCTTATGGTTTTCTATTTCCGATATATAATACCTAGAAAACGGATTCTTCATGTCAAGTTTTATCAGCTTGCTCTTCCCCTCCGTTTCAATCTCTATAATGCCTAATTTTTTGAGTTTAGTTAGTGTATTATAAATGTTTGAATAATAAGCCGGACCATAGTTTCTGCTTATGCCTTCCGACATTTCCCGTATATTCCCTCCACTGCCCAAATTGTCCGAAAGGTAGCTCAATATCCTAGTCTCCTCTTTGTTCATCCGATAACCTATATCAATTTTACTATAACATTATAGTATATATAATATTTAAACCTTTGTGTTATAACCTGCCAATGGTTAATACCGATGATTATATGACACTAATACTAGCCCATAAAAGTCGAATCTGCGGATACGACAATATACTTTATGGCTCTCTGTGATACATAAAGATCAATAGTGTACCATGTGGTACTCCATGGATACATGCGGATTACTGTCTACACCCAAATTTACGTCGGAAGTCCGTTGGGAGCACCATTTTCGACGACAAAAAACAGTACTACACAGACTCTTTTAACAATTTTAGAATCTCTTTGTCGACCAATTCAACTTCTTTTTCGTTTAGTCTATAATTATGACCGATTTTTGGTATTACTAAGAACTTTTTAGGCTCATTTGCATAAACAAAAATCTCTTTTATGGTATCTGGCGGGCAGCTAACATCCAATTCTCCAGCAATCAAAACTATTAGAACTCGAATCTTTTTTACCTCTTTTAGAACGTCATATTTTCTCAGGTCATCTAAATGAGTAATTGGCACTTTAAACGTCCTTTTAATTTCTCTGTTATCCGGAAGATCTCTAGTGGAGATACTAAATCCCGTATTCTTCCAATCGTTAATGCGCTGATCTCCTCTTTCTTCTTTTTTGGATAGATTAGATGATGGCATTATCCCCAATACCGCAGAAATTCTTTGATCGCGAGCGGCATATAAGAGCGCCATCTGCCCGCCCCTACTGTGTCCTCCAACCAGAATGTGCTTGAAGTTACCCTCCTTAAGCATGTAGTCAATAACCGATCTAATGTCCCTAAGGTACTGTGTCGTGGTATATCGTGAAATGTCTCCCTCGCTTCCCCAAATCCCAGTCGGGTCGAATCTTACCACAGTGTAACCCTCTCCAGCTAACCTATTAGCCAAATCAGCTAAACCAGAATAATCTTTGGAATCCAGATACCCCGGACACAGGACTGCTAACCTATCCGTTTTGTTTTCGGGATAGTTTATCACCGAATCGAGCTTACCAATTGAAGACTGTATCATTAACCTGTTCTCCACCATAACGTTACCCCCAATCATTTAAACTCTAATTTTTATCCAATTCAAAAGCAAAATTGTGCAAATGTACTCATTGCTCGAGGCAGAACTCCTTCAGCCATCTGAGGCCGAGGACGTGTTCATGGCCACGGCGGCGCGAATAAGGGTTTTCAAGGCATTCTCATTAATCTTGTCGCCTTCATGGAAGTCGATGGCGCGCCACACTTTGGCATCGAGGCTGGAGTTGAAGAGACCCGATGGGTCCTCTAGCGAGGCGCCCCTTGGGAATGTCATCTTTACGTGACTCTTGTAGGTCTCGCCGGTGCAGATCAACCCTCCGTGAGACCAGGTTACGGTCCCGAGCGGATTGGTGGGCTTTATCCACTTTACCTCTTCGACGATCCCAGGGTCGGCCTCCTTCACCAAAACGCGGAGGCGGGAAAGCCGCTCTCCACGCCAGTCGCCTGACTTCTTGATTCTCCTGTCTATAAGTCTCCCCGATACCAGCTTTCGTATCTCCCTTTTGTGCGCGACTTGCCTCTTGGTCACCATCTCACGCCTATACATCCACCAAATAAGCTTTTATTCATTTGTATAATATCAATGCCAGCCCTAAAGCTTGATATATTTGGAAAGCGGTTATGTTAACGGCTTGGTGCATATTATGAGCTTAAAAACAAAACCGAGCGACCACCGAAGAACAGGGATCTTCAACCGTTTTGCTGGAGGAAAGTACTGGGCCAGCTTTGTTAATAACTCGATGGACTTTTATGGCCATGTCCAAGCCGCGGTTGTTGCGGGGCTACCCAATCGGAACGGCCTCCCCTTAAGAGGAATCGATATCGGGGCAGGGCCGGGTATTGGTGCATGGCTTCTTGCGGATTCTGGGATTAACGCTACTCTGGTAGGCTACGAGCCTTCCAATACGCATTTTGACGGGCTTAAGTTGGCAAAGCTGTTGAAAAGGGAGAAAAGCCCATTAAGGTATGTGCCGGTTCATGGCGGTATGTCAGAGCTGCTCAAAGATCTCAGGAATGAAAAACCGGTTGATTTTATCTTGATGACCCGAGCAGCCCATGAGATCGCGATGTCGCTCAGAGGCAAACCGCAGTTTAATGCAGCAATGGCGGAGCTGGTAACCTCAATACGCCGCAATGGCGTCATGATAGTTGCCGATTCTGAGTATAATCCGAAGATCTACGACCATCCCAGGAAATACGCGCATTGGATGCGCCTGTCCCAGGAGTGGCAGATGAAATATGTAGGGCACTCCCATATTCCATCAGACTATGTGCGCGGAAAAGAGATGAGGAGACTTGCAGGTCGACTCGGCTTGAAACTCGTGCGCGAGTATCTGGGCCAATACGAGGCATTCTTTACCTACTGCAACCGTAGGGATCCTTCGGTCACAGAAAGCACTAATGTATTCTACGTTCAGACGTACCTAAGAAAGTAGTTGTCCTCAGAGCAGGCTTTGAAAAACAATAACTACCTGCGTCTCCTTTTTTTCGGTTTTGCAACGCTGAGAACGGCAAACCCAACCACACCTCCTATCAGCAGTATGGTGTCCAGGGCCAATGCAGAAATGGCCACCACCGAAAGCGTAGGGGTGAATATCTTAGCACCGAAGTCTAGGACCAGGATTGTAGATGCGATGCCGAAGCATGCGCCTGTCCAGGCACCAGCCCAGGTTCCTGCCGAAAGCCTTTTCCATAATGACCGTTTACGTGCCATCCAACCACGATAGTGATATAATAATATTAAATGGAAAACTCTTTAAACTCAGGTTAGAAGGTTGCCCACCATTTCAAACCCCGGCTAACCAATCCTAAGCTGCTGAGCCATGGGGGCAGCAGGTATCTGCACCCGTGGCCTCCTGGTCCATATCTCCGGCCCTTCCCTCCTGCAGGCGAAGAGCAGGCAGCTGAGCCTGTTGTCCGTGAGGTAGCTGTCCTCCTCCACTATGAAGCTGCCGCCGCTCCACACTGCCCATTTTAGGCGGGCGTAGTGCTCATAATAGTCCTTTCTGCTGTACATCACGTCATATTTCACTGTGAACATGTTGGCTGCCAGTCTTGCGTCCCTCCCGGCTGATTTTGCTATGGACTCGAAAACCAGGGCGGGTTCGCCTACAATCGGAGCGGCTGCGCGCACGGCATTCTCAGCCGCCTCGCCTATCCAATCTACCACGGCCTCCATCTGCCCCTGGTCAACCACCCCCCTCCTGAGCAATGACACCTTTGCGGCAGCTATCCCGCGCTCCGCTTCCGGCATCAGGTTATGCATCTTCCCAGGAACAGACCTGTAGAACTCCATCTTCGCATTCCCTTTGGCTTCGTTGACTGTAGCCCCTGTAGAGAGCCGGCAGGTCTTTGCATCAAGGACCGCCGGGCCGAACCACCTCATGCTCTCCAAGGTCGTAGCCATGGCTAGGATTGACCTCTGCCCCTGGATGTTCACGCCTCTTATCGCAAGAGTCGTCGGCTTTTGTACTGTCTGCTGCATATAAATCTACACAAATATTCGGCTGATGGAAATATATATTAACTCCGTCTTACAGAGCTCCACATGGAATACAGCCTCGTCTGCACCAAGTGCGGCAACAATGAGCCAGATTCGGCGTTCAGGTGCGGCAGATGCGGCTCAATACTGGAGGTTGAATACGGAAAAGGCGCAAAGCCAAGGCTGAGAAGGGCAAAGAAGGGAAGCCCAATGAGCAGGTATATCGACTTTCTGCCCATCTGGGCCATAAGCCCGAGCCTCGGGGAAGGTGGCACGCGGCTGAAAAAGGCCAGCTTCGCCGGGGCCGCGCTCTTCCTAAAGCTGGAGACTGAAAATCCCACAAAGACCTTCAAGGACAGGGGTTCGGCTGTGGAGATCTCTAAGGCACTAGAGCTGGGAAAGAGGAGCGTCTGCTGCGCCTCCACTGGTAACATGGGACTCTCGGTCGCGCACTACGCCAAAAAGGTGGGCATCAACTGCACCATATTCATCAGCAGCGGCGCCAACCCGAAGAAGATATCCAAGATAAGGGCCCAGGGGGCAAGGATAGTAATGGTAAAGGGCGACTTCAACAGCGCGCTCAACAGCGCCGAGCGCTTCGCAAGGAAGACCGGGGCATTTGTCTGCGGCGACTATCACTTCAGGAAGGAGGGCCAGAAGACGGTTGGCTACGAGATCGTGGAGCAGCTTGGCAACGCGCCCGACTTCATCTTCATGCCTGTGGGCAATGCCACACTGTTCTCCGGAGTGTATAAGGGCCTAAAGGAGTTCAAGAAGGCGGGGTTAATCGGTCGTATTCCACGGCTTGTCGCGGTACAGTCAGAGCGATGCGACCCGCTGGTGAGGGCATCAATCGACGGCAAGAAGATCGGCTACGTAAAGCCCCGCACAGCGGCAGATGCCATAGCTGTCGGTTACCCAACCTTCGGATTCGAGGCGCTGACAGCGATAAGGTCCACAAAGGGGTTTGGCGTCCCCGTAAAAGAAAAGGAGATAGCTGACGCAGTAATGGAGCTTGAAAAGCTGGGCGTTTATGCGGAGCTGGGCGGCGGAACGGGTTTTGCCGGCTTCCTGAAGAGTTACGGAAACGACAAAGCGCGATTCGGGGGAAAGAAGGTAGTTGTGGTGGTCACTGGAAACAACGAGGGGAGGTTCCGGGAGGCATAGCAGCACGCTAAACTGGCCTTTTTTTAGATATTCACTTGCAAATTATACTTATGGAAAAGCAGAGGCCCACCGACAGGCTCAGCTATACGGGTAGCCTTAACCCGGTGATTGACCGGCTGTCAGTGGCCTACGAAATCGGAAAGATAAGCAAGTTCTCGATAATAGAGATCGGCTACGAGGACTGCAACGTTTTTGTCGAGACTGAATCATCTAAATACATGGCCAAGATCTTCTCAAGGACGCGCACGCCGGGGGACATCTCACGCTATACAAAGACCATGGAGAGGGTCACTGCAGCTGGAGTCAACCATCCCGAAGTCATAAAAACTGCTAAAGGCGACTTCGTCTACAGTGACAAGGAAGCAGACGGACTGTCAATGGTTCTGATGAACTTCATCGATGGGAAGACATTCCTTGAACTGGACCGCGCACCAAATACCGCTGAGCTGGAAAAGGCTATCGAACAGGCAGCAATAATCAACAGGATAGATTATCATCCTCAATACATCTTTGATTCGTGGGCGATTCCCAACATTACGGAGATGTACAGGCGCGTGAGCCGATTTATCGAGCCCGATGACAAAAAACTCGTCGAAACGGCGATCGCCGAATACGCCACCATAGCTGTCGATTTGCTGCCCCACTGTTTTGTCCATGGCGATTTTACCAAGGCGAATGTCATAAAGGCCGACAATGGCGAACTTTACATCCTGGACTTCTCGGTATCAAACTGGTACCCCCGAATCCAGGAGCTGGCAGTCATCACCGCAAACCTCATCTACGACAAGTCAAGTGCCATGGCGCTGCGCAAGAGGTGCGATTTGGTCGCATCGATGTACAACAGGTACAACCCTCTCTCCAGCGAAGAAAAATACAGCCTCTACCAATATACGCTCGCTGGCATTGCTATGGAGTTCATGGGCTCGCACCAGGAACGGTACATCAATGGCAACGACACCAAAGAGACAAAGTACTGGTTCGATCTAGGGCGCACAAGCCTGATAAAGGAGTTGGGATGATTAGACGGACCAAAACCTAACCTCATTTGAGATGCGCTGCTACCGCCTACTAAAATCAGTGCCGAGAGGCAGGGTCACCACCTATGGTTCAATAGCAAGAGCTCTCGGGTCAAAGGCCTACAGGTCTGTCGGGAGCGCAATGCGGAAGAACAGGAATCACGATATACCCTGTCATAGGGTGGTGCTCTCGGACGGCAGGGTTGGCAACTATAATAGGGGCAGGTCCCTCAAAATGAAAATGCTAAAAAGGGAAGGAGTCAAAATAGTAGGGGGAAGGATAGACCTCCAGACCCATGCCCACAAATTCAGGTAGCCCAGACAGATTGTGATAAGATGAGAATAAACATTGGCTCAAAGAATCCCACGAAGATCGCCGCCCTCAAGGAGACAATAGCGGCCTACGACTTTCTTGCTGGAGCCGAGATAACCACACATGAGGCGCAGTCAGGAGTTTCGCCGCAGCCGAAGTCGATGGAGGAGACGATAACCGGTGCCACCAACAGGGCAAAGGCAGCCTTCGCGGACTGCGCCTACAGCATTGGCATAGAGTCCGGCCTTATGCACGTCCCTCAGGCGAAGAGCGGCTACATGGACTTCTGCGCCTGTATAATCTATGATGGGAAGGAGTCCTATCTGGGTCTCTCCTGCGCCTTTGAGTTCCCCTTTGAGATCACCCGGCTTATACACGAACAGGGCCTCGATGCCAGCGAGGCATCCTTCAAGGCCGGCCTCACCGAGCACAAGAATGTAGGCTCATTGGAAGGGGCCATCGGCGTGCTGACAAAGGGCAGGGTCAGCAGGAAGGAGTATACCAAGCAGGCGATCCAGATGGCACTGATACAGATTGAGAACCCATCCTTCTACAAAAGATGACGGCGATCCTATGAACAAAAAAGTTATGGCATTCGGCTCCTTCGACTTCCTACACCCGGGTCACGTGCACTACCTAACTAGGGCATCAAAGCTCGGCAGCTATCTCATTGTCGTGGTTGCAAGGGACTCTAGCATCAAGGCGATAAAAGGAAAACACCCTCTCTTCGGCCAGAAAGAGAGGGCGCACCTCGTCGGGTCGCTCAAAATGGTCGACAAGGCAATTGTGGGAAACCGACTGAGGAAGTCAGACGATATGTACAAGATAATAAAACAGCACAGGCCAGATGTGATTGTATTTGGCTATGACCAGAGGGTCGATCTCCCAAAAGTGAGGCTCTGGCTCAGCGAGAATAGAATGAAGGCAAAGGTTGTAAGGATAAAAAAGCTCATTGAACCCGAAACTTTACAAGAGTTCCCGGATCAAATCACACCTAACAAATAAACCCCTTCAATCCTGCAAACTTATAAATATCAGCAACGCCCAATTCCCTAAAGTGATATTTTGCCGTCAGGTTTAACATTAGAACGCCCAACGGACAACAGAGGAAAGAGCGAGAACGCTAGTTCTTCCATGGGCCGTATCAGGGCGCTTGAGGCCCAGCTCCCAAAGGAGATGGAAAGCACAAAATCCTAAGCCACCTGGAGCGTCCATTTAGGGCGAGGGCCGGTTTTGAGCTAGTAAAATTGATAACGAGGGAAAAGCCAGGGGGATCGAGCTGGATGACAACAGCAGGCACGGCGGGATAAACCTCTCCCTTAAGGACATCCTGCCGTTTTTGACCATACCGTCGCCTCTCCTAAAGCTCTATCAGGCCCAAGAGAGGGAAAACCATGAAGGTACAAAGATCTGGCTCTTTCCTGGCGATGACCTTAACGCATTCATATCCCAGCCTGACCAAAGGGTCGCTGCCCTTGTTGATTTTGCGCTCAAAAAGTACCCCTCCGTACACAGCCGTCCACCTAAAGCGCGACAGCCTATACCAGCAGGCCGCAATGGACTACTCACTCGAACTGCTCCGCCAATGCAAGGCTCTGAACGTATTCCAAAGATCACAAAAAAAAGAGAGGGAACTTCCCGAACTGGCCATCCTCAACAGGCTTACCGACGAGGTAATCAGCCTCTACGCCTCCGAGATGGATGTTAAACTATAACGCCATCATGCAGAATGCGCGAAACGAACTTCCTTGAGATTGAGGAAAATGAGGGCACTTTCCGCTTTTCCTATATCGCTACCAGGCATAACATTTCCTATCCCGAGTGGCTTCGGAAGTCTTGCGTTTTCTTCTCAACAGCCCGACTTGAATCCTTTAAAACATCCCCGAATTCGGCTTTTCAGTAGGTCGCCTGCGCTCCTGTAACCGTAGCCTTTGCGGCCGCGGGTTCTCTGAACTCCGACTTGACGTTCGCGGTGGCGGCAATGTCCCTCTGTTCAACATAAACGGTCTATCAGGTCGAATACTAAGTTCATATGCACCAACCCTGCCTTGGCAGCCTTCCATTTTGTCTGCCACCTTTTTTCGAACCAGCCCTTTTCCTCACCGCATCTTACATCATCCAGTTTGGTTATTGCCGCATTAAGTATTACACCGAACTGCATTTCCTTATTTGACAACCTGAGAAGTTCGGCAATCCCGATACTTAGAAATAACACGTAGTCGCGGGGTCTTTCCTCTATGGGCGACCTTTTCTTTGGGAGCAAGTCCTCAAGTCTCCCAGCTGCCGCCTTTGCTGCAGCCTTGAAATTGGGGTGCTTTGTTAGCGTGCTACCTCCGTGATAGACGTCCATATTTTGCAGCTTCGCCTGATGGAAGCTACTAATAGTTTGCACCGGCATCTCTAACCCCAGCTTCTCTTTTGGGAAAATATATAAGGATTTCGATAACCCCGATGGCCCTAGCTATCCATGGTTATTGAGGGACAAGTACTGAAAACGCCTATCTTTGCCTTATGCAATAGGTGTATACCACTGCTGCAACTATGCCGCCTATTATCGGCCCTATCCAGTAGACGTACCAGTTCGAGAACGACATTGCGGCGATCATTGGCCCGATGGCACGAGCGGGA